>JBFDTN010000001.1:1397500-1997500 GCA_040719455.1 Streptococcus pneumoniae | reverse complement strand
AAATATTGAAGGCAAGAAATACGATTTTAAAATACAGACCATTTCTAAACTATTAGCAGCCCTTAACATATCCAAAGAAGAATTTTTTGAATTGCCCACCTTTGAAGAAAATCATAGTCTCATCATTGAATTGATTCACTTAGTTGCAAATGTACCCAAAAGTAAACAAGAAGTAATATTAAAATCATTTATTGATATTTTGCAAAATATAGATTAGAGTTTATGACAAAGAAAAACACATTCTTAGTAGGAATGTGTTTTTCTTTATGTAAAATTAAAGTTCTCCATGAGTTATTTCCTCATTAAATAACCTTTATTTGACTCCAAACGCTTTACAGCTTTTCTATGCTCTTCACTTCTCATTACTCCTGCTTCTCTAAAAAGTTCAGAGAGGTGATGCAATTCTAAATCTCTTTTATACTGTTCCTCGTTGAAAGAATAGCCTTGCACATATAATAGATGTTTTAATAACATTGTCGGAAGATTTGTCGCAAATTCTTTTTTAGCAGCTTCTAAAGCCGCTTCTTTATGCTCTATTTCATACTCCGTTTGTTTCCTTAGTTCATCTAGTTTATGTTGAGTTTCAGGGTCAGCATCCTTATACTCTTCCAATTCTTTTCTTTTTACTTCTAGCTTACTCAATTCTTCTAATATTTGAGAACTATAGAAGCTGTCTTCCCTTGCTGCTCGTATTTTTTCATAAAACTTTTCTCTATTTGCAGGAGTTGTTTTTTCTTCGTAATCGTCAACAGCACATTTCATAACTTCTTCTTCATAAAGTCTTGGATTTTTAGACCCCTCCAACGATGGATAAGACTTTAAAAAGTTTCTAGCCGTACGTTTGTCAATAAAATATTTGTTTGCTAGATGGTTACTCGTAAAATATTTTTGACCATCTACAATTTTGTAAGTTGATTCGATTCTTGCCATAACTCAATTTCCTTTCCGTTTATATTTTAAATTATACCATTTATTTTTATGGGAGTCAACAGTATTTATGTTTATCTAGCTGAATAATCGATTTTTTGTTCGTTTATTAGTATTCCGTTTATATGTTGTTTATCAGACTTGAAAATTATATAATGTACGTATAAAAGGTTACAACCACTAACCTAAAAAAACGAAAGGAGCGATAAAATGTCACCATGATAAAGCTGCAAAAAATTATTCGCAAACAAAAACTAAGAGCTTTTGAAAAACAGCTTTTATCAATCATAACTGAGCGTGATACAACAATTTCTGAATTTATAGAAATGTTAGAAAAACATCAATTTTTGTTCACATCAAATCATCTTGATTTACAATTTTTTGATGAGCAGATGTTTTGTTACAAAAATGCTCAAAATTCATTGTGTAAATACTATGATGAGGAAGCTGAAGAAAAAAGTAAAATTTATGTTTGTGATGTTGCTACTATCATGATGTATACAAAAATACATCGTATGTTAAACAAAGAAAGGAATCTATAGTATGTCATTAAAATGCGTTAGCGCAATAAAAGCGCCTGTTCAAATTGATGTTGCCATTTTTTTTAAATGGAAAATGCAAGTCATTTCTTGTGAAGAAAATTTCCCATATATAAACAGGGAGAAATCTTCAATTCAAAATGGAATCAAAGTGCATTGCGTTGTTATTGAAGACAACTTCAAATCAGAAAAATATCAAGACAATTGCAATCAGTTTGAAAAAATAACGTTTAAGGTTCTAAATGAAAACGACGTGAACAAATTCAAACATGGCGAACTCGTTCAGCCTTACAATTTTACAAAAGCAATTTTGTACGGTGACTACAACAATCAGCTATCAATTGAATGCTCGCTAATGAATGCTGAAGCATACTCGCGAAACGTTGCGGCACAACGAGCTAGGAACGTGAAATAATGTTTACAAAACGTGTGAAGACAGCAGAAGAACAAACGCTTCAATTTGTTCTTCTCGTCTATTGTCTGTCGCTATTCTTTAGTTTTCTTCTATATTATTTCCAAATTTTTCAATCTGTTTTGATTTTAGTTGTTCTCATGCAGATTCTCATCCCTGCTTTTAGTATAACATATATCTTATATCGTTGCTACTCAAATAAAATTGGATTCAAGCTAGCGTTTGAACTCTTTTGTATCAAACAAAAATTGAAGAGAGAACTCTTAGATGCTCATATCTATTTTGATGTGAATAGTCAAAATCATGTGAAAATTGTCAAGTTGCCTAAAATTCAGCTATATTTTATCAAAGATAAACTACATATCTCTATTGAAAATAGCATCAAATTTCAAAGCAAACTAGAATCTTTAGATATTTCTGCTGCATTGGGTCGCTATATTGTTGATGACTTCTACATGAACGATACTCAGTCTCAATTTATCTATGAACTCGATGCTATAGACAACGATAGGCGGTTAATCTATCATTCACTAGATGCTATAAAAAACAATAGACATAGCGATTATTGTATTGCCATCGATAAAGAGCTTCAGTTCAACATCTGTCATGCTCTAATTGCAGGTGCAACCGGTATGGGCAAGTCATATTTTCTATACTATATCGTTTTGGTTTTTCTTTCAAGATTTTCTTTTGAAAATCTTTACATCATTGACCCCAAAAGTTCCTCTATGGCAGTTATAGGAAGAATGATTGGCAATATTGCTGTCACAAAGCAAGAAAGTCTACTTCTGTTACGTGAGTTTCATAAAAAAATGGAAGAGCGAAAGAAAGAGATATCTCCTCTTTTAGAAACAGGACTAGAAAAAGATTATACAGACTTTAATCTTGAGCCAATTTTTTTGCTATTTGATGAGTATGCGACTTTTAGAAGCTCAATAAAAACAATGTCGAAAGCAGAACGTGATGAAATTGAAGAAATCATTGATACTATCATCCTGCAAGGAAGACAACTAGGTTGTTTTATTATGATTGCTATGCAGAAAAGCGATGCGACTTTGTTACCAACACACATCCGCAATTCGCTACTATTGAAGATTGTTTTGGGACAGGCTGAAAACACAACCTACATTACAGCTTTTGAGCATGCCCAAGTCCCAAATAGAAAACTTGGAACAGGGGAAGCATTCTATACGCTACAGGGCAAGACAACTAGACCGCGTTATCTCAAGACACCCTTTTTAGATTTCGACATTTATCAAGCTGTCAAATCTTTATGTGAGGATAACTAGCATCATGTCTCACATCCCCAAGCCGCGCAGCGGCTTGGGACTGGGGCATGGTAATAACCCCAGTTCGTAACACCTCAAAAATCGAGCAAAAACCCTGCTATTACTGACTTTTTGACACAAAAAGCGCGAACCACGAAAGGAAAAAAATATGAGTGAAACAACCCTCAAGGTCGACCAATTTACACTAATGCTCCATGCTTCAGAAAGTGAAGCGTTAGAAGACTTAAACGAATGGAGCTACATTGCTGAGCATGTGATTGCTGAGTTTATCCGCTTATCAAGCCTTGACAAGTTATTTGAGATAAAACCTCAAGAAAATATGTTCCCAGCAGGCTATACAACAGGATATACACTAGCTGATACACCTGCGTATTTTAGCATAGCTTATCATCCGCTACAGCCAACTATGGGGGTGATTGTGAAATTTTCAGCTCAAGCATGGACTGCTTATCAAGAGTATACGTTGAAGAAATTTAATCAGAACATTCAATTACATCATTTCTTGCGTGAAATTGAATCTGATTTATATAGCTCATACTTATCTCGTGTTGATATTGCCATTGATTTTTTCGATGAAGACATTGACATACATCAACTACGAACATCAATCGAAAAAGGAAGGACGGAATTACGATATGGTAAATACAGAAAAAGAAACATCAGCTCTCCTTCAACGGATAATTAAGGAGAATAAAAACAAGCCCTACCCTCGCAATCACTCTTCAACTCGCGAAATCTCCACGGACTTAGAAACCGAAACAATCTATATAGGGAAGCGTTCAAGAAATACCAATCTGTACGTCCGAATCTATGATAAATCAAAGGAGCAACACCAAAATGACTAAAAAATCAAAATGGATACGATTTGAAGCAGAAATAAAAGGGCGTTACGCTCATGAATTGACAACACACCTAAAAGAATGTCAATCAGATACTGACCTAAAAAATTTACTGCTTTCCGCTATCTTGGACAAATATATGTTCTTCTACAAGCGGTCAAATAAGCCGCATAAAATTACAGAATTGATGATTGAGCTGTTAGAAGAAAAAAACTTCTCGTTCTCTTCTGCAAAACAAAAAATATCATCATTAGAAGAATCAATACATCATATTGAACATTCTTCAGGCTTATTTTCATTGTTATATAAGGTTGATGAAATTTGGGGTAAAGAAACATCAATTGAACTCTTGGAGTACCTCTATCATCAATACAAACAATGTTTCAGACCAAATGCCGACCACAAAAAATGGTTAGCACAATATTCTCGATATTATCGTGAAAATGGAAAGCCGTTCGAGCTAAAAGAAAAAAAGGTTATCAATGTAAGCGACCAAACCAACAACGATAACCCCACATCACAACAAAAATAGCCACAACTACTTCTGTTGTTGCTATTATCTCAAAATATGAATAAAAAGACAAGAAATAAGGAGTAGATAATATGCAAGTCATTCTTCCAAATGAACAAATCCAACAAATTCAGCTATTGATTGCCGATTTAATTAAACAAGAAATCGAAAATCGGCTAAACAATAGCAATATCGAAAGCCCCTTTTTGAACAAGCAACAAGCCTGTCAATATCTAGGAATTTCAAACAATACTCTTGATTGTTGGATTCAAAAAGGCTTGCCAGTCATACGAGTTGGAAAAACTGTACGATTTGACAAGAACGAAATCAATCGCTGGTTACAAAATCAGTAGCATTTTTACCGTGATTTGCTATAATTTAATCACGGTATTTTTCTAGCTCAATTCAAAAGGAGAATACTATGTCAATTACAAAAACTAAAAATGGAACTTATCGCTTGCGTATCTATATCCCAGAGGAAGTGAAGTCTTCTCTTGGAATTGATAAGAAGGTGGTAGAAAAACGGTTCAAACTAAGGAGTGAAGCTAAAAAATACGAACTAGAGTTACAAAATAAAATTGATAGAATTCTACGTGGGGATATTACTTCAAGCGTTGAAATAGCAGGTTCAATCCAATTCAAAGATTTCTATAAAAACGTGTGGTGGGAAGCCTATAAAGCAGGTCAAACAACTTCTACTACTAAACCACCAACACAAGCAACTATTGATGGTACTGAAATCGTCTTTAGAAAACACATCCTTCCAATGCTGGGAAATTATTCCATTGATTTTCTTAATCAAAATAAACAAGTTGTTTTGAACCTATTAACTCAAAAAGCAGAGGAATACGCCAATTTCAAAGTTATTAGAAGTTATGTCAATTCTATATTTGATTGGGCAGAGGAATTAGAATACATTGAAGCTAACCGTATTTCAAAAACAATCAAGCGAATCAAGGCAACCAAGAAAATCAAATTGGAAGAAGCTAAACACGATGAAGATTTGTATCTATCACAAGCAGAACTTCAAGCATGGTTCGCAGCTTTTGAAGAAGACTTAGAAAATGACAAGCTATCTTTCAAAGACTATGTCTTATTCTATACCACCTTTTTCTTAGGTGATAGAAAATCTGAAAGCTACGCTTTACAATGGAAACACATCAATATTAGTAGACAAGAAATTCAGTTAGTACAAGCTTTGGATAAGTATAAAAATCCAAAATCTACAAAGGGTAACAAGAAAACAACTTTCCAAATCCCTATTGAACTAACTGAATTACTTCAATCTTGGAAAAAACAACAAAAAGTTGAACTAGCAAAATTCGGCATTATCCAATCTGATGAACAATATGTCTTTACTTATATTGATATGAAAGGGAATGTCAACAGCCCTTTACACTCTGACTATCTCAACAATAAGATGAAATCAGTCAAACGCCGTCACAAGGAGCTGATACACGCTACACCGCACAAATTACGCCATACAGGCGCAACTTTAGCTAAACAAGCAGGAACTTCACTAGAAGCCATTTCAGAAGCTCTGACACATAGTGATACCCTAACAACTAAAACTTATGTCAATACTTCAAATGTAGTCCCAATGGCTGTAGGGGAGATTGCCTACCGAAACCTTAAAAAGTAATGGTGTGAATTTGGTGTGAAAAGTGGTGTGAATTTTGTTAAAAATCATCAAAAAAACACCCCATGGTGTGAACCATGAAGTGTTGATAAAGCTTGATATATAGCCGTTTCTTAACGTTTAGAGAACTGGCTAGCTTTACGTGCTTTCTTAAGACCTGGTTTCTTACGTTCTACCATACGAGCGTCACGTGTAAGAAGTCCTGCGCGTTTAAGAGAATCGCGGAAGTCTGGGTCTACTTGAAGAAGAGCGCGAGCGATACCGTGACGGATAGCTCCTGCTTGACCTGCATAACCACCACCTACAACGTTCACCAAAACGTCATAGCTACCTACTGTTGATGTAACAGCAAATGGTTGGTTGATGACCAAACGAAGGTCAGCGTGTGGGATGTACTCTTCTACATCTTTTTTGTTTACAGTGATTTTACCAGTTCCTGGAACAAGGCGAACGCGTGCAACAGCGTTTTTACGACGTCCAGTACCTGCATATTGTGCTTGTGACATACTTTATTTGTTCCTTTCCTTAGATAAGTCCTGAAATGTCAAGAACTTCTGGTTGTTGTGCAGCGTGGTTGTGTTCTGAACCAACGAATACTTTCAATTTCATCCCTTGAGCGCGTCCAAGAGTGTTGTGTGGAAGCATTCCTTTAACTGATTTTTCAATCAAACGAACTGCATTTTTTGAACGAAGTTCACCAGCAGTGATTGATTTCAATCCACCTGGGTACATTGAGTGAGTGTAGTAAACTTTATCAGTTGCTTTTTTACCAGTCAATTTCACTTTTTCAGCATTGATAACGATCACAAAGTCACCTGTATCAGTGTGTGGTGTGAATGTTGGTTTGTTTTTTCCACGAAGAACGCTTGCTACAACTGCTGAAAGGCGTCCAAGAGGTACATCAGTAGCGTCAACTACATACCATTTGCGTTCAACTTCACCTGGCTTAGCCATGTATGTTGTTTTGTTCATGATTTCTCCTATTATGAATGTCGTTTTTGTTTACAGGGCGGATGTTCCGGTCCGCAAGTTATTTGAAGGGTTCCGGGGCCTTTCAAATGGGGTAAACAATACCGTCTACTATCATATCAAATTTACCCTCTATCAGTCAAGACCTTTGTCCTATTTTTTTATGAGAATCTTGTCTTTTTCCTTGCTTTCCTCAAGGAAAGGCTTTCTTTTATTTAGGAGCGATTGCGATACACTTCATACATGAGAATAGCTGCTGCCACACTGGCATTGAGACTCTGCACATGCCCACTCATGGGAATGGTAATCATCTCATCCACTTGCTTTTTGATATTGGCAGAGATTCCTTTTCCTTCATTTCCAATGATAAGGGCAAGTTTTCCTACTGTATTCCACTTGGTTGATGGGGTGCCATTCATGTCTGTTCCAAAAATCCAAAATCCCTGGTCTTTTAGCTTATCTAAGGTTTGACTGAGATTGGTCACTCGCGCAATAGGGATATGCTCAATAGCCCCTGTTGATGTCTTAGACACGACTGGCGTAACACCAACCGCCCGGTGTTTAGGGATAATGACCCCTGTCACATTTGTCGCATCAGCCGTCCGCAAAATCGACCCTAGATTATGCGGGTCTGTCAGACCATCTAGGATAAGCAGGAGAGGATTTTCCTCTTCTTTTGCCTTTTTCAAAATCGTCTCAAGCTCCGTGTAAGCAAATTCCGACACACGAAGCACAAAACCTTGATGGACTGCTCCTTCTGTCATCTCTTGGAGCGTTTTTTTAGGCGTCCATGAAATGGAGACCTTCTTTTCTGCCGCTAACTGCTTCACCTTATCAACATTTTTACCCCGCAAATCCTCTTGAATATAGAGTTTATTGCCCGTATTTGCCAACAGGCTCTCGGTCACTGCGTGTACACCATATACAATATCATTTTTTTCCATATTCCCAGTATAGCACAAAATCAAGTTTTCCAACGCAAAGAAGGCTATTTCCAGAATATTTTTCTCAAAAACTAAAAGAAAGCGATTCCGTTTGAAGCTATTTTTATGATACAATAGAATGAATACACTTTAGGAGACACGCATGCCTATCTTTCAACGAACCATTAAACTAGCCTTGGCAACCTGCTTAGCGGTCTGGCTAGCGCACGTCCTGCATCTACTTTATCCGACAGCTGCTGGAAGCATCACGATTTTAAGCCTCCTTGATACCCGTCGCGCTTCTTTTAAAACCGCTTGGGACAGGCTTTGGTCTACCATTCTTGCTTTGGTCATTGGGATGAGCGCTTTTACACTACTGGGCTTTAATCTCTGGGCACTAGGGCTATACCTCAGCATCTATGTTCCTATTGCCTATAAGACCAATCTTTCTGCTTGGATTCCCCCTTGTACGGTACTGGTCCTTCACTTCTTTCAGGAAAAAACGATTAGCTGGCCTTTATTTACGAATGCCATGTGCCTCTTTTTCATTGGCGCTGGTTTGGCACTCTTGGTTAATCTCTATATGCCTTCGCAAAATAAAAAAATTCAGGAATTTCACCGCACTGTAGAGAGGGAACTCAAGGCTATTTTACAAGCCTTTCATGATTTTTTAGAGGATAAATCGCTATCTCCCATAGAAGAGCTCATCACGCAACTTGACCAAACTCTCTCAAATGCACTACATATTGTGTATCTGGATCGGCACAACCAAGTCTTTCGACAAACGGATTATCAAGTCCATTATTTTGAAATGAGGCAGGCACAGAGTCGTATCTTGCGTGAAATGGCACAGAGCTTTACAGACTGTCCAATGAATGCGCAAGAAAAACAAGCTTTCGCTGAGATTTTTCAGCTAACCGAAAAGCAGCTGAGCCAGACCAATGCTGGTCATGCTCTTCTCCAAGCCATCGCAAGACTATGGGAAGATTTCCATGCTTGGCCCTTACCCCAGAGTAGACAAGAGTTTGAAACCCGTGCCAAACTCTATCAAGTCCTCCACGATTTGGAGCATTTTATCCAGCTGAAAGTCGATTTTTACAAACGTTATCCCAAGGAAAATGGATAGACGATCTATTCAGGGAGTGAGACAACTACTGCGTCAAACTATCAAATCTATAAAAGAATCAAGGCTAGACACTTTTGTCTTAGCTTCTTTTTTATGAGCTTTTTTGTGCTACAATAGAAATCAGTTTAGAACCTGTATTCATAAGCGAAGTCATTCTAATCGGGAGCTTATTTTACGATAATCAAGGCGTTTTTTGAAGGAATACTGACTGTATTTCGAGAAAAAGCAACGATGAGTAGCGAAAAATAAGCCCTGAATAGAGTTGCTGAGCTGTGAATACAGGTTCTTAGATAACATTACTTTAAAGGAGAAGGATATGCCTTTATTACACCGCACCATCAAGTTAGTCATTGCCACCTGCCTAGCTATCTATTTAGCGCAAACGGTAAATCTTCTTTACGCTCCGTCAGCTGGGATTATCGCGATTTTAAGTGTGCTAGACACCCGAAGAGCTTCTTTAAAAACAGCTTGGGCACGACTTTGGTCCACGATCTTGGCACTTCTTACCGCCGTCCTTTGCTTTTCGCTCTTTGGCTTTCATCTCGCATCTTTTGCCCTCTACCTGCTCCTTTACGTCCCCCTTGCTTACAAGGCAAATCTCACTGCAGGAATTGCCCCTTGTACGGTTCTGGTCACGCATCTCCTAGCTGAGAAATCTATCTCTTTCGCACTAATCGGTAACGAACTCGCTCTTTTTCTTCTCGGAGCAGGACTCGCTCTCATCGCAAATCTTTATATGCCATCTCAAGATCAAAAAATCCATGATTTTCACTTACAAGTCGAACATTCCTTAAAAGCTATTTTACTACGGTTTCATCATTTTCTCATTACAGGAGATGGAAGAAATGATGCAACTTTAATCACGCAACTAGATACCACATTAGAAGAGGCACTCAGGATTGTCTATCTGGATCGGCACAATCAAGTCTTTCACCAAACGGATTACCAAGTCCACTATTTTGAGATGCGACAGGCACAAAATCGAATTTTGCGAGATATGGCGCAAATGATTGATGGCTGTCAGCTAGAAAGCGAAGAAAGTCGCATTTTAGGAACGCTCTTTTCCAAAACAGCTGCCCAACTCAGCCAGAATAATCCCGCCCACGAACTGCTAGATGCCATTGATGACTTTCTCACCACTTTTCGAAAGCGTCCACTCCCCAAAACGCGTATCGAATTTGAAACACGCGCTACGCTCTACCAACTCTTGCACGACTTGGAACGGTTTATTCAGCTAAAAGTCACCTTTTATGAGCGGTACAAAGAAACAGCTTAATCATCAAAAAGAGGCTCATTCATCCTCTTTTTTCTAATCTATTTCCTCAATACACCAGTTAATCACTTCTTCAAGTCGCTTGGTTTGCTCCGTCATGTGGAGATAGCCGAGCACCGCTTCAAAACCTGTTGACATGCGATAGGTCACTACATCCGCATTTTTTGCCTTGGTGTGACTGTTGGTATTGCGACCACGTTTGTAGATGTCTACTTCTTTTTCTGCCAGAAAATTAGTTTCTAACATCTTAGAGATGAGGGCTGCTTGAGCTTTAGCCGACACATAACGATTGGCCTCACGGTGCAGTTGATTGGGCTTGGTCAAGCCCTTAAAAATCAAGTGCCTGCGAATATACATGGAATAGACAGCATCGCCCTCAAAGGCAAGGGCAATCCCGTTGATGAGTGTCACATCAATCACGTGTCCACCTCACTCCGTCCTTGGTATCAAGAAGTTTGATACCCTGCGCTGCTAGTTGGTCACGAATCTGGTCAGCAGTCGCAAAGTCTTTGGCTGCCCGCGCAGCTTGGCGCTTCTCAATCAAGGCCTCAATCTCGCTATCTAGCACCTCTTCTTCAAAGACAATACCAAAGACTGCCAGCATCTTCTCAAGCGCCGCCTTGACCTCAGGATTGTAATTGCCTGAGTTAATCCACTTGGCCAATTCAAAGACAACCGTAATCCCGTTTGCGGTGTTAAAATCTTCATCCATAGCTTGGCAGAATTTGCCTTCAAACTCCGCTAGACGCTCTAGGTCCACATTTTCTGAAAAGGTCTGCTCGTAGGTATTTTTCAAATATTTGAGATTAACTTCTGCGTCTCGTACAGCTTTTTCTGAAAAGTTAATCGGCTTTCGGTAATGCTGGGTGGCAAAGAAGAAACGCAAGACCTGACCGTCCACCGTTTCAAGAGCATCGTGAACAGTGATAAAGTTGCCCAAGGACTTGGACATCTTGACATTATCGATATTAACAAAGCCGTTGTGCATCCAGTAGTTAGCAAAGGTTTTGCCCGTCTTTGCTTCTGACTGGGCAATCTCATTGGTATGGTGAGGGAATTCCAAATCCGCACCACCACCATGAATGTCAATGGTGTCGCCTAAGATTTCTGTCGCCATGACCGAGCATTCAATATGCCAGCCCGGACGACCTGCTCCCCAAGGGCTATCCCAAGAAATTTCCCCTGCCTTGACGGATTTCCAAAGGGCAAAATCAACAGGATTTTCCTTGCGAGCTGTCTCCTCATCTGTCCGACCGCTGGCTCCCAAGACCAAATCTTCCAAGGTTTTATTGGCAAGAGCTGCATAGTTTTCAGACTTCTCCACTCGGAAATAGACATCACCCTCTGACTCATAGGCGTAGCCTTTTGCAATCAAGTCTTCAATAAAGGCCACAATTTCATCCATGAAGTGCATGACCCGAGGGTGCTTGGTCGCGGGTTTTACCCCTAGTTTTTCTACATCCGCAGTAAAAGCTGCGATGTACTTCTCAGCAATTTCTTGCGGAGTCACCCCTTCTTTCTTGGCGCGGTGGATAATCTTGTCGTCCACGTCCGTGAAGTTAGATACGTAAGTCACCTCAAAGCCACGGTACTCAAAATAGCGCCGAATGGTATCAAAAGCCACGGTAGAGCGGGCATTTCCTACATGGATATAATTATAAACCGTCGGCCCGCAGACATACATCTTGACCTTGCCAGCCTCTAAAGGCACAAACTCGCGCAGACTCCGTGTCATAGTATCGTAAATTTTAATCATCATTCAGATATGGGGATGATATAGAAAACAGTGAAACTTCAACTCATTTGTATTTTCTCAGTTTGTCACTTAAACTTCAAATCCCCTCTCCTTTCTAATTTAGTAGGAATCATCATTCAGACTTTTTATCTGTTCTTTCTTATTTTCCTTATCTCGGTTTTTATAGTTTAGAGAAAGTATTAGGGAGTAAGTCATCACACAGAGTACTCAGATAATGCCTAATACAGTCTTTCCCTCAATGAAACTATAAATAACTACTAGCACACCCAGTATCAGAAAGGTGACAAGACCCCAATTTTGCTTCCAAAAATTCTTATCCCTCTTTCGTCCTTACAACTTGGCAGAATGGTAACTCGCTTCTCTTGCTTCTTGCAAGGGGTGAATGGCCTGTTCATCTTTTTTCCCATGAATGCGAACGATTTTAGCAGGAATTCCAACCACTGTCACATCACTCGGCACATCAGATACAACCACAGCAGAGGCACCAACCTTAGCATTTTCCCCAATCTCAATCGGACCGATCAGCTGGGCATGGGCAGAAATAAGAGCACCTTTTCGGACGGTCGGGTGGCGCTTACCAACATCTTTTCCAGTCCCACCAAGCGTCACACCATGATAGAGCATGACACCTGACTCAACCTCAGCCGTTTCCCCAATCACAAGACCCGAGCCGTGGTCGATAAAGACACCACTAGCAATCTTAGCACCTGGATGAATCTCAATCTGGGTCCAAAATCGCCAAAATTGACTGTGCATCCGAGCCAGCAATTTAAAGCCGTGAACCCACAGAAAATGAGACAGTCGATGAGCCGCAAGGGCCTTTAGCCCTGGATAGGTCAAGAGCACTTCTAGCGTTGTCCGTGCAGCAGGGTCATGTTTCTTAACAATGTCAATACTTTCTTTCCACCAGCCCATACGACTTCTTTTCCTTCCTAACTGATAGTGTGGGATAAATTGATATATAAATTTGATTTCTAACCTTATGTATCCTAAAACGATATAAGAAAGCAGAATGTTGAACCAAAAAACTTACTTCTTTACATTTTATAGATTGAACAGCTTAACGTAGTCCTGTCGCCAATGCTCCAGCGAAGCTATTTAAGAGAAAAGGAAGTTGTGAGCTGCTTCTCCAAAACGTTGATACATCAACATTCTATTAGAAGGAGCTAGCGAACGTTTCTTCGCTAGCCCTATTTCCAACCTTTCACAATTCTCGATTATGAAAGCGTTAACTTCGCAGTCCAGTGGACTATTCATACCTAAGCTTGGAGACGAGAGTCAGGGGAGTGACCGTTCATACTTAAGCCTAGAAATTAGGAAGTGAAAAAATCAAGATTAAGTCCTACTCTCTCATTTTTGACAATCAAGGCTACTATAAGCTAGTGGAGCTTATTCTACTGTTTTCTTGTCTTCTTCCTTTGGTTTTCTTGGGTGTTTTGGAGCGTGATGCTCTTTTTCTCCATCTTTTTTCTCTGGACGTGGTGGGCGAGGGAGCAACACTTTCATCGACGCATCCACACGGCCTTTTTCATCAATCTTGATGACTTTGACATCGACTTCATCGCCGATTTGCACCAGGTCTTCTACTCGATTGACACGAGTCCACGCCATTTCAGATACATGGACAAGGGCATCTGTCTTGTCAAATAGGTTGACAAAGGCACCGAATTTCTCAATACGGACAACCTTAGCACGGTAAACTTCATCAACTTTTGCTTCACGCACCAAGCCTGCAATGATTTCTTTGGCACGGTTAATGGCATCGCGGTCGCTTGAGTAAATGGCTACGTTACCTTCTTCATCAATGTCAATCTTGACACCTGTCTCTGCGATAATCTTATCAATGGTTTCGCCACCCTTACCGATGACAATCTTGATTTTATCGACATCAATCTTAATGGTATCAATCTTCGGTGCAGTCGGTGCCAAGTCTGGACGAACTGCTGGAATAGCCTCTTCAATCACATCCAAGATTTCAAAACGAGCTTTCTTGGCTTGAGCAAGGGCTTCTTGTAAGATTTCTGCCGTAATTCCTTCAATCTTGATATCCATTTGAAGGGCAGTAATTCCGTCACGTGTCCCTGCCACCTTGAAGTCCATATCCCCAAAGTGGTCTTCAAGACCTTGAATATCGGTCAAGACAGTATAGTTTGTCCCATCTGAAATCAAGCCCATGGCAATCCCTGCTACTGGTGCCTTAATTGGTACACCACCAGCCATAAGAGCGAGCGTACCCGCACAGATAGAGGCTTGAGATGATGAACCGTTTGACTCAAGGACTTCTGCTACCAAGCGGATGGCATACGGGAACTCTTCAAGACTTGGCAATACTTGCTCAAGCGCGCGTTCTCCAAGGGCACCGTGACCAATTTCACGACGACCTGGTGCACCGTAGCGCCCTGTTTCCCCAACAGAGTATTGTGGGAAATTGTAGTGGTGCAAGAAGCGTTTTTTGTACTCAGGATCCAAACCGTCGACAATTTGCGTTTCTCCCATTGGCGCCAAGGTCAAGACAGACAAGGCTTGGGTTTGACCACGGGTAAAGAGACCTGAACCATGCACGCGCGGCAAGAAGTCAACTGCTGCTTCAAGCGGACGGATTTCATCTACACGGCGACCGTCAGGACGAACCTTATCCTCTGTAATCAAACGGCGCACTTCTGCGTGTTCCATTTGCTCCAAAATCTCTGCCACATCGCGCATGATGCGGTCAAACTCTTCATGGTCTGCGAATTTTTCTGCGTAGGCAGCCGTCACCTCTTCTTTCACAGCATTGGTCGCTGCTTCACGGGCTAATTTTTCTTCTACCTGAACGGCTTTTTGCAAGTCGCTATTGTAAGTTGCAATGATTTCAGCCTGCAAGTCTTCATCCACATGGAGCAACTCGACTTCAGCCTTTTCCTTACCAACTTGAGCCACAATCTCTTCTTGGAAGGCAATTAATTCTTTGACCGCTTCGTGACCCTTGAGAAGGGCTTCGAGCATAACCTCTTCTGAAAGTTCTTTAGCTCCAGACTCAACCATGTTAATGGCATCTTTGGTTCCTGCAACAGTCAATTCAAGCAGGGAAGCGTCATCCTGTTCCTTGGTTGGGTTGATAATCAATTCACCATCCACATAGCCGACTTGAACACCTGCGATTGGCCCGTTAAATGGAATGTCTGAGATGGATAGGGCAAGCGAGCTACCAAACATAGCTGCCATTGCGCTGCTCGCATTTTCATCATAAGACAAGACGGTGTTGATGACCTGCACTTCATTGCGGAAACCTTCTGCGAACATGGGGCGAATCGGACGGTCAATCAAACGAGCCGTCAAGGTTGCGTCCGTCGACGGACGACCCTCACGCTTGTTAAATCCACCTGGGAATTTACCTGCTGCATACATCTTTTCTTCGTAGTTGACTTGAAGAGGGAAGAAATCTCCTGTTGCCATTTTTTTCGACATGACAGCCGCAGTGAGGACTGTACTTTCGCCGTAGCGGACAACGACGCTACCGTTTGCTTGTTTTGCGACCTGACCGACCTCAACGATGAGAGGACGACCTGCAAAAGTAGTGTTAAAAGTTTGTTTTGACATAGTAACTCCTGTAATGTAAGAAAAGCAGACTTTCCTTGTTTGTGTTTTATACGACTGGCCTACAAAGATCAATGGGAAACCTCTTTCACACTCATCTTTGTATCCAAGTTCGTATAGTTTCCATTTTACCATATTTTTAAAGAAAAGAAACCAAGGAAAATCAAGAATTTTCGGCAAAATCCCGATTTTTTTGATATACTAATAAAAGAATGAAACGGCTTTCTTATCAGGAAAGGCGATTCTAAAAATGACCTCAAAGGAGAATACTATGCTTGAACAGAAATCAAGAGATCAATTTCCAGAACAAGAACTCTGGGATCTGACTGCCCTCTACCAAGACCAAGAAGATTTTCTACGCGCCATTGAAAAAGCCAAAGAAGATATTCAAACCTTCTGCCTCAACTACACGGGAAGACTCACGACTTTTACAGACTTTGAGGCTGCCTATACTGAGATCGAGCAAATTTATATCCAAATGAGCCATATCGGCAACTACGCTTTTATGCCGCAGACGACTGACTTTGGCAATGAGAGCTTTGCTCAAATCGCCCAAGCAGGAGCTGATTTTGAGACCTGGGCACGAGTGGAACTCAGCTTTTTTGACGCTGCTGTCTTAGAAGCAGATGAAACCATTTTAGACCAGCTGTTAGAGTTACCACACTTGACCAGCGAAATCCGCTTAGCAAAAATTCGCAAAAAACACTATCTTGGAGCTGAAGTAGAAAAATCCCTCACCAACCTTCGCGAAGTCTTTGGCAGCCCTTATGATATCTATGCCAAGATGCGGGCTGGTGATTACGCTATGGAGGATTTTGAAATCGACGGCAAAGTCTATAAAAATAGCTTCATCACCTATGAAAACTACTATCAAAATCACGAAGACGCTACTGTCCGCGAAAAATCTTTCCGTTCCTTCTCAAAAGGACTTCGCAAACACCAAAATGCAGCTGCAGCTAGCTACCTAGCCCAAGTCAAATCCGAAAAACTCTTGGCAGATATGCGCGGATATGACTCCGTCTTTGACTACCTCCTTGCAGAACAAGAAGTGGATCGTGCGATGTTTGACCGTCAAATTGACCTCATTATGACTGAATTTGCTCCTGTCGCACAAAAATACCTCAAACACGTAGCTAAAGTCAACGGACTTGAAAAAATGACCTTTGCCGATTGGAAACTCGACATTGACAACGAACTCAACCCAGAAGTGACGATTGCGGATGCTTATGATTTAGTCATGAAATCAGTTGCCCCACTAGGAGAGGAGTACTGTCGAGAAGTCGCTCGCTACCAAGAAGAGCGCTGGGTGGATTTTGCGGCAAATAGTGGCAAAGATTCTGGCGGTTATGCGACAGACCCTTACCGCGTGCATCCTTATGTGCTGATGAGTTGGACAGGACGAATGAGTGATGTCTATACCCTCATCCACGAGATTGGACACTCTGGACAATTTATCTTCTCAGACAATCACCAAAGCTATTTCAACACCCACATGTCCACCTACTATGTCGAAGCCCCTTCGACTTTCAATGAATTGCTCCTTAGCGATTACTTGGAACATCAATTTGACAATCCACACCAAAAACGCTTTGCTCTTGCGCACCGTTTGACAGATACGTATTTCCACAACTTCATCACTCACCTCCTAGAAGCTGCCTTCCAACGTCAGGTCTACACCTTGATTGAAAATGGAGAAACCTTTGGGGCAAATAAGCTCAACAGCATTATGAAAGAGGTCTTAACCCAGTTCTGGGGAGATGCCGTGGAAATTGATGACGATGCCGCTCTAACGTGGATGCGTCAAAGCCACTACTATATGGGGCTTTACAGCTACACCTACTCAGCTGGCTTAGTCCTCTCAACAGCTGGCTATCTCCATCTCAAACATTCGGAAACAGGAGCCGCTGACTGGCTAGAACTCCTCAAATCCGGTGGTAGCAGAACACCCCTTGAAACCGCAAAACTCATCGGTGCAGATATCTCTACCGACAAGCCCCTGCGTGATACCATCCAATTCCTCTCTGACACGGTGGATCAAATCATCACTTATAGCGCAGAATTGGAACAATAATTCTTCACATCACATAACAAACGAGACTGGAAAATTTCCAGCCTCGTTTCTTTTGTCTTGACTCTTTCCAAATACTTACTAAAGCACTATTTGGAAAACAAAAAAGCAGCGTAAAAGCTGCCTTTTGATTAGCGACGTAGTCCCAATGAATGGATCAATTCGCGGTAACGGTTAACGTCTGTCTTACGCAAGTATGCAAGGAAGTTACGACGGCGACCGATTTTTTTCATCAAACCACGGTAAGTAGCGTGGTCTTTTTTGTGTTGTTTGATGTGTTCGTTGAGGTGGTTGATTTCCCAAGTAAGAACAGCTACTTGAACCTCGATAGAACCTGTATCACCTTCGTGACGAGCATATTGTGCAATGATTTCATTTTTTTTCTCTTTTGAGATTGCCATGATTTTCTCCTTTGTTTTCCGCTTAATCCGAGTCTTAGGCTTGGCAGTCCTAAAACCAAGAAAAAGTTTTTTTGTCTCTAACGACACTCTTATTTTATCAAGCTTGTTTGGATTTGTCAAATATCAATCTCAAAAATACCTAGCCTACTCGTCTTTGTCAAACTGCTTGAGGGCTTTTTTCTGACTGTAACGGTTCAAAAGAGTTAATCCGCCATACATCATATAAAAAAATAAACTAGAGGAGATAAAAAGGATGAGTACAACTGCCCAAAAATGACCATCACTCAAGCCGTGATAATGACTGCCATAAGTCTGATAATTATTCCAACTACAAATCACCGTCACAAGAAGGCTGCAACCCAATCCTTGTAGCCAGAGATTTCCGCCACGAGTCATATCAAGTCCTTTTATCATGTAACGAATGATCGAATAGACCAAAGTCACTAGACTTGCAACAATCTCAAAACTGTAATTCTCAAAAGGTTGATGTAAAATCGCTGACTTAATCAATGCAGATATCGGCAATACCATTAGCAGTATTGATCCAATCTCAGCCATAATCTGATGTTCAAGTCCAATCACACGCTCATCTACAAGTGTTTTCTTAGCTTTCATCTGTAGCATCCTCCCAAAATAATTGATCTAATGTTTTCCCCAAGCGATGACAAATCGCTAAGCACAGGCTGATACTGGGGTTATACTTACCAGCCTCAATCAAACCAATGGTCTGCCGTGTCACACCAATCTCATCTGCCAACTGCCCTTGGGTCAAATCATGCTCCACACGCGCCATTTTCAACCGAAGATTTTTCATAATCCCTCCTTTACTCTTTATTATACACTATATTTTATAAAATGCAACATATAACTTGCATTAAGTTTGATAAATTTTTCTTAACAAAAAATCTTGGAGAAAACTTCTCCAAGATCCTAGTTTATAATTCTACGCTAAATACAGCTAATCGCTCCATTTCCTGCGAGCTCAAGCGACGATATCCACCCAAGGCAAGACCTTCATCCAAGCTCAGAGGTCCCATACTCAGACGTTTTAAGTCTATTACTTCTTTGCCACAAGCAGCTACCATGCGCTTAATCTGGTGAAATTTCCCTTCTGAGATACGGATTTCTACGTACGAAGTCTGATTGATTTCATCCGTTTCTAAGATTTTCAAGTCAGCTGGTTGGCAAGTAAAGTCTTTCAGTACGATTCCTTCCGAAAAGCGAATCACATCTTCGTCCGTCATAACACCTGCTATCTCAGCCTGATAGACCTTATCCACATGCTTTTTAGGCGATAACATCTCATGGGCAAGCGCTCCATTATTGGTCAAGAGCAACAATCCATGCGTATCAATATCCAGCCGCCCCACAGGAAAAACCTCTTTGTGTCTTGCCGTATCATCCAGCAAATCCAAAACCGTACGATGGTTGGCATCCTCTGTCGCAGAAATCACACCCTTAGGCTTATTTAACAAATAATAAACAAATTTTTCATACTGTAAAACCTGCCCTTGGTAGCAAATCTCGTCTTTTTGCTCATCAATGTGGACTTTAGCAGATTTTTCCACAACTTGATTCACCATTACCTCTCCTCTTTTGAGGATTTTTTTAATCTCTGTCCGCGAGCCAATTCCACACTCTACTAAAAATTTATCTAAGCGCATACCTACTCTCCCTTCTCTTTCATGATACAATTTTTTAACCCACGAGGCAACTGTATTTTCTGTAAAAAGAGCCCTCCTAGCTTTATTTCTGCTCCTTTTTGTGGTATATTTATCAATGATAAAAGAAGGAGAAACTATGTCTGTCATTAAAGAATTAACCAAAGCAAGCCACTTAATTGATATGAACGATATTATCCGAGAAGGACACCCCACTCTACGCAAGGTTGCTGAAGAAGTCAGCTTCCCACTGAGCGATGAGGAAGTCATCCTTGGCGAGAAAATGCTGCAATTTCTCAAACATTCCCAAGACCCTGTCATGGCAGAGAAAATGGGACTTCGAGGAGGTGTCGGCTTAGCTGCTCCGCAGATCGACATTTCAAAACGCATCATTGCTGTCCTTGTGCCAAATGTCCCTGATGAAGAGAGCAATCCTCCAGAAAACGCCTATGATTTAGAAGCCATCATGTACAATCCTAAAATCGTCTCTCACTCTGTCCAAGATGCTGCTCTGGCAGATGGAGAAGGCTGTTTATCTGTTGATCGCGAAGTGCCTGGCTATGTCGTCCGTCATGCACGCGTCACCGTAGAATACTGTGATAAGCATGGCGAAAAACATCGCCTCAAACTCAAAGGGTATAACTCCATTGTCGTACAACACGAGATTGATCACATCAATGGCATCATGTTCTATGACCGCATCAACCAAAACAAACCTTTTGAAATCAAAGAAGGCATGTTGGTGATTGAGTAAATAAAATGGGAGTGAGACTCAATCATTATTTCGCAGAAACCGATTTTGTCATCTTCACTTTCCCATTTTTAGACTCAGGTATCAATAGTCACTTCCCTGACTATTGATATACGTCAAACTGTTCAATTTATAAAAAAGTAAGGCTGGACACTTTTGTCTCAGCCTTATTTTTACATTCTTCTCTCTAATAGTAACCTCGAAAGGGTATAGGTTGTTGCTCCAATCACTAATAGCACCGTACTTACCACCACTAAAGAAATTGATAGCTCCTCTCCTGATAAGGCATAACTTGTCAAAGCATAGCCAAAGATTCCTGCAATCACAAATGCTAGAACTGTATAAGCATTCCTTGCAACTTTTTCCTGAATCAGCTGATGACGCTCATCGTTTCGCTCAATGAACTTACGCTTGCGATACACTGGATTCAAGACTATATACATCATGACTCCTAGCATAAATAGAGAAATCAAACCCCATACACCTAAAAGCAAATCTAATCTAACCACCAGCTGGATAAACGAGAAACTAGAAAGCCGACAATCACAAGATTTAGAATATACATACAAATAGTTATTGCTGTTTCTCTAAAAAATTCTTTCTCACTCACTTTCTTCATTTACTCCTCTCCTTTCCTGACTGTGTTCTGCTTTTCCCAGTACATGCATAAGAATCCAATCCCTAGTAACAATAGGGCAAGACTCAATAAAGAATGAAGTAAGCAATAAACGATAATTCCTAAAGCAATTCCTACGATAAATGATCTCACTAGTTTCATCTTATTTCTCCTATTCGTCAAATATAAAGACTTCTTCAATCGTTAGATTAAAAAATCGAGCGATTTTATGCGCTAATTCAAGCGAAGCATTGTAGCGCCCTTTTTCTAGAGAGATGATTGTCTGGCGGGTCACTCCCAAAGCGTCTGCCAAATCAGCTTGATTGAGCTTTTGGCTCTTGCGTAACTCTTGTATCCGTGTTTCCATGCTCCCCTTTCCTCTTTTCGTAATTGTCATGACTCTTAGAAATGTAAAATTTCCTTTACAATTAAAAGTATAGCTAACTTTACATTTTTTGTCAAGTCTATTTTACATTTTTTAAACTATTTTTTCTTCACAAAAAAAAATTCCCTCTGAAATCCTAGTTTCAGAGGGATTATCCATATCGTAAAAAAGAGCACACAGATTACATCGCTTAGGGCTGCTGGATTCCTCCCCTGACCCGCTTCACGCAAAACTGTTGCTCCATAGACTATTATAACACATTTTTTCTCTTTTGCATATGAAAAATTATTTTTTCCGTCGATTTCTGAAAAATTCCTGCATGATCTGGGCACATTCCTCTTCTAAAACACCACTTTCGACCCTAACACGGTGATTCAAACGCTCATCTGTCAGAATATCATAGAGACTCCCTGCAGCTCCAAATTTTTGATTGGAGGCTCCATAGATTACCTGTGGTATGCGTGCAAGACCGATTGCCCCACTACACATAACACACGGTTCAATCGTGACAAACAAAGTCGTATCAAGCAATCGCCAGCTAGATTGCTCTTTATTTGCCTCTTCAATCGCCATAATCTCCGCATGCATAACCGCGCGTTGCAACTCCTCTCGTGCATTGTGCCCGCGCCCGATAATCTCTCCATCCTTGACAATCACACAGCCAATGGGGATCTCCTCATGCTCTAAGGCAATCCTCGCCTCTTTCAAGGCTTCTTTCATAAAGTTTTCTTTTTCTTCTCTTGTATACTCCATTTTGCTTCCTTTCGCTTGTATCATTATACCAAAAAGCAAGGACTTTTTCTTGGCTCTACTCGAAAAAGTCAAACCTAAAGGACAAGATGACTATTTTATCTGATATGTATAAAAACCTAACTCCATCTCTATAACATCACAGATAAACATAAAAGCCACCGAATTGGGTGGCTTTTATAGGGAGATTATTATGAAAAATTTAGGATTCTATCAAATAAAGTTAGTAGGTCTTTACTTGATGGATTTAGTATATCGAAGAGACCTTAAAATAAACTTAACCTTTATTTTAAGAAAAAAGCTTGCTGATTCTCTGTCTTTTTCCAATTTTTTCATTAAAATAAATGGAAATCTCATGAGCATTTTCTTTGACAATTCATTTGGTTACATGATAGACTATTCTTGAAAGCGCTATCAGATTAAAAAAATACTAGGAGATTGTTTATGTCAGACAAATCTGTTTCAAAAAAAACAGGGATTCTCATGTTTTACACCCTGTTGATTGCTTATATTACTTTTGCCGCCAGCTGGGTCGGTGGTTCTAACCTCGGTGCTCAGATTGTTGCCACTTATTTTGGAGATAAAGGAGTAGATCCAACCATTTCTGAAATGGTTAACTACACTATTACGGTGGCACGGGTCATCGCAAACTTCTTAGCAGCCGCTGTGCTAGTCAGATTTGGCATCAAGCGTGCAGCTCAAATCGCTATCGGACTACTCTGCTTTGCTCTTGTTGCAGTCTGGATGCCTAACTACTGGCTCTATATCATCGCTCGAATGATTATGGCGCTGGGCGGTTCTATGATTATGGTATTCATGAACCCAATCGTTGTACGCTTTGTCGCTCAAGAAAACAAGATTTTTTATTCATCTTTGATTACCGCAAGCTATAATATCGGTGCCTTTGTCATTGCCATCGCCTTCGTCTTTTGGTCAGATGCTCTTCGAGCGGACTGGCGCATCACACTCAGCGGTGTAGCACTTGTCGCTATTGCGACCTTTATCGTATGGCTGTTTAAAGCAAAAGACTTTGAAACAGCTGGAAATGCTCAAAATGCACCTGCTCAAGCCTATTCCTATGGTATGGCAATCAAAGATTCCTTTGTTTGGCGTTTTGCCGTTGGTTTCAGTGCCTTCCTCATTCTTTATGTAATGTCACTCAATAGTATTCCTGGACAGCTCGCCAAGGAATTCCCAGACTTTTTCGTCTCAGGATATATGATTTGTGCCATTTCAGGTGGTGGAATCATGGGAACCTTAGTCCGCTTGAAACGCCCTGTCAATCGTGAACGTAAACCGTATTTAGTCCAATTAGGAATTGCAGCAACTCTTGCAATGGCAGCTGGAATTGCAAGCATTGCTCTGTTGAAACTTGCCTTTCTTGGTTACCTTTTCTTTTTTGTCTGCGGATTCCTCATTTTTTACCAATACGCAGTCTACCTCAATATCCCACATGAATTGCCAAATATGAATCCACAAAAAGCAACCCTCATGTTTGGAATTATCTGGGGAGTGACTTATGGACTCTACACTATCTTGAACTATATCTGGAGCTGGATTTACGGACACCTCGGCTACTGGCCAGCTAATATCTTCTACCTACTTGTGCCCGTGATTTACCTCGTCATGATTATGACCCTGCCAGAAACGTATAAGAAGAAATAACGAGAAAAAGTCTCAAACAAGTATCTTTGTTTGAGACTTTTTCTTCAACTGAAAACAGGAATCATTGATCAGCGTTTTTGCTAATGAAAAATGTTCCATAGGTACAATAAGGTTGTTCCGCGGACAAAAAACGCTTCGGCGTTTTTCTTCATCTCCAACTTAAAACGAGGCGTAAGCCTGTAAAGCGGAGGATTTGTTCCCACAAATCCTTATTTCCAACCTAAAACAACCCGTAAGGGGACCCTTTGCTTCGCAAAGCTCCTATTTCCAACTTAAAAAGGTCCCCCGGACCTTTTTAACCCCATACACTTTCCAGTATATTGGTTTGTTCGCGGCCTGGGCCGACTGAGAAGGTTGAGATGCGGACGCCGACGAGTTCGCTAATGCGACGGACGTAGTTGCGTGCATTCTCTGGGAGGTCTTCAAGGCTACGGACGCCTGTGATGTCTTCAGACCAGCCTGGTAATTCTTCGTAGATTGGTTTGCAGCGTTTGAGTTCTTCAAGGCTTGCTGGGTAGTGGTCAATGCGTTTGCCATCTAGATCATAAGCCACACAGATTTTCACGGTTTCAAGGCCTGAAAGAACGTCAATCGAGTTCAAAGATAGGTTGGTAATGCCTGATACGCGACGGCTATGACGCATAACCACAGAATCAAACCAGCCAACACGGCGTGGACGACCTGTCGTTGTTCCATATTCATGACCAACTTCGCGGATGCGCTCTCCAATTTCGTCAAAAAGTTCTGTTGGGAATGGTCCGTCTCCGACACGACTTGTGTAGGCTTTACATACCCCAACCACCTTGTCAATCTTGCTTGGTCCAACTCCAGATCCGATGGTCACACCACCTGCAACGGGGTTTGATGAGGTTACAAATGGGTAAGTTCCTTGGTCGATATCAAGCATAACCCCTTGCGCTCCCTCAAAGAGAACCCGTTTGCCTTGATCCAAGGCATCGTTCAAAATAACAGAAGTGTCTGTCACATATTTCTTAATTTGCTGACCGTATTCGTAGTATTCTTCAAAGATTTCATCAAAAGCAATCGCTGTGCTATCGTACAGTTTCTCAAACAAGCGATTTTTTTCTGCCAAGTTACGTTCCAAGCGCTCTCTGAAAATCTCGCGATCCAAGAGGTCTGCAATACGGATTCCCACACGCGCAGCCTTGTCCATGTAAGCAGGGCCGATTCCTTTAATGGTTGTGCCGATTTTATTGTCGCCTTTAGCTTCTTCTTGCAACTGGTCGAGTTTAATGTGGTATGGTAAAATCACATGTGCACGGTCTGAAATCCGAAGATTATCTGTCGTCACACCCTCTTCATGCAAGTAATTCAATTCTTTCACCAACGATTTTGGATTGACCACCATACCGTTTCCAATAACCGAAATTTTTTCTGGGAAGAAAATCCCTGACGGAATCAAGTGCAACTTGTATTTTTTGCCATCGATGACAATCGTATGACCTGCATTGTCACCACCTTGGTAACGTGCAATCACTTCTGCATTAGCAGACAAAAAGTCGGTGATTTTTCCTTTACCTTCGTCGCCCCACTGGGTACCTACAACAACAACTGATGTCATATCTTTTACTTATTTACAGCAGAGCAAACTCTGCTTCCTTTCTTCACGCACGGCAGGACTCTCACCTGCTAGTTTCTCTTACAATTCATTATAGCTGATTTTGGCGATTTTTTCAAGATTAGAGCGAATATTGTCCGTAAAATGTCTAAATTTCTTTAAAAAATATTATCTATTTCTTGCAAAAACTGAACGATGGTCTTCAAAACTCCTATCTAAACTTAAAAAAGTATGCTATAATACATATAATTGTTTCACGCTGATTTAGAACTAAGCAAGATAAACTCGCGACGTAATAAATGAAAACTAAATGATTATAAAATGACTGAGGAGATACAGATGTTACATAAACCCTACTTTTTAAAAGTTATCCATATCCTCTGCTCCATTCTAGCTATTTTTTTGATTTATGCAAGTTTTGGCATTCTGGGCTATCAAGCTGGCGTAAGCCAAAATCCTCTGTATGACATCCCTATCCAAGTATTTCTTTGGATTCTTGGCTTTTATCTAGCGCTTATCCTCCATGAATTAGGGCATGCGTTTTTTGGTAGAATCAGCGGTTATCAAACCATAGCTTTAGGTCTGGGAAAATGGAATATTGTCTTTTTAAAACATGGTGTACGCTATAAAAAGAAGTTCTTGACCAAAGAAGCTGCCGCTCAATACATCGGTGTCAAAAAGAATAGGGAAACTGATGGAGATATTCTCATGTTTTCTGGCGGACTCATTGTCCACCTCACACTAGCCAGCTGCTACCTCCTCTTTGGGATGATGAGCCAAGTCTGGACTTGGTTTCTGCCACAAATTTTTCTCAATCTTGCTCTTTTCATCCTAAACATCGATCCTAACGGAATCACTGATGGGGCTAAAATCCTCGAATTAGCCCTGTATCCTCAGCACAAAGTCTATCTCTATCAAGAACTAGACCATGCAGCCCAGCTATTTTTGGATAATCAAGAAGCCAAGTTAGCTGATTTCACGCAGGAAATTCCTCTTGAAGCTGGGATTATCGCTCAAACCGCTTATTTGAACCACACGGAAGTCCAGCTCTTTCATGGACACCTAGACCAAGCCGAAAAACAACTTCTCACCCTATCACAATTTACTGAAATTGCCACCATTCGAATGATGAGTCAAGCTTTGCTACTACTTACTTATCTCCTCAAAGAGGAGCTTCCAAAAGCAACCGAGCTAGCTGAGACAAAAGACATCAAAAAAGTCTTTCAACAGCCCCAAAGCCAAGTTCAGATGATCAAAGCCTACTATGAAATTTTTATCTTACAGGACAGCGCACAAGCTCAGCATTCTCTTAAAAAAGCAAGAACGGCTTTTCAACTCTCGCATTTCCTACAAGATGAAAAAGAGTACTATACACAACTCCTTGACCTCGTCCAACAGCAAATCATCCAATGTGAAAATCCATAAAACCAATCTCACAAATCCCTTTTCACCTCATTTTATGGTAAAATAGAGGAATGGACAAGATTATTAAAACAATATCAGAAAGCGGCTCTTTTAGAGCCTTTGTGCTAGATAGCACAGAAACTGTCAGAACTGCTCAAGAAAAGCATCAGACCCTTGCTAGCTCAACCGTTGCCTTAGGACGCACCTTGATTGCCAATCAAATCCTTGCAGCGAATGAAAAAGGCGATACTAAAGTAACTGTGAAAGTGCTAGGTTCTAGCTCGCTTGGCGCTATCATTTCCGTTGCAGACACCAAGGGAAATGTTAAGGGCTATGTGCAAAATCCTGGAGTGGATATCAAGAAAACTGCCACTGGTGAAGTCTTGGTAGGACCCTTTGTCGGCAATGGTGAATTTCTCGTCATTACTGACTACGGCATGCGCAACCCTTACCATTCTATGACACCTTTGATCACTGGAGAAATCGGAGAAGACCTTGCCTATTATCTGACCGAAAGTCAGCAAACACCGTCTGCGGTCGGACTCAATATTCTCTTAGATGAAGAGGATAAAGTCAAGATTGCAGGTGGCTTTCTCGTACAGGTCCTTCCCGACGCTAAGGAAGCTGAGATTGCCCGCTTTGAAAAGCGGATTCAGGAAATGCCTGCCATTTCAACCTTGCTAGAGTCAGAAGACCACATCGAAGCTCTTCTTAGCGCCATTTACGGAGATGAAGCTTACAAACGCTTATCTGAGGAAGACTTACATTTCAAATGCGATTGTAGCAAGGAACGCTTCCTCAATGCCCTTAAAACACTTCCAACATCAGAATTGGAAGCGATGAAAGAAGAGGACAAAGGCGCAGAAATCATCTGCCAATTTTGCCAAACCGACTATCAATTTACTGAAGAAGACTTGGAGGACTTGATTCGTGACAAATCTTAATACGCCCTTTATGATTGGAAATGTGGAAATTCCCAACCGCACCGTTCTAGCGCCCATGGCTGGTGTGACAAATTCAGCCTTTCGAACCATCGCAAAAGAACTCGGAGCAGGGCTGGTTGTCATGGAAATGGTGTCTGATAAAGGCATTCAGTACAATAACGAAAAGACCCTCCACATGCTTCATATTGATGAGGGAGAAAATCCCGTTTCTATCCAATTATTTGGAAGCGATGCGGATAGCCTCTGCCGTGCGGCGGAATTCATCCAAAACAACACGCGGACAGACATTGTGGATATTAACATGGGCTGCCCTGTAAACAAAATCGTCAAAAACGAGGCTGGTGCTAAATGGCTAAAAGACCCGGATAAGATTTACCACATTATCCACAAGGTGCAATCAGTCCTAGACATTCCACTAACGGTTAAAATGCGAACGGGTTGGTCAGATACGAGCCTTGCTGTGGAAAATGCCCTTGCCGCTGAGAGCGCAGGTGTCTCCGCTCTTGCCATGCATGGACGGACGCGCGAGCAAATGTACACAGGACATGCAGACCTTGAAACTCTTCGTGATGTTGCAAGTGCCTTGACTAAAATTCCATTTATCGCAAATGGTGATATTCGCTCCGTCGAAGAAGCCAAGCAGCGGATCGAGGAAGTTGGTGCCGATGCTGTCATGGTCGGTCGTGCCGCTATGGGAAATCCTTATATCTTCAACCAAATCAATCATTACTTTGAAACAGGGGAAATCCTACCCGACTTGAGCTTTGAAGACAAGATGAAGATTGCTTATGAGCATCTCAAACGTTTGGTCAATCTCAAAGGCGAATTCGTTGCCGTACGCGAATTTCGTGGCTTAGCTCCACACTACCTGCGTGGAACATCTGGTGCCGCAAAACTCCGTGGCGCTATCTCACAAGCCCAAAGCTTGGAGGAAATCGAAAATCTCTTACAGGTGAATGCCTAAAAAATAAGGAAGGACAAAATCCTTCCTTATTTTTTATTGGTTCAAATTTATAGTTGTTTAGTTTTGATTTAGTACGAGGCAACAAGTCCCAGGCATAACTGGGATGAACTGAGGATTATTTCATAATCCTTATTCCCCACCTTCAACAGTCCACTGGACTGTTGAAGCAAAACGAGTTAACGACGTAATAAATGAAAACTAAATGACTATATCAAACAACATCAAACTTGAGTTTATCGCCTTTGACACCTACTTTTAAGACTTGCCCTTCTGCTAGTTCACCTTTCAAAAGTAGCTCAGCTAATGGATCTTCTACTTTAGTTTGCAAGGTTCTGCGGAGAGGTCTTGCTCCCATTTCTGGGTCGTACCCTTCTTTTGCCAACCACTTGAGGGCAGATGGCTGGAATTTCAAGTCCATTCCTTTTTCAGCAAGTGCTGCAATCAATGGTTTCACCATCACTTTCACCACTTCCTGCATGTCTTCGCTAGATAGACTATGGAAGACTACTTTCTCATCAATTCGGTTGATAAATTCCGGACGGTAGGCCTTTTTCAACTCTTCTAACATACGTTTTTCCATCATGTCATGGTCAAAGCGCAAATCCTTAGCTCCAAAGCCTACTGTCTTATCATCTCGAAGACTAGTTGCACCGATATTGCTCGTCATGATAATCAAGGTATTTGAAAAATCGACCTTGCGCCCCTTACTATCGGTCAAAACTCCGTCATCAAGCACTTGTAAGAGAACATTGAAAATATCTGGATGAGCCTTCTCCACCTCGTCAAAAAGAAGCACTGAGTAAGGTTTATTGCGGACCTTCTCCGTCAATTCTCCTCCCTCATCGTAGCCCACATAACCTGGAGGAGCTCCATTCAAGCGGCTCGCTGCAAATTTCTCCATATACTCACTCATATCAAAGCGAATAAGAGCTGACTCATCATCAAAAAGAATTTCTGCCAAAGCCTTAGCAAGCTCTGTCTTACCGACCCCTGTTGGTCCTAAGAACATGAAAGAACCAATAGGACGCTTGCTGGTTTTCAAACCTGATTGATTGCGGCGAATGGCACGACTAATCGCTGAAATTGCCGCATCTTGTCCTATCACACGCTTGTGCAATTCTGTTTCTAAACTCAAGTATTTCTTCGCATCCGTTTGGCTCAATTTCTGTACAGGAATACCTGATAAACGGCTCAAGGTCGTTAAAATATCTGATTCTTCCACTTTCAAGATATAGTGGTGCGGCTCTAATTCTTTTTTCAATAGACGAGCTACCTGAGTGAATTTCTTATCCATCAGAGCCACATCCGCCTCTGTCAACTCAGACTGAGCGAAGCTACCAGTCTTAGCTCCTTTATTTTGCACCGTAGCTGCTGCCTCATCTAGCAAGTCAATCGCCGAATCTGGCAAATGCTTACTTGTCAAATAACGATGAGCATAATTCACCGCTGTTTCAATGGCTGCATCTGAAATCACCACCTTGTGATGACTTTGATAGCTCTCTCGCAAGCCCTTCAAAATGCGAATGCTGTCAGCCACACTTGGTTCATCAATCGTGATTTTTGCAAAACGGCGAGATAGCGCAGCGTCTTTTTCAATATGCTTTTGATACTCTTCTTGCGTCGTAGCACCAACCGTCCGCAGTGTTCCACGAGCAAGAGCTGGCTTCAAGATATTAGCTGCATCAAGCGTGGAGTCAATCCCGCTCCCTGAGCCCATAATCGTATGGAGTTCATCAATAAAGAGAATTACACGACCATCCTCTTCAATATCATTGATGATATTGTTCATCCGCTCTTCAAAATCCCCACGGAAGCGCGTGCCAGCAACGACATTCATCAAATCAAGCTCCAAAACTCGCATCTTAGCCATCTCACCAGGCACTTGACCACTCGCTACACGCTGAGCCAATCCCAAGGCTAGAGCTGTTTTTCCGACACCAGCATCTCCGACTAAGACAGGATTATTTTTCGTCTTGCGACTCAAGATTTGAATCATACGTGAGATTTCCTCGTCACGTCCAACCACAGGCTCTAGCTGACCAGCTCGTGCCAATTCTGTCAAATCACGCGTGTAGTCTTCCAAACCACCACTTTGTGCTTGTGGCATACCCATCATATTCGCCATATTTTGCTTGTTTTGATTTGGAGCTTTATTGAGACTACGAATGGCTTTCCAGTCATCCTTGTCCCAACCAGCTCGCTGACTGAGATTTTTACGGACATCAGCGATTCGAATACCACGCTCCTTCTCTTCGTAGGTAAAACCTGCCTCCTCTAAGATCCGAGACACAAGCGTTGCTCGATCTAAAAGCATGGCTAAGAAGACATGTTCTGTCCCTAGACTCTTGGCATGAACCGCTACTGCAATCTTTTCAGCCATGTCAAAAAGCTCTTGTAAGCGATAAGAGTATGGCAGCTCACGTTTTTGAGGTTCTTTTTGATAAGCTTTCCCTGTCACTGTCTGAGCTGCTTCTTCTAAATGATCTACTTCTAAGGGATAATCATTTAATACTGCTCCAGCTACACTATACGGATTATTAGCAATCGCCATCAAAACCTGCCAAGACTCCAAATAGTGCGCTTCAAAATGACTAGCGAGCACCTCGGCTGACGCTAAGCTCTGCTCTAAGGCTTTTGAATACTTCATTTCCTACATTCCTTTTCTATCTACTTGTTGCAAAATTCGTTTTAACATGCGTGCGCGAATCTTCTCAGCACCCTCTCCCAAGACCGAATCTAGGGCAACGGACATCAAGAGACTTCCTTCTTGTCTGGTCATGACTCCCTTTTCAAAGAGCATTTGCAGCACATCCTCAAAGACCTGCTGACTGACTTGCTCGCCGATGCTACTCATCAACTCACAAAGCATATCGTGGTGATTGGAAAACTCGACTTTTCCGATACGGATATAGCCACCACCGCCACGCTTACTCTCTACAATATAGCCACGACTTTCCGTAAAACGTGTCTTTAAGACATAGTTAATCTGGCTCGGAACGACCTGAAAGACGTCTGCCAACTCACTACGCTTGAGCTCTGCAATCCCAACTTGCGCAAGCAAGGCCTTGATATATTCTTCAATACTATCTGATGTATTTTTTGCGCCCATCCCAGATCCTTTCTCTTTCATGTTTGCATCACACTGACTATCTTTGACTATTATACCCTAAATCACTGACTTTGAAAAGCAAAAGCAATGGGGCTTGACTTCTAGACAAGTAAAAAGCAATGAACTGCTCATCCACTGCCCTACTTTATTTTCTACACAATTTTATAGCCATTTGCTGCTAAAACATCCCCTGCTCGGGCAAACTCTTCTTCTTTGACCAAGATATAGTCGGTGTTATAGGTTGATACCGCAAAAATGCGGATGTGATAATCTGCCAACATTAGATCAAGAATACCAATCTAGGAAACATATAGCCATCCTCTTTTTTCTAAGCATCTCAGAGATAGGTTCTATGATACAAAGAAGATACAACTTCTTTACTAAATAAGTCTTATACATTCATCTCAAAAAGAAAAAAATCGAACTCAGTTGAGTTCGATTTTACAATAAATAATTATTTACCAAGGGCAGCAGCCATTGTTGCAGCAACTTCTGATTCAAAGTCGTTTGCTGCTTTTTCAATTCCTTCACCTACTTCGAAACGAGCGAATGTTACAACGCTAGCGTTTACTGAGTCAAGGTAAGCTTCAACTGTCTTGCTGTCGTCCATGATGTAAACTTGTGCAAGAAGTGTGTAAGCTTGGTCAACTTTCGTATTGTCAAGCATGAAGCGGTCCATTTTACCTGGAAGGATTTTGTCCCAGATTTTTTCTGGTTTACCTTCAGCAGCCAATTCTACCTTGATATCTTCTTCTGCTTGTGCAATCACTTCATCAGACAATTGAGCTTTTGAACCGTATTTCAAGAATGGAAGAGCTGGTTTACCAACCATTGCACGGCTTTCATTATCTTGCTCAATCGCATGGTTCAATTGTGCCAATTCATCTTTTACAAATTGCTCATCCAATTCTTTGTATGAAAGAACAGTTGGTTTCATCGCAGCGATGTGCATTGATACTTGTTTTGCAAGAGCTTCGTCGCCACCTTCGATAACAGAGATAACACCGATACGTCCACCATTGTGTTGGTAAGCACCAAATGCTTGTGCATCTGTTTTTTCAATCAAAGCAAAACGGCGGAATGAGATTTTTTCTCCGATAGTTGCAGTTGCATTTACATAAGCTGCTTCAAGAGTTTCACCTGAAGGCATTGTAAGAGCAAGTGCTTCTTCGTTGTTCGCTGGTTTACCTTCTGCGATTACTTTTGCTGTTTCGTTTACCAATTCAACGAATTGAGCGTTTTTCGCAACGAAGTCAGTTTCAGCATTTACCTCAACAACTGCTGCTACGTTTCCGTCCACGTAAACACCAGTCAAACCTTCTGCTGCTACACGGTCAGCTTTCTTAGCTGCTTTTGCCATTCCTTTTTCACGAAGCAATTCAATCGCTTTTTCGATGTCTCCATCTACTTCAACAAGGGCTTTTTTAGCGTCCATGACACCAGCACCAGATTTTTCACGCAATTCTTTTACAAGCTTAGCTGTAATTTCTGCCATAGTTTTTCTCCTTAATTAAGATACTAAGACCGTAAAACACAAAGTGAAAATAGGAAATCTGACGAAGAGTCCTCAGACTCTAGGAAGATTACTCTTTTTCACACAGTGTTTAGGTCGTGTTCAGTTACACAAGATACTAAGGCTATAAAACACAAGGTGTTTCATTAGCCTAGTTTCAATTTTATTTTTAAAAAGGGGAGGGCTGAGCCCCGCCCTTTTGGTTCTTACAATTTAATCTAAAATTCTTGGTTTAGCCTTCTACAACTTCAACGATTTCTTCGATTGATGCTGCTTCAGTTTCAGTAGCTGCCAATTCTGCTTCTACTGATTCAACGCTATCTTCACCTTGACGACCTTCGATAATCGCATCAGCCATTTTCGCAGTGATCAATTTAACAGCGCGGATAGCATCATCGTTTGCTGGGATAATCACATCGATATCATCTGGATCTGTGTTTGTGTCAACCATCGCAACAACTGGGATACCCAATTTTTTCGCTTCTTTAACAGCGATTTGCTCTTTATGTGGGTCAACAACGTACATCACATCTGGGATGCGTGGCATTTCTTCGATACCACCCAAGAATTTTTCAAGACGAGCGCGTTGTTTGTTCAACAATGCTACTTCTTTCTTAGGAAGAACGTCGAAGATTCCTTCTTCTTCCATACGTTTGATTTCTTTCAAACGAGCGACACGTTTTTGGATTGTTGCCCAGTTTGTAAGAGTTCCACCCAACCAACGGTGGTTGATGTAGTATTGACCTGAACGTTCTGCTTCTTCTTTAACTGCATCAGCAGCTTGTTTTTTAGTACCAACGAACAAGATGATTGCATCGTTTGCAGCTGCATCACGGATAAAGTCATACGCTTGATCTGCATATTTTACAGTTTGTTGAAGGTCGATAACGTGGATTCCGTTACGTTCTGTAAAGATGTATTTTGCCATCTTTGGATTCCAGCGACGAGTTTGGTGACCAAAGTGAACACCAGCCTCAAGAAGTTGTTTCATTGAAATTACTGCCATGAGTAATGTCTCCTTTTTGTTTTTTCTCCTCTTTTGGATTTCAGCTTGCAGGGCGACCAAACGGCAACAGCTCCACAATTCATCCAAAATGAGTATTTGTTGTTTTGACAACCTATTCATTATATCAAAACTTAGGACGCTTGACAAGAGATTCACCACAAAATTCGCCGTTTTTCTTATAAAAAAACTCTGCTGATTAAAAATCAACAGAGTTTTGGTTTAACGACTGCCTAAAATAGCTGCCCATGCATTTTGATAGTCGCTATCCGTTCCACCAATTCCAAAATGGTAACTGGTGTTTGGAGCGCCATTTTTAGCCCAATAGCTAGGTACCATTTGACCGCTCACACTAATCGTACGACCGTTAATATTAACCGCTGCAGGTTTTTCTCCAGTAGATTTTAAAACGTCCGTCTTAATAACACTTGGATCAAGATTGAATTTTTCATTGGTTCCCAATACGCTTGGATCTGCCTGATGGATGGCATTGATGAGATTTGCCATGTAATGAGCATTATTATCATAAGCTCGTGGAGTCAATGGACGGTTATCATCATGACCAATCCAGCCTCCCAGCGTAATCTTAGGAGTTGAGAGCATGAGCCACATATCGCCATTTATATTTGTCGTCCCTGTTTTTCCAATCCAGTCTGCACCTGATAGAGCACCGTTTACTTGCGCCAAACGTGATTTAAAGGTTGTTGTTGCGCCAGAAGTCAGCACCCCACGCAACAGATTTTGCATGATAGTCGCTGTGGCTTTTGAATAGACTTGAACTGGCTTGGCCTTATGCTCATAAATAACCGTTCCATCTTTTTTGATGATTTTAGCCACCATGTGCTTTTCATGGTAAGCGCCATTATTTGCCAAGGTCTGAAATCCATTGGTGTGCTGAGCAACAGAAACTTCAACACCCCCACCCATCGGCAGACTTTCAATGCCATACTCAGGAATCTCATAGCCCATTTTCTCCATGTAGCCACGCACATTGACCCCTTTTTCTCGAAGTAATTGATAAGTCCAGTAAGCAGGGATATTCCACGAAGTATTGAGTGCTTCTTGAAGATCCATCATCGCTGTTCCTCGGCTATCCACGTGCATAATCGGCTCGCCACTTGAGAAATTAGTTGGGTAATTAGAGAGGATACTGGCACTTCCCATCAAGCCTTGGTCAATGGCAATTCCATACGCCAGAATTGGCTTAATGGTTGATCCTGGTGAACGTACGGTATCAAAAGCATGGTTGTTTTGATTAGACTGATAATCTCGACCACCGACAAAGCCAAGGACTGCTCCTGTTTGATTGTCCATGAGTACATTTCCCGTCTCAACAAAGCCTGTCCCATCATCTAGTAGACCACCAAAGTTCGCAACCGCATTTTGCATGGCATTGTGGATATTTTTGTTGATGGTTGTTGTGACAATATAGCCACCCTCACTCAATTCTTTCGCTGCTAACTCTTTATAAGCTTGAATGGTATCATCATTTTTCAAATCCTGCTCAGACACCTGATCACGCTTGATCACATAGTCATACATGATCTTTCTAGCTTCTTCAATAGCTGTAAAATAAAGATAATCATGTGAAATAGCTGGCACTTGCTCTGCTGGCAAGAATTCCTTGCTCAAGTCATAATCTTTATAGAGCTTGTATTCATCTTCTGTCAAAGCACCTGTTCGATACATATTGTAGAGAACATCTTTTTCCCGCTCAAGTCCATAAGCCATATTTTCAGGACTCTTGAGGCTTCCATCTGCTGCATAGGGCGAATAGACAATCGGACTTTGCGGTAAACCTGCAATAAAGGCTGCCTGCGGAATACTCAAGTCCTTAGCCGCAACTCCAAAGATACCTTGAGCCGCTTCTTCCACACCTGCGATATTTTGTCCTTTGTTGTTTCGTCCAAATGGAGCTACATTGAGGTAGGTCGTTAAGATTTCATCTTTTGATAGATAGCGTTCAAGGGCAAGGGCATCAACGATTTCTACTGCCTTTCTCTTAAAGGTAGGTGCATCTCCAACCACCTGTTGCTTAATTAATTGTTGGGTTAAGGTTGATCCTCCACTGGAGGAACCAATCCCAACGACCGAACCCAAAGTTGCCCGAAAAACAGCCTTTGTAACCACCCCATTATGTTCATTAAAGTGTTCATCTTCTGTTGCAATCACGGCTTTTTTGATATTTTCTGAAATATCCTTGCTTTCTACTGCCACCCGCAACAAATCACTATCAATGCTAGAAATAGGGCTTCCATCTGCATACTTCAGCTCAGAAATCGCTGAAATATCACGAACCTGCTTGACCAACTCCTCTTCTTGGGGAACCTTGACATCATCAAACAAGCTAGCAGTGTACCCCAGAGCAATACCTGCTCCAAACAAGAAGCCTAGAAATCCTAATACAAAGATGAGATTGGAGAGGAGTTTCAAGGTCCGCAAGCCAATCGCTGCAATATCACTTGCCGTCCACTCCTCCTTGGGAAGTTTTTCCTTTTTCGGTCGGCTAGAAATCCAGCCTTTTATGCGTTCTATTCTCTGTTTCATGCTCATTCACCTCACAGTTAGAACTATTATAGCAAATTTTTAAAGCTGCTTACAAACGAAAGACTAGAAATCCAAACTTTTTTGACAAATCTATGCCGTTCTTCATCATTTTGTGATACAATGGAATCTAACTATAAACAAAAAAGGAGAAGAGACATGCACATTTTTGATGAGCTAAAAGAGCGTGGTTTAGTCTTTCAAACCACAGATGAAGATGCTTTGCGAAAAGCCTTAGAAGAGGGCCAAGTCTCTTATTATTCTGGCTACGATCCAACAGCTGATAGCCTACACTTAGGACATTTGGTGCCAATCCTTGTCTGCCGCCACTTACAATTAGCAGGTCACAAGCCATATCCGCTTGTGGGAGGCGCAACTGGCTTGATTGGGGATCCGTCCTTTAAAGACGCAGAACGTAGCCTACAAACCAAAGATACGGTTGATAGCTGGGTGAAAAGTATTCAGGCACAATTAGAGCGTTTCCTTGATTTTGAAACTGGTGACAACAAGGCTGTCATGACCAACAACTACGATTGGTTCGGCAGCGTCAGCTTCATTGATTTCTTGCGCGATGTTGGAAAATATTTCACTGTCAACTACATGATGAGCAAGGAATCTGTGAAAAAACGGATTGAAACAGGAATTTCCTATACAGAATTTGCCTACCAAATCATGCAAGGATTTGACTTCTACGAGCTCAATCGCTTGCACAATGTTACTCTTCAAATCGGAGGAAGTGACCAATGGGGCAATATGACTGCGGGAACAGAATTGCTCCGCCGCAAGGCAGATAAGACTGGTCATGTCATCACGGTTCCCCTCATTACCGATGCAACTGGTAAGAAATTTGGAAAATCAGAAGGCAACGCCGTTTGGCTCAATGCTGATAAGACTTCCCCATACGAAATGTACCAATTCTGGATGAATGTCATGGACGCAGATGCCATTCGTTTCTTGAAGATTTTCACCTTCTTGCCACTTGATGAAATCGAAGAAATCCGCCAGCAATTTGAAGCAGCGCCACATGAGCGCTTGGCTCAAAAAATCCTTGCTCGTGAAGTGGTAACCTTGGTCCACGGTGAAGCAGCCTACCAAGAGGCACTCAACATCACCGAGCAACTCTTTGCAGGAAACATCAAAAATCTTTCGGTCAAAGAACTCAAACAAGGACTTCGTGGCGTGCCAAATTACACAGTGACAGCAGAGGACAACCTCAACATCGTGGAACTTCTTGTCACAGCAGGTGTAGTCAACTCCAAACGCCAAGCCCGTGAAGACATAGGGAACGGTGCGATTTACATCAACGGCGAACGCGTACAAGACCTTGACTACGTGCTAACAGATGCAGACAAGTTAGAAAATGAATTGACTGTTATCCGCCGGGGTAAGAAAAAATACTTTGTACTAACATACTAAACACCAAGAAGAGGTTGGGCCAGAAGTACCCGACCTCGTTACATTTTGTAGCTCTAACAGTTTGACGCAGTAGTTGTCGGGCTTGTAAAACATTGATTTATCAATCTTCTACAAGCCACGTCAACCTTGCGGGGGTGGGACCACAAAATCGATTTCTTCGAAATCACGATTTTTATCCCACTCCCTTTTCATATCTCAAAATCCAGAAAGGAACGCTATGACCCGATCAAATCGTCAAGAAGAATTAGCCAACTTTTTCAACCAAGTCAAGGAAGAATTTTCCCAAATGTATCCTGAATTAGAGGGACTAAGCGACGAAGAAGCCTTGGAATTTCGCAGAAAATTGATTGCCGAGCAAGAGGCTGAAAATCAAAGGCGTCTCAAAGAACACTTAGAAGTCTTTACCGATGCCGTCATTGCCATTATCGCAACCATTATGCTGCTTGAAATTCCTCTGCCCTCTCACGCAACAAGCTTTCAAGCCTTTCTCTTTAGCATCTTCATCTTTTTAGTCACCTTTTTTATCATCATGGACATGTGGTGGGACAACCACAAGCTCTACAACCAAGTTAAAGGCATTGGCTCAGGTGCTGTGATTGCTCAATTTGCCTTTATGGCAAGTTTGGCACTACTTCCAATCTTTGCTCGCTGGATGCTCGAGGAAGTCAATATCACAACCGTTCTCAGCTACGGCATTGCCGTTTTTATCACTAATTTCTTTGCTTGGCTGTCGGAATTCTTCCTTTCCCAAAGCCGTTTTTCAGAGCTTAATAGTCTACAAATTCTCATGAAACGCATGAGTTTCCGACGGCTCATCTCTTCTACTCTTATCAGCCTCTTCACCTTTGGACTAGCCTTTATCAACCCACATCTAGCCTTTTACTTCTATATTCTCAGTCCAATTCTTTCCTTCTGGCACTCACTCCACCCAAGGCGTGGGCGGAATCTGCCACTTCCAATCCAGAAAGGATAACACGCTATCCACTGTATCTTTTGCAAAAATATTTTAGAAGAATAGATTCTCCATCAGACAGAGCATTTTAAGCTGGTGTGGGATATTGATCCGATTCAGACAGGACATCTCTTGATTATTAGCAAGGACCATTTCACAAGTCTTGCGGAATTATCACTCCCTGTCCTACACGAGCTAGCAGAGCTGGAGCAAAAAATCACAATTCTGATGGAACAACACCGTCCCATTAACGGTGTAACCCTTGCTCGTAATGACAAGGAGTTAATGGATACGGGAACACATTCTCACTCACATCTCATTCCACGAAGAAAAGACGACGGTTTTTGGGATACCATCAAGCTCCCCCTACTTTCACACTCGCTTTCCACTTTCGAACAATCCATGAGGTCACTCTAATGTCTACTAATTTTTTACGTTTTGAATCATCTGCCAACTCTTTCATTTGCCCGCTTTGCAAGACTCAACTACACTTACACGAGCAGAGTCTAGTATGTCCCAAGAAACACTGCTTTGACATCAGTAAATTTGGCTACGTCAATCTAGCTCCCCACATCAAGCAATCCAAAACCTATGATAAGGAAAACTTCCAGCAGCGCCAACTGGTCTTAGAAGCTGGTTATTATCAACATATCCTAGAAGCCTTGAGAGATTTGCTGGCTGAACTTTCGAATCATCAAAACATTCTCGATGTCGGCTGTGGGGAGGGCTACTATACCCGCCACCTGCAAGAGCATTTTCCTAAAAAAGACTTTTACGCCTTTGATTTGTCTAAGCACTCCGTGCAGTTAGGTGCAAAAAGTGACAAAGAAAAGACCATCAACTGGTTTGTCGCAGATCTCGCCCAACTCCCGATAAAGGATCACAGCATGGATATCTTACTTGATATCTTCTCTCCTGCCCATTATCAGGAATTCAGGCGCATTCTTGCCCCTCATGGAAAAATCATCAAAGTCATTCCAACCCTAGACCACCTCAAAGAAATTCGCCTAAAAGTTGGTAAAACAGCATATAGCAACCAAGAGATTATCAATCATTTCAAAGAGCATGTGGATATTGAAAAGACGGTACTTGTCTCAAGAACGTATCTCTTAAGCGAAGAGAGTAAAACGGCTCTTCTTGCCATGACTCCACTCCTCTTTCATGTGGATAAAGACGCAATAGACTGGTCTGATTTAACAGAGATTACCATATCTGCTGAGATTTTACTCGGAACATAAAAAATCCCGCTGACACGAGTGTCAGTGGGATATATTTTTATAGTTGCATCAGTTTTAATGGAGTCCGAGGCAAGGAGTCGTAGGCAGAACTTAGGGTAGCTGAGGGCATTTATCTCAAACTCTTATTTCCAACCTCTAACAGTCCACTGGACTTAGTTGAGGATTATGGCATAATCCCTATTTCCAACCTTCAACAGTCCACTGGACTGTTGAAGCAAGACGAGTGAATGACGCCATAAATAAAAACGAAGTGACGACAGCTATCGACGGCTAAAAGCAATAACGAGCAAACCTCCTGCTAAAAGCAGATAAGCTCCCAAAGCTAAGACTCTTTCTTTCATTGTATAAGCACGTCTTTCCCCACGAACAGGGAGAATAACAGCACAAAGAGCACCGCCCACAGCACCCCCTAAATGACCTGCCAAGCTAATTCCTGGCATGAGACTAAAGAGCAAATTGACCACTAAAAGGGATAGATAGGATTGCCCCAACTGCTGAATGTAGGGATTGCGAACCGCATAGCGAAGCATGATGATGGCCCCAAAAATCCCAAACAAAGAGCTGGATGCCCCTGCTGCTACTGCATATGGCGTGAAGAAAAAGACAAAGATATTGCCCATCAACCCAGAAAACAGATAGAGCATGAGAAACTTCAGAGAACCAAAAATGTCCTCTGCCTGCCGACCAATAAAATAAAGAGTCAACATATTGAGAATCACATGTTCAAAACCAATGTGGACAAAAATGGCAGATACTAAGCGCCAAGACTGACTTGGAAGAGCCAATAAAGCATCGCCATATATACCTCCAAATTCAAACACCGTCTGGGCATTGCTATAAGCAAATCCGCGAGTCAGTAACATGGCTAGAAATACCAAGAGCGTCACAACCAGCAAACTGCTAGTTACTGGATAACGTTTATCCCATATTTTGTTCATATCTATATACCTTTTCTATCTGAATATCATAAAAAGCTGGCTCAAATTCCCTTTCTTGAAAGTCATAAATCGTGCTCATCGTGACACCATCATAATCCGCTAAATAGCGATCATAATAGCCCCCACCATAGCCAATTCGATACCCTTGCCTTGTAAACACAAGCCCAGGAACATGGATTACATCAATCAGCAATTTCTCAACTGCAAGCTCGCTTTTAGGCTCTAACAAACCAAAAGACGTAGAAATCAACTGATCAGGTTCGTAATCCACAAAGATCATTCGTCCCTGTGGATAGGTCTTTGGAATCACCACACGCTTTCCGTCTTGTAAGGCTTTCTCAATCAAAGGAATCGTCGCTACCTCGTGCGGAAAAGACAAGTAAGTCGCAAGAACCTCTGCTTCTTGATAAGCAGGACTCGCCAAGATTTGTTTCATTAACCACTCATCCGCACGCGCCTTTTCAGCTCCTAAAAACTCTTCCATCTTTTGTAAGACTTCTTGTCTTAATCCCTTTTTCATCTATCCTCCTAATACGGGAAAAAGAGAGAGGGGCACTCCTCACTCTCTCCTATCTCCCTATTCCTCACTTTTCATCTGTAAAAATTTCCCGATCTTTTCCACAGCAAATGGCAGAGCTGCTTCATCCGGCGTCATCTTTGGATGATGAAGAGCGTAGGGACTGTCGATTCCTAGCCAAAACATGACTCCATCTACCTTGTTTAACAAATAACCAAAGTCTTCTCCGGTCATGGCAGGTAGGCAATCAATCAAGTTAACCCCCTCTTCCTCCTCAAAGAAGGTCATCAACTGATCTGCGAGTCCTGCATGGTTTTCCACAGGAAGATAGCCTCCTTGTTTCAACTCCAAGTCAAGGTCTACTTCAAATGACTTAGCAATTCCTTCCGCAATCGAACGGATTCGATCTTGGGTCAAACGGTTCATCTCCATGGTCAGCGTCCGAATCGTACCGTGTAAAAAAGCCGTTTCTGCAATGACATTATTGGTCACACCTGCATGCATGGCACCAAAAGTCACCACAGCTCCCTCGATAGGATCGACATTGCGGCTCACAATGGTTTGCACTTGAGTGATAAAATAACTCGCAGCTACCAAAGCGTCATTTGCCTCATGTGGAAAGGCAGCGTGTCCCCCTTTTCCAGTGAAGGTCAATTTAACCTCGCAAGTCCCTGCAAATAGAGTCCCACGATTGGTCGCAATATCGCCAACTTTTAAATCTGGACGTACATGTAACGCATAAAACTCATCTGGTAACCAATCTCCAAATGCTCCATCTTCATACATGAGCATACCCCCAGCTTCATTTTCCTCCGCTGGCTGAAAAAGAAAGAGGAGATTATTCTTAGGTTGTTTTGAGACGAGCTTTTCTAGCAAACCTAAGGCAATACTCATATGCATATCATGCCCACAAGCGTGCATACGACCCTCATGCTGACTCGAAAAAGGCAAGCCAGTATCTTCTACAATCGGCAAACCATCAATATCTGTCCGCCATCCAATGGTCTTACTTGGGCTACTTCCCTTGATAAAGACTAAAATTCCTGTCCGCCAAGTCCTGATTTCCACAAAATCAAGCCCACTAGTTAAACGCTCAATCACCTGCATGAGATAGGCATGCGTCTTAAACTCCTCTAAGCCAATCTCAGGGATCTGGTGAAGATCACGGCGGATTTGTTCTACATCTAACATAGACTCACCTACTAAAGAGTCCGAAGAGCGTCTTCAAGAGCTGTTTTTTGCTGGGTTTTCTCATCGATTTCCTTGATAATACGAGCTGGCACTCCTGCTACCACGACATTTTCAGGAACGTCTTGGGTCACGATTGCCCCCGCTGCTACGACAGAGCCGCTACCGATTTGCACGCCCTCAATCACTACGGCATTGGCACCAATCAAGACATTGTCACCGACACGAACAGGCTCGGCACTGGCTGGCTCAATCACACCTGCCAAAACAGCCCCTGCTCCTACATGGCTATTTTTTCCAACAATCGCACGACCACCAAGAATAGCCCCCATATCAATCATGGTTCCGCTACCAATCTCAGCGCCGATATTGATCACAGCACCCATCATAATCACGGCATTATCCCCAATTTCCACTTGGTCACGAATAATTGCCCCTGGCTCAATTCGAGCGTTAATCGCCCGCTTATCCAGTAATGGCACTGCTGAATTTCTAGCATCTTGCTCCACGACATAGTCTTTATTTTCTGTGAGTGATACAAGAAGAGGCTCAATTTCTGCCCAATCTCCAAAAAGGACATTGCCGAGCTTAGTCACTGTTTCTGGCACTGGCTGTGCTAATTCACCTTCAAAGGTCACTTTCACTCTTGTTTTCTTTTTCGCATCTGCGATAAATTGGATAATTTCCTGTGCGGTCATTTTCGTTGCTGACATTCGTTTCTCCTTCAAACAATCATTTCCTTGCAGTTTTGCAAAGTTATCACCTATTATACCACAAAGCTTGAAAATAGGACCAAAAAGAAAAATAATTATCTGAAAAAACTGACAATTTACGAACAAAATTTGTTATACTAGAAATAAATCAAGGAGAAAGCGAGATAGCATGGATGAAAGTATCCTTTTTATGAAACAAGATAGCAAGAAACCCTCTTATCCTAACTATTTTGACGCAACAGCTAGCGAATCTGCTCTGCTTAATGACAGTTCTGAGATAGTGATTCTCCGTGAAGTGCGTGAAGAAACTGGCATCCAGCTAGAGGCTCGTCAGCTCGTTTACCACCACCACTTTGTCGCACACGAAGACCAGTGCATCTTTAACCTCTACTGGGCAACAGTCGATTGCAACAAAGACAGCATTACCCTCCAAGAAGACGAAACGACTGACTACATCTGGGTGTCACGCGCAGAGCTAGCTGCATTTCTCGAAAACACTCTCGTCATCCCACGGCAAAAAGAATATCTCGAGCGCTTGTTTTTAAAAGAAAAATAATCCCAAAATGAGCAAGAAACTGATTACGCCATGCACGATAAAGTGAGACAGATGAACCTTTCCAAAGACGAATTTTCCTGCTAAGGGGCGAATCAGCCATGTAAGCACCAGACTTGCCACAACTAGCTCTTTGTGATGACTCACTAGGATACATGCCAAGATGGCTAAAAACACCGGTATTGCATAGAGAACTAACCAAGCCTTAGAAAAACGAGCTTTCATGGACAGTGACGCCAACAATGGCAAGGCAACATACAAACTAATCAATAATTGAAACATCTTTCCTCCTTTTCCCCCATTAAACCATGAGGGTCTAAGTCCCTGTCAAGCACTTTTGAAAGGAAATCAATGAAAACAGGATACATCACTCAAACTTACAAGATCAGTACAGCTGGAGTCACAAAGATTGCACCGACCTTGAAAATATTCTCCAGCTACGAGAGCTGGGATTATCCATCAAAGCTATTAAGCGTATGAAAGAAATCCACGAAACCAAGTGCGGGACAAAAGAACAATGGCTCGAAAATCGAGAAGTTCTCCAAGAGGAAATTGTAGAGCGACAGGCACAAATCCAACAACTCAAGCAACAAATCCAAAGTATGACAAGATTAATCGAACAACTCAATGAAAAATTAGCAGAAAAAGGAATCACATAACATCTTATCGTTGTTGCGTGTTGATTGAGTACGAAGAAACGAGTCGCAGGCAGAACTTAGATTAGCTGGGGACACTATTTCCAACCTCCAGCAGTCTCTCAGACTGTTGGAGCAATACAAGGTAACAACGCAATACATGAACATTAAATGACTATCACACATTCCAAAAGAGGTTGGGACAAAAGTTCCAACCTCGTTACATTTTATAGTTCTAACAGTTTGACGCAGTCTTGTCTAGTTTGTCAAACGTTGATAAATCAACATTCTATCAAAAGAGGCTAGCGAAAAATAATTCGCTAGCCCTATTTCCAATCTTGCAGGGGTGAGGAGAATCAATTTCTTCGAAATCACGATTGAGTCCTACTCCCTTAACTATCTCTTCTCCAAAAGATAGCAAGCAATAACATAGCGCCTAAAATCGATGGCACAACGGCTGTACCTACCACTTGTGGCCCCCAGTAACCAAATAGAAGCTGACCGATCCAAGCCCCTGCCCAACCGAGCAGGATTTTTCCAATACAGCCCATGCGTTCTCCACGATTGGTAATGGCAGCTGCCAAAAAGGCAATCAACCACCCAATCAACATACTTCCAATCATATGTTCCTCGTTTCTAAATCGCCCAATCGCCATTTCTAAAGATTGGAACAACCGTTCCATCCGCACGAATACCATCCACATTCATCTGATTCGAGCCAATCATGAAATCCACATGGACATCTGAACGATTGAGCCCAGCTTCTTTTAAGGCTTCTTCACTGCCAAAATTTTCTCCACCTTTGACACTGGTCGCATAAGCAGCCCCAATCGCCAAGTGATTGGACGCATTTTCATCAAATAAGGTATTAAAGAAGGTAATTCCTGATTGCGAAATTGGACTCTTATCAGGTACCAAAGCTACTTCCCCAAGACTTCTTGCCCCTGCATTTTCAAAGACTAATTTTTTCATCACTTCATCGCCTTTTTCTGCAGTCACATCGACGATTTCACCATCTTTAAAGGTTACTTTAATTCCTTCGATAATGTTGCCGTTGTAGCTAAGTGGCTTGGTTGAGGTAACATAACCATCGGCACGACGATAGTCTGGTGCTGAAAAGACCTCTTCTGTCGGCATATTGGCAATGAAATACTCCCCTTGAGCATTAAGGCTGCCTGCGCTTTCCCAGACATGATTTTTCGGCATGCCAAGGGTCAAGTCCGTTCCTGGTGCGGTATAGTGGAGGGCGTCAAACTGCTCTTCATTCAAAATCTTAGCTTTGGCACTCAAGGTTTCTTCGTGTGCCTTCCAAGCAGCGACCGGATCTTCTTCGTAGACACGACAGGTTTTGAAGATCTGATCCCAAAGCAAATCCACAGCTTCTTCGTCTGAAGTCACATTTGGAAAGACTTTCTTTGCCCACGCTGTTCCTGCAGCTGCAGCCACTGTCCAGCTCACTTTATTGGCTTGCGTAGCGATGCTGAGTGGTTTATAAGCAAGGCTCATAGCACGCGTTGCCTTGGCTAATTTATCCGCATCCACTCCTGCAAGAGCATCTGGATCTGCCGAGCGAACACCTAAGCGACTCGCTTTTTTATCCATCCAGTAATTCATCTCAGCAATACGGTAATCTGGAACATTTTCTAAACGTTCTAACGGTTTATGCAGCATATTTTCACGATTAACCACATCATCCGTCCACTGAATGATAACTTCATGGGCTCCGTGAGCATAGGCTTCCTTGACCAAAAGACGTGCCAATTCGGCTTGATCCACATCAATAGACAAGACCACTGTGTGACCGTCTTGGACATTGATGCCATTAGAAATCAATAGTTTTGCATATTTTGCTAAGTTTTCTTTAAAATTTGGTAATACCATGGTAAATCTCCTTTTTAATCTTCGTTAAATACCCAACATTTCATCTGTGAATTCTTCATCCACAGAAAGGATATAGTACTCTTTCGGTTTTATCTTGCACAATTTTGCAACGATGTTTGTCGGAAATTCATGCAACTGTACATTGAAGTTTTCCACATCTTGGTTATAAGCAAAGCGGAATTGAGCCAGGTTATTTTCTGTATCAAAAATTTCTTGCAGCAAACGCTCCACATTTTTATTCGCTAACAAATCTGGCATTTCATCTAAAAATTGACCAAATTCTGCTGATGATTCAATCGTTGAACCTTTCAGGTGATGTCTAACTTCTTTTTGATATTCCTTGCCCGAAACCTTAGCTACATCCACTATCGTTTCTTTTTCACGATCTTGATGCTTATCAACAAAGCGATTGGCCTTGTCTAAAAGTTTCTTGTTACGCTCTTCATAAACAGCGATATTACTCTTGCTATTTTCCAAACGCTGCTCTAAAAAACGTAGTTGATTGTACTGCAAACTCAAGGTCAAGATGACGGTTGTCACCATTGCAAAACTAGGAATTGCATAGGGAAATGGCTCCCAAGTCTGATCTTCTGGAAATCCAGCTGGTGTAAACGTGCTAAAGATCATCATCCAAACAAAAGCAGCTAAAATAAATATTCCTAAAAAACTTAATAAAATGATAAAAGGATTATTCTTTTTCATATATTCTCCTATTTTTCTTTTCGACAACTCAAGAGTTTTTTCAACACGAGCACTCCTAAAATCGTTCCACAAACCGTAACTAGGCACTAATGAATGGCTGCATCAAGCCACTGAAATGCATATTTTCTTATCGCTATCACTAGCTTTAATTTCTAACTTCATCTTCTACTACTAGAAAAAATCATCAAATAGACTGAGCTGATTATCCTCTGGCATATCCCCTAAAATCCCCATATCATCCATTTTTTCCACAAGGGTTACAGATAAGCCACCTCGTTTTCTCAACTCTGTTTTTGAAAGGAACTCCCCTTCTTCTCTTGCGCGTACCAACTGACGGGCTACGTTTTCACCCAGACCATCCATGGCAGAAAATGGTGGAATCAAGGTATCTCCCTCAATCAAGAACTCTGTGGCATGACTGCGATAGAGATCAATTTTTCCAAAATGAAATCCCCGCTCTAACATCTCATTGACAATTTCAAGAGTGGTGTAGAGGTCAATCTCGACATTACTTGCTTCATTGTTCTTGCGTTTTTCAGCAATCTCTTCCATCCTGCGCTTAACAGCCTCAAGTCCACTTCCCATGGTCTTGACATCAAAGGCTTTGGCACGAATGGAGAAATAAGCACAATAATAGTAAATCGGATGATGAACCTTGAAATAAGCCACCCGTAAAGCCATCATAACATAGGCTGCCGCATGGGCTTTGGGGAACATGTACTTGATTTTTCCACAGGATTCAATGTACCATTCTGGCACCTTGTTTTCCTTCATAGCAGCAATATAGCCATTGCGCTCTTCCTCAGAAATCTTGAGCCACAAGCCTTTACGCACCCTCTCCATGATATTAAAGGCCATTTTCGGAGGCAATCCCGCATGCATGAGATAAACCATAATGTCGTCCCGACAACCGATAACGGTCGATAGGTCAGCAATTCCCTGCTTGATTAAATCCTGTGCATTCCCCAGCCAGACATCGGTTCCGTGAGAAAGCCCAGAGAGCTGGAGTAATTCTGCAAAGGTTGTTGGATGGGTCTCATCCACCATTCCTCGAACGAAGTTGGTTCCAAACTCTGGAATCCCAAGCATCCCTGTCGGTGTGCCGATTTGTTCAGGCGTCACGCCTAGAACTTCCGTTCCAGAAAAGAGAGCCATTACTCCCTCATCATCCATAGGGATTTCATTAGGGTCAATGCCCGATAGGTCTTGAAGCTTTCGAATCATGGTCGGGTCATCGTGTCCAAGGACATCGAGTTTCAAGACATTTTCATCAATATCATGGAAGTTAAAGTGAGTCGTTTGCCACTCGGCTGTCACATCATCAGCCGGATACTGGACAGGCGTAAAATCATAAACATCCATATAGTTTGGAATAACAACGATCCCCCCTGGGTGCTGACCAGTGGTCCGCTTGACACCTGCCGCGCCTTGTGCCAAACGCTCAACCTCAGCATCACGGTAGAATTTATTATAATCACGCTCATAACCCTTGACAAAGCCATAAGCCGTCTTTGCCGCAACTGTACCGACCGTACCCGCCCGAAAGGCATACTCACTCCCAAAAATATCTCGAACATCCAAGTGAGCACTTGGCTGATCCTCCCCTGAAAAGTTCAAGTCAATATCTGGTACCTTGTCCCCATCAAACCCAAGGAAGGTCTCAAAGGGAATATCCTGCCCATTTTTAGAAAGGAGCTCGCCACAGTTTGGACAGTTTTTATTTGGCATATCAAATCCTGAACCGTAAGAACCATCTGTGATGAACTCACTATATTGGCAATGCTTGCAGACATAGTGCGGAGAGAGTGGATTTACCTCAGTAATCCCAATCATGGTCGCTACAAAGCTAGATCCGACAGATCCGCGTGAGCCGACCAAGTACCCTCGTTCATTGGAGCGCTGCACTAACATCTGAGAAGCCAGATAAATCACGGCAAAGCCATTCCCCAAAATCGAAGTCAATTCCTTTTCAATCCGCAAATCCACAATATCAGGCAAGGGATTTCCATAGATTTCAAAAGCTTTTTGATAGGTCAACTCAGCAACTGTCTCCTCAGCCTTGTCGATAAATGGCGTATAAAGATCGCCTTTCACCACCTCAATCGGCTCAAATGTATCCGCCAAATCATTCGGATTGGTGATGACAATCTTGCGTGCCAACTCCTCCCCTAAAAAGGCAAATTCATCCAACATTTCATTGGTCGTACGGAAATGTGCTTTGGGCAAGGGCGCTGGCTGCGCATTTTCCCCATGCCCAATGGTCCAGTTAATCGTAGCCCCTTGACCGAGACTGCGTACGATGATTTCTCGATAAATCTCTTCTTCTGGCTCGATATAGTGGACATTTCCTGTTGCAAGAACGGGCTTATCGAGACGCTCAGCCACCTCAATCAAGCTCTTGATAATCGTATGAACTTCTTCCTCATCCTTAATCTGCTCCTTGGCAATCAAGGGAGCATAGATAGCAGGTGGCATCACCTCGATAAAATCGTAATATTTCGCCACCTCAACAGCCGCATCCACCCCTTTTGACACAACCGCATCAAAGACTTCTCCTTCTGAGCAAGCAGAGCCCAAAATCAAGCCCTCGCGATACTGATCTAGCACCGTCCGTGGAATCCGTGGCACTCCCTCAAAATACTTGGTATTCGACAAGCTGACTAATTTGAAGATATTTTTTAAGCCCGTCTGATTTTTCACATAAATCGTCGCATGCTTGACCCGCGCTTTTTTGTAAGAATTTTCATCAACCAGATCCGTATTCAAATCTTTAAGGTTGGTCACCCCATGCTTTTCTGCTACATCGCGTAAAAAGATAAAGAGCAGGCGTCCTGTGGCCTCGGCATCGTAGTTTGCCATGTGGTGATGTTCCAGAGCCACTTGGAAACGCTTGGTCAACGGTCCCAAACCATGACGCTTAAAGTCCGGATAAAGATTTCTAGCAAATTCCAAGGTATCAATGACTGGCTGGGTGATAATCGGCAAACCATGACGTTCATAATTGACATTCATAAAGCCCACGTCAAAGGTCGCATTGTGGGCAACAAGGACACAGCCCTCGCAGAACTCTTGGAACATCCTAAGCACTTCTTCCAGCGGCTTTGCATTTCTCACATGATCATCTGTAATTCCTGTCAAATCCGTCGTAAAGGCACTTAAAGGATGACCTGGGTTGATAAATTCATCAAACTCAGCAATGACATTCCCCTTATACATCTTGCTGGCAGCGACTTGGATGAGTTTATTATACACGGCAGAAAGTCCTGTCGTCTCCACGTCAAAGACTACATAGGTCGCTTCATTTAGCTCCATATCCACTTCATGATAGGTAATCGGCACTCGATCCTCAACGATGTTGGCCTCCATCCCATAAATCAGCTGAATTCCTGCCTTTTTCGCTGCCTTGTAGCCATGCGGAAAACTCTGCACATTGCCGTGGTCTGTAATGGCCACCGCCTTATGACCCCACTTAGCAGCTGTCGCCACAATCTCTTCGACCTCAGGAAGGGCATCCATCATAGACATATTGGTATGAGCATGAAATTCGACCCGCTTTTCTCCCTCAGGCATGAGATCCTTGCGTTCATAATGGACAACTTCTTGTATATCCTGCACATTCATGGTCAAATCACGGATGAAATTATTCATCTCAATATTTCCCCGCACGCGCAGCCAAGAATTTTTCTTGATCATGTCAAATTTCTTGGCTTCTTCTTCATTTTTAACCCATTTTTGGAGAACAAAGCTAGAGGTGTAATCCGTCATCTTAAAGAGAATCAATACACGCCCAGTCCGAGTGACTTTTTGTTCCACATCAAAAACCAAGCCCTCAAAAACAATCCGATTTTCCTCTGTTTCTACCTCATTCATCGGCGTAATCTCCGCCTTGTCAAGCTTAGGCGCTGCAGGTCTGCGATAGCTAGACTCCTGTGTAAAGACAGGCTTTTCTTCCACTGGTGGAGCCATTTTCTCCAGAGCAGCTAAAGCTTCAAGAGCCTCTTCATTGGCTGCCTTTTCAATCTTTTCTTTCTCAGCTTCAAACGCCTCCACCTGCTGCTGAGTCAACTGATCATTTGCCACTACTTGACAAACCAAATGTGGAAAACCAAATTGCTCTAATTGCTTAGAAAGATTTGGCAAGTGCGTCTTTCTAAAATGTTCCGTATCAATAGTTGATGGCCCCTCAATCAAGAGCTTGCCCGCATCTAAACGAACCTCTAAATCCTGATAGAGACTCCGAAATCCCTGACTCGCACAAGGACCTTCCAAAAAAGCTTCACGGTAGTAGGCTTGCAACAAGCTTGAGGAAACCTCATTGTTCCTTGCTCGGATAGAAAAAACTGCCTTGTTGCCCGTCTTTGAAAATTGCTCCTTCAATCGCTCCCTCAGCTCTTTAAACAGCTCAATCGGCAGAATTTCTGCAAAAACAAAGCGAAACTCCCAAACCCGACTGACCTTATGCACCAAGACTTGCTCAATCTCCGCATGCAAAAAGGCACTTGATTTGCGCATATCAAGTGGCATATCCAGCTGGTTCATGAGTAATTGAAACTTATCTGTCATCTTTGCTTTTCCTTGTCCTTTTCTATCTCTTTATTCTACCATAAAGTCCACTATTTTTCGAGAACTTGTCTAGGCTCTCTTTATCCTACACTATACCGCGGACAAAGTTTGTCCTACATGAAAAAAAGCCAGCAACAGCTGACTTTTCCTTTAATCTTCATAGATATATTCTTCTAAATGTTCTTCAAGGTGAACATCTCTTGGATTGAGTGTCATTTGTTTATCAAAAAAGTAGAGACGGCTATCCTGAGCCTCGACAAGGGCAAAACCAAGTAAGGTCTCATTTCCAAAAATACGAAACATCTGGCGCTTATATGTCGGATTTTCAATATAAATCCCGATAAAACGATAGGCTTTGTAGTAGGCAACGACCTGATGAGACACGTTGTACAGAGGGATTTTAGGAAAGGGCGGGTGGGAGACGGAAGTGGTTCTAGTTAAGATTTGCATCAATGACCTACATCTGAGTAAGCGATATAATAACGTGTTCCATTAGACTCATAGCTATACCAATAATCTCCATTACCTTCTAGGTACTGATCCCATTCTATATCCCCAGCTGGAAGTGTAAAGCCTGCGTCTTCTCCTTTATCCATGTCTGTATAGACAGGGGTCTCCTCATATAATGAAAGGGTTCCGCCATTTGGGACATAAGCATCCACTTTGTTTTCCTCCTCATTTTCCTTATTCGTTGAAGGCGCGGATGTTTCTTTATTTTCTGATTCTCCAGATACTCCACTTGTGACATTTTCCATCGTTGACGAACTTGTCTCAGTAGCTTTCATTTCAGAATCCTTGCTTGATTTAGTAGAGCTGTTTTTCTTAGTTTCGCTTTTGCTCGCCTTTTTTTCAATTTTCACTGAACTAGAAGAAGCTTGACCTGCTTCTTTCTTCTCTCCACCACAAGCGGTGAGTAGAATGGCAACAGAAGTTAGTGCAAACATGGATAGAATTCTTTGTTTTTTCATGATAGATACCTCGCTTTTTTGTTTATATTATAATACCAATTGTGTATCTTGTCAACACATTTTTGAAACATTTGTAACATTTTTGAAATATTCTTTCTTTTTCTTCTAACTTTCCAAGCAAGAATGGATACTTGAGATTTTGACACTCTTTTGGCAAGTTAGCTTTTTTCTCGTGAAAGATGTAATACTCCCACTCCATCCAAATCATTTGGACAGATACTCCAAAGTCGCAGTTGTCAATTGCACTTTTCTCGCCCCCAGTCGTGTCCATTAGCACACAGATAATTTTTCTTTAGGAAGTCCTTTTTAAACGCAGATTTTTGATTTGTTTTACAAATAGTTTTCTATCCATAAGCAACTCGCACGATATTTTCTAACTACATTATACTATTTCATATAAAAAATAGAAAAATCAGCATGAATCCTGTCCTTTCATGCTGATTGATTTACTGATTAGTTTGTTTTGTAGTATGGATGAGCTTCTTCAGACATTGACTGAGCTACCACAATAGCATCTTGTGTATATACTGTTCCACCTGGAGCTGCTACACCGGTAGGCATAACAAGTAATCCTGATGCTCCACCTTCTCCTACAACTTTTGGAGCGATCGTAAAGTGAGCACGTCCAGCAACTACATCATTTGTTAGTAGTTGACGATCTTCTGATACCAATCCGTCATTTGAAAATACTAATGTTTCTCCTTTATCATTTTGCCATGTTCCTGCAATACTTGAAAAATCTCCATTTATAAGAGCATTCACATCAATGGCACTTGCAGCTGCTGTTTCCTTTTTCTCTGTTGCTTCTTGATTCTCATTGTTGCTTGTAGTTGTTTCTTGACTAGAAGTACTTGTTTGAGTTTCTTCGCTTGCTTGATTCATCTCACTTGAAGATTTTTCATTCATCTTGCTTGCTTTACTTGAAGCTTTGGTAGAAGATTGCTCTACTTTTGCAGTACTTGAGCTAGCATCACTTGCTTTTTCTGCTTTATTACCACACGCACCAAGAAGTAGTGAAGCTGTTACTAATACCATTGCTGACTTGGTCATCCATTGTTTTTTCATTTTTAATTTCCTCTTTTCTTTTAACTGCTATTAGTATATCATCTGAAAGAAACTTTGTCAACACCAAAATGAAATTTTTGTCATTTTTTTGTAACATTAGATTCAAAATGTAATAATTCAATCAATTTATCGCAATATAACGACGTGCTCCTGAGTAGCTAAGGTAGCTAATCCATTGATGACCATCTGCATCCAAGACACGGTCATAGTTTACAGTTTCACCTGGATCATAGGTCGCAATTGTCGGCGCTGACATACGAGCCTCAGACTTGATTGGAGATGGTACTGTGAAGCGATAAGTTCCACTTGCTGGAATATTGACACGGGCTGGCGTTGTTGCAACTGGCTGTGGTGCTGGATTTTGAACCTCTTCTACTGGAATATAGCGACGAACTCCAGAGTAGCTGATATAGCTAATCCACTTATGTCCATCTGCCTGCATCACTCGATCGTAATTAACCGTTTGTCCTGCTTCATAGGTCGCCAAGTCTGGCGCTGACATACGTGGAATATTTTTCACACCAGAAGATTTGGTAAAGCGATAAATACCGCTTGAAGCTAATTCTGAACTTGCTTCTTGAGAATGACTGGTTCTAGCTGGTGCACCAGGAGCAATATCTTTGAAGTGGATGAAACCTGTTACCGAACTAGTTGGAATAATACGAGTATGATAATGACCTGCATAATCATAGTTATACTCTTCAATACGAACCTGATCACCCATCAACTCTGCTACCCATGCTACATGGCAGTGATCCCACCATGCAACCGCACCCAGTGCTGGTGTTTTATCCACTCGAATACCTCTGCTACGAGCAATACCTCCCCACGTATCTGCATTTCCATACCCCGCTGGTAGGTTATAGCCATTTGCAGAACTTAAGCGATAGGCTACAAATGATGTACATTCTCGATTATACATGGTCCATGGATCTACAATCGTATCTTGAGCTGCATTTTTCAAATGTGCAGGGTAATCATCTCCACGAAATTCTGATGCTATTGCAGCCATTCGAAAACTTACTGAGGGAACATTTACAGTTTCAACACTTGATTTTACTTCACGCGTTTCAAGATTGGTTGTTGGTTTCGTTTTGATTTCTTGTCTTGCAATAGCGGTAGGTGAAGTCGTTTCGTGTGTCTCAGCAATCGGTGCCAGCATTGCTTTTTCTTCTGTGGCGATAACTGTTTTCTCCATTTGAACACTTGGTGTCTCGTTAACTGTGGAAGTCCCTGTATTTTCAGCTACCCTTTCTACTGAAGCTAGCGCTGCTGTTTCTTCTTTCTTATCGACTGATTCAGTGAATAATTCAGCAATAGGTGCTGTACTGTCTGTTGCAATCACGGTTGTTTGCTCTGTTTTAGGAAGAGCAGGTGCGCTATCTACTTCATCAGCTGAAGCTTGGGCTGTCACCAAGGTAAAGGCTGTGAGAGCAGAAGCTGCAAGAAGAGAGTATTTTTTGAGAGTAGGGGTAGCATTAAATTGTGACATAGACGTTTCCTTTCAACATTTCTTTTTCAATTAGAGAGGCCCGCGCGCGACCTGTCTATTTATCCTATTCGCAGCTTTTACTAAAAAATCAAAAAAAGAGAGAAAAATCTCTCTTTTTGGATTATTTTTGTTCTCCTAAAATACTAAGAGTTTCAAGTAGATTATCAGCATGGACTTCAATCGTGTCCCCTGTCGCCTTGATTTTTACTTCAACAATGCCTTCTGCGGCTTTTTTACCAACAGTGACACGGATTGGCAAGCCAATCAAATCACTATCTGAGAATTTTACTCCGACACGTTCATTGCGGTCATCAGTCAACACTTCATAACCTGCTGCTACCAAGCGATTTTCAAGGTCTTGTGTAAGATCTTGCGCTGCTTCATCTTTCACATTGACCGTAATCAAATGCACATCAAATGGTGCTAGCTCTTTCGGGAAGTTAATTCCCCATGCATAACGGTACTCACCTTTTGGTGTTTTATTCACAAAGAGGCGAGCGTGCTGTTCCATGACTGCAGAAAGCAGGCGGCTAACCCCAATTCCGTAACAGCCCATAACCATTGGCACTGCACGACCATTTTCATCTAGCACTGTTGCACCCATGCTATCTGAATAGCGAGTACCTAGTTTAAAGATGTGTCCGATTTCGATTCCACGCGCGAATTTCAAAACACCTTTGCCGTCCGGTGAGATTTCACCTTCGCGTACTTCACGGATATCAACGAACTCTGCTGTGAAATCGCGTCCTGGATTCACCCCTGTCAAATGATAGCCATCTTCATTCGCTCCTACAACAGCATTATGCACATCTTGGACCTTGCGGTCAGCAATGATTTTCACACCTTCTGGCAGATTGACTGGACCGAGTGAGCCAAAACTTGCTCCAAGAAGGTTCTTGACCTCTTCATCACTTGCTGCCTCAAAGAAATTTGCTCCGAGGTGATTTTTCAATTTAACTTCATTGAGCTGGTCATTGCCGACAAGAAGGGCTACAACTGGCTCTTCATCTGCCATATAGACCAAGGTCTTAATGGTTTGTCCTTCGTCAACCTGTAAGAAAGCTGCAACTTCATCAATTGATTTGCAATCTGGAGTTTCAACGCGAGCTACCTCTGCTTGGCTTTCCACACGGTTGCTTGGTTTGTATTCGTTAGTTGCCATTTCGATATTGGCTGCATAGCCAGATTCGCTTGAGTAAACGATAGTATCTTCTCCAGATACTAACCAGCTTGCCAATTCTGCCTTGATTTCTGCTTGGACTTCTTCTGGGATTTCATCAAAACTTGCCACAGATTTGTCCAAAATCACCCAGTGATCAAGATCTGTGCGGTCAGGTGTGATTGCCATAAATTCTTGGCTATCTTTTCCTCCCATAGCTCCGCCGTCTCCGATAATCCCTTTAAATTCAAGACCGCTCCGAGTAAAGATATTTTCATAAGCTGTTTTGTACTCATCATAAACTACATCTAAGTCTTCGTAGTTCGCGTGGAAACTGTATCCATCTTTCATGATGAACTCACGAGTCCGAAGAAGACCATTACGTGGGCGTTTTTCATCACGATATTTGGCTTGGATTTGGTAAAGATTTAGCGGTAATTGCTTGTAAGATTTGACAGAATCACGCACCAAGGCTGTGAAAGTCTCTTCGTGAGTTGGTCCCAAAATAAAGTCAGAACCTTCTCCATTTTTCAACTTATAGAGACCTCCGTCATAAGTCTCATAGCGCCCACTTTCTCTCCACAAGTCTGCACTAAGAAGAGCTGGCGCCAACATCTCAACGGCACCAATTTTGTCAAATTCCTCACGCATGATATTTTTAGCTTTTTCAATCACGCGATTGGCAAGAGGAAGGTACGAGTACACCCCAGCTGACACTTGACGTACATATCCTGCACGCAACATGAGCGCATGGCTGATAACCTGTGCATCACTAGGCATCTCACGAAGAGTTGGGATTAGCATTTTACTTTGTTTCATATAAACTCCTTTACGGTTCAATTTTTCTAATTCTTAAAAGAAAGCACGAATGATATCATTCCATGTCACAGCTAGCATGAGAAAGACCATAATGGCAACTCCTGCTAAGGTCACATAGCTTTCGGTTTCACGTTTGAGTGGTTTTCTGCGAATGAGTTCTAAGAGATTCAGAACAATTTTCCCTCCATCAAGGGCTGGAATCGGAATCAGGTTAAAAATCCCAATATTCAAGGAAAGCATAGCAAGAAGACCAATGACACTTTCAATGCCATTTTTAGCAGCTTGATTGCTGGCTTGGAAAATCGCAACTGGACCACCTAGTTCATTCAGATTTGGACGAAGGACTAGATTTTTAAGAGCGCCAAAGATCCGGAAGCTAGCATTCCAAGCTTCGGTGAATCCACCTAAAATCATGGATAACAAGTCTGACTTAAGCGCTGGCATGACGCCAATCACATAGCGTTCCCCCTCTTTTTTAGGCTCTACGGTAATCTCTTTTTCTTCCCCGCCTGTTTTCACGAGAAGTTTCAACTGTGGCTGACTCTCACTGTTCTTGGTTTCACTCTCCACAGCTTGGGTCAAATCTTCCCAATTGTCAATCCCATGTGAGCCGACTTTCAAAATCGCATCATCGGTCTTGACACCTGCTTTTGCCAAGGCACCGTCTGGTACTACCCGCACTTGATTGCTATCAGGATTAGGCACCCCACCTTGCATAAAGATAAGCAGCATAAAGGCTAGAATTCCTAAAATAAAGTTATTCATGGGTCCTGCAAAGTTGGTCATCAAGCGACCTGCAATGCTAGCATTTTGATATTGAACATCAAGCGGCGCAATGCGGACTTCGGTTCCGTCCTGCTCGACAATCGTCGCATCGTGATCGACTGGATAGGTCTTTTCTTCCTCTAGGACTAAACCTGTGATTTCTAGTTTATCCTCAAAATCAAAGCTCGTTACATTCATAGGAAGAGCCATTTGGTCAATCTTCTTCCCAGAAAGATTGATGCGGATGACTTTACCTGCTTCATCCAAGGTCAGACTAGCAGGACTTCCTGTCTTAATCTCTGTGGTATCTTCGCCCCAACCAGCCATGCGAACATAACCTCCCAAGGGAAGCATACGAATCGTATAGGCGGTTCCGTCTCGTCCGATATGAGAAAAGATTTTTGGTCCCATCCCAATGGCAAACTCACGCACGAGAATACCCGATTTTTTTGCAAAATAGAAATGCCCAAATTCATGAATGACCACAATCACACAGAAAATGAGTACAAAGGCTAAAATTCCTTTCATCTAGCTAGTTACCGACCTTTCTATTGTTAAAATAAACCAAAGAAATGCATGAGAGGAAAGACAAACAGTAGGCTGTCAAATCGGTCTAAAACGCCACCATGCCCTGGGATGAATTTCCCAGAATCTTTTACACCAAAATGGCGCTTAATTGAGCTTTCCACCAAATCTCCAAATTGTCCTGCCAAGCTAAAAACAACGGTTAAAACAAGCATGGTCAAAAAGTTGTGAGGAGCTGCAACCTTGCTATCCACAATCATAAAGATAAAAGCAACCAAGATTGCTAAAATAACACCTCCTAGACTACCTTCAATCGTCTTATTAGGAGAAACGGTGGGTGCGAGCTTTCTTTTACCGTATTTTCGACCGATCAAGTAAGCACCGCTGTCTGTTGCCCAAACGATGAATAAAGCAAGTAGCACCTTATCAAGTCCTGCTGTCCGTGCGTCGAGTAATGCATTGAAGCCCATACCTACATAGAAACTTGACGCAATCGGATACACCGCATCTTCAAAACTATAATCCTCATGAAAGACCATTGACCCCAAGAGGATACCTACGACAATGCTATAAGCAACAACATTGCCATCAACTGGCAAAAACTTCAAGTAATTCTCAAGAGGAAGGGTCAAGACAAAGGCAGCAAGCATGCCCAAAAGCCCTTCTAAAGTCGCTGTTTTCAATCCTTTCATTTTCAGCAATTCATGGATAGCAAGCATGGCAAGTAGCCCCACGCCAATCTGGAGGAACACACCTCCTGCCATTAAGAGGGGGAGAAACAGAGCTACTGCCACTCCTCCAAAAATGACTCGTTTTTGTAAATCCTTATCCATCATTCCTCCTAAATCGCTCCAAAGCGACGATTGCGGCGATTATACTCTTTGATAGCTCCCTCAAGCGTCTTTTCACCAAAGTCTGGCCACAAGGTATCTGTGAAATAAAGCTCACTATATGCACTCTGCCAAGGTAGGAAATTGCTCAACCGCAGCTCTCCACTCGTCCGAATAATCAATTCTGGATCACGCAAAACGCGCGGAAGCGTGCTTGTTTGAAGGTAATCATCAATCATGTCTTCACTGATATCTCCAGGATTGAACTTCGCATCCAGCACATCCTGCGCAATCATCCGAATGGCTTGGGTAATCTCTGCTCTACCTCCATAGTTGAGAGCAAAGTTTAAGATGAGACCCGTGTTTAGCTTGGTCAATTCTTCTGCCTTACAAAGCGCTTGATAGGTCGCTTCTGGGAGTCTTTCGGTATCTCCAATCATCTGAATTTTCACATTATTTTTGTGCAATTCTGGAACATAGCGCTCGTAGAACTCCACAGGCAAATTCATGATGAATTTCACTTCTTTTTCAGGTCGCTTCCAATTTTCTGTTGAAAAGGCATAGACGGTCAAGACCTGAACACCTAAATTTTTAGCCGCAATGGTCACACTCTGAAGAGCTTCCATGCCTGCTTTATGCCCAAAGACTCGCGGCTGCATACGCTTTTTCGCCCAGCGTCCATTTCCATCCATAATAATCCCTATATGCTTAGGAACTTGTAAAGGAAGGTCAATTTTTTCTTTTTTCTTAAAACCAAACATCTGTCTTATTCCTAATAAAATTTTATCATTTCATTATACCACAAAAGCGGATAAAATGCACTTTTCTCTACCTTATAGAGCGATAGAAATAGACAAAAAAGACAGAAATAATCAATCTCTGTCTTTTTCGTTCTTATTCTTCGATTGCAGAATCTGCTTCGATTACATCGTCTGTCGCTACTTCGTCAAGGACAACTGCTTGAGTCGCGGCAGGTTCACTCAAGATACGCTTGATAGCAATGAGTTCAAACGTCAAATAAACGCCATCAACATCAAGAGTCACCGTGCGTTTGTCATGATCAACTTCGTCAACCACTCCGTACAGACCACCGATTGTGACAACTTCTGTCCCTTTTTCAAGCTTATTTAAGCGATCCATGTGCTGTTGGGCTTGTTTCTTTTGGTTGCGTTGCATGAAGTACATAGACCCCATCAACACAACCAGCATAATCAATAATGTTGGCATTGTTTGCTCCTTTTGTTCAGATATTATTTATTATAACAAATGAGGAGCTGCTTTTCAAGTTTGGGCTGAATTTCCCAGTAACTAATCTGGAGAGTATCTATTCTCACATCATGAGCACACCTATCACTAGCAAGATTAACGATTTGCCTTACAACATTACTTTAGCTTCATTGACCCCAACTCAGCTACATTGTTGACAGGCTATCCATAACCATTTCTCTCACTCTCCTAATACCTGTTTCCTTTTTTACAATGAGTCATTGCAATTCACAGCGAAAGGAAACTAAACATTCATTTTCCTTTTCTCAATTGTTTCAGTCCCCAAATACTTACTAATAGAAATACTGGAACCATGCTTAGATAATGAATATGCGAAGCTCTTATGCCCTTTTTAACTTTTGTGGCGGCTGATTTCACTTGATTCTTTTCAGTTACTTGATTGCTCATCTCATGTTTACTATCAGATGATGCTTTATTATCCATGTGATCGTCTTTTTTACTTGAGCGATCCAGCACAGAAGGTGATTTTGAAGTCTCTGGCTCACTCAGAACAACAGTTTTTGAGTCAGATAGAGTATGTCGCTCAGGAATCTTCAACTCTGGCTTAGTACCGAGCTCTGGCGTTGATGGTTCTTCTTTCTTCGGTGGAAGAATGGTACTCTTTGAACCAACATGCACAGTCGCATCAAACTGAGGAACAGCTGGCACATCTGGTGTGGCATCACTCTTAGAAGTGACAGATTTTAGCTCCGTTTTTGGTCCTACTTGTGTTGAAGATGAGGTCTCTGGGACTCTCGGAATGGTAGACTCTGGCTCTGATTGATTTGGATTTTTCAATTCTGGTTGAGTACCTAAATCTGGTGTTGACGGCTCTGAGTTCTTCGGTAAAAGAATGGTACTCTTTGAACCAACATGCACAGTCACATCAAGCTGAGGAATAACCGGCTCATCTAGTGTATCGGCAATCTTTGGAGTGACCGACTTCAACTCCGTTTTTGGGCCTACCTGAGTTGAAGATGAGGTCTCTGGGACTCTCGGAATGGTAGACTCTGGCTCTGATTGATTTGGATTTTTCAATTCTGGTTGAGTACCTAAATCTGGTGTTGACGGCTCTGAGTTCTTCGGTAAAAGAATGGTACTCTTTGAACCAACATGCACATTCGCATCAAGCTGAGGAATAACTGGCTCATCTAGTGTATCGGCAGGATTTGGAGTGACCAACTTCAACTCCGTTTTTGGGCCTACCTGAGTTGAAGATGAGGTCTCTGGGACTCTCGGAATGGTAGACTCTGACTCTGATTGATTTGGATTTTTCAATTCTAGTTGAGTACCCAAATCTGGTGTTGACGGTTCTGAGTTCTTCGGTAGAAGAATGGTACTCTTTGGACCAACCTGCACAGTCGAATCAGATTGAGGAACCACTGGAACATCTAGTGTGGCAGCAGGATTTGGAGTGACAGGTTTCAACTCCATTTTTGGGTCTACTTGTGTAGAAGTCAAGCGCGGAATCTCTGCTACTCTCGGTGAAATTGGGTATGTGTCAGATGGACTATCTAACTTAGGAGTTGATGGCTCTGAGTTCTTCGGAGGAAGAAGAGTGCTCTTTGAATCAACATGCACATTCGAATCAGACTGAGGAACCACTGGAACATCTGATGTGGCGGCAGGATTTGGAGTGACAGGTTTCAACTCCATTTTTGGGTCTACTTGTGTAGAAGTCAAGCGCGGAATCTCTGCTACTCTCGGTGAAATTGGGTGTGTGTCAGATGGACTATCTAACTTAGGAGTTGATAGCTCTGAGTTCTTCGGAGGAAGAAGAGTGCTCTTTGAATCAATATGCACATTCGAATCAGACTGAGGAACCACTGACACATCTGATGTATCGGCAATCTTGGAAGCGATAGATTTCAACTCCGTTTTTGAACCTATCTGTATTGAAGATGAGGTCTCGGGTGCACTCGGAAGAATTGAATCTGGTGCAGTTTGATTCGGAATGTTCAACTCTGGCTTAGTACCAAGCTCTGGCGTTGATGGTTCTTCTTTCTTCGGTGGAAGAATGGTACTCTTTGAACCAACATATACATTCACATCAAGATGAGGAATAGATGGCACATCTGGTGCGTTGTCATTCTTTGGAGTGACAGATTTCAACTCCATTTTTGGGCCTACCTGTGTTGAAGATGAGGTCTCTGGTGCACTCGGAATAGTGGACTCTGACTCTGATTGATTCGGAATGTTCAACTCTGGTTTGGAACCAAGTTCTGGCGTTGATGGTTCTGAGTTCTTCGGTGAAAGAATAGTACTCTTTGGACCAATATGGACATTTTCATCTGATTGAGGAGTTACATGCTCATCTGGTGTGGCATCACTCTTTGGAAAGATAGATTTCAACTCCGTTTTTGGTCCGACTTGTGTCGAAGTCAAGCGTGGAATCTTTGGCATCATCGGTGAAATGGGTTGTGTGTCAGATGGACTATCTAACTTAGGAGTAGACAGCTCTGGCATTGATGGTTCTGCTTGCTTCGGAAAAAGAATGGCACTTTTTGAACCAATATGGACATTTTCATCAGAATGAGGAGTTACATACTCATCTGGTTTATCGGCACTCTTTGGAGCGACAGATTTCAACTCCGTTTTTGGGCCTACCTGAGTTGAAGTGGAATCTGGAGTATCTGGTACAGTTGGATCTGAATCTGATTGAGTTGGATTTTTCAATTCTGGTTTAGTACCAAGTTCGGGAATTGACGACTCTGAATTCTTCGGCGGAAGAATGGTACTCTTTGGACCAACGTGCACAGTCGAATCAGATTGAGGAACCACTGGAACATCTAGTGTGGCAGCAGGATTTGGAGTGACAGGTTTCAACTCCATTTTTGGGTCTACTTGTGTAGAAGTCAAGCGCGGAATCTCTGCTACTCTCGGTGAAATTGGGTGTGTGTCAGATGAACTATCTAACTTAGGAGTTGATGGCTCTGAGTTCTTCGGAGGAAGAAGAGTGCTCTTTGAATCAACATGCACATTCGAATCAGACTGAGGAACCACTGGAACATCTGATGTGGCGGCAGGATTTGGAGTGACAGATTTCAACTCCGTTTTTGGGCCTACCTGTGTCGAAGTCAAGCGTGGAGTCTCTGGAACAGTTGGTTCTGAATCTGATTGAGTCGGAATGTTCAACTCTGGTTTGGAACCAAGTTCTGGCGTTGATGGTTCTGAGTTCTTCGGCGGAAGAATGGTACTCTTTGAACCAATATGCACATTCGCATCAGATTGAGGAATCACCGACACATCTGGTGTATCGGCAGGATTTGGAGTGACAGGTTTCAACTCCATTTTTGGGTCTACTTGTGTAGAAGTCAAGCGCGGAATCTCTGGCATCCTCGGAGTGATTGGGGTTGACTCAGATAGAGTATTCTGCTTACTAATCAGTGGAAGTTTTTGACCAGGACTAGGAAAACGCCCATCCCATTGTCTATCTCCTTGCATGTTTGACACTGATAATATGTCTAGCAATCTTGCATGAAACGATCCAAACTCATCGTCTGTAAAGTCTGCATTTTGGATTTTCTGGAGCAATTCTATATCTTGTTTTGAGAATCCTCCTCCCCATGGTCTCTTTATCGCTTCAACAAGATCAGCTTTAGTTTGCGCTAAACAAACCACACTCATAATTTTTTTCCGCGTAGCCCTGTCACGCTCTTCTTTGCTCTTAGAAAAATAAGTTTCCCAATGTTTTGTACCTAAATCTAAGGTATATAGATTTCGAATAGCAACACCACTCGTACCATCATAATTATTTGAAATATAGGCTTTGCCATCTCTATTAACAACTTGGTAACGTTTTAAGCTTTGTAATGGTTTACCATCTTTTGCATCAATTACAGAAGTATAATCATCTGTATCTGTTACATAGAGCGCCTTTAGGTGTCCGTTCTCATTAAACTCCGCTCCCCAGACAGTAACAGCATGTCCTCTGCCTTGCTTAAAGAGATAGTCAATTGCCAAAGCCTTTTTCTTATTTAAAGCTTGTTTGATTTTATTCCCAATAGAGGTATAATCGCTCACATCTTCTCGGCTGGTGAGTAAGTGCTGTTCAAAAACATCCTTGAAAAAGCCACCTCGCGTATCAAGGAGTCCTTTTTCTTCCTTATCGTTATAGTCTGTCTCTTGATTGACTTGATACTCAGAAGCATTAGGATAACCGCTAAAAAAGAGATCTAACACTTTATCTATATAGACAGCTCGATATAGAAAATAAGTCTTAAATAAATCAAAAATCTTACTTTTATGCTGCTCCCCAATATAATCTTTGTGGTCTCGTAAATCAATGACACGACTTTTTGTTGTCACAACACCATTTGTCGCGGATTCTTGCAAATATTTATCTACATGCTCTTTATTATTAACTAACCACCAGTGAAGCATGTTGGCAGCAACTCCTGCAGAACATAACCCAAATTCACTACCCCTTGCAGCATACTCCTTATTGACATCGAAAAGATGACTTCCATCTTTATAAGGTGCTGTATAATAACCTTGATAGTACTCTTTCTGCCAAGTTAGTTCTTCCTTACTTGGCTTCGACACTCCATGAGTCCATGCTTGATTCTCAGATATTGTTGGCGGTGTTTGATTTTCTTCATCTGATTTCTGAGATTTAGATTCTAATACAGGTTCTTCAATCTCTTTGGTGCTAGTAGAGGAAGGTTCCTCACTAAGTTCTTTTGTTGGAGACAACGAATCGCTAGCTGTTTTTGCCGGCAAATCCATATCAGTAGCTGTCGTTTCGCTAGTTGTTTCAGGAGTCAGATTGTCTACTTGTGACTCAGTGTCTGAAACACGATTCTCTTGAACAACAGTTGTCTGTTCGATAGCGCTTCCGCTATCTAAAAGCTGATTAGTTCCTGTTTCTTGAGCTAATACAGAAACAGAATTCCCACATGCAAGTGCAACCAGAACGCTTGCTCCAAAAAGCCATCGTTTCCCTGATTTCCACATTCGAAAATTTTGGACTTTAGAATTAAATAGTTTATGATGCACTTCATATTTCCTCCTTTATTGGTCAAAGTCTCATTATAATGTTAGCATATCATATGCATACGACAGAATACAAGAGAGTACAGAAAGAAAACACGCATCATAGAAAAACCGTAGATATTAGCTTTCTACGGTCAAAAATAAATATAAATGGAGCATGCACAAAGTGTTTCATTATACATGAAAAAGTATAAAAATTGATTTTTCGCTATCCTAATACCCGTCTCACCTCATGACCGGTAAAGTCTGCAAATCGTAAAAAATCCTGATAAGTAATATTCAGTGTTGTTGTATTGACAAAGGGATGAAAACCGACAGTTAGGCTTTCATCAACGGTATCATCAACCAAGACCTGTACCTGATGTTCCTTATCAAATACCAGTCCAAAGGGTGTGACTGCTCCAGCTTCTACTTGGAGTAAATTCTCCAAATCACTATCACCGGCAAAGGATAAACGTTTTTCTCCTAGATTTTCTGCTAATCGCTTCATATTTGCAATCTTTTCATCTGGCAAAATGAAGAGGTAAAATTGTCGCCCTTTCTTCGTTTTAAGCAAGAGATTTTTCACTTACTGTCCTGGCAAACGAATCTCCGTATCTCGAACAGAGCTAATCGGCTCATGGTCTAATCGAACGTAGTCAATCCCTAATTCCGCTAATAATTGATAAATCATTGCTTCTTTTTCTACCATAAGAAAACGCCTCCATTTTTCTTTATTTTATCATAAAATACAGAAAAAGAGGTTGGGACAAAAGTACCCAACTTCTTTATTTTTATAGTTTGAACAGTTTGACGCAGTAGTTGTCGGGCTTGTAAAACATTCATAAATCAATATTCTACAAGCCGCGTCAACCTTGCGGGGGTGGGACTACAAAATCGATTTCTACGAAATCACGATTTTTGTCCCACTCCCTAAGTAAATAAATCTTACAATCCTTTAACAGTATTGACCACATTTTCCACCGTAAAGCCATATTCTTCAATGACTTTTGCAGCTGGCGCTGATGCTCCAAAGGTATCGATACCAAGTACAGCACCGTCTAGGCCGACATATTTGTACCAGCTTTGAGTCGCACCCATTTCAATGGCTACACGGCGACGGATAGCGTTTGGCAAGATTTCTTCCTTGTAGGCTGCATCTTGAGCGTCAAAGAGTTCTGTCGATGGTACGCTAACCACACGAGCCTTGATGCCTTCAGCTGCAAGAGCTTTGGCTGCATTGACTGCCAAGTTCACTTCTGAACCTGATGCAAGAAGAATAGTATCAAATCCTGCTTCTTCATAAACCACGTAAGCACCTTTTGCTACCTTGTCAAAGTCTGTTCCTTCTTCTACGGTCAAGTTTTGACGAGTAAGGACAAGGGCTGACGGTGTTGATGTGCTCTTCAATGACAAGTACCAAGCTGCTTGTGTTTCACGCGCATCTGCTGGACGGAAAACAGTCAAGTTTGGCATTGCACGAAGTCCTGCCAAATGCTCAATTGGTTCATGAGTTGGACCATCTTCTCCAACGGCAATCGAATCGTGAGTAAAGACATAGGTCACTGGCAATCCTTGAAGGGCTGACAAGCGGATAGCGGCTTTCAAGTAGTCTGAGAAGACGAAGAAGGTACCACCATAGACACGAATTCCACCGTGGGCTGCCATACCATTTAAGACCGTACCCATAGCAAATTCACGCACACCAAATTGGATATTGCGGTTGAGGCGGTGGCTATCATCTTGCAGACCATCTTCTTTGATGTAGGTCATGTTTGAGTGTGCCAAGTCAGCTGATCCACCGAGGAAGGTTGGAAGCACTTTAGCTGCTGCGTTAATGGCATCTTGGCTTGAATTCCGAGTTGCTTGTGAGAAACCTGCTTCGTGAGCTGGGAAGTCGCTTGGTTTCAAGTCTGCTACATCACGACCTTCAAGGATAGCTGCAACTTCTTCTGCTAATTCTGGGTAGGCTGCTTTGTAATCTGCGACTAATGTTTCCCAAGCCGCATAGGCTGCTTGACCACGATCAGCGACTTTTTCCTTGAAATCAGCATACACTTCAGCTGGTACTTCAAATGGCGCATAGTTCCAATCCAAGGCCTTACGAGTTGCTTCTGCTTCTTCTGCTCCAAGTGGCGCACCGTGAACAGCATTTGTTCCTTGTTTGTTTGGTGAACCATGACCGATGATAGTTTTGATTTCGATAAGAGCTGGCTTACCTGCTGCTTTTGCAGCTTCAATAGCTTGGTTAATGGCTACTACATCTGTACCGTCTGCAACGAAATCCGTATGCCAACCATAAGCCTCATAGCGGGCACGGACATTTTCTGTAAAGGAATCTTTGGTCTCTCCGTCCAAGTTAATATCATTTGAATCATAGAGAACGATGAGCTTGTCTAACTTTTGCAAACCAGCGTAAGAAGCTGCCTCAGCAGATACCCCTTCCATCAAGTCCCCATCTCCACAGATAACATAAGTATAGTGATCAAAGATATTGTAGCCTTCTTTATTGTACTTAGCTGCAAGGAAACGTTCTGCTTGGGCAAATCCTGTCGCCGTCGCAATCCCTTGACCAAGAGGTCCAGTCGTAATGTCTACCCCAGCAGTGTGACCGTATTCTGGGTGACCTGGTGTTTTAGAACCCCATTGGCGGAAATTTTTGATTTCATCCATGCTCACTTCTTCAAAGCCTGATAGGTGAAGAAGAGCATAAAGGAGCATAGAACCATGTCCAGCTGAGAGGACAAAGCGGTCACGGTTGATCCAGTTTGGCACTTGTGGATTGATGCGCATTTGGTTGGTAAAGAGGCTATAAGCCATAGGTGCTGCACCCATAACCACTCCAGGGTGACCTGATTTTGATTGTTCAATGGCGTCAATACCAAGGAAACGAATTGCGTTGACTGATAAGTTTGACATAAGGTTTCTCCTTCGATTTTCTACCTTCTATTATATGAAAAATATCCGCATAACGCAATGATATGCGGACAAATCAGAAAGGGAATAGCCGGAGCAAGATTCCCTTTTCATTCTACAACATTATAGCAAAGCCTTAAATTGGATATTTGAATCTTCTAAGAAGCAATCGTCAAATCCACGTGGGTGATGGTATTCAATACGGTCTTGATCCATTGGATAAGTGTACTTGCCCCCAACTTCCCAGATGAATGGGTGGAATTGGTATTGCAAGCGTTCTTTTCTCATCTTCCAGAGTTCAAGAATTTCATCAGTTGAAGCCATGAAGTTTGACCAAATATCATAGTGAACTGGGATGATGACCTTGGCACGAAGATTTTCAGCCATACGAAGTAGATCGATAGAGGTCATCTTATCTTGGATACCAAGTGGGTTTTCACCGTAGTTATTCAAGGCAACATCAATCTTGAAGTCACGACCGTGTTTTGCAAAGTAGTTTGAGAAGTGAGAGTCTGCACCGTGGTACACTGTTCCACCTGGTGTTTCAAAGACATAGTTAACTGCTTTACGAGCCATTTCCTCATCTGTCACAGCAAGTCCAGCCAATTCACCGTCTTGAGCCTCTGCTCCTTCTACTGGCAAGGTCACCAAGCAAGTACGGTCAAAGGATTCTACCGCATGGACTTTCATGTCCTTGATTTCAAAGCTATCGCCTGGTTTTACGATGATAATGCGCTCTTCTGGCACACCCCATTTTTTCCAGATTTCCCCACATTCGTAAGGTCCGACAAATTTCACGTGGTCTAATTTTGGATTGTTGACAATAGCCGCTGCTGTATTGATGTCGATGTGGTCACTGTGGAAGTGAGATACAAGATAGTAGTCCAATTCATTGATGGCAAATGGGTCGATGACCATTGGTTGCACACGAAGATTTGGTTGAAGTTTGCGTACACCTGCCATGTTGGCCATTTGGTGTCCACGCACCATGTCTTTTACTTTTTTAGTTGATTTTCCGCGAGCTGACCAAAGGTCCATGACGATATTTGCACCGCCTGGTGTTTTAAGCCAGATACCGCAGTTCCCTAGCCACCACATTGAGAAGTTTCCCTCTGGAACTACTTCTTCTTCGATTTCTTCATTGAGCCATGTTCCCCATTCTGGGAAAGTGCTCAAAATCCATGATTCTCTTGTAATTTCGTTCACTTTTGCCATGATATTTCCTCCTGATAGGCTTGTTTATAGCTTTAGTATAACGCTTTCATGTGTTCAAAAAAAGACCAAATAAAACACAGGCTTGTGTTCAGTTTTGGACTGTCAATAGTTTCTCCACTCTTGTGGTTTTATTTCGTACTAGGTAATAAATTACAGTCATAACTTAAATGAAAGAATTGTCCAATCTAAAAAAGCTGGGGCATTCCCCAGTTCTCTGTCAATATAGATCTTGTAAATGATTGTCTTCAATTTTGGCTAATAGAAGGTCATCTTGTATCAACTCTTGAATTTTATTCATCACTTCTGCTACATCTCGTTTCTTTGTGAGATAGCGAGACAAGAGCTGCTCCAAGTGCGGCTGAAATTGCTTGCTGCTCTCTTTCATGGTGTGATAGGTCAGAAAATGATTGATTTTCATGACATCTTCATAGGTCAAGACAGGCTCGACCTGTAAGATCGGAAAAGAAGCTCGCAGATTATCACTGGTTGAAATCAGCAAGTCCATCTCTAAAATGTCCTCTACACTGCGAAATTGCTCCGTAGTAAAAACCGCCTTGATACTATCAGGAGGAAGATAGGACTGACACTGCTTGTAGAGCAATTTTTGAACACCCACGCCTTCATCACAAACCAGATAAATCTGACTACAAGAAGGATTTTGAATATGCCGATGCTTGAGCGCACCGCCGATATGAATGGTAAAATAAGCAATATCATCATCTGTCAGCTGAATGAACCATTCCTCTTCCAAGATATGAGAAGATAGCTTCACAGACACAAACAAATCTTGGTATTTCTTTTTAACCTGTCTGGTCAAGGGGTTTTTCGAGAGAATACCGTAAGTTTTGCGAAAGAGCAAGGCCTTGGCATGCATGATGAGATTTCTCATGAGCGTTTCGACATTTTCTAACTCAAAGACCGAATGCTTTTGAAAATCAGCAATAAAATGCTCCAAAGTCGTCTTAATCTCTGCAAAATCTTGGCTATTGGTATGAATGTCCTTGTCCTTGCGGTAAGACAAGAGGAGCATGGCAATAAGGGAAATCTCAATCTCATCAAGCTCTACCTCAAAGCGCTCGGATAAGGATGAAGCTAAATTATGCGCTACCTTATACTCGATTCGTTTTCGAATCAAGCCAAATTCTCGCTTGATTTCTCCTTGCTCAGCTGGCTTTAAAGCCATATTGCGGTAGCTAAGAAGCAGATAAGGTAAAACTTTGAGCATAAACTCGATCTCATAATGATTGATTTTCTTGCCCAAGTCAACTTCTAGCTGATTAACCTGCTCTGCAAGAAACTCTACCAATGCAGGATTAAAGAGGAGCTCACACCCTTCAAAATAAGGCACCTTTTCATTAATAATCGTTAAAAATCCCTCGTTGGGTTTTGAAAAGACATCATAGAGAAGGGAATGAACGTATTGAATTTTGTTGAGCGGATGGCATTTGAAAAAATAGCCCTCAGACTTGGTCGCATAGAGATATACCTTGAATTGCTCGGTCGTTAACTGCGCCCGAATTTCACTCAGATCATTTAAAACCGTATTGCGTGATACATCGGTTAGCGCCATAAGCTTTTCAATCGTCACGCGCTCAGAGGTAATGGCGATGTAAATCGTCATGAGCTGAATCCGCTCCTCCATACTCATTACATAACTATACGAATCCACGCTATCCAGTAAGAGCTGACAGGCTGCTCTTTGGGCATCATTTAATAAAATACCAACCCTTGGAAGACTGACAATCGGATCTATCTCCTGTGGAAGAGAGTCATTGATCTTCTCCAAATGATAATAGATTTTCCGCCGAGACTGTCCCATCGCACGCGAAATGCTCATCACTGTCTCTGGACTTGTCAACTCCATTATATAATCCAGCAGTTCAAAACTGCTTTTATCGAGTACCATCAATTCCCATCTCCTTTTCTTTTCATAGTTTAACATATTTAGCGTTGAAAAGCTATGTTTCAGAAATTTCCAATCCTACCAAAAAGAGAGGAAAACGGGCATCCATCGTATATGCTTCCTCTCTTTTCTATTTATTCGTCTTTGAGGGCCATTTAATCCTAAGCCAAGGGCTCAAAGCATAGAAGTTAAATGACTATACCGAAGTTTTAATGCGCATCGCCTTTTTGTCCATAATAGGCATTTGGACCGTGTTTGCGCAGATAATGCTTGTCCATGATGTACTTAGGTGCTGGCTCTACGCGCGGATTGATTTGCTCCGTAAAGCGGTTCATTTTTGCTACTTCTTCTAGCACGACAGAGTGATAGACCGCCTGAGCTGGATCTTTCCCCCAAGTGAATGGACCGTGGTTGCGCACGACAATTCCTGGAACGGCAACAGGGTCAATGCCACGTTCTGCAAAGGTCTCGATGATGACACTGCCTGTTTCTTTTTCATAGGCTGTATTGACCTCATCAGCTGTGAGCGAGCGAGCACATGGAATTGGTCCATAGAAATAATCCGCATGAGTCGTTCCGTAAAACGGAATATCACGCCCTGCCTGCGCCCAACCAACTGCCTCTGTCGAGTGAGTATGGACAACGGCACCGATTTCTGGCCAAGCCTTATAAAGCGCCACATGGGTCGCAAGGTCAGAAGACGGATTCAGATCCCCTTCGACAACGTTTCCGTCTAAGTCTGTCACAACCATGTTTTCTGGGCTTAATTTATCGTAGTCCACGCCAGACGGTTTAATGACAATCCGTCCCAATTCACGGCAGACCTCAGATACATTTCCCCAAGTGAATTTGACCAAGCCATGCTCAGGAAGAGCTACATTGGCTTCATAGACACGCTGGCGCATTTCTTCGAGTGATTTTGGCATTACTTCAACCCCGCTTTCTCAATGAGTGGGTAAAGGAAATCCTGAGCTTCTTTGATAGCTGCTTTTGTCTCCTCTACGGTTTCACAATTTTCAGACCACATTTCAATCAAGAATGGTCCTTGGTAGTTGGTTTTCTTTAAAATGGCAAAGGTATCTTCCCAATCAACGCACCCTTGTCCAAAAGGCACATCACGGAATTGCCCCTTAGAAGTCTCTGTCACCGCATAGGTATCTTTCAGATGAAGTGCCGCAAGTGCTTGATGTCCGATGACAAATTCGCTATACAAATCATTGTGCCAAGCAGAGAGATTACCCGTATCTGGATAGACAAAGAGATAAGGCGAGTTGATTTCTTGAGCGACTGCCAAGTATTTCTCAATGCTATTGATAAACGGATCATCCATGATTTCAATGGCAAGCAGGACCTGAGCTTGCTCTGCCCAGTCACACGCCTTGCGGAGATTTTTCAAGAAACGAGCGCGGGTCTCTGGGGATTTTTCCTCATAATAGACATCATAGCCTGCCAGCTGAATAACCCGCACACCCAAGTCCTGCGCTAGCTCAATACATTTTTGCATGGTTTCAAGTGACTTGGCTTCAAGGGCAGGATCGTTTGAACCAAGCGGATAACGACGGTGCCCAGAGAAACAAATGGTCGGAATGCGGATACCTGTTTGGTAAATGGCTTTAACAATCTCCAAGCGTTCTTCCTTGGTCCACTCAAGCCGAGCGAGACGGTCATCACTTTCATCCACCGACATTTCCACAAAGTCAAAGCCGAGTTCTTTTGCAAACTCCAAGCGCTCTAGCCATGTAAAGTGCTTGGGCGTTGCCTTTTCATAAATTCCAATCGGTCTAGCCATAACCTACCCCCAAATACGGCGGATTTCATCCTTAAAGGCACGCGCTGCTGCCGCTGGATCTTCTGCTTCTGTAATGCCACGACCTGCGATAAAGGTAAAGACATCCACTCCTTCAAAGAGTTTCAAGGTATCAATATCAAGACCACCTGTAACAGACACACGGAAGCCCATATCTACTAATTTTTTGACCTTGTTTAAATCTTTTTCACCCCAAGTTTCGCCTGCAAGAAGAGCATCACGAGATTGGTGGTAAATGGCTTGAGAAATCCCTGCATCAAGCCACATTTGAGCATGTTCATAGGTCCAGTCTCCGTAGAGTTCCACTTGGATTTCTCCCTTGTCACCACGGACTTCTTGGATTGCTTTTAATGCTGCTTTCATCGTTGGAATAGTCGCTGAACAGATACAAGTCATCCAGTCTGCCCCACGCACCGCATTGTTTTTGGCAACAGTTCCACCAGCATCTGCACACTTGGTATCTGCAACAATGATTTTATCAGGGAAGAGGCTACGAAGCACCTCTACCAATTCGCTTCCCACTTGAAGCAAGCAAACCGTTCCTGCTTCAATCACATCAACCTCATGGCCAACAGAAACTGCCGCCTTAATCGCTCCTTGCAAGTCTGAATGGTCAAGTGCAACCTGTAAATTTGGAATATGTTTTGTCATATGAACCTCTCTTTTATTTTTTATTTTCTAATTGTTGTAAATAGCGAACGAAGTGAGCCAAATCCGATATTTTTCGCTATGGTGAGATGCTTGGGAGTGGGACAAAAATCGTGATTTCGAAGAAATCGATTTTGTCGTCCCACCCCCGCAAGGTTGACGCGGTTTGTAGAATGTTGATTTATCAGCGTTTTACAAACCTGACAACAACTGCGTTAAACTGTTAGAGCTACAAAATGTAACGAGATCGGGTACTTTTGTCCCAACCTCAAGCACGGAAGTTTTGAGACAAAAGGCTCAAAACTTAGTCATGAAATCCGTAGGAGTTGCTGACGTCCGCACCATTTCAGAAAAATATCCAAAAAAATTATGACTCTAAATCAAGTCCTTCAAGATACGGACTATTCTTAGATTCTTCTACCATAGCAAGGACTTCTTCTTCTGATTGGCAATTCACCAAGCGCTCGATAGAATTTTCCAATTCAAAAAGAGCGATGATTTGTGGAATGGCAACGGATGTGTGAATGTCTGAACTTGTAGCCGCAAGCGTCAAGAGAACGCTCACTTCCTTACCATCTGGAAAGACGACTGGTTTTGTCAAGGTAATCAAGGCAAAGGAATCGCGCTCCACTCCCGCTTCTGGACGGGCATGCGGCATCGCCATACCAGGCATCAATATGTAGTAAGGACCGTATTCTTTGGTTGATTCAATAATGGCATGGTAGTATTCTTCTTTGACCGCTCCACTTTCAATCAAGGGGTTAACTGCCAAACGTACCGCTTCTTCCCAAGTCTCAGCTGTCAAACCAAGACGGATTGACTTGTTTTCTGTAAAAGCTTTTTTCAAATTCATATAGTTTCTCCTTTATTTTTTATCAAACGAGGCTGGAAATACTCGTCCCAGCCTCTACATCACTATCCTATGCTCAAAGAGTATTACAGAACTTCTTGCAATTTTGTCTTAATTTCGTTGTCATCCATGAGATTATCAAGACCGACTAATTTACCATTGGTGCGACCTTCTAATTCATTGATAAGGTGAACCGAAGCAATGACAATGTCATACCCTGCTGCAAGACCTTTTGCCTCACCAACGCTGCAAGAATTCACTGTAAAATCGCTTTGTCCAAGATTACGAAGGGCATTTTCCACCTTCATTTTGATGACCATAGATGATTCCATACCATTTCCACATGCTGTTAGTACTTTAACCATTTTCTTTTCCTCCTGATAATATAATTTTTGATTTTTCTATTTTTGATAGTTTCTTAGGTAGTGCTGATGTCAGAATTTTATTGTTGACAAGTAGCCTTACTCTTGGGCTTCCCCACGGTAGTAAGCTTCTTTATCTTTTGCTTTGGCAAATTGGATTTGTGGAATTGCAAGGAAGAACAAGCAAACCAAAACATAACCAATAATACCAAGATATTTGAATAGGTAACCAAATGGCAACCATGGGAATTCAAAGTCAATATTTCCGTGGTAACCACCGTATGCTGCCAAATCAAGTAGGGCAACGCAGGCTGCACCAAGTGCTACTTGAAGCACACCTGAGATAAAGGACAGGATAACCGCTGCTTTCCAGCCACCGCGTTTATCTGCGTAAACTGCAATCGCCGCATTATCAAAGAATACTGGTACGAAACCGGTAATGATAAGGACTGGATTTTTAAAGACAATCAAGAGTACAATGGTGATGAGTTGTCCAATCAAACCAAAAGCAAATCCTGAAAGTACCGCATTTGGAGAACCAAAACCGTAAGAAGCAGCAACGTCCACCGCAGGGAATGATCCAGGAAGGAGCTTGCTTGAGATACCTTGGAAGGCATTGGTCAATTCTGTTACGAACATCCGTACCCCTTGCATCAAGATAAAGAGGTAAACAGAGAAAGTAAAGGCTGTTTGAATGATATACATATAGAAGTCTTGTTTTTCAGGATTGAACGGTGTACCTGAAGTGATGACTTCTTTATTGGCCATAACGTCTGGACCCAAGACTAGAAGAATGGCTCCAAAGAAGACCAACATCAAGGTTGCAGAGGCAACCACTGTATCGTGGAAGATTGATAAGAATTTTGGCAATTTCAAGTTATCCAAATTTTCTTCTTTATTGCCAAGTTTTCCAGCCACTTTATCCACAAACCAGATCGCAAATTGTTGTTGGTGACCGATGGCAAATCCGCCACCACCTGTCAAGCGTTGAGTTGCTTCAACAGTCATATTTGAGCTGACTGCCCAGTAAAGACCACAGATGATTCCGATAGCTGTCACTCCAAAGCCATTGCGCAACTGAGGAATGAGGAAGAGCACCATGAGCGAGATAGTCGCTGCTTGTTGCACCATGATGTGACCTGTGATAAACAAAGTCCGAACCTTGGTAATTTTCCGAAGAGCAACGAGCAAGATATTGACCCCAAAACCAATCAAGAGAGCTGTTGTTGCTGCTCCGACAAAGTCTGGGAACATTTCTTGGATCTTGGTGTTAGCTGCTGTCAAACCAAAATACGGGTCGATAACTGCCGCACCGATATTAAATTTGAAGTTAAGCGCTGCAAGGATTGGACGGAAAGTTGTTACCAAACCTCCTGCTGCTACGTTCAAAATCATGTAACCGACTGTTGCTTTCACAAAGCCTGCAAAGATGTCATGCCCTGGCTTTTTCAAAAGAGCATAACCGACAAGGACTAATAGTCCGACGAAGAAGGCTGGATTCTGCAAGATATTTTGCGAGAACCAAAATAGAATGTTTTTCAAAATCTCCATTCTGAACTCCTCTTTTCTTTTTATTTTTTGTTTTTCCTATCTTCATTATAGAACTTGCAAGCGCATACAAAAAGACCAAATAAAACACAGGCTTGTGTTCACACTTGGACTGTGTGAAACAAACCTGCATATCATCAAAAAAAGGAGTGAGACAGAAGTCGTGATTTTGTAGAAATCGATTTTGTCAATTTCGCCTCCTCATTTCTAGGCTCAGGTATCAATAGTCACTTCCCTGACTATTGATATGCGTCAAACGACTCAAACTATAAAAATAAGGAAGTTGGGTACTTTCCCCAACCTCCCATCATTCATCTATCATTCTTTTTCGCTAATCACAAGCTCTCCATCCACCATATCCGCAAGGAGTTCCTTAGCGTCTAGGTGGTCAAGATAAAAGTCCGTCACCTTGTCGCGGATCTCTTGCTCAATGACACGGCGGAGTGGGCGCACGCCCATGATTTCATCATACCCTTGATCAATCAAGTATTCTTTGGCGCTGTCTGTCACTTCTAGCAGCATCTCTTTTTTAGCAAGCATTTGATTGACTTCTGCCAGCATCAAGTCAACAATCTCTGCCAAATCTGCTTTTCCAAGGTGTAGGAACTCGATCACGGCATTGAAACGGTTGAGGAATTCTGGTCGGAAGAAGGGTTTGAGACGATCCATGATTTCAGGCTTGTCTTCTTCATTATGACTTGCACCTTCGTAACCAAATCCTGCATTCGAGGTCGCGATGATGACTGTATTTTTAAAGTTAACTGTATTTCCCTGACCGTCTGTCAAATGTCCGTCATCAAGCACTTGAAGTAGAAGCGTGATGACTTGTGGGTCTGCCTTTTCAATCTCATCTAATAGAACGATTGAGTAAGGATTTCTGCGAACACGTTCCGTCAAGGTGTTGTTATTGTCATCGTAACCCACATAGCCTGCTGTTGTTCCAATCAACTTAGAAACAGCCGTGCGGTCGCTGTATTCAGACATATCAAGGCGAATAATGGCATCTTTTGTTCCAAATAAATCAAGTGCTAGCTGTTTTGCTAGCTCGGTCTTTCCAACCCCGGTCGAACCGACAAAGAGGAAGCTACCGATTGGGCGGTTGCCTTCATCAAAGCCTGCCCGATTTCTGCGAATGGCACGAGCGACTGCTTCAACTGCGTCATTTTGACCGATGACCTTGGTCTTGAGACGGCTATTCATCTCTTTCAAGCGCTCAATGTCGCTTGACCCCATTTGTGATACCGGAATACCAGTCATGCGCTCGATAGACTCTGCCACATCGTTAATGCTTGCTGTCACCTTGGTGTCTTCAGCATGGTTGTCAATTTGTTTTTCCAATTCTTCAATACGGATTTTGGCATTCAAGGCTGTTTCGTAGTCTTCTTTTTGTGCAGCCTGTTCCTGCTTTTCTTTTTCTTGGGCTATTTCCGCCTCAAGAGCATAAATGTCTGTGACAGGATGCTGAGCTGCCAAGTGAGCTGCCGTCACATCGAGCAAGTCAATGGCCTTATCAGGGAGGCTGCGTTGGGGAATGTATTGGACAGAATAATCCACTGCAGCTTTTAAGACCTCATCTGGCAAGATAACATTGTGGTGCGCCTCGTATAAGTCGCGGATGCCCTGAAGGATTTTATAGGTATCCTCAGCAGACGGTGCGTTGACCTTGACTTCATTGAAACGGCGTGCTAATGCTGCATTTTTCAAAATGGTATTGCGGTATTCGTCCTGAGTCGTTGCCCCAATCACGGTCAATTCTCCCCTAGAAAGTGCTGGTTTCAAGATGTCCGCAAGACCTTTTGAGCCAGATTCCCCGGTACTACCTGCACCGAGAATCTGATGAATTTCATCAAAGAAGACGATGACATTGCCCATCTCCTTGACTTCTGTCATGAGATTTTGGACATTTTCCTCAAAACTACCACGGTACTGGGTCCCTGCTTCAAGACCTGAAATATCAATCGAAATCAATTCCTTATTTTTAATCGCGGCTGGTACATCACCACGCACGATTGCTTGGGCTAGACCTTCGACAACTGCGGTCTTCCCAACACCAGCATCTCCAACCAAAACAGGATTATTTTTGGTTCTACGAGAAAGGATTTCTGCTGTTTTTTGGATTTCCTTGTTGCGTCCAATGACAGGATCAAGCATTCCTTCTCGTGCTTCTGCGGTCAAGTTCCGACCAAGCTTTGCAAGAACCCCATCTTTTTTGAAATGCGGATTGTGTGTGCCTGTTTCTTGAGCTTCTACTTGTGGCAGTTGACCTGTTGCGCGATAGTGGGCAAATTCTTCTGGTGTTACTTCACGACCGTTGATGAGATAGCGGCGGCTCTCTGTGTTGTAGCCTCCCATACGTCCCATTAGTTGATTGAAAATATCGTCCATGTTGTTAAAGTTGTTGTAATTGTTGTTCATATTCATACCTCTTTTTTACATAATTTTTGTTTTGCTTTTTTAGAAAAGACAACCCAGTGTCTTATTGTTTACTTATTCATAAAATATTACATAACTTTTCTTCTTTCCTAAGAAATGGAGCTATTCGCTCCGCCTTTGTAAACTCTTTTCTTGTTTACATCTGTAATTATATCACATCCAAAAAATTATGTCAACACTTTTTTGGTTAAAAAATTACATAATTTTTTCGTTCATAAAGAATAAAATAAGGTGATATAAGCGATATTAGTGTATTTTGTTTACAGATATCATTATAAATCATTTCTAAAATTATGTAAATGTTTTTGCTTGTTTTTTAGATCATTAAAACAGACATATTTTCCTTTTGATGTAGTACAAGGTAGCAAGTCGCAGGCATAACTTGGGAGTGGGACTCAATCGTGATTTCGAAGAAATCGATTTGCCTCACTTCTTTATTTTTAAGTTCGAGCTAAAATAATCCACTGGATTATTTTACTCTCACCTCCGCAAGGTTGACTAGGTTTGTAGAATGTTGATTTATCAACATTCTACAAACCAGACAACTACTGCGCCAAACTGTTAAAACTATAAAATGTAACAAGGTTGGATACTTTTGTCCCACTCTCCCAACAGTCTCCCAGACTGTTGGAGCAAGATGAGTTAACAACCTAATAAATTGCAACTAAACGGCTATAAAAAAGCCGAGATTACTCTCGACTGTTGTTTCTATTCTACGGTTACGGATTTTGCGAGGTTTCTTGGTTTGTCAACGTCAAGTCCGCGGTGGAGCGATGCGTAGTAAGCAATCAACTGCGTTGGAATGACCATAGAAATGCTTGATAGGTATGGATGAACCTTATTCAAGACAATGTCGTCCCCTTCTTTTTCAACGCCTTCTTCGACAATGGTCAAGACCTTGGCACCACGCGCCACGACTTCAGATACATTTCCACGCGCATGTGAGGCAATCACTGGATTTGCTGAAATCAAGGCTAGCACAGGTGTGCCATCCTCAATGAGGGAAATCGTTCCGTGTTTTAACTCCCCAGCCGCAAAACCTTCACACTGGATGTAGGAAATCTCTTTCAATTTCAAACTTGCTTCCATAGCAACATAATAATCATTGCCACGACCGATGTAAAAGGCATTGCGAGTCGTCTCTAGCAAATCTTTAACCTTATTTTCAATCAAGTCTTTTTCAGACAAGGTTGACTCAATGGACTGAGCCACAAGCGACAATTCATGAACTAGATCAAAATCTTTTGCCTTATCATTGTCCATCGCTTCGCCGACTGCTTTTGCTAAAAATGCCAAGGTCGCAATTTGAGCCGTATAAGCCTTAGTTGACGCCACAGCAATTTCTGGTCCTGCATGAAGAATCATAGTATGAGTCGCTTCACGAGAAAGAGTGGATCCTGGAACGTTGGTCACGGTCAAGCTTGGATAGCCAAGTTCATTCACTTTCACCAATACTTGGCGGCTATCTGCAGTCTCGCCTGACTGGCTGATGAAGATAAAGAGTGGCTTTTGGCTCAAGAGTGGCATACCATATCCCCACTCAGAGGCAATGCCTAGCTCCACAGGTTTTCCTGTTAATTCTTCTAGCATCATCTTAGAGGCAAATCCTGCATGATAAGAAGTTCCTGCGGCGATAATGTAAATGCGGTCACACTCTTTCACAGCTGAGATGATCGCAGGATCAACCGTCACATCGCCATTTTCATCGGTATAAGCTTGGATGAGCTTACGCATAACTGTTGGCTGCTCGTCGATTTCTTTGAGCATATAGTAAGGGTAAGTCCCTTTTCCGATATCTGACAAATCAAGCTCTGCTGTATAGCTATTACGCTCGATTGGGTTACCATCGTAGTCCATCACTTCTACGCTATCTTTTTTCACGATAACCAATTCCTTATCGTGAATTTCCATGTATTCGCTAGTTTCACGAATCATCGCCATAGCATCAGAGCAGACCATGTTATAGCCATCTCCCAAGCCAATCAAGAGTGGTGATTTATTTTTAGCGACGTAAATAGTTTCTGAATCTTCCTTATCAATCAAGGCAAAAGCATACGAACCTTGGATAATATGCAGCGCTTTTTTAAAGGCTTCAAGAGTTGATAAGCCTTCTTCTGCAAACTTGCCAATCAAATGAACCGCAATTTCTGTGTCCGTTTGACCTTTCAAATCATGTCCTGTTAAGTAGGTTTCTTTAATGTCCAAGTAGTTTTCAATCACGCCATTATGCACCAAGGTGAAACGACCCGTTTGTGATTGATGAGGATGTGCATTGACTTCACTTGGTTTTCCGTGAGTCGCCCAGCGTGTATGACCGATTCCCGCTGTTCCTTCTAAGTTTTCCCCGACCTTGCTAGATAAATCTGCAATACGACCAACGGATTTCACGAGCTTGCTATCAGAAGAACCAACGACAAAAATCCCAGCTGAATCATAGCCACGGTACTCTAGTTTTTCCAAACCTTGAATTAAAATATCTGTTGCATTTGCGTTTCCAACAACGCCGACAATTCCACACATAGTCTTTGACAATGGCAAAGTTTCTTGCCATTTCCTCCTCTTTCGAAAATTGGTATAGTCTAATTCGTCTTTTAGACAATCAGTGAAACTATTATAATCATTTGATTTTTACTTGTCAAGTCTAAAAATTGGTCTAGATAAAAGAGGTTAAACAAATCGTTAACCTCTTTTATCCTTATTTCACAACAATGTTGACTAATTTATTCGGTACGGCAATGACTTTGACAATGTCTTTACCTGCAATCTCTGCTTGGACTTTTTCATCCGCAAGAGCTGCAGCTTCCAAGTCCTCACGAGAAAGGTCTTTGGTAACGACCAATTTAGCACGAACCTTGCCCTTGATTTGAACAACGATTTCAATCTCGTCTTCCACTAGGAAGGATTCGTCATAGCTTGGCCATGGCACGTAGGAAATACCGTCATTTGAGCCGGTCACGATTTGCCAGAGTTCTTCTGCCAAGTGTGGCGCAAATGGGGCAATCAACTGGATGAAGCCTTTAGCATATTCAACATAAAGCACTTCTTCCTTGTTGGCGCTATTGACGAAAATCATGAGTTGGGCAATAGCTGTATTGAACTTGAGCGTTTCAATCTGCTCGGTCACAGCTTTGACCGTTTCATGGTAAACCTTGTCTAAGTTCCCGTTGTTTTCTGCAACAATCTCTTTTGATGTAACCAAGCGATAGACACGGTCGAGGAACTTACGGCTACCTTCCAAGCCTTCTTCACTCCAAGCGATGGACGCATCAAGCGGTCCCATAAACATTTCGTAAACACGAAGGGTATCTGCACCGTATTGGGCTACGACATCGTCTGGATTGACTACGTTTTTGAGGGATTTGGACATCTTAGCAGGGGCTTGTTCTAACTCTTCTCCTGTTTCGATATTGAAGAATGAACCGTCACGTTTTTCAACCTTATCAGTCGCAACGAGCGCACCGCGGCTATCACGATAGCTGGTTCCCAAAATCATCCCTTGGTTAAAGAGTTTTTGGAATGGTTCCTTGGTTGGAACGACACCGATATCATAGAGGAATTTGTGCCAGAAGCGGGCATAGAGTAGGTGAAGTACTGCATGCTCTGCACCTCCGATATAGATATCTACTGGCAACCAAGCCTTGAGTAGGTCTTCATCAGCGAGTTTTTCACTATTGTGCGGATCGATGTAGCGGAGATAGTACCAGCTTGAACCTGCCCATTGTGGCATCGTATTGGTCTCACGACGTCCTTTGACACCATCTTCACGGGTCACTTCTAGCCAGTCTGTCAAGTTAGCAAGCGGGCTTTCTCCAGTACCAGACGGCTTAATATCGCTGGTTTTTGGCAAGACAAGCGGCAATTCATTTTCAGGAACAGCTGTTGATGTACCATCTTCCCAGTGAATGATTGGAATCGGCTCACCCCAATAGCGCTGACGGCTGAAGAGCCAGTCGCGCAAACGGTAGGTCACTTTTTCCTCACCGACACCATGTTCAGTCAACCAGGCAATCATCTTTTCAATCGCATATGCCTTGTTCAAGCCATCTAGGAAATCAGAATTGATGTGAAGTCCGTCCTCTGTATAGGCTTCCTTGTCCACATCGCCTCCTTCGATAACTGCCACAATTGGCAAATCAAAGGTCTTAGCAAATTCCCAATCACGACCGTCGTGTGCAGGCACTGCCATAACGGCACCTGTCCCGTAGCTTGCAAGGACATAGTCCGCAATCCAAATCGGAATTTCTTGACCATTGACAGGGTTCACCGCATAAGCACCAGTCCAAACACCTGTCTTTTCCTTGGCAAGGTCCGTCCGCGCAAGGTCTGACTTAAGGCTGGCTTGGTGCTTGTAGTCTGCTACCGCAGCGGCTTGTTCAGCCGTTGTGATTTGGTCTACCAACTCATGCTCAGGTGCTAAAACGGCAAAGCTTGCCCCAAAAAGGGTATCAGGGCGGGTTGTAAAGACGGTGAAGTCCTTATCCGTTCCTTTGACGGCAAAAGTGACATTGGCACCACGAGATTTTCCAATCCAGTTACGTTGCATGTCCTTGATGGACTCTGGCCAATCCAAGTCTTCCAAGTCATTGAGCAAGCGCTCTGCATAAGCGGTGATTTTTAGCATCCATTGACGCATTGGCTTTCTGACTACTGGATAACCACCCCGCTCAGACGTTCCATCTGGCAAAACTTCTTCGTTGGCAATGGCTGTTCCAAGCTCTTCTACCCAGTTGACAGGCACTTCAGCTTCATAGGCCAAACCTTTTTCGTAGAGTTTCGTGAAAATCCACTGAGTCCACTTGTAGTAGTCAGGATCTGTCGTGTTGACCTCACGGTCCCAGTCATAAGAAAATCCAAGCGCATTGATTTGGCGTTTGAAGTTGGCAATATTTTGCGCTGTAAACTCCGCAGGGTCATTTCCTGTATCCATGGCATATTGCTCCGCAGGCAGACCAAAGGCATCCCAGCCCATTGGGTGAAGGACATTGTAGCCTTGGGCACGCTTATAGCGGCTCAAGATATCTGTTGCGGTATAGCCTTCTGGGTGTCCAACGTGAAGCCCCGCCCCACTTGGATAAGGGAACATATCAAGGGCATAAAAATTTGGTTTCTCTTTATCTGTACCTGTTTTGAAGGTGTGGTGTTCTGCCCAGTATTTTTGCCACTTAGGCTCTACCACTCCATGATTGTAAAAACTCATAGCCTTTTCTCTCCAATTTTGTATGATGTTTCTATTATACCATGTTCTATCCCATTTGCAGCAGGAGATTAAACGGAAAATGCAGGAATTTCTTGATTTTCACTTTTGAAAACGCTATACTAAAATAAAAAGGAGTTATTAAACGATTGAAATGTATGTTAGCTATTGTATGACTGCCTATCTGAGCTAGATGAAGAAAGGAGATAAAAGCATGAAAAAGGAATTTTTTAGCTACTGGACTATATTTTGTATCTGCGGATTAACCTATTTTATGACACCTCTATTGATTAAAAATACTTCCTCTGATCAAACTCTCCACCTTCATTTTTCAAAAATAGCGATTCTTCTCTCCATGCCTCTACTTGTCAACAAAAACTCAAGCATACGTCCCCTTTATAGAAATAGTATTGGATTTTTGATGTGTGTTGTCATTGGACCTCTCACAACTCTTTTTGAACCAAGTTCAATCCTTCTCACAAGAAATCACTTGCTTATTTTAACGAGCATTTTTGCCCTCCTCTCGCTGAGCAACTATCTCTACAAAAAAAGAAGGAAGCCCTAAAATGAAAAAAGAACTATTTTACTACTGGGAACATTTTTGCATCCTAAATGCAACCCTATGCACACTAACTGCTATCACCATGCTCATCTTTCCACAACTCGACCCAACACTACGCCTATCGACTCTTGTGAATATCTTTTCTTTAACTCTCGTTACCAGTCAAAAGATGAAAACCAAGCTCCGCTATCGCTTTTTAATTGCTATCAGCCTGATTTTCATTTTAGAGCCGATTTGGGCTATGATTTCAATAGAATCGCTCCACCCAACCCCGCTCTTCTACTTCCTAGCTAGTCTGGTACTGGGCTTGTTAGCATTAGCAAATTATTGGCATCAAAACAGAAAGAAGCAACAGGCATGAAAAAAGAATTATTTTATTATTGGGAGTACTTTTGTCAGCTAAATGCCATTCTTTGTGGAACAGTTGCTCTGACACTTCTTTTTTATCCAAATTCTATTTTAGAAATCACCTTCAATCACCTTGCCAATTTCTTCACCTTTCCTTTAGTATTAAATCATAAGATGAAAACCAAACTACGCTATCGCTTTCTGATTGCTATCAGCCTGATTTTCATTTTAGAGCCGATTTGGAATACCCTGGCACCACAACCCATCCACCCAGCGCCCGTTCCCTTATTTATAGCAAGTGGAATATTCAGCTTACTAGCATTGGGGAATTATCTATATCAGAAAAAGCAAAAGAGTCTGGGCAAAAACTAGCTTCAGAAGTTAAAAAACGAGCATTTCCGTAGATGGAGATGCTCGTTTTCACAAAGTCATGGTATCATTATAATAACCACAAAATAACTAGAAAGCCATGACGATGTATAAAGAGTATAACACAAATCAATTAAGTTTGGAACTAAATCTTGCTTTTGATCTCCCAATGACGCATGAAGCAAGACTGATTAGTTTGTTCGTGGATAGTATGCCAAGTGATGTGCTGCTTGAAGAAAAGTCACACACGGGCCGCCCTGCTTTTCATCCTGCTATGCTGTTAAAAATGACGCTCTTCGCTTATGCCCGTCAGGTCTTTTCTGGTCGTAAAATAGTGCAGATGAACGAAGAAGTTATTCCGATGAAATGGCTAAGTCAAGACACTTATGTTAGCTATAAAACCATCAATAATTTCCGTTCAAGTAAACATGCCAATCACCTGATTAAGACGGCCTTTATTTACTTTACCCTACTCATGCGAGACAATGGTCTGATTAAAGACGAGGCGCTCTTTATCGATGGCACAAAACTAGAGGCCGATGCTAATCTCTATTCTTTCACATGGAAGAAAGCTGTCGAGAAATACGAGACTGCTTTAAATGGAAACATCTCTAAACTCTATGACAAGCTCGTTCAAGAAGGGGTAGATTTAGCCCTCTCAAAAGAAGAATGTGAAACCAGCGAGGGACTCAAAGCCCTGCTTGAAAAGACTGAAGAGGCCCTTGATGAAGTGGAAAAAGCAATCGCCCAAGAGCCAAAAGTTATCAAAGGCGGTTCTGCTAATAAACAAAAACGACGTCGCATCCAGAAGCTCCGCAACCAATTGAAAAAAGATTACCTCCCTCGTAAACAGCGCTACGAAGAGGCTAGAGATACTTTTCTAGGACGCAATTCGTTTTCTAAAACAGACCATGACGCTACCTTTATGCGGATGAAAGAGGATCATATGATGAATGGCCAGTTGAAACCTGGTTATAATGTTCAAGCCGCAACCAATGGTCAATACGTTCTTGCTTATGATATCTTTCCCAATCCAACTGATACCAGAACCCTCAAACCCTTCCTCCAATCCATTCAAACATTAGACTTGTTCCAAAACATTGTAGCTGATGCAGGTTATGGTAGCGAGGAGAATTATCGTTTTATTATGGATGAGCTGGAGAAAACACCGCTTATTCCCTATGGCATGTACCAAAAGGAATTAACTAAGAAATATAAGAACAGTGCAGAGAACCCAGCTAACTGGGATTATCTTGAAGAGACAGACCAGTTTATAAAACCAGATGGAGTTGTTTATTCCTTTAAGAACTATTCTCGCCGAACGGACAAGTACGGCTTTGAACGAGATTTCAAAATTTACGAGGCAGATAAGATACAGGACACGCTAGAGCTAGATCAACTTGCCAAAACAGAAAGTGGTCATCAGAAACAAATCCATTATAATCCGACTTGGAATTATTTTAAGGAAGTCATAAAGGAACAATTGCATAGCGAAGAAGGCTCTCGCATCTACGCTAAACGGAAAATCGATATCGAGCCCGTTTTTGGCAGATTGAAGAGTATTTTTGGCGTGCGCAGAGTTCACGTTCGAGGGAATCAAGCTGTCCAAACAGAGGTCGGATTCCTCTTCATGAGTATGAATCTCACAAAATTGGCAAAGAATTTGGCTACTAAAACCTCTAAAAATCAAAAACCACACTGTGATTCTTTCATCTTGATTGTTTTCAAGATGGAAATGACAGTGTGGTTTTATTCTGAAGCAAGTTTTTGCCCAGCCCTTTTTTATATATCCTACCAAATCACTACACGATCTTCTGGTGCGCGCCACATGCCGTCTTTTTCTGTGACATCGAAGGTTTCAAAGAATTCGTCAAAGTTTGGTACTTGTAGGTTAACGCGGAGTTTTGCCGGTCCGTGAACGTCAACGCTCGCAAGCAACTTCATGTACTCTGTCCGTCCTTTCATGCGCCAGATGCGACCCCAGTTGGTGAAGAATTCTTCTGCTGAGTAGTCTTCATCACGTTTTGCGGCTTCAAGTGCTGCTGCAAGGCCACCCAAGTCAGCCACGTTTTCAGAGACGGTCAATTTCCCGTTTACCTTAGCACCGTGAGAATCTTGCCCCTCAAAGAGGTCCACCACTTTTTGCGTTTTTTCCTTGAAGGCTGCGTAGTCTTCTTCTGTCCACCAGTTTTTCAAGCTACCATTTTCATCAAAGGAAGCGCCATTGGTATCAAAGGCATGCGAAATTTCGTGAGCGATGACCGCACCGATTCCGCCATAGTTTTCAGACGAGGTCTGCTCTAGTGAGTAAAACGGCGCTTGCAAGATAGCCGCTGGAAAGACGATTTTATTTTGTTGCGGGCTGTAGTAGGCATTGACCATGTGAGCTGGCATCCCCCACTCGCTATCGTCAACCGGTTGATTCCACTTGCTCCATGAATGCTTGATAGACAATTCTCTCAAGAATTGAGCATTTTCAAGGAGAGACTTGCTCTCATCGATGACCTTGTCATAATAGCGCTCTGGCAATTTCTCAGGATACCCGATATAAGGCTTAATCACACCGAGCTTGACAATGGCTTGCTTCTTGGTTTCTTCAGTCAACCAGTCGTTAGCTACCAAGCGCTCTTTATAGACCTCAATCATGGTCGCAACTTTTTGCTCCACATCAAGCTTAGCTTCTGGTGAGAATTTCTCCCCTGCATACCACAAGCCCAGAGCTTGATCAAATGGTGCTTGTGCCAAATAGAAGGCAGCTTTTTTCTTGTTTTGTGCTTCTGGCGTACCAGATAAGGCCCGTCCATAAGCTCCTGATAGGATACGAATCTCATCTGTCAGATAAGAAGTCACAGAGCTCACCGCACTCACAATCAAGTTAGCTTTCAAATACTCCCAATTCTCTTCACAGTAAAATTCTTTTGCCATTTCCCAGAAACGAGGATTTTCCACAATGATCTTGTCTGGAACTTGACCAATAACTTGCTTAAAGAAATTATCTAACGGAAGCGTTGGCACAAGGGCTGCAAAATCGGCAAATGTATAGGGATGATAGAGCTTGAAATACTCGGCCTTGTCTTCGTTTGAAAGCACGATTTTTGCCACACGCGCATCCTGCTCCTCCATCTTATCCAGTAAATCAGTAATTTCTTCATCTGAAAAGTCAAACTTGCGGAGCAAGTCTGTCTCAGACTGGCGCCAAAGAGCTAACAATTCTGCCTTTTGTGGGTGGTCTTCTGCATAGTAGGTCGTATCTGGCAAGATAGTTCCTGGCTCTCCTGCCCAGAGGACATTGGTCTTAGCGTCCATAAAGTCAGGCGCAATACCAAACGGTAGTCCATTTGGCTTACCTGCCAATTCAAAGGCTGCCATTTTTTCGACAAAATCTGCAAAAGACTGGATATTTTTATATTCTTCAATCAAGGAAAGAGCTGGTGCAATGCCATCTGCTTCTCTTTTATCAAAATCTGCTGCTAAGCGGTGGTATTTGACAAAGTTTTGAAGAACGCTATCCTCAGGTACTTCCTCACCTTTTAGCCACTTGTCTGTTGTCGCAAGCATTAACTCTTCAATCTCATCATGTAGATCCACAAAACCGCCTGTCACTGGCTTGTCACTTGGAATTTCAGCAGTCTCTGCCCATTGTCCATTTATTGCCTCATAAAAATCATCTTGTAAACGTACCATAGGAACCTCTTTTCTATTTTCTATCTACATGATAGCAGAAAACACAAGAATTTGCAGGCTTTTAAATGAATTTTACCTCATTTTTAAAGAAAAAGGAGAAAATGCTTACATTTTTTCAAAAATTAACTTGACTTAATTTTTAAATTAAGCTATATTAATTCTATGCGAGGTATGAATGATGATTGAAATAGAACGTTTAAGTGTCAGCTATCACCAAGTGCTAGCCTTGGACACGATTCACTTAAACATCCAAGGACCAACCATTACAGGTATTCTAGGACCAAACGGGGCAGGCAAATCTACCCTCTTAAAAGCTATGCTTCAGATTATTGACCACGAGGGAAAGACCATTTTGGATGGCAAGGATATTCGAAAACAACGCGGCAAAATCGCCTATGTCGAGCAAAAAGCAGCGATTGACTTCACTTTTCCGATTACGGTCAAGGAGTGCGTGTCGCTAGGACTCTATCCTAAAATCCAGTTTTTCGAGCGACTCAAAGCAAAGCATTGGGAAAAAGTCGCACATGCCCTTGATTTGGTTGGACTAAAGGATTATGCTGACCGACAAATCAGCGAACTTTCTGGCGGACAGTTCCAGCGTGTCTTGATTGCTCGTTGTTTGGTTCAGGAGGCTGACTATATCTTTCTTGATGAGCCCTTTGTCGGGATTGACTCTGTCAGTGAAGAAATCATCATGACGACGCTTAGACAACTCAAAGCAGCAGGCAAGACCATCCTCATCGTCCATCATGACCTCAACAAGGTCAAGCACTATTTTGACCAAGTGCTATTGCTAAATCGCCAACTCATCGCCATTGGAGAGACGAATGTCACCTTTACCAAGGAAAACCTAGAGGCTACTTATGGCAATCAACTGATCGTGATGGAGGAGCATACAAAATGATTCAAGAATTTATTGAAGGATTGCAAAGTTTTCACTTTCTGCAAAATGCTGTCGTGACAGCCATTGTGATTGGAATTGTCGCTGGAGCAGTGGGATGTTTTATTATCTTACGGGGCTTGTCCCTCATGGGAGATGCAATTTCCCATGCGGTGCTCCCAGGCGTTGCCCTTTCTTATATCTTAGGCATTAACTTTTTTATCGGTGCGATTGCCTTCGGGCTTCTGGCATCGGTGATGATTACCTACATCAAAGGAAATAGTATCATCAAGAGTGATACCGCTATCGGGATTACCTTCTCAGCCTTTCTGGCGCTGGGGGTCATCCTGATTGGAGTTGCAAATAGCTCAACCGATTTATTCCATATTTTATTTGGAAATATTCTGGCGGTACAAGATATGGATAAATGGATTACGATTGGCGTTGCAGCCGTTGTACTCCTCCTCATTTTCCTCTTCTTCAAGCCACTCTTGATTACCTCCTTTGATCCCTTACTTGCAAAATCCATGGGAATGCCTGTTAATGCATATCACTACCTTCTCATGATTTTGCTGACTTTGGTTTCAGTCACTGCCATGCAAAGTGTCGGAACCATCCTCATTGTTGCCATGCTGATTACCCCAGCCGCTACTGCCTATCTCTACGCCAATAGCTTAAAAACAATGATTTTCCTATCCTCCACCTTGGGAGCCCTTGCTTCTATCGTTGGACTTTTTATCGGATATAGTTTTAATATTGCCGCAGGATCCAGTATCGTCTTGACATCAGCCACTTTCTTTTTGATTAGCTTTCTCTTTGCCCCAAAGCAAGGCATCTTGATGCGCTATGTCAAAAAGTCGTCTCATTCATAAGGAGCACTTGATGAAAAAACTCTCAATCCTTGCCCTAGCATTCCTTGCAATCCTTGGGCTTACTGCCTGCTCAACCAGCAGCAAAAAAGCTGACAACGGGAAATTACAAGTTGTCACAACCAACTCTATCCTTGCTGATATAACCAAAAATATCGCAGGTGACAAGATTGATCTTCACAGTATTGTCCCAGTTGGGCAAGATCCGCACGAATACGAACCTCTGCCTGAAGATGTGAAAAAGATATCGAAAGCTGACCTCATCTTCTACAACGGCATTAACCTTGAAACCGGCGGCAATGCTTGGTTTACCAAATTGGTCAAAAATGCCAACAAGGTAGAAAACAAGGACTATTTTGCTGTCAGCGACGGCGTTGAAGTCATCTACCTTGAAGGGGAAGATGAAAAAGGCAAGGAAGACCCACACGCTTGGCTCAATCTTGAAAATGGGATGATTTATGCCCAAAATATTGCAAAACAATTAATTGCTAAAGATCCAAAAAACAAGGAAACTTACGAGAAAAACCTAGCTACCTACCTCGAAAAACTTAGTACACTAGATAAAGAAGCCAAAGAAAAATTCAACAACATTCCTGCTGAGAAGAAAATGATTGTCACCAGCGAAGGCTGTTTCAAATATTTCTCCAAAGCCTATCAGGTTCCATCTGCCTACATCTGGGAAATTAACACCGAAGAAGAGGGAACACCTGATCAGATCAAGAATTTAGTTGAAAAACTCCGTCAGACTAAAGTTCCATCCCTCTTTGTTGAAAGTAGTGTCGATGACCGTCCAATGAAGACCGTCTCAAAAGACACCAATATCCCGATTTACGCGAAAATCTTCACCGATTCTGTCGCTGAAGAAGGCGAAGACGGAGACAGTTACTATGCCATGATGAAATGGAATTTGGATAAAATTGCTGAAGGATTGGCAAAATAAAAACAAATCATTCGCAATGTTGCAAAAATTTTCCTACAATAGAAAGAAAAAAGGAGTATTTTATGGCAACATTTCTCGGACAACCCGTGACTTTTGAAACGAAACAACTACAAGTCGGTGATACCGCACTTGACTTTACCCTTATCAACCCAGAATTGGAAAAAATTTCTTTATCTGACTTTTCTGGCAAGAAAAAGGTCCTCAGCATTGTGCCTTCGATTGACACTGGCATTTGCTCCACACAGACTCGTCGTTTTAATCAAGAATTATCAGCTAGAGAGGACGCTGTGGTGATTACTATTTCTATGGATTTGCCTTTTGCTCAAAAACGCTGGTGTGGTGCTGCAGGCTTAGACAAGGCTGTGCTACTATCCGATTATTTCGACCATTCTTTTGGAGAGGCTTATGGTCTATTGATGAATGAATGGCATCTTTTAGCACGCGCTATTCTCGTGCTAGATGAAACAAACAAGATTGGCTATGTCGAATATCTGGACAATATCAATTCAGAACCCGACTATGAGGCTGCACTTTCCGCCCTCAACCAACTCTAGAGGTTGAGACAAAAGTCCCCGATTTCGTTACATTTTATAGTTCTAACAGTTTGACGCAGTAGATGTCGGGTTTGTAAAACATTGATAAATCAATATTCTACAAACCACATCAACCTTGCGGGGGCGGGACTACAAAATCGATTTCTGCGAAATCCCGATTTTTGTCCCACTCCCAGAGAATCCCAAAAAGGAAGAGAGACAGATGACCCCAAACAAAGAAGACTACCTAAAATGTATCTATGAGATTAGCGTGCATACCAAAAAGATTACCAATAAGGAAATCGCTACCCGTATGCAAGTATCTCCTCCTGCTGTGACTGAAATGGTCAAACGCATGATTGAAGAAGGCTTGATTGAAAAAGACAGCAAGGCAGGCTATCTCTTGACCGATTTAGGACTAGGCTTAGTGTCTGACCTCTACCGCAAACATCGCTTGATTGAAGTCTTTCTGCTAGATAAACTCGGCTACACGACCGATCAAATCCACGATGAAGCAGAAGTTTTGGAGCACACCATCTCAGATCTCTTTGTCGAGCGCCTCAATCACTTTCTTGACTATCCTGCCATGTGCCCACACGGGGGAACGATTCCTGAAAAAGGGGCGATTTTGGTGGAAAAAAATGCACTCACCCTTGATGCAGCGCGTGAGGTGGGGATGTATCAATTAACACGGGTTCACGATGAATTCGAACTGCTCCAATATCTGGAAAAGCAGGATTTAAAACTCGGAGACACGATTCATTTGACCCAATACGACCCCTTTACGCAACTCTACTCCATTGAAACAGGAGAAAAAGAACTCCAAATCAGCAGCAGCATTGCTAAGCAACTCTATGTCGATAAAATCAGCTAAAATAAAAACTTGATGTGACCTATTTCACATCAAGCTTTTTATAGTTGTTTAGTTTTGATTTAGTACGAAGCAACGAGTCGCAGGCATAACTTAGGTTAAGCAAGGCGAGGTAACGACGTAATAAATGGAAACTAAATGACTATATCATCAACGCCTCAAAGGATAAGTGCCTAAAAAATAATCCTCTATTATAGCTCTACTATGCGGACCCTCGAGCGTCAAAACCTCAATCTCTTCCTGTGAGAAAAAGCGCAACTCCAAGCTCTCTTCTGTCTTCACACGTTCAATCCCTGTCAGATCTTGTTTTGCTGCCACTTCATAAATCAAGCCAACTGCCTGTGCCTCATCACCATTAGGATAGGAAACCTGACAATTCGTATAAGCTCCTAGAAAACGGACTGGCTCTACCTCAAGCGTTGTTTCTTCCTTAAATTCCCGCAGCAATGTCTCCACAGCATACTCTCCGAGCTCCATACATCCGCCTGGAAAATCCCAGACTTCTTTATCTGCCCGTTTTTGCAGTAAAATCCGTCCAAACTCGTCTGGCAAAATACCTGCGGCAAAGTTAAGAAAAATCTTTTCATGCCCAACTTTCGAACGAATAAAATTTACATAATCCATTTTCAATCCTTCTTTCTTATACTCAAAAAATCTCGCAGAAAATTTTCTACGAGATTTTCATTTCTTACATCATGCCACCCATCATGCTTGGATCCATTGCTGGAGCTGGGGCAGCTGGTTCTGGTTTGTTTGCGACAACAGCTTCTGTGGTCAAGATGAGACTTGCAACGCTGGCTGCATTTTGAAGGGCAGAACGAGTCACCTTCACAGGGTCAATGATTCCTGCTTCAATCATGTTAACCCACTCACCGGTTGCAGCATTGAAACCTGTACCTGCTTCTGAGTTTTTCAAGCGATCAATAACGATAGAACCTTCAAATCCTGCATTAAGCGCGATTTGGCGAACTGGCTCTTCCAAGGCACGAAGAACAATATTTCGTCCTGTCGCTTCGTCACCTTCTACTTCAAGACTTGCCACAGCATCAATGACATTGACAAATGCTGTTCCACCACCGGCAACAATACCTTCTTCAACGGCTGCACGAGTAGCATTAAGGGCATCTTCGATACGGAGTTTCATTTCTTTCAACTCTGTCTCTGTCGCTGCTCCGACCTTGATGACAGCTACACCACCTGACAATTTCGCCAAGCGTTCTTGCAATTTCTCACGGTCAAAGTCAGAAGTTGTTGTTTCGATTTGTGCCTTGATAATACCGATACGGTTCTTAATAGCTGTGGCGTCACCCGCACCTTCAACAATAACAGTTGTATCCTTATCCACGCTGACTTTAGAAGCTTGACCAAGGGCTTCAATAGTCGCATCTTTCAACTCAAGACCAAGGTCATCTGTAATAACAGTACCACCAGTCAAAATCGCGATGTCTTCAAGCATCGCCTTACGACGGTCACCAAATCCTGGTGCTTTCACAGCAACAACGTTGAAGGTTCCACGAATCTTGTTCAAGACAAGAGTAGGAAGCGCTTCACCATCCACATCATCTGCGATAATCAAAAGCGGACGACTGCTTTGAAGAATGCTCTCTAACAACGGCAAGATTTCTTGAATATTTGAAATCTTCTTATCGGTAATCAAAATGTATGGATTATCAAGGTCAGCCACCATTTTCTCATTGTCTGTCACCATATACTGAGAGAGGTAACCACGGTCAAATTGCATACCTTCTACAACCTCAAGCTCTGTCTCCATCCCTTTAGACTCTTCGATCGTGATAACACCATCTTTGCCAACTTTTTCCATAGCTTCACTGATGTATTCACCAACTTTTTCACTGCGTGAAGACACAGCTGCTACTTGGGCGATAGCTTCTTTATTAGCCACAGGCACAGAAGTCGCTTTAAGTGCCTCAACAGCTGCGCTTACTGCTGCTTCAATCCCACGACGGATTCCGATTGGATTTGCCCCTGCGGTTACATTTTTAATCCCTTCACGGACAATGGCTTGGGTCAAAACAGTTGCTGTTGTAGTTCCGTCACCTGCAATATCATTGGTTTTAGAAGCAACTTCTGACACCAATTTAGCACCCATATTTTCAAAGTGGTCTTCTAGTTCGATTTCTTTGGCAATCGTTACACCGTCATTGGTGATCAAAGGTGAGCCAAAAGCTTTTTCAAGCACTACATTGCGTCCTTTTGGACCCAAGGTTACTTTTACTGTATCTGCTAAAATATCCACTCCACGCACCATGCTTGTGCGGGCATCTGATGAAAATTTAATCTCTTTTGCCATATTTTTAAGCCTCTCCTTACTCTACAATTGCTAAAATTTCTGCTTCACGGACAAGCAAGACTTTCGCATCACCGTCTTTGACCTCAATCCCTGCATGGTCTTCCAGAACGACTTTATCACCAGCCTTCACGCTTGATGGGACTAATTCGCCTGTAAGAGTACGGATTCCTTGTCCGACTGCAAGGACTTCAGCGACCTTGGTCGCCTCACGGTTATTGCCCGCAAGGACAAAGCCACCAACCGTTTGTTCTTCTTTTTCTTCTACTTTTACGACCACATGATCGTTCAATGGTTTGAGCATATCTTACCTCCAAGGATTTGTTTAGCACTCTTTCTATTCGAGTGCTAATTTCTATGTTTTTATTATATCATTTGGTCAAAAATAGTCAAGGGAATTCGCTTGCTTTTTTAGAAAATCCGTCCCAAGACTGAAGCTACATGAAAAGCCTAGAACGGAGTCCTAGACTTTTCAAATGATTATTTTGTAATTTCTTTCAGCATATTGTCCAAATGCTGGATTGATTTTTCACGGCCAAGTAGATAAATGGTATCTGGTAATTCTGGCCCGTGCATTTCACCTGACACGGCGATGCGGATTGGCATGAAGAGGTTTTTGCCTTTGATACCAGTTTCTTTCTGAACCGCCTTGATTTGTGGGAAGATGTTTTCAGACTTGAAGTCTTCTTCCGTCATGGCTTCTAATTTTTCCTTGAAAGCGGTGAGAACAGTTGGCACGGTCTCTCCTGCCATGACTTCTTCTTCAGCTTCAGTCAGAGCTGGGAAATCTTCAAAGAAGAGGTCGGTCAAAGGCACGATTTCATCGACTGCTTTCATTTGTGGTTTGTAAAGTTCCACTAATTTTTCAGCCTTATCTGTCAAACGACCAGCTTCAGCCAAGAATGGTTTTGCCATTTCAAAAATCGTTTCAAAATCGGCATTCTTGATGTACTCATTGCTCATCCAGTCGAGCTTCTTCTGGTCAAAGGCTGCTGGTGATTTGCTGAGACGATGTTCATCAAATAACTCAATCAATTCCTCACGATAGAAGATTTCATGCTCACCACCAGGGTTCCAGCCAAGAAGGGCAATAAAGTTAAAGACTGCTTCTGGCAGATAGCCTTTCTTGCGGTAATCTTCGATAAATTGGAGCGTGTTGGTGTCACGTTTGGACAATTTCTTACCAGTTTCAGAGTTGATAATCAAGGTCATGTGACCGAACTCTGGCGCTTCCCAACCAAGGGCTTCATAGACCATGAGCTGTTTAGGAGTATTGGCAATGTGGTCATCCCCACGGATAACGTGAGAAATTTCCATTAGATGGTCATCGATGACCACGGCAAAGTTGTAGGTTGGATAGCCGTCTTTTTTCTGGATAACCCAGTCGCCACCGATATTGCCACCTTCAAACTCAATCTCACCCTTGACCATATCGTTCCACTTGTAGATGCCCTCTTCATTGACCGCCAGACGAACTGTCGGAATGATACCTGCTGCCTCACGCTCAGCAATATAAGCTGCTTTTTCTTCGTCTGACATGCCAAGGTACTCATTAATATAGCGCGGTGTTTCACCAGCTGCTTCTTGGCGCTCACGCTCAGCTGCCAATTCTTCTTCTGTCACATAGGACTTGTATGCCAAACCTTTTTCTAACAATTCATTAACATACTCTTGATAGATGTCAAGGCGCTCTGACTGGCGGTACTTTTCGTGAGTTTCTGGACTTTCGTCCCAATCAATTCCCAACCAGCGGAGGTTCTCCAATTGCGAACGCTCACCGTCTTCCACATGGCGCTTGCGGTCAGTATCTTCAATCCGAATCAAAAACGTTCCGCCATGATGACGAGCATAAAGGTAGTTAAAGAGCGCTGTCCGCGCATTTCCGATGTGTAAAAGTCCAGTTGGACTTGGTGCATAACGCACACGAATGGCTTTTGTCATGTTTCTCTCCTGTATTTTTCAATCTTTCTCATTATATCATAGTTCCAGAATTTTTTTAAGTATCTGCTTAGGATTTCTGGCGAGTCAACTGATAAAATGGCTCTAAACAGTGATAAGCGTCTGATAAATCCTGCAAAACCATTTTCATATCTTCTCGATCTTTCAGCGCTATATCTTGTCTCAATAAGACTTTTCGAACCTCTCCTTTTTGGACGAGGTCAATCAAGCTGAGGCGATTTTCTTGCGTTGCTTCCCACATGTTGCTCTCATTTGCCTCTTGCACCACATAGTAGCTAGGAGGTGACAAGGGGCTAGCTAATACACGATTTTGCTTGCTTAAACTATCTTCGTCTTTTTTTCGCTCTAAAAAGCTCACTTCCAGAGAAACACCAAAATCCTCAGTCTTCCCATACAAACGCAGGGCAAACATCGGCTCGCTTTCCTCTCCTTCAGCCTGAAAATAGGTCCAAAAATGCGGTCGTAGGATTTGTGCTTGATTCATCCATTGGCTGGTTGATAATATAGTCAACTGAGGCTGACTCGCTTGAAAGGCTTTGGACAATTCTTGAAACTCTTTTCTAGCTGCTTGTCCTTTTGCCTTTAGTTCCTCCATATAAGCCGCCATAGCACCTGCTTTTTGAGGCCTAGTATATTTCTCACCTTGATGAGCTAAAAAGGCTTCTAATGCCTGAAACATCCTTTCTCCTCTCTATAAAAGACAAACTGAGAAGACATTCTTCTCAGTTACTCTTAATCTTCGTCAATATCGACCACTACATAACGGTTTGGCTCATCGCCTTCAGAATAGCTCGTTACACCATCCATGCGAGAGACAATTCGGTGAATGATCTTGCGTTCATTATTAGACATCGGATCTGTCTTTTGGCTACGACGTTCTTCCAAAACCCGATCCGCTAATTTCTGCGCATAACTCTGCAACACTTCCGCTCGATGCTCTACATAATCATTTACATTGATGGAAATGTAGAAACTCTTGGTGTATTGATTGTAGAGATAATTTTGTGCCAAGAGCTGAAGAGCTTTTAAAACCTTGCCATGATAGCCAATAATTCGTCCTGGCTCATTGGTATCAATCTGCATATTGATGCTACGACGATTGTGCTCGCTACTAATCATAGCCTCCACATCCATCTCATCGACAATGGTCTGCACATAAGCCGTCACTGTCTCTACAACATCTTCAATATCCACTTCATCGACTTCTTCCACTTCAAGACCTAAGTCCTCAAAAGACTCTTCTCTTTCAGGCTTTTCTCTTCGCTTTTCAATAGCACGCTCAAAGGAAATCACATTGGTATCTTCGAGATTAACAGGCTCAGTTGCTTCCTCTTTTTCAATCAAAAGATCTAGCGTCCCTGTTTCTTCCAAAATCGTTGTCGGCTCTTTTTCATGTTTCAGAATCTCTTCTTTCACTTCGTCTGAAACTTCTTCGCCCTCTTCTTCGATTTTTTTGATGGCTTCAACCACGCGCCCTAAATCAACCGTTGCTTCGCTCACGCTCTTGACCGGCTCGTTTTGGGCGTTAATCTCTTCTGGAACCCCTTTTACTGCCTTTTGGTTGGCTTTAGCAACTGTGATTTCACTAATTGGTTCCACATCCACTTGGGCATCTTTTTTACCAAATAAGCCTAAAAAGCCCTTTTTCTCACGAGAGATGACTTTGATATGCGCCTTCATTCGTGGAATATCTAATTCACGCAAGCCATTCTGGATGGCCTCTTCGACACTCGCTCCTGTAAATACTACCATAGCAAGAGTCCTCCTTTACTTTTTCTTTTTCTGTGCCTTTTTCATCGCACGTTTTTTCTTGGCTACTAATTCCTTCTCAGCCGCCTCCTTGGCTTGTCTCTCCTCAATCATCTTAAAAGGATTGCTTAAAATCAAGGTCTGAAAGACTTGATAGGCATTTGATGTACTCCAATAGAGAGCTACCCCACTTGCTACCTGTAAGGTGAAGATAAAGATGATGATTGGCATGATAACCATCATTCCTGTGGTAAGACCATTCTTTTCGACCAATCCTTTATTGCTAAGCCAAGTGCTTAAAAAGGTAAAGCCAGCTGCTAAAACAGGAAGAATAAAGTAGGGATCTTTTTCTGCTAAATTGAGCCATAAGAAATGCCCCTGCTGCAAGAACTCCACTCTTGTTAACGCATTGAACAAGGCCAAAAGAACAGGCATTTGAATCAAAATCGGCCACATAGCAGCGGAAGGTTTCACCCCTTCTTCCTTAAATAAACGCTGGCGCTCCTCCTCTAGCCGTGTCCGACTTTCCATATCTCGCCCTGGATATTTCTCTTGAAGAGCACGCATTTGTGGCTGAATTTCCTGCATTTTCCGCGAAGCATTGATTTGCAACTGAAAAACTGGCAAGAGAATCGTCCGAATGACCAAGGTAAAGAGAATAATCCCAATTCCGGTACTACCATTAAAGGATAACATTCGAATCATTTCCGCAAAGAAATAGACAAATTTCCCCCAAACGCCCGGTGTACTTGCTGTGATGTCACTGGTTCCACAAGCTGTTAAAACCACAAGGGAACTTAGGGAAAGCAACAGCAGGCTACTTTTCTTTTTCACAATCATAACCTTCCTGATAGATTTTTGCTATTTTTAATACATGGAGTAGATTCTTTTCTAACTCTTGGTAGGTCAGAACTTCTGCGCCTTTGCGTGCGATAATTACAAAATCAAGCGCTTTCACATTGATTTGATGCGCCATTAAAATATGACGAATCCTGCGCTTAATCTGATTTCGCACCACAGCATTGCCTAATTTTTTACTCACTGACAATCCTGCCCGAAAATGTTTGTGATGATTTTCCAATTTATAAACAACAAACTTCCGATTTGCGAAGTTTTGTCCTTCCTTGAAAATCGCATTGAAATCTTTTTCTCTCTTGACGCGATAGCTTTTCTTCAAAACTCAACTCCATCTACCAAAATTAACTCTATTATACCATATTTTTTCAAAAAACCAATAACAGCAAGGTTTTTCCTACCCAAAAGTAAAAAAGCTAGGCAAAACCTAACTTTTTAATGCATTTCTTGACCTGTACGAGATTCTTCAATAGATAGAAAAACCATAGGCACCACAACCAAAGTCATAGCGATCAATAAAATCCAATCCATCTGCAAGCCTAGAAAAAGAACGCTCAAGAAAGCCGAAGACAAAGGCTCACTAGCGCCAATGACAGATACAATCAAGGGAGAAACCAAGGAAGCTGCTTTCATAGACACTAGAAAAGAGAGAGCTGTTCCAAATAAGGTAATCGTTAAAATAATGGCTACACTCACCCAATCAAGCGTAAACGTCACTTTCGTCATCGGATACAGACTATTACTCAAAAGCCCTGCCACTAACATTCCCCAACCAACCGTATTGATAAAGCCATAATTCTTTGCAAACCGCTGGGGTAAAATCACATTAAATCCTACTGCAATAGCACTTAAAAGACCAGTCACTAGCGCAAAAGGTGTAATCGCTAAAGTCGAAAAATCCCCTTTAGTAGCCATTAAAGCCACCCCAATCATCGCTAATGCAATATAGACAATAGCTAAAAGAGACGCTTTTTGCCGCTTCATCACGTGATTATAAAGAAGGATAAACACAGGACTCACAAACTGCAAAATCGTTGCCGTTGCAGCATTAGAAGATTCGATACAGAGATAAAAGAAAAACTGAACCGAAAAGACTCCCAAAATCGCATAGGCTAAAAAAGGAAGAAAAGAGCGCCGACATTTCCAAATCTCAAAAATCGCCATTCCCTGTTGACTCGCAGATAGCAACAAGACACTCACCCCTGCAATCACCAAACGAGTTGAGGTAATCCACCCTGAGGACACCTGATAATGACTGAAAAAATACTCTCCTAAAATGCCACAAATCCCCCAGATCACCCCAGAGAATAAAGCATATAAAATCCCCTTAAAGATACGTTTCTGATACTGATTCATTGGACTATTGTATCAAAATCATATGGAAAAAGGAAGAAAAATTTCTTGAATTTTTCATAAAAACAAGGGATATTTCTATTCCTTCAACCAATCGTTTATCCACCTAAAGCAGCGGCCATCTCATCAACCATCTTTTGCAACTCATCACGGTAATCTTTGAGAAACTTTACTAACTCGCTCTTACCAACTAGCGGAGCCTTGCCCAAAATGCCATATTGTTTCTTTTGTTGCTCCACACTCTCTACGACACCATCTCTCATAGCTTGATAAGCCGCTGCATTCCCTAATCCCTGACGCGAAACTATAGCTTCATAATTAGTGATGTAATTATTGACAATATATTCATATATGGTCAAATAATCCTGATAGGTCTTAATGGATTCAATGGTCGAATCAGACACATCGTGCGGCTCAAATCCTGTTTCTATCTCTTTTTCGCTAGAGGAACTGCTAGCAGATTCATCAGTCTTTGTGACCTCTTCTGAACTAGATGGACTTGTGGATGATGGAAGTGATGATGTTGTCATATTCCGATCTTTAAACTTGCTCAATCCTCCTCCAAGTACCAGTAATACCATCACTATAAAATGGAGGATATCGCTAGATACAATATAACCTAAAAAGCATTTTAGGGATAAAAATGAATATTTTCTCATCAAAAAACGACCTCCTCACGGAAGCCGTTCCCATCGCTTTTACAAGCGAGCATTCAATTCTTTGCTCAATTCTTCAAATCCAGGTTTTCCAAGAAGAGCAAACATATTTTTCTTATACGCTTCTACCCCTGGTTGGTCAAATGGGTTAATCGCATTCAAGTAACCAGAAAGGGCAATAGCAAGCTCGAAGAAGTAGATCACATATCCAAGAGTAAATTCATCTTGTTCTGGAAGCGTCACAAACATGTTTGGCACATCGCCGTCTGTGTGAGCAAGAAGAACACCGTCGGTCGCTTTTTTATTGACAAAGTCCACATCTTTTCCTTGGATGTAGCCAAGTCCGTCCAAATCTTCTTCAAATTCAGGGATAATCACATTTTTACGAGGTTTATCCACACGGATAACTGTTTCAAATAGGATACGAGCGCCTTCTTGGATAAATTGACCAAGTGAGTGCAAGTCTGTTGAGAAGTTGGCAGATGTTGGGTAAATCCCTTTTTGGTCTTTTCCTTCTGATTCCCCTGCTAATTGTTTCCACCATTCGCTAAAGTATTGAAGAGATGGCTCATAATTAACCAAGATTTCAGTCGCATAGCCCTTGCGGTACAAGATATTGCGAAGTGCTGCATATTGATACGCTTCATTTTCAGCAATCTTATCGGATGTATAGGCTTTACGAGCCGCATTTGCACCATCCATCAAAGCTTTGATATCCGCACCAGAAGCTGCAATTGGAAGTAAGCCCACTGCTGTCAACACAGAGAATCGTCCGCCAATATCATCTGGCACCACAAATGTTTCCCAACCGTTTGCATCTGCTTCAACTTTTACCGCACCTTTTTCACGGTCTGTTGTCGCATAAATCCGCTTGTTGGCTTCTTCTTGACCATATTTTTGAATCAACAACTCTTTGAAAACACGGAAAGCAATCGCTGGTTCTGTGGTTGTACCTGATTTTGAAATCACGTTAACAGAAAATTCTTTGTCTGAAACGTATTCTACCAAGTCAGCCAAGTAAGTAGATGAAATAGAGTTTCCAGCATACAAAATTTGCGGTGCTTTACGCTCTTCTTTTGTTTGCAAGTTTGCAAAGTGATGATTCAAGAAATCAATCGCTGCCTTAGCTCCAAGGTAAGAACCCCCAATTCCGATAACGACCAAAACATCGCTATCAGATTTGATTTGCTCAGCTGCCTTCAAAATACGATCAAATTCTTCCTTATCATAGTTTTCAGGAAGATCCAACCAGCCCAAGAAGTCGCTGCCTGCGCCTGTTCCTTTACGCAACAACTCATCTGCCGCTGTTACCTGTGCTTGCATATAGTCCACTTCATGTGGCGCTACAAATTTATCCAAAACTTTTGAATAATCAAATGTAATATGTGTCATGTCTTTCCTCCATTTATTCTTCTCTCCTATGATAACGCTTTAGAGCTAATTTAGCAAGTCATTTCTGTCATTTAAAGCGTTTACATACGCTGTATGTTTCTATCTATGCTAAAAAGAGGTTGGAACAAAAGTACCCAACCTCCTTATGTTGGCTCTATAATTTCTGTAGTGGGTAACTCCCGCCACAGGACTTATAGGGCTTTTTGAGTCTTGAATTTACAATATAAGTGCACAATAAAAACTCATAAGATTTTTTCTAGTAAAATAAAACTGAACAAACATCTTACGAAAGGAAATCTTATGAGCTACCATCATTTTACCATAGATGAACGAGAAAGTATTCTGATTTATCGTACTAAAGGGATGACCTTTTCTCAAATAGCACGACTATTACATCGGCACCCCTCAAGTATTAGCCGTGAATTAAAACGTCATTCAAAACAAGGCAACTATTCGCCTAGTAGGGCACAAACAGCTTATCATCTCGCTAAATCGCATTGTGGGCGAAAAAGGAAATTAGAAATAGACACTGAACTCAGTCAGACCGTCAAGCATCTTTTTCTTGAGTGTCAATGGTCGCCAGAAGAAATTGAGGGGCGATTACGTTTAGAACGAGAAAGACCCGTCATTAGTTATCAAACCATTTATAGAGCTATCTATCGCGGTCACTTTGACGACACGCCTCTTTCACATGGTGCTCGTGGGGGTGTTCGCAAACTTCGTCACCATGGTAAAACACGCCATACACAATCCCATGTGGAAAAGCGAGGAAAAATTCCTATTTCTCATACCATTCATGAGAGGCCAACAGCAGCTAATGAACGCTCGAGAATAGGTGATTGGGAAGCCGATACTGTTGCTGGAAAGACTGGAAAAGCTTGCCTAGTAACACTCACTGATAGGCATTCCCGCTTCCTCAAAATTCAGAAAGTAGCTGTCAAGAAAAGTAAATTGGTTATAGAAGCCATGGTAAATATGTTAGAGTCCCTACCAAAAGAAACAGTGACTCCTGATAGAGGTAAGGAATTCTCAGGACATCCTGAACTCACCGAGAAACTAAATGTCGAAGTCTATTTTCCTGATCCTCATGCTCCTTGGCAACGAGGAACAAACGAGAATACAAATGGCTTATTGCGAGAGTATTTTCCAAAAGGAAGTGACTTAACAGAGGTAGAACACTTGATCATTCAGGAATGGGAAGATAAATTAAACAACAGACCACGAAAATGTCTAAACTGGAAAACACCTTATGAAATTTTTTATGGGATAAATGTGCACTTAATTTGACAATTCGCCGTACAAAAAAGTCCCATAAATCTTATAATGAAAAGTGACTAAACCATCATTAGAAAGTAACTTATGGAACACATTAATAATACCACACAACTCATCGGAATAAAAGACAAACATATTACGATTATGGAAGTTCTGAAAACTGACTCCCATCTTATCATCAAAGCTACTCTAGATTACCTACCTCCTTTGTGCCCTCATTGCCAAGGTAAGATGGGAAAATATGATTTTCAACGAGTGTCCACCATTCCATTCCTAGACGTTCAAGCTATGCCTACTGTCATTAAATTACGGAAACGCCGTTTCCAGTGTAAACAGTGCCGGCGTGTCACCGTGGCTGAAACACCCCTGGTGAGAAAGAATTACCAAATTTCTGAACCTGTCTGGCAGAAAATGACGGCTGATCATACTGAAAGACTAACGAACTCTGATATCGCTAAGAAGAACCACGTGTCTGTCTCTACCGTACAGCGAAAGCTTACTCAATTCACCTTCAAAGAAGACTTCTCAAGACTTCCTGATATCCTATCTTGGGATGAATTCTTCTAGAAACAAGGGAAAACTAGCCTTCATTGCTCAAGATTACAAGACGAAAAAGATCATTGCTATCCTTGAGAATAATCGTCAAACTACCATCAAAAACTATTTCTATAAATATTCTAAAGAAGCTAGAAAGGAGGTTAAAGTCTTCACCCTAGACATGTCCGGGGCTTACATTCCCATCATCAAGCTGCTCTTTCCTAATGCCAAAATTGTCCTCGACCGCTTCCATATCATCCAACATCTCAACCGTGCCATGATGGCATCTAGAATCGCTATTATGAAGCAGTTTGATAAGCAGTCATTACCTTACCCTATCTTGAAGAATCACTGGCGAATACTCCACAAAGACAGCCGCAAGCTCTCTGATAAACTCTTCTATTCGCGGACACTACGTGAAACGAGAACACCTAAAGAAATCGTGGATATAACGCTTAAATTCTCAGATGAACTTCAATTCTATTACGATCTCTATCAGCTCCTCTTATTCCACTTTCAAGAAAAGAATAGCCTTCACTTTTTTTCACTTATGGAAGATACTATAAAGCTTGTTAATCCACCTTTTAAGAAAGTTTTCAAAACTTTTCTACGATACAAGAAATATATTAGGAACGCTTTAGAGCTTCCCTATTCTAATGCTAAGCTAGAAGCTACCAACAAACTTATCAAAGATATCAAACGACAAGCTTTTGGTTTTAGAAACTTTAGTAACTTTAAAACCAAAATTCTCATCACCTTAAACATTAAAAAAGAGAGGAACATTAAGATCCTCTCTCGGGTTTAGATTCTCATCTACCCACTACAGTTGACAAAGTGCCCTTATGTTTATAGTTTGAATAGCTTGATGCAATCGTTATCGCTGGGTTCAACGCTCCAGTGGAGCCGTTTAAGAGAACAGAAAGTTATGATTCACTTATCCATGATAAATCACTATTCTACGAGCCACATCAACCTTGCGGGATATGAACACCCCAGCGGACTATTGATACCTGAGCCTAAAAACTGGAAAGCGAAGACTACAAAATCGATTTCTTCGAAATCATGATAGAATCTCACTCCCAATTCTTATACGAACAATTTACTTGTTACATTTATAGTAAATTTGCAATTCCGCGACCAAATTGTGCAAAACGGTTTGTATTCGTGAAACCATTGCTTCCTGGTCCTTGCGTTAACAATCCTACTGCATAAGCACGTCCATGTTTCTTTATAATCGCAATATCATTTTCTACACCAAAGGCTGGATCATTCCCAGGTTTATCCCAAGTTTGGGCAATTCCTTGGATAGTAGCTGGCAACCATAATTTATAATAATTATTAGACAGTTTATTGAGCATAGAACGATCAGAATTCGCACTAGCTGTTGATGCAGTATTATAAATATTCTTCAACAAGTCAGTTGCTTCAACAGCAGAGATATAGTTTTCCAACCCTGCATTAATCTGAGATGGAATTCTCATATAACGATTCAAAGTAGTTTTGGTATATCCTAAACGACGAATTTCATCATTCACTGCTTTTACGCCACCAACAGCAGTAATCATAATATTTGTTGCAGTATTATCACTATATTGAACCATCATGCGAGTAATATCATCTAAGGTATAAGTCTTTCCTGCCTTTCCAGTCAAAGCTACGGAAGCCTCCACAATATCTGATGATTTGACAGTGTAAGCTTTACTTAAGTTCAATTCCCCACGCTCTGCTTTTGCAAAAGCACTAGCCATGATAAACAACTTGATTGTAGATGCAGAACGTTGAACGTTATCATTAATCGATAATAATTCTGTTCCATCTGTTGGCATAACGACTAAAGATTTATCTCCTGGTACTTTATTAAACAACTGCTCAAACTGTGTTTTAATAGCTGCAAGCTCTTTCTTAATATACTCACGAGGAGCTGGAGTCGTTACCTGAATTGTATTATTAGCAATTCCAACTAGCTTATTATTGCCTAGTTCATAGTAAGTATGGATATTATAAGTACCATCTTTTTGTTTGGTTGCTACATACCATTCCAAATCATCTTGACCGTTACTATCTGACCATACTGCTACTTTAACACTCTTAATACCAGCTTCGTGTTTTGCATTAGTAATAGTTGTAGTAAATGTATAATTTTGTTTATCAATATCCGAAATAGAAACTGTTCCAAATGCTGTTTCTGATTTATCTACTGGTTTTACTGGAATTTCAGGCTTAGTTGCTGTGGGTTTTACCTCCCCTCTGGTAATTTTACCACAGGAACATAACGACGGTTGCCACTGTAAGAAACATAGCTCAACCATTGGTAACCTTCGGATGTCAACGTGCGGTCATAGTTCACACTTTGGCCTGCTTCGTAGGTTGCTAGGTCTGGACTTGACAACTTCGCTTCATTTTTCACACCGGCACGCTCTTTGAACGTATAGCTGCCTGAATCTGGTAGAAGAGTTTGATTAGATACAGCTGGTTTATTTTCAACTGGCTTACTTGGAGTTGGCTGTGCCGTTGGTTTAGTCTCGGATGGTTTACTTTCTGTTGGTTTGGTTTCTACTGGTTTAACTGCTTCTTGCAATTTAACCACAGGAACATAACGACGGTTGCCACTGTAAGAAACGTAACTCAACCATTGATAGCCTTCGGATGTCAACGTACGGTCATAGTTCACACTTTGGCCTGCTTCGTAGGTCGCTAGGTCTGGACTTGACAACTTCGCTTCATTTTTCACACCGGCACGCTCTTTGAACGTATAGCTACCTGAATCTGGTAGAAGAGTTTGATTCGCTACGACTGGCTTGCTTTCAACTGGCTTACTTGGAGTTGGCTGTGCCGTTGGTTTAGTCTCGGATGGTTTACTTTCTGTTGGTTTGGTTTCTACTGGTTTAACCGCTTCTTGCAGTTTGACAACAGGAACATAACGACGGTTGCCACTGTAAGAAACATAGCTCAACCATTGGTAACCTTCGGATGTCAACGTGCGGTCATAGTTCACACTTTGGCCTGCTTCGTAGGTTGCTAGGTCTGGACTTGACAACTTCGCTTCATTTTTCACACCGGCACGCTCTTTGAACGTATAGCTACCTGAATCTGGTAGAAGTGTTTGATTCGCTACGACTGGCTTGCTTTCAACTGGCTTACTTGGAGTTGGCTGTGCCGTTGGTTTAGTCTCTACTGGTTTGACTGCTTCCTGCAATTTAACCACTGGAACATAGCGACGGCTGCCACTGTAAGAAACGTAACTCAACCATTGATAGCCTTCGGATGTCAACGTACGATCATAGTTCACACTTTGACCTGCTTCGTAGGTCGCCAAATCAGGACTTGACAACTTCGCTTCATTTTTCACACCGGCACGCTCTTTAAATGTATAGCTACCTGAATCAGGAAGGAGATTTTGATTCGCTACGGCTGGCTTGCTTTCAACTGGCTTACTTGGAGTTGGCTGTGCAGTTGGTTTAGTCTCGGATGGTTTACTTTCTGTTGGTTTGGTTGCTACTGGTTTAACCGCTTCTTGCAATTTTACCACAGGGACATAACGACGACTACCACTGTAAGAAACGTAACTCAACCATTGGTAACCTTCGGCTGTCAAGGTGCGGTCATAGTTAACACTTTGACCTGCTTCATAGGTCGCTAAGTCTGGACTTGACAGCTTAGCTTCATTTTTCACACCTGCAGCCTCTTTGAAGATATAGCTACCTGAATCTGGTAGAAGATTTTGATTCACTACGGCTGGCTTGCTTTCAACTGGTTTACTTGGAGTTGCTTTAGTTTCGGTTGGTTTGGCTTCTACTGGTTTAACTACTTCTTGTAGCTTAACCACAGGGACATAACGACGACTGCCACTGTAAGAAACATAGCTCAACCATTGGTAACCTTCGGCTGTCAAGGTGCGGTCATAGTTAACACTTTGACCTGCTTCATAGGTCGCTAAGTCGGGACTTGACAGCTTAGCTTCATTTTTCACACCTGCAGCCTCTTTGAAGATATAGCTACCGGAATCGGGGAGGAGATTTTGGTTCACTACGGCTGGCTTGCTTTCAACTGGTTTACTTGGAGCCGGCTGCGCCGTTGGTTTAGTCTCGGATGGTTTACTTTCAGTTGGTTTAGTCTCGACTGGTTTGACTGCTTCTTGCAGTTTAACCACAGGTACATAACGACGACTGCCACTGTAAGAAACATAGCTCAACCATTGGTAACCTTCGGCTGTCAAGGTGCGGTCATAGTTAACACTTTGACCTGCTTCATAGGTCGCTAAGTCGGGACTTGACAACTTCGCTTCATTTTTCACACCTGCAGCCTCTTTGAAGATATAGCTACCGGAATCTGGAAGGAGATTTTGGTTCACTACGGCTGGCTTGCTTTCAACTGGTTTACTTGGAGCCGGCTGCGCCGTTGGTTTAGTTTCGACCGGTTTGACTGCTTCTTGCAGTTTAACCACAGGTACATAACGACGACTGCCACTGTAAGAAACATAGCTCAACCATTGGTAACCTTCGGCTGTCAAGGTGCGGTCATAGTTAACACTTTGACCTGCTTCATAGGTCGCTAAGTCGGGGCTTGACAACTTCGCTTCATTTTTCACACCTGCAGCCTCTTTGAAAGTATAGCTACCTGAATCTGGTAGAAGTGATGAGGTGGAAGTGGCTGGTTTAGAAGTTGAAATATTTGGTGTTGTAGCTGTTGGACGTGTCACAGTTGAACCGAAATGTTGATAGTAATCCAAAATACCATCAACAATTCCTGTTGCTAATCTTTGTTGATAGTCACGATTCACCAATTTAGCACGTTCAGCAGGAGTTGATAAATAGCCTAGCTCCACTAATACTGCTGGAGCAGTTGTTTCACGTAAAACTGAAAAAGTTGTTCTACGAACACCTCGGTTGATTGCTCCACTTTGGGCTAACGTATTTTTATGAATAGATTCTGCCAAATAGGCACTGCGTTTCAAACGCTCTGGATCAATGTGATACTGACCATTCAAACGCGAAGGATAATCTCGGTCATACTCGTACCAGTAAGTTTCAATTCCTTGTGGAGATGAGGCATTTGACGCATTTATATGGATGCTGACAAATAAATCAGACGCTGACTGATTCACATCTCTAGAACGATCTAGCAATTCAACATAACGATCGTTAGTTCGGGCAGATTTCACTTCATACCCAGCACTTTGTAACTGTTCTTTCACAAGATTATGAATGGATAGAGTTAAATCTTTTTCATGAACGCCTCCATAGCTAGCACCAGAATCACTGCCACCATGTCCTGCATCCAAATAAATAACCTTATTCACAACTTGGTAATTTCCTTGAGACGCTGAACCTTGCTGTTTTTCTTCGACTGGTGCCTCAACTGAGGCTGATCTTTCAAGCTTGTTCTCTTCAGCAGATACAACTGGTGTCTCAACTTGGGCTGTTTTTTCAGCCTTATCCTCTTCAACCGCTACGGCTGGTGTCTCTACGACTTTTTCTTCAGCTGTTGAAGGCTTCTCTGGAATTTCTACAGAATTTGCTATCGTAGGCTCTGCATTGGTCTTAACTTCTGAACTATTTACATCTGGTACAGGCTGAGTATTTACACTCTCCGTATCTGCTGCAGCTGCAGCCGCGTTTCCAATCATTCCGACAATAGCAACAGTAGCAACAACCCATCTTTTTTTCGCTTTATACATCTTTTTTCTCATAGCCATCTCCTCACTGACTTGTTAAATATTTCTTTATGGTATTATAGCATATATTTTTAAGAAAATCTATCAACATCTAATTTTTCAGATCATTTTTCCTAAAAAATTCCTCTACTTATCTATTCGTAAAAAATATGATTTTTTGAAGAAATATTAAAAAATTTTTTTAAAAAAAGCACCTGCTAAAGAGCAGATGCTAGATGAAGAGATTAAGCTTCACCGTTGTGTTTTTTAATGATTTCTTCTTGTACTGACTTAGGTACATCTTCATAGTGGTCAAATACCATCATGAATGTACCACGTCCTTGAGATGCAGAACGAAGAACTGTTGCATAACCGAACATTTCTGCAAGTGGTACATACGCACGAACGATTTGGCTGTTACCATGTGCTTCCATACCGTCTACACGTCCACGACGAGCTGTTACGTGCCCCATAACATCTCCAAGGTTTTCTTCTGGAACTGTGATTGTTACAAGCATCATTGGCTCAAGGATAGCAGGTTGTGCAGTTTTCGCTGCTTCTTTAAGAGCAAGAGATGCCGCAACTTTAAAGGCAGTTTCAGATGAGTCGACATCGTGGTATGAACCGTCGTAAAGTTTTGCTTTTACGTCAACGATTGGGTATCCAGCAAGAACACCGTTTGCCATAGACTCAACCAAACCTTTTTCAACCGCTGGGATGAATTCACGTGGAACCACACCACCGACGATTGCGTTTTCAAACTCGAATCCTTTTCCTTCTTCGTTTGGAGTAAATTCAATCCATACATCACCGAACTGACCTTTACCACCTGATTGACGTTTGAAGAATCCACGAGCTTGAGTTGAAGCGCGGAATGTTTCACGATAAGATACTTGAGGAGCACCTACGTTTGCTTCAACCTTGAATTCACGACGCATACGGTCAACAAGGACATCCAAGTGAAGCTCACCCATACCTGAGATAACTGTTTCACCAGTTTCAACATTTGTTTCAACGCGGAATGTTGGATCTTCTTCAGCCAATTTAGAAAGGGCAACACCCATCTTATCTTGGTCAGCTTTAGATTTTGGTTCAACCATCAATTGGATAACTGGTTCTGGAACGTTGATTGACTCAAGGATAACTTTTGCTTTTTCATCAGTCAATGAGTCACCAGTTGTAGTATCTTTCAAACCAACGGCAGCAGCGATATCACCTGAGTAAACAGTTTCGATTTCTTGACGGCTGTTTGCGTGCATTTGAAGGATACGTCCGATACGTTCACGTTTACCTTTAGAAGTGTTCATTACGTATGAACCTGAGTTAAGAACACCCGAGTAAACACGGAAGAATGTCAAACGACCTACGAATGGGTCAGTCATGATTTTGAAGGCAAGGGCTGCAAATGGCTCTTCATCTGAAGCTGGACGCTCTTCTTCAGCATCTGTATCTGGGTTGATACCTTTGATTGCTGGGATATCAACTGGGCTTGGAAGGTAATCGATAACCGCATCAAGCATCAATTGAACACCTTTGTTTTTGAAGGCAGAACCACACAATACTGGGAAGAATTCAACGTTGATTGTTGCTTTACGGATAGCTGCTTTCAACTCTTCATTTGTGATTTCTTCACCTTCAAGGTATTTCATCATCAATTCTTCATCAGTTTCAGCAACTGCTTCTACCAATTTTTCACGGTATTCTTGAGCTTGGTCAAGGTATTCAGCAGGAATATCTTCTTCAAGAATGTCTGTACCAAGGTCATTTGTGTAGATTTCAGCTTTCATCTTGATCAAGTCGATGATTCCACGGAAATCGTCTTCTGAACCGATTGGCAATTGGATTGGGTGAGCATTTGCTTGCAAGCGATCATGAAGAGTGCTTACTGAGTAAAGGAAGTCTGCACCGATTTTGTCCATTTTGTTGGCAAATACAATACGAGGAACTCCGTACTCAGTTGCTTGGCGCCAAACTGTTTCAGTTTGTGGCTCAACCCCTGATTGTGAGTCAAGAACGGTAACCGCACCGTCCAATACACGAAGAGAACGTTGTACTTCGATTGTGAAGTCCACGTGTCCTGGTGTGTCGATGATGTTTACGCGGTGGTTGTTCCATTGTGCAGTTGTCGCAGCAGATGTGATTGTGATACCACGTTCTTGCTCTTGCTCCATCCAGTCCATTTGTGAAGCACCTTCGTGTGTTTCACCGATTTTATGGATTTTACCAGTGTAGTAAAGAATACGCTCGGTTGTAGTTGTTTTACCGGCATCGACGTGGGCCATGATACCGATATTACGAGTTTTTTCTAGTGAAAATTCGCGTGCCATTATGTTCTCCTATATTTAGTTAAATTTGTTTACAGTTCATTATAGCATATTTTAGAAAAAAACGGATAGGCAGACCTACCCGTTCTAACATGCTTGTTTAGTTTGTAAGCTGGTAAAAGATACGTTTTCAATGAAATGATTTAATTGAACTCAACTTGAGAGCAACCAGTCCAAAAAGATAAAACTTCCTAGAAGCTCAAGCTTCGTTGTCAGTTTACCTATTTTGTCCTTGCTCTCTGCGTCTCTGTATCTTAATTGAACTCGGGCTAAACGCTAGGTGAAAAAGATGAAGTTCCTTGTGTCCAAGAGACACCACGTCACTTCCCTATTTTCACTGTACGTTTTTAACGCCCTTAGTATCTTAGATTAGTTGAATTCAGGCTACAAATGTCTGCCAAAAAGATAAATTCTCCTAGAGTTTTAAAACTCTTCGTCGAATTTCCTATTTTGGCTAGCATTTGTTTAACGCCTTCATATCCTATATTACCAACGGAAGTGTGCAAACGCGCGGTTCGCTTCTGCCATACGGTGAGTATCTTCACGTTTCTTCACAGCTGCACCAGTGTTGTTTGCTGCATCCATGATTTCTTTTGCAAGACGGTCAACCATTGTGTGCTCACCACGGTTACGAGCGATTGTTACCAACCAACGAAGTCCAAGAGTTGTACGACGTTCTGGACGAACCTCAACTGGGACTTGGTAGTTAGATCCACCAACACGACGTGCACGCACTTCAAGTACAGGCATGATGTTTTCCATTGCTGTTTCAAATACTTCAAGTGCATCGTTACCAGTAGCTTCTTTGATTTGTTCAAAAGCTCCGTAAACGATAGATGCAGCTGTACCACGTTTTCCGTCAAGCATAACGCGGTTGATCAAGCGTGTTACTAATTTTGAATTGTAAAGCGGATCTGGCAATACTTCGCGCTTAGGCGCTTGGTTTTTACGACTCATTTATCTTTATCCCCTTTCTTACCCTTTTGGACGTTTTGTACCGTATTTAGAACGGCCTTGTTTACGATCATTTACACCTGCTGTATCAAGTGCACCACGAACGATATGGTAACGTACCCCTGGAAGGTCTTTTACACGTCCACCACGAAGAAGCACCACACTGTGCTCTTGAAGGTTGTGTCCAATACCTGGGATATAAGCAGTAACTTCGATCAAGTTGCTCAAACGTACACGGGCAAATTTACGAAGGGCTGAGTTAGGTTTTTTAGGTGTCATTGTTCCAACACGAGTTGCAACACCACGTTTTTGTGGTGAGTTCTCACGAGTAGGAACACGTTTAAGGCTGTTGTAACCAACGTTCAAAGCTGGTGATTTAGATTTTTCTACTTTTGATTTACGCGGTTTGCGAACCAATTGGTTAATTGTAGGCATCTACATTCTCCTGTATTTTTTTATTTTTGGGTGATGATCCACTTGGTGACAGCGACCATCTGTGTGTACTTTGCAACTATTTGTCAGCACGTCTCTGTACACTTTTGAGAGACCAAAAGTAAAAAGTACCGTCTGTTATTATAACACGACGATACTTTTTTGTCAATCATTTTTTCTAACAAATGAGGAATATAGTGATTTCTCTACTCCGCAGTGCTAGATGAAGTGCTATCGCCTTCTGAAGATGGCTGTGAAATAACGGGTTCTGCCGCTGGAGGCTCTGGGGTAGTAACCGGAGCTGTTGGGCGCGTCGGTTGAATTGGCTGAGTCGGTTGAACAGGTTGAATGGGTTGAACCGGCTGGACAGACTCAAATGACTGAACTGGTTGAGTCACTGTAACCTCTTCTTCCTGTACAGATTGACTTGGTTGAACAGGTGCTTCTTCTGATGATACAGGCGGTATAGAAGCTGGTGTAGAAGTTGATTCACTAGAGGTACTTGCTTTCGCTTTTTCTTCCTCTGCTTCAATCTTGCTCTCCACAGCTTTTAAGCGTTTCTCAAATTTATCTCGAATCGCCTTATCCTTGATTTTAGCAATTTTTTCTTTCAAGGGAGCAATTTTCTCTTTTTTAGGAGTTGCTTCAATCTTTTTCAGCTCTATATCAATCTCTTTTTCCAATTTTTGCTGTTCTTTGCGGTCTTTTTCACGCTCACTCAAGGAAGTTTGTACAGTCGCAGGTTGGTTTGCAAGCAATTTCTTTTGCTCCTCTGCCCGCTGTCTTCCAACCATCAATAATCCTGATACTAAAATAGCCATAAGGACAACGATGACTGTTACACGCGACCACAGCGGACTTTGATCAAATTTGTCAAATAGACTTTTCACGTCATTACCTCATCATTCTTTATCAAAAATATTTCCAACTTCAACATCAATTTTGCTAGCTTTGACGTCTATATTGGTCACTTTAAGGAGAGATTTATAGTCAAATTTATCTCTCGCTGCTTGAGCATTATCTGCAAAGACGGCTACCCCTGCAAGTTCTGAATCAAATTCTGCCAAAAGGCTGACCATCCCATTGATGGTTCCTCCTCCTTTTAGGAAATCATCTACAATCAAGACACGGCTGCCAGCTTTTAAACTACGTTTAGATAGAAACATCTTTTCAATCCGATCCCCACTTGAACCTGAAACATAATTCACACTGACGGTCGAGCCTTCTGTAATTTTCAAATCTCTACGGACGATGACAAAGGGTACATTTAAAACATTTGCCACGGCATTGGCTAGAGGAACTCCTTTTGTTGCGACCGTCATGACCGCGTCAATCTTTTGCTTACGAAAAGCTTTTGCGATAATCCGCCCGATATTTTTGAGAATAGCTGGCGTACTCAAGAGATCAGAAAGGTAGATATAGCCACCAGGCAAGATTCGGTTGCTCTCAGATAACTTATCTCGCAACTCTTCCACCATAGCACGCCCTTCTGTGTCTGAGATAGATGGAGTAAAAATCACCCCACCACCTGCGCCTGTGATGGTCTCGACATGGCCAATTTCCATCTCTTCAAAGGCACGCTTGATAATCACGATGTCCTCAGAAATAGAGGATTTAGCAGATTCATACTTTTCAGCAAAGGTATTTAAACTAGTTAGTTCATAAGGATGGTTCATGAGATAATTAGAAATCACTACCATCCGCTCACTTCTTCTTAATTTCATTCTGTCACCATTTCATTGATATTTTTTCCATTATACCATAAAAGCAGAAAAAACGAACATTATTTTGTATCTAACATCCGTTTTTCGCTTTTTATTGGGTTTTCTCACATGTAGAACCTGTATTCACAGCTCAGCAACTCTATTCAGGGCTTATTTTTCGCTACTCATCGTTGCCTTTTCTCGAAATACAGTCAGTATTCCTTCAAAAAACGCCTTGATTATCGGAAAATAAACGCCCGATTAGAATCACTTCACTTATGAATACAGGTTTTTAATCCAGAATCCCTAGTCCTCATCGAAGCTTGGTTTGTAAAAGGTTCGATTATCAAGGGCAAAGATTCGATTGGTCATCTCGCCTGGCGCAACTAAATTGAGGGCTGTGGTCATCATCATCATTTCGGCGTCTAGGTTGTCAATCATATGAAGAATCTCTGCTTCCATAATTTTTGGACGAACAGGGCTACCATACTCCAAAAGCCCATGATGGCTGAGAATCACATGACGTAGGACAATAACTTCCTCTTTGGTATCATCAATCTGCAATTCAGACAATGTCTTGGTAATCTCCTCATCAATTAGGGCAATGTGCCCAATGAGATTGCCACGAACCGTGTACTCAGTCTGGTCTGGCCCTGTCAACTCAATGACTTTTGCCAAATCATGCAGCATAATCCCTGCATAGAGTAGGCTCTTATTTAACTGCGGATAGATGGAACCTATGCTATCAGCCAAGCGAATCATGGTCGCCGTATGGTAGGCTAGACCTGCTTCGAAGGCATGATGATTGGTCTTAGCGGCTGGATAGCTATAAAATTCCTTGTCATACTTGGCGTAAAGCGAACGCACTACTCGCTGCCAAATCGGATTTTCAATCTGGAAAATCATCTTGGAAATATAGTCACGCAAATCAGCTACATTAACTGGCGGTTTTTCCTTGAACTCCGCAGGGTCATTTGGCTCACCTGCTTTTGGCAATCGCAGGGTGATTTGGTTGACTTGTGGGGTATTATTATAAACCTCCCTACGCCCTTGCATGTGAACAACCTTACCAGCTGTAAATTCTTCTACATTGTGGGGCTGAGCATCCCAGAGCTTGCCTTCAATCGTTCCTGTATTATCTTGAAAGGTGAAGGCTAGGTAGTTCTTCCCAGCTCTCGTCTGGCGCACTTCGGCAGATTTTATGAGGTAAAATCCTTGAAAATGCTCATCTTTTTTCATTTGGTTAATCTTCATCTACATCCTCTTCCTCTTGGAACTGGAGCAAGTCAAGCTCGTCTTCCTTTGCTAACTCAATATGCTTCAAGGTTCGCTCAATGGCATTGGTCCGCCGCATCAAGAGCTCATCAATATTGCCAGACGCATGCTGCAAATGCTTCTGCGCCTTGGTCAAGATTCCAGAAAACTTGCTAAACTCTGTCTTGACATTACCCAAGACCTTGCTAATATCATCGGCACTTTTTTGGATATTTAGGGTTTTAAAACCTACGGAGAGCGAGTTTAAAAGAGCTGATAGGGTCGTTGGTCCTGCCACCACGATCTGCTCTTCTCGCCTAAGACTGTCAAAAAAGATAGGCTCTCGGACGACTTCTGCGTACAAGCCCTCTGTCGGCAAAAAGAGAATTCCAAAATTAGTCGTGTGAGGCGGTGCGATATACTTGCCCTTGATATCCTTGGCAAACCGCTTGATACTAGATAGAAGAGCCTTTCGGTAAAGTGCTATTTCTTCTTTATTACCAGCTTCATAGGCGTCCTCTAAGCGATAATAGTCTGCCAAAGGAAACTTGGAGTCAATAGGGAGATAAAGCGGGGTATCGCTCTGCCCTGGTAATTTCACCGCGTACTCCACGCGCTCACTCGAGTTTGGTATGGTCGCAAACTCCACCTCATACTGACTGGGAGTTAAAATATCCTCAATAATCTGAGCCAGCTGCAATTCGCCCATAATCCCCCGCGTCTTGGTATTAGACAAGACCTTGTTGAGCGTCCCTACATCTCGTGCGATATGCTGCATTTCTCCCAGACCACGGTTGACGGACTCGAGTTGTTTTGAAACTGTCTCAAAGGAGGATTGCAGGCGACTTTGTAGGGTTTTATCCAGCTTTTCCTCCACTGTCTGCCTCATCTGTTCCAAGCGCAATTCATTCGAAGCTTGGATCTGCTGCATCCGCTCATCAGTCTTGTCACGATTCTTGCTGAGATGCTCTGCCATTTCCAAGCGAAACTCTGTCAAACGGTCACTCAGTGCTAATTCCAGCTGCTGTGCCTGTAATTGGCTGGCTTGTCGTTCCTCACGAAAACGGTAATCTAGCTGGTCTGATAAGTGATCCGCTTGCTCCTCCAAGCTCTCTTTTAATAGGATCTGCGTTTTCTCTTTATCCTGCCAAAGCAAAAAGAGCAAGACAACATTGACCAATCCTAAAACAACAATGATCCACTCCATACTAGCTCCTATCCTTACTGTAAATCACGACCAGATAGCCCTTGGGGCAGGTCACTTCAATGGGGCAGTCAACAAATTCATTAGAGCTGTAAATTTTTTTTGCAAAGAAATTCTCATGATTTAGAGGGTATTTCGCTCCTTTAATCGTCAAAGGGCTAGATGATTCTGACATAAAAGCTACATAGGTCATACCTGCTTTCTCCTCCACTGTATGTGTTCCTTCTGGAAAATAACAGAGCAGATTTTGCTCATCGACCAAGCACAGCTGACGCATGTAAGGAGCGAGTTTCTCATCACTCGGCAGAAAGATATTGGACAAGGTGTGATCCAAACGTCCACCAAAAGCACCAAAGACAGTCACTTCCGCCTCTGGCATTTTCTGAAAGACCGTTTTTAAGGCTAGTTCCAAATCCGTATCATCCTTTTCAGGCTGTGCCTGAATCACTTCCTCTGCTGTCTTTCGAATCTGACTAAGTTCAGAGCAACCAACTGAATCAAAATCACCAATGGCAAGATCAAGTGGTAAGTCTTTTTCCAACAGGAAAAAGGCCCCACGATCCACGCCAACAAAATAGTCAAAGTCTGTCTGATAAGCCCCTATACGCCCCCCTGCAAAGACTGCTATCCTAGTCATGGAGCGCATCTCGTAAGTGAGCTACTTGCTGATTGACATCGCCTTTAAAGACATAGCTTCCTGCCACAAATACGTTGGCACCTGCTTCTTTTGCCGTAGCAATCGTCTGATCATCAATACCACCATCCACCTCGATGTCAAAGTCCAAACCTTTTTCTGCTCGCAAAGCGACCAGCTGACGAATCTTATCCATGGTTTCTGGCAAGAAAGCCTGTCCTCCAAAACCAGGGTTGACCGTCATGACCAAGACCTGATCCACCAAATGAAGAACATGCTCAATAGCAGCAATCGGAGTTCCTGGATTGATCACCACACAAGGTTTGACCCCTGCTAGGCGAATCTTTTGCAGAGCACCGTGAATGTGCGGAGTCGCCTCCACATGAATACTGATAATGTCTGCACCTGCCCGTGCAAAATCCTCAATATGATGCTCAGGATTTGACACCATCAAATGGCAATCAAATACGAGCTTGCTATGCGGACGCATGGCAGCTACCACTCCAGCACCAAAGCTGATATTGGGCACAAAATGCCCATCCATAATGTCGATATGGACATACTCTGCTCCGCTGTTCTCAATCTTCTTTAACTCCGTTTCAAAATTCGCATAATCAGCACTTAAAATCGAAGGGGCAATCTTAGATAATTTCATCTTTTTCTCCTTTACTTAGGGAATTTTTTAGCAGTTTTCTTAAAGGTTTCACGGCGATTTTCAATCTCACTGAGCATTTGCAAATAATTGTCAAAACGAAAAGCTGCAATCGCACCATCTTCCACCGCTACCTTGACCGCACAAGCTGGTTCGTGCGTATGGGTACAGGTCCTAAATTTACAAGCTTGACTGACTTCTTTGACCTCTCTAAAACAGTTATTTAGCTCTTCAGCCGTATCTACCTCATAATCAAGGGAAGAAAAGCCAGGGGTATCTGCAATCTTGCCTCCATTAAGGTCATAAAGACTGACAGCCCGCGTCGTATGCCGACCACGTCCCAGACTTTCTGAGATTTCACCTGTTTCCAACGCTAACTCTGGCGCTATTTTATTTAATAGTGTGGATTTTCCAACCCCTGTCTGCCCCATAAAGACTGTAATCTTACCTGTCAAAAGCGGCAAAAGCTCCGCGACAGTCATCACCACATCATAGCCAACTGCCTCATACACCGTCAAAAACTCAGCCAAATCATCAGAACTCGCCAGCAAATCCGTCTTACTGATATAAATAATGGGGTGAATTCTCTTATGCTCCAATAGCACCAAAAAACGATCCAAGAGATTGGCGTTAAACTCAGGCTCTTTAGCTGACATGATGACCACTGCCTGATCGATATTGACAATCGGCGGTCTCACCAAGCTGTTTTTGCGTTCATGAATCTTTAAAATATAGCCCTCAGACTGCTCTTCTGCCGAAAAATCCACTACATCGCCCACATAGGGGGTCTGCCCTTTCTTGCGAAAATTCCCACGCGCACGCGTCTGATATAGCTTTCCATCACTCTCGACATAGTAAAAACCAGCCAGAGCTTTCATAATCTTTCCTTGCAAATCGTCTCCTTTATTGCGTTATAGTTGTTTAGTTTTGATTTAGTACAAGGTAACGACGTAATAAATGAAAACCAAATGACTATACTACTGTTTATTATATCAAATTTTCCAAGAAAATGGCGAGAAAATTTATAGTTCCTCATAAAAATCACAGACGAGAAGAGACAGGGAGCATATCAAAACAACATAGCTAAAAATGAGCAGTAAAAAAGGAGTGAGCATGCTCTCTCAATCCTTTTTGATCTCTGAAAATACTGATTCACTAGCCCAAACCTTCTGCCTTCAAGCTATCCGTCAAGCGGGCAAAATCCTCCAAAGTCAATGCTTCACCGCGGACAGACGGCTGCAGATTGGCTGCTGCTAGAGCTGCTTCTAGCTTTTCTTTGACACCCTCGCTCTTTCCAAAATAGCTGGTCAAATTATTCCACAAGGTCTTGCGGCGGTGAGTAAAGCTAGCTTTTGCGACCTTAAAGAAAAATCTCTCATCTGATACCGCGACCGCAGGCTCAGGTCGTCGCACCATTTTCAAAATCGCACTGTCCACATTGGGCGCTGGCACAAAGACCGTCCGTGGCACGATAAAGGCGACCTTTGCAGTCATGTAATACTGTACCGCAATCGACAAGCTACCGTAAGCTTTGGTATTGGCTTCTGCGGAAATGCGGTCTGCCACCTCGCGTTGCATCATCACAACAAATTCACTAAAAGGAATACCACTTTCAATCAAGTGCATCAAAATCGGTGTCGTGATGTAGTAAGGGAGATTGGCCACTACCTTGATTGGCAAATCAGGATTTTTAAACTGCTTGACGTGCTCCGCCAAATTGGTCTTCAAGATATCCTGATTGACCACGGTCACATTGTCAAAATCACGCAGGGTATCTGCCAAAATCGGCACCAAACGCTCATCAATTTCAAATGCCATGACCTCCGCTGCTCGCTCCGCCAAAAATTCCGTCAAAGCACCGATTCCAGGTCCAATCTCAATGACATTGACTGAACTATCAATCTCTGCCGTATCTACAATCTTCTGTAAGATATTGGTGTCCGTCAAAAAATTCTGACCAAAGGACTTCTTAAACGTAAAACCATGACGCTCCAAAATCGCACGCGTCACACTATAATCTGCAATTCTCATATTTCTCTTTCTAATTTTCAAATTCAGCTAAAAGTTATCTCTTCATCTGTTCTAATTCATTGCTTGAAATTCGTGTCTCATTAGCGTACATGCCTTCAAAAGGAAGCCACCAAACTGGGCCTTTGCCATCACGACCATAACTCCCTAAATCACCTGCTTTTCTCGGAAAAAGATGCCAATGTAGATGAGCATCTCCATTTCCCAGACTTTCAATCTTCATTTTATCCGCCGAAAAAGCTAGGCTGACTGCCTCTGCTACATCTGCCATTTCAGATACATGTTTATCCCGAAATTGCTTGGGTAAATGATGCAATTCCGTCACATGCTGTTTGCAGAGGAAAAGGGTATAGCCTTAAAAATGCTGATGGTCTCCGATAACAACATAGCCGTTTCAAGTTCTTTCACAAAGTATGGATTTTTCCCTAAGCGAATCCAATCAATCCGTTCACAAATCAGACACATATTATTGTTCCTCTCCTAGCTCGCTCAATCGTGAAACCACATTCAATTTCCTCATAGTCGCTCGAATGCCCAACCTCTTTTCCAGAAAGTTGGTATTCCACCGTTTCTTTTTGGCATCACGTGGCAAGTATAGATACAAGCACTCGTCACCTTGCACAATCTTTTCATCGCCAAGATCTTCTTGAAGTAGTTTTGCCAGCTTATCTTGCACAATCCTCTCATTTGTAAAGACCAAGTGCACTCGAGACCTATCAAAGGAATTATCAAACGGCTGTTCTGTCACTGCTCTCTCCAACTGATGAGGAGTTTTGACAATCACAGCCAAATCAGCTCCAATCTTGTCATAGATTACATCATGAACCAACTTTTGGATTTCCTCATCCGTTTTTTCTGTTCTCAAGATGACATTTCCACTTTGAATATAGGTCTTGACTTCTTCAAATCCAGCTTCTTGCAAGATTTCTGCCAAATAAGACATCTTGGGAATACGATTTTGTCCTGTCGGGGTCACCCCACGTAACAATACAATCTCCTTACTCATACCCCTCCATGACCTTTTCCACATCCGCCAAGGAAATGCCAAACATCTCGAGCCGTTTCAAGAGTTGCTTGCCATTGGTGTAGCCGATGCGGAGTTGCTCTCCGAGGTATTCCCTGCGTTTGCGGCTGTCTCCACCTGCAAGAAATCCTAGGCGAATCAAATCACCCCGTGTGATGTCAACGTGAGCTTTTTCTTTATCTGCACCACCTAGTACCTGCGATAGCGCCCTGTCCAAGTCCTCAAAAGAGGCATGCTCAATACCAAGCGATCTTCCCTTGGTTTTCGAGCTAGGCGCCGCCTCATCTCTATTTAGAAAGGCATGCTTGGCACTCGGAACAGCTGCCATAATCATCTTGCGAATCCGCTCCCCATTAAAGTCAGGGTCTGTAAAGACAATCACCCCATGCAGGTCATTCAAGCGCTTGATGCGTCCAAGGTCCTCCTGTGAAATGGCTGACCCTCTGGTTTCATAGGTTTCTACCTCGTAAAACCGCTTGAGATTTGCCGTATCATCGCGACCTTCCACCACGATAATTTCTCTTATCTTCCGCTTCATATCAGTCTGTCAATCCAAATAGTCGTTGCGCATTGGCGTAGGTCCTACTTGCAACTTCCTCGCTAGATAAACCACGTAATTCTGCAATTTTATCCACAACATAGCGGGTATAAGCGGTACGATTTTCCCGTCCACGTTTGGGAACAGGAGCAAGATACGGTGCGTCTGTTTCGACCAAAATTTTATCTAGTGGCAAGTGAGTCGCTACTTCTTGGATATCTAAAGCTTTCTTAAAGGTAACAACCCCTGACAATGAAATGGTCATGCCAAGCTCGATAAACCGCTCTGCCATTTCCAAAGAGCCTGAATAAGAGTGCATAATCCCTCCACGCGGTCCTACGCCCTCGCTCTTGATGATGTCATAGGTATCCTCCAAGGCGTCGCGAGTGTGAACCACAAAAGGCAAATCAAACTCTTTTGCTAAGGCAATCTGCTGGCGGAAAACCTGCTCCTGTACCTCTTTAGGAGCTGTCATCCAGTGATAATCCAAGCCAATCTCGCCCAAAGCAATCACCTTTTCTCGCTTAAGATTCTGACGCAAAAATTCCTCAATCTCGTCAGTATAGGTGCCAGCTTCCGTCGGGTGCCAGCCAATGGTCGCATAGATTTGCTCATAGCGTTCTGCTAAGTCCAAGGCACGCGCAATCGTCAACTTATCAAAGCCCACCACATTCATTCTCGTCACGCCCATTTCTGCTGCTAAGGCTAATTCCTCCTCAACGCGCCCCTCAAACTCTTCGCTATTAAGGTGGGTATGGGTATCAAAAATTTGAATCATTGTTTCTCCTGTACTCTTTGCCATTTAAAAGCTCATTTTATCCATTATACCGCTTTTCCCACAAAAAAACCAACAGACTCGAGTTTCTGCTGGCTTTTTTATCGTTTTATTATGCCACTGCAAGGACTTTGCGTCCTTTACGGCGACGAGCTGCTAACACGCGACGGCCGTTTTTAGTTGACATACGGTTACGGAATCCGTGTTTGCGTGCGCGACGGATTTTACTTGGTTGAAAAGTACGTTTCACGATGAATACCTCCTCATAGATTTTGTATTCGTTTAGCCGGCTAGTTTTGATCAGTTACTAAACATACTTTACTATTCTATCTGATTCTTTACGCTTTGTCAATAGTTATGCCAGTAATTTTTCAGCTTTCACTTCGGTCATACGTCCTGTATCCACATCATAAACAGCTCCTGAGATGATAATATCATCTGGAATCAAGGGCGACCTGCGCAGCAAGTCCATATCCTCACGAACACTGTCTTCGACATCGCTAAAAGGTAAAAAATCCTGATGTGATACATCAACACCTAATTTCTCCTTTAACTCTGCCTGAAAAGTCTCATTGGTAAAGGTCTGTGCTCCGCAATCCGTATGATGCAAGACCACGATTTCCCGAGTACCCAGCTGCTGCTCAGAAATCACGAGCGAGCGAATCATATCCTCTGTCACCCGACCACCAGCATTCCGCAGAATATGGGCATCTCCCAGCGCTAGTCCCAAGGCCTGCGCCACATGAAGCCGCGAATCCATACAGGTCACAATCGCCACCTTGGTCTTGGGCTTTAAGGGCAAATGGTGCGTACCATGCAAATCCACATAAGCCTGATTAGCCTTCAGAAAATGTTGAAAATAAGACATGAAAACTCCTTTCGCGAAAATCAGTTGATTTTCATCCCTTTTCATACTAGCCTATCATTTTATAGAGCATTTGTCAGTGTGCGAACTTGATTTCAAAAAAAAGACTCGGTTATTCCGAATCTTTTTCAGTCTATCCTTTCAGCCACCTCAAAACATACTGCGACCGCTAGCTGTCTTTTCAGGAACTTTTTGAATGACATCCCAATGTTCTACGATTTTTCCTTTATCATCAAAACGGAAAATATCTACGACTGCTTCACCTAGATCATCTGCATTCACCTTACTGTGGACATGTAGCATAACCAAGTCTCCTTCAGCCGTCACACGCACCACTTCAGCTTTTGAGTCAGGATTTTCCTTCAAAAATGGCTCAAATGCTTCAATAAAGGCTTCTGGTCCATCCGCAACACCTGGATTATGTTGCAGATATTCTGAACCGACATACTTCTTTGTCCCCTCTCTCACTTCGTGTTTGTTGAACACTTGATCATAAAAGGCTAAGGCATTCGCCTTATTTCTCTCTTTAATGGATTCTTGCGAATATCCATTCATTTGAAAATAGACCCCTGCTGCTACTAAAATGACAACAATCGCTGCTACAATACTCATCACTGTTTTTTTCATGATATCCTCTTTTCTGCTTATTATTTTGTTGTAAATATTTTCGTTACAACAAAATAATATCACTTATTCATTGTAATGTCAATGTTTACATCTCGAAAATTTTCTGCGTTTTTTCAAACTATATCTCCTCGCTAACAAAGTTTTGATTTAGTACGAGGTAACGAGGAGCAGGCAAGACTAATTAACGGCGTCATAAATGAAAACTAAATAACTATAAAAAGCCAATCTCATTGACTGAGACTGGCTATATTGCTTCAATTTTACCCATTTTTCGGGAGCAATCCACTTAAGACATTGGCAAAGGTTTCGATATTTAAACTTTGCACATAAATCTCTCCTGTACCTCTAAAGGTATTGACCACCCCTTCGCCTGTGCCGACAGATTGCCAAAATCCTTTTTCCAAATGCACATGGTAGTCCAAATCACTACTCCACGCTACGACATGGGCATTGTCAATAGTCATTTCTTGATCATGCAGCTCGATTTTTTTAATGGAGCCAAAAGCATTGACCAAAAGCGTCCCTTCTCCTTCTGTGGTTATGACGAAAAATCCGCCTTGACCGCCAAATAAGGCACGCCCAACAGATTGACGTTGCATGGTGTAAAAGGCAGAGCCATCTAAGGCTAAAAAGGCACCATCATTGAGACAATATTGCTTCTCGCCAAGGTACAAGGGCATGACTTGCCCTGGGAGATTAGGCGCTAGCGCCAAACGACCGTCATCTGCATGAGACACTGCCTGTGTGATGAAGGTACTCTCGCCTGATACCATAGACCGACCAACGGCCTTGACCAATTTACCAAGTCCTGAACCTTTGGCATTGAGTTTGGTGTTTAACTGCACACTTGGGGTATGATAGACCATGCTACCACGCTGGATATAAGCTGTCTCACCTTTTTCCAATTCAATTTCCACCAAGGGAAATTGCATGTTGCTATCTAGTTGAAATTTCATACGATTATCCGCCATTTTCTGACTCCTTTATCTTGTATTCGCTATATCTTATGGACTGCTGGATCAGCTCCAACACTGTCCGTCTTTCTGGGATAAGCATCTTAGGTAAATCTTCCAAAGAAAACCACGCTAGTTTTGCTGTCTTATCAGCTTCCATGATCTGTGGCAATTCTGCTAACCGAGAGACTAAAAAGTAGAAGTAGAGATAGCTTTTCTCTGCCATCACCATGTGAGACACATGGACACAATCTTTCTCTGTTACATGGACGCTCACACCCAATTCTTCTCTCACTTCTCGCATTAAGGCGCTTGTCGCTGTCTCGCCTTGCTCGATATGCCCACTTCCTGCAAAATCCCAATACCCATCATAAAAGCCTGTATGTTGCCGCAGCTGTAAGAGAATCTTCCCCTCCTCTACAATCACAGGCAACACGGCAGTATGCGATAAGAAACGCTCCTTCATCTCTTCCTCTCCTCTAACCAAATACTTTCTTTAACACCTCACCAATCGTCGTCACCCCAACGACTTCGATTTCTTTTGGAATCTGAAGACCTGCTAGGGAGTTTTTAGGGGCGTAAAGTTTAGTAAATCCTAATTTGGCTGCTTCGTTGATACGCTGCTCAATACGATTGACACGACGAATCTCACCTGTCAAACCGATTTCTCCAATAAAGCATTCTTGAGGATTGGTTGGCTTGTCCTTGTAGCTTGAAGCAATCGCCACCGCAACCGCCAAGTCAATAGCTGGCTCGTCTAACTTAACACCACCTGCTGACTTGAGGTAGGCATCTTGATTTTGCAGGAGAAGACCTGACCGCTTTTCCAAAACGGCCATAATGAGACTAGCCCGATTGAAATCAAGACCTGTCGTGGTGCGCTTGGCATTGCCAAACATAGTCGGCGTTACTAGCGCCTGAACCTCCGCCAAAATTGGGCGTGTACCCTCCATGGTCACGACAATACTGCTCCCTGTCGCACCGTCCAAGCGTTCTTCTAAAAAGACTTGACTTGGATTGAGAACTTCGACAAGTCCTGCTGACTGCATCTCAAAAATCCCGATTTCATTGGTCGAGCCAAAGCGATTTTTCACCGCACGCAGAATGCGGAAAGTATGCTGGCGCTCTCCTTCAAAATACAGCACCGTATCCACCATGTGCTCTAGCATGCGAGGCCCTGCAAGCGTTCCTTCCTTGGTCACATGTCCCACGACAAAAGTCGCAATGTTATTGGTCTTTGCAATCTGCATCAGCTCTGCCGTGACCTCTCGCACCTGACTGACCGAGCCTTGGACACTCGAAATCTCAGGACTCATAATAGTCTGAATCGAGTCGATAATCAGAAAATCAGGCTGAATCTTCTCAATCTCCGCACGAATACTCTGCATATTGGTCTCCGCATAGAGGTAAAACTCACTGTCGACATCGCCTAAGCGTTCCGCACGCAGCTTAATCTGCTCTGCCGATTCCTCACCACTAACGTAAAGAACTGTCCCTTTTTGTGATAGCTGGGTCGATACTTGCAAGAGCAGGGTTGATTTCCCAATCCCAGGATCCCCCCCTATGAGGACAAGACTGCCCGGTACGACTCCACCTCCCAAGACACGATTGAACTCATCCATATCAGTCTTGGTGCGACTCACGTGGCTTGAAGTTACTTCTGCTAGCTTCATCGGACGTGTCTTCTCTCCTGTCAAAGACACACGCGCATGCTTGACCTCTGCGACCTCCACTTCCTCGACAAAGGACGACCAAGAGCCACAATTAGGACAGCGACCTAGATATTTCGGTGAATGATACTCACAATTCTGGCAAATAAAGGTTGTCTTTTTCTTAGCCATGCTTAATTCCCCGTTGAGCCAAAGCCGCCTGTGCGCGTGCCAGTCGCCTCATCCCCATCTGCCAGTAAAAATGGCGCAAAAACAGCCTGCACAATCCGCTCTCCAACCTCAAGCACAACGGTCTCATCTGTGATATTTTGCATCTGTGCAAAGATATGCCCTTCATTTGCAGGATTGCCATAGTAGTCGCCGTCAATCACGCCGACCGAGTTAATCAAGACCAAGCCTTTCTTGCGAGGATTGGACGAACGGTCGTAGAGATATAGGACTTCCCCCTCCTGCATATAAGCCTTGACACCTGTCGGCACCAGCTTAATCTCACCCGGAGCAATCTCCACGCGCTCTGCCACTTTCAAATCATAGCCCGCTGCATGCGCTGTCTCACGCTTTGGCAGCAAATTCTCATCTGTAAACTGCGATACTAATTCAAAACCACGTTGTTTCATCTTCACATCTCCTCTTTCTTCTTATTCCCTATTATACTATAATTCGCAAAAAAGAGTCTGGACTTTCTGCCCAGACCCTTTCTTAGGAGATTTATGATGAAAAAAGTTAGGATGTTATCAAATGTAGTTGTTTAGTTTTCATTTAGTACGAGGCAACGAGTCGCAGGCAGAACTTAGGTTAGACAAGACGAGGTAACGACGTAATAAATCAAGACCAAATGACTATAAAATTAGGAGGTCTTTCATTTGATAGGTCTAGTATACCTTCTCTTACTTAAAGAAAACTAAAGTTAGGAGCTTAAGTTCATATTTTTTCCACCTAAGATAAAACAAAAGCTAGACATACGCCTAGCCCTTGTTTCAAGATTATACTGAAAAGATTAAAATTCTATCAAATAAATCACAAAATCAGGAGGGGGTTCATCTGATGAATCTCGTATAATCTCTGTTGATTCCATTAAAGAAAGAGGAAAAATTTTCTATTTTTCTTTCTTTTGCAATCCTAAAAATCCGACGAGAGATACAAGGATAGCGCCTGCCACTGAAAGGATAATTGCCTTGCTTTCCCCTGTTTTTGGCAAACCAGATTTTGCAGTTTGCTTCGTAGCACTTTGAACTGGAGCAGAAGGGACTTTTCCTTGTTTTTCTACAGATGAATTTGACTCTTTCTTATTGTTAGAATTGTTAGAAGGAGTTACTACTTTAGATCCTTTCGTATTATTAAGTCCTTTATCATCTTTGCCTTTATCACTTCCTGTTTGAGTTCCCATCGTTGTTGATGACGAAGAAGGTTGTGTGCTTGAAGAAGTTGATGTTGTTGATGATGGAGTTACTACTTTAGGTCCTTTCGTATTATTAAGTCCTTTATCATCTTTGCCTTTATCACTTCCTGTTTGAGTTCCCATCGTTGTTGATGACGAAGAAGATTGTATGCTTGAAGAAGTTGATGATGGAGTTACTTCTGAAGATGATGTAGAAGTAGATGTTCCTTTCTCTGAGGAACTTGACGTTGTTGATGAAGAAGGTTGCGTTTCTGAAGAACCTGTCATTGGTTGAGAAGATGGTTGTGGTTGACTTTGATCTACTACTTTTCCATTTTTTACAGTGAAGGTTGTTGTGGCAGTGTAGACAACCCTATTTTCCTCCGTCGTTGCTTCATAAGTATAGGTACCATCAGGGAAATCACCGATGTACCAATCTTCATAATTAGAGCGTTTGTACAAACGTTGAGAAGAGAAAGGAACTTTTTGAATTTTTCCTTTATCATTTAAAAACTTTACATTGAAGTGCAAGTCAACAGGATTTACCAAATCATTTATCAGTGTGATACGAACTTGTTGTCCATTTTCAAAATCAGTTGCAGTAGCTTTAATTGTCTTATATGTAAACGCTGATGTTTCTGAAGAGTTTGATGCAGAAGGTTGTGTCTCTGAAGAACTTGGCGTTGTCGACGATGAAGTCGAAGTCACTGCCTCTGAAGAACTTGGCATTGTCGACGATGAAGTCGAAGTCACTGTCTCCGAAGAACTTGGGGTTGTGGACGACGAAGTCGGAGTTTTTACCTCTGAAGAACTCGGCATTGTGGACGTTGAAGTTGAAGTCACTGCCTCTGAAGAGCTTGGGGTTGTGGACGATGAAGTCGAAGCGACTGTCTCTGAGGAACTTGGGGTTGTTGATGTAGCAGCTACTTCACCTTCTGCATGAGCGACTGATCCACCCAAAGCAAAAATGGCAAGTGTTGCAATAGCAAGCGAACCAAAGGCTACTTTGGTTTTACGAAAGGCATAAGTTGTTTTCATTTCCATAATAGGACTCCTTTATTTTTTTCTCTATTATACCTCTCACATTCTTACAAATGAAAAAGTTGGATATAAATGTTCAATATTATGCCCCCCCCCCCCTAAAATTTCAGGTCTATTTGAACATTTATGTTCATCTATTTTTTCCCTTATAAAGATATGATATAATAATAGAAAAAACTGTTTTTAGGAGATCAGTTATGAGCCTATCTGAAAAGTATGGGAAAACCTTTAAATACCTACGAGAAGCGAGAGGTTTCTCTCTCAAAGAAGCTGCTGGAGATACCATGTCTCCACAACATCTTGGTCGCTTTGAAAAAGGAAAATCCATGGTCAGCCTTGAAAATTTTGACCATCTTCTACAAAATATCGGAGTAGATTGGAGTACCTATACGATTGCCAGCATGCAGTTAAACTCTGGTGCACTAGATAAACGTCAATCTGAAATTTATGACCTTGTATCCAAGCGACAATACACAAAAGCAATCGAGGTCATCAACCGCCCACTAGAAGATGATGGAGAACCTATTCCTGACTATTACGTCATCAGCCATCGAGTGGTAACCAAGCTCGGACTAGCCAATCGTACTGGAACCTCTTTCTTAACTGCAAAAGATTGGCAAGAGGTGGAGTATATCAAACAACGACTAACCGATATTGAACTATGGGGAAATATCGAAATCAACGTTTATACCCAACTACTCCCTTATTTTTCCTATGAATTCATATCTTTTAAAATCCAAGAAATCCTCAAATTACTCAAGACAAATCCACATATCAATCATTCCCAATTAGGCGAGTCTTGCTTGGCTGTTTTGAAAGAAACCGTATCTTACTATTCCAACAACGGTCACTACCAAGAGGCAGAAGAGCTAATTCAACAATGCCTAGAGCTCTTTGAAATTGCCCCAAAAGCAGGAAGTCACATGTGGCTCAACTTGAATCTATTCATCCTTCAAAGTCACAATTACTTACGACAACAGAATCCCAAAGGTCTAGAAATTGCGCAACATGTGATGAATATCTTAAAAAATCTCGAAGAATTAGGGATTTCAGGTCCACTCATACCCTTGCGCGAGGAGTTCTTTCAAACAACGGTTAAACTCAATCAAACCGGTATCCCTTTCAATCCATAATAGTAAAAAAATGCCATCTATACAGACGGCATTTTTCATTTACTCAAACACAAACTGATTATGGTACAACTCCGCATAAAAGCCACCTTGGGCAAGGAGTTCTCGATGATTGCCTCGCTCGATGACCTGACCGTCTTTTAAGACAATAATCTGATCAGCATTGAGAATCGTTTTCAAACGGTGGGCAATAACAAAGCTCGTTCGACCAGCAACCACAGCCTCCATAGCCTGCTGAATCTTGCTTTCTGTCACCGTATCGACATTTGATGTCGCCTCATCTAAAATCAAGACCTGCGGGTCAGTTATCAAGGTTCGTGCAATAGATAACAGTTGCTTCTGACCTGTTGAGAAAATATTTTGCTCATCATCCACGATGGTATCATAACCATCTGGCAAGCTCATGATGAACTCATGGATATGAGTCGCACGCGCAGCAACCTCAACCATCTCCTCGCTCGCATCTGGCAGACCAAAGCGGATATTGTCCCGAATCGTGCCACGAAAGAGTACAGAATCCTGCAAAACAATCCCGACACGACTCCGCAAGCTATCCAAATCATACTCACGAATATCACGACCATCAAAGCGAATACTGCCACCATCCACATCATAAAAACGATTGATTAGGTTCATAATCGTGGTTTTTCCAGATCCTGTCGGTCCGGCAACGGCAACCATCTGCCCTTTAGGCGCTGAAATGCTCACATCACGCAAAATTGGTTTTCCAGCCGTATAGGCAAAATCGACATGCTCAATCTCTACACCCTCACGCAGTTCTGTAAAGTAAGGAGCCTCTTGTGGGCGAATCTCTTCTTTGGCATCAAACATCTCCTGAATCCGATCAGCCCCTGTAAAGGCAAGCTGCAAGCTCCCCCAGTTTGCAGAAACCTGCATGATCGGCTGGTAGTATTGCTGCGAATATTGCACAAAGGTCACAATCAAGCCCATAGCTACTGGAATGGATGTACTGCTATCCTGCAATAAAATCGCAGAACCTGCAAAAATCACAATCGCCGTATTTAGCAAACTCATCCCATTCATCAAAGGAAAGAGAATTCCTGAGAAAATCCGTCCTTTAAAGGTTGCCTTCTTAACTCTTTCATTTTGCGCCATAAATCCTGCAATCATCTCTTCTTGCAAGCCTTGGACAATGACTGCCTTTTGACCTGAAATACTCTCATCCATAAAAGCATTTAGTTTTCCAACCTCTGCCTGCTGGATATTGGTATATTTTCGAGCCATTTTCAAAATAAGCATCAACATCAAGACTGCGACAGGCGTACTTGCAATCGTGACCAAAGCCAGAGTCGCATGCCTTGAAAACATGACAATCAAAAGCCCGATATAAAGAGCGATATTACTCATCACCTGAATCAAGCTTTCATTGAAAGCCTGCATGATATTGTCCAAATCACTGGTAAAGCGAGAGAGAATATCCCCATCCTGATGACGGTCAAAAAAGGACACCGTTAGTCGCTCTAACTTTCCAAACAAGCCCTTTCTCATCTCATTGGTCGAATGGGAAATCACACGGTTCATCAAGAGCATATAGATCAAACTAGAAATAGAAATGCACAGAAAGACCACCGCAAGATTGCCCATGACAGCTGAAAAGCTAGACCAAAGCGTTTTCGTATCAACTCCTTGTTGGTAAGCGACACCTAGCTGCACCAAATCCGTCACCGCCTGACCTAAGTAAATCGGGAAAATCGCCTGTAAAGCTGTCGCAAAGATAATCAAGACAATGACCATCACAAAAGATACTTTATAAGCCTTAAAATATTTCCAAAAAAAGCGCGCTGTTCTCATGTTAATCCTCCTCGTAAAATAAGTTTATGGGGATTTTTAATCCCAAGTTTTAACAATTTTTAACTTGACTATTGCAAGGTTTTCCAGAACAATAGAGTCATGGAATGGACTCATGGTTGTTTCTTCTCCTCCTTGTTGCTTAGACTTCCGAAGAAAGTCTGTTACCCAAGCCTTGTCCCTACTTCCAACACACTAGCTGTTTCCACTAGTCTCACTTCTGTACTTAGTAGCGTACAGGCGGCAGGTGAGCTAGTGATGTGAATTCTATTATGCGAGGCTGTTGGTTCAAGGTGTTTCTGGGGAACCTTACAGTAGTCAAGAAATTTTCCAAATCCATATGAAAGGAGACCTTCCAAATGAAATGTTTTGTCGGTTTAGATGTTAGCTCTACCAAACTTGATGTCTGTATCATGCTCAGTGATACAACAACTCCCTTTACAGCTTCTCTTTCTAATGACCTAGCTGGTGCTTCTGAAATTAAGGAAAAGATCCTTCAGCTTCATGAAATCCATATCTTTGAACGAATCGTCATCGGCATGGAAGCAACTAGTCTCTATAGCTTTCACCCTGCTATGTTCTTTCATGAAGATAGTCAATTGAAGGCTCTTAACGTTGAAGTGATGGTGGAACAGCCCAATAAGATTAAGAAATATCGCGAAGCCTTTGAAGAAAGCAAAAATGATACCATTGATGCCTTCTACATCGCTGATTATTTTCGGATTGAGCGCTTTTCCCCTGCCTTTCTCAAAGAAGAGAAATACCTTGCCCTCCAACATCTGACTAGAACGAGACTTCAACTCATTGAACAGCTAACAAGAACCAAACAGCACTTTATTGAAAATATTTATTATAAGTGCAATACCTTATCAACTGAAATCAAGAATGAAGAGCTAACTACCAATCTCTGGTCTAGCACTGTCATCTCTTTGATGACGGAAGACTATACTCTTGATGACTTGGCTAATATTCCACTCAATGACTTGGCTGACTTCATCCAAAAAATGGGAAGAGGCCGATTTAAAGCGCCTGAGAAATTAGCGAAAGCCATTCAAGCTGCTATTCGTGGGTCTTATCGACTCTCTAAACTCCAACAGGATTCCGTCAATGTGGTGCTTGGATTATTAGCTAGAGAAATGCGACATCTTGAGAAGATGATTAAGGATATTGATAAAGCTATCGAGGATATGGTAGAGGTCATTCCTGAATATCAATGTCTAACCTCTATACCTGGTGTCGGGAAAGTCTACGCTGCAGGGATTATCGCTGAGATTGGACAGATTGAACGCTTTAAAGACCATCCTCAAGTCGCTAAATATGCGGGATTGAACTGGAAACAGAATCAATCTGGGAACGCTCATTCTCCAAATACTGACCTTGTGAAACGAGGCAACCGCTATCTCCGTTATTACTTAGTTGAAGCCGCCAACTCTGTCAGACGACATGATAGCGAATATCAAGCCTTTTACAAGAAGAAGTATCAAGAAGTGCCTAAACACCAACACAAAAGAGCCATCGTCTTAACTGCTAGAAAGTTTGTGCGTCTGGTGGATGTGCTACTACGCAACCGCCAACTCTATACGCCACCAAGGAGGCTTATGGAAGATAATTGATTATCGGCACAAGTCCTTGGATAAGCTAGTGAAAAAAGCGATTTTCACTAGGTGTTTTTACTGCACCCTTTTTTCTAGAAAATTAACTAAAAGTTATTCAACTTTTTCTTGACTTTTTACCACTAGACTTTCCTTTCTGTGTCTCATAGATTTCACGGTAAACGGCATTATTTGCCACCAAATCTGCGTGTTTTCCTTCGCCAATCAAACGCCCTTGGTCTAAGACCAAGATTTTATCAGCATGAACGACAGAACTGATTTTCTGAGCGATGATAACTGTGGTCGTTCCCTTTAAGTCTTTGTTTAAAGCCTCTTGAACTAATTTCTCCGACTTGGCGTCAAGAGCAGACGTACTATCATCCAAGATCAAGATTTTCGGATTGCTAACAACCCCACGCGCGATGGACATCCGTTGTTTTTGACCACCTGAGAAGTTGTTGCCACGCTCTTCGACAGAACTTTCATAGCGGTCATCCATTCGATTGATAAATTCGCTGGCTTGGGCAATGCCTGCCGCATGTTCCAACTCTGACAGACTCGCATTGGCTTTTCCTTGACGCAAATTTTCCGCAATCGTTCCACTAAATAAAATCGCCTTTTGCAGAACAATCGAAATATTTTTACGAAGCGTTCCCTCACTTAGCTCTCTCAACGCTTTTCCACCAATACGGATTTCTCCTTCTTGTGGATCAAACAAACGAGGAATCAGCTGAGCTAAGGTCGATTTCCCAGCACCTGTCGCACCAACCACGCCGACCATTTCCCCAGCCCGCACAGAAAAACTAATATCCTTGAGCATAGGCTCTTCATCATTGGGATAGGTAAAGCTCACATGGTCAAACTCAATGGTTCCATCCAATTCTTCATCGGCTACATCTTTAAAGGTCATGGCAGGCTCCGTGCTTAATACCTCATTCAGCCGTTTCATGGACACCATAGCGCGTGTCACTCCATTTGCCATAAAACCAATCATGATAATGGTAAAAATGATTTGATTGAGATACGTGATAAAAGAAGCAATCGCGCCTGTCACAGCAGGATTAGCCTCCACCATCCCAGCCACTAGCCAAATAGTCAGATAAATCGTTCCATAGCCAATCATCATGACCAAGGGTTGTACGATTGAAAAGGCATAGCCAATAAAGAGATTTTGACCCAACAAATCATCTGACACAGCCTTGAATTTCTCAAACTGACTCTTTTCCTGTACAAAGGATTTGACCACACGCACACCACGGAGATTTTCCTTAGCAATGCTATTCATCTTGTCCAGCAAGGTCTGGAAAATCCGAAAACGTGGCCCCATTAAGCCCATCATGACACCCGTTGTTCCAAAAATAAGAACAACCATAACCACAATCACCCACCAAAGCGCAGGCAAGGTCGTTACCGCCATGATAAAGGAGCCGATAAACAAAATCGGCATCCGAAGCAAAACCTGAAAGAGCATCATGGTCACATTTTGCACTTGGTTGACATCATTGATCATCCGAACAACCAAATTCCCTGCATTGAATTGCTCGACATTTGCATAAGAAAATGTCTGAATCTTACGGAAAGTCTGCTCTCGAAGATCAGAAGAGACACCCTGCGCAATATAGGCAGCCAAGGTCACATTGACACCTCCAGCCACTAAACCAGCTACCGCTATCCCTAGCAACCACTGACCAATCCGAACAATCTCCTCCCGTTGATTTGCAAGTAAAGCCTTCATCACATCTTGCAAAAACAAGGGTTGCAATAAACTGCTTGCAATCATCAAAGACGTCATCAAAATAGACGCACATACAAACCATTTGTAACGCCATAAAGTTTTAAAATACATATTCCCTCCTCTTTTCTATCCCATGACAATAAGTCTATTTTCTAAAAGCTCTCTTATATACCCTCACAAAGCTCACAGATGTAAGCATCAGTTCAAAGTATAGCCCTTTATTATACCATATTTTTAGGCAAAGAAGTATCTACACAACTCCAGCTCTACTTGTGAGAGCGTATGCACATTTTCTCTTTTTATGGTAAAATAGAAAGGAGAACTCTAAAAGGAGAGAATCATGCAACAACAAAAAATTGCCATTCTTGGGCCTGGTTCATGGGGAACCGCCTTGGCGCAAGTCTTAAATGATAATGGCCACGAAGTCCGTATCTGGGGGCACCTCCCAGAACAAATCCAAGAAATCAACCAATACCATACCAATTCCCACTATTTCAAAGATATTGTCCTAGACGACAAGATTAAGGCTTATTTAGATTTGAACGAAGCGCTCGATCAAGTCGATGCGGTCCTCTTTGTGGTTCCAACCAAGGTAACCCGCCTCGTCGCAAAACAAGTCGCTCAAGCATTAACTCACAAAGTCACTCTGATGCACGCTTCAAAAGGACTAGAACCTGACACTCACAAACGAATCTCAGAAATCCTCGAAGAAGAAATTCCTGCACACCTTCGCAGTGAGGTTGTTGTCGTATCTGGTCCTAGTCACGCAGAGGAAGCCATTGTACGCGATATTACCTTGATTACCGCAGCCTCAAAAGACTTAGCCTCTGCCAAGTATGCTCAAGAAATCTTTAGCAATCATTACTTCCGTCTCTACACGAATACCGATATTATCGGCGTTGAGACCGCAGGAGCTCTTAAAAATATCATTGCCGTAGGCACTGGTGTCCTACACGGACTCGGCTATGGAGACAATGCCAAAGCTGCGATTATTACTCGAGGTCTAGCAGAGATTACCCGCCTTGGCGTCAAGTTAGGAGCCAATCCTCTAACATACAGTGGTCTATCTGGAGTTGGAGACTTGATTGTCACAGGCACTTCCGTGCACTCCCGCAACTGGCGAGCAGGTGATGCTCTCGGACGCGGAGAGAAATTAGCCGACATAGAAAAGAATATGGGGATGGTCATCGAAGGCATTTCCACCACAAAAGCCGCCTACGAACTCGCTAAAGAGCTCGGTGTCTACATGCCCATTACCCAAGCCATCTATCAAGTCATTTATGAAAACCAAGCGATCAAAGAAGCTATCCATGACATGATGAGCAACGAATTTAAAGCCGAAAACGAATGGTCTTAAACCATTCTCTACATCAAAAGGAGAAAATCATGACAAAAGTAAGAAAAGCCGTTATCCCTGCCGCTGGACTTGGAACACGTTTCCTCCCAGCCACTAAAGCACTCGCTAAAGAGATGCTTCCTATCGTAGACAAACCAACCATTCAATTCATTGTCGAAGAAGCCCTCAAATCAGGCATCGAAGACATTCTAGTCGTCACAGGAAAATCCAAACGTTCCATTGAAGACCACTTTGATTCCAACTTTGAATTAGAATACAACCTAAAAGAAAAAGGAAAGCACGAGCTTCTTCGTCTCGTTGATGAAACAACAGGCATCCGCCTTCACTTCATCCGTCAAAGCCATCCACGCGGACTAGGTGATGCTGTCTTACAAGCCAAAGCATTCGTTGGCAATGAACCATTTGTCGTCATGCTTGGAGATGACCTCATGGACATCACTGACGATAAGGCTATTCCACTCACCAAGCAACTCATGAACGATTATGAAGAAACTCATGCTTCAACTATTGCCGTCATGGAAGTCCCTCACGAAGATGTATCAAGCTACGGTGTGATTGCTCCTCAAGGCGAAGGCATTAACGGACTTTACAGTGTAAACACTTTCGTTGAAAAACCAGCCCCAGAAAACGCACCAAGTGACCTTGCTATTATCGGACGCTATCTTCTCACCCCAGAAATCTTTGCCATTTTAGAAAATCAAGCACCAGGTGCAGGAAATGAAATCCAACTCACCGACGCTATTGATACCCTAAACAAAACACAACGCGTATTTGCACGCGAATTCAAAGGCAACCGCTATGACGTCGGAGACAAATTCGGCTTCATGAAAACTTCTATTGACTATGCACTCCAACACCCACAAGTCAAAGACGACCTCAAAGATTACCTCATTTCCCTCGGAGAACAATTAAAATCACAGGATTAAAATAAAAGAATCTTTCCTCAGTCATACCCTATTGACTGTAGAAAGATTCTTTTTCATACACATTTCGAATATAAATTTATAAATCTCCATATTTTTAATTTTTACTTAACATACAACAAGCTTGATAGAGACCACTGAAAAAGTCCCCTTAATATTTTATATGAACAGAAAACGAGGAATCTCTCTAGAATTAGAGTTGCTTCCTCGTTTCTTTTTGACTATTTTCGGTTTATTAGAGTCATAATTCGTTTCATATTGACTACAAAGATGGTTGTAGCTGCCTGTAACTCCATGTTGAAAAGACCTGATGCCCTGGCGACATCAAGACCATGTCTTTGTTTGAGTTCCGCATTCTTTGCTTCTATCTTGTAGCGATGTCTAGCCATTTCTTTAAAATAGGGTGTTTCCTGAAATCGTTTCTGAAAAAGATGGACATCACTTTTGATAGTAATGGAGTAAGTCTTTGATTTCGTACCATCTTTATAACATCCTTTTTTAGAAGGGCAAATCTTACATTTCTCAATATCAAAGTAATGGGTTGTTTTTTGGTTTCGCTTCTGATTCTTCTTACCAGTTCTTGCCTTACGCATAGCCATGTGCCCTTCGGGACAGACAAAGAGACCTGCGTCTTTATTAAACTCAAACGCATCCTCTTCTTTACGGTATCCTTTTGAAACAGAAGGATTTAGTTTTGAGACCAAATGAATCTTTTCTTCTCGAGCTAATTGAATATTCTCTTTTCCTGAATAAGCAGTATCACCAATAATAGTGTCTACTTCAACACCATTTTCCTTTGTTTTCTCATACAAGCTAGGAAGATATTTCCCGTCACTTTGCTCACCCGAAGTCACAACACAAGCAGTAATAATCCGTTCGTCCGTCATCGCAACATGGCTTTTATAACCATAGAAGGAGCTATCCGCTGTCTTATGTCCAACTCTAGCTTCTTCTTTGACAGAGGCTTGTAAGTGTTCTAAGTCATCATCAACAGCTTCTTTGAGGTAATTATACTTTTGTGAGACTGCGGGCAGAGCCAAAATGTCTTTGTGTTTTTCTACCACAGTCATGAGCTTCTCGGTATAAGCCAATTCCGCTTCAAGGTTATCTTCCTGAGGTTTATTTGGGAACTCAGTTTTGATGCTTTCAGAATACTGGTAGATCGTTCTTCGTAAGGCTCTTGAGCGTTCCCTAAGGACTTCTTGAGGTTTCTTCTGGTTGTAATGAGACTTAGTGTGCGTGGCATCCACGATAAGAAGTTTACTTTTAATCAAGTTGTGTTCAATGGCAATTTGAACAGATTTATAGATTAGTAAATCAAGTAAACGATCATCTTTAATCCGAAGTTTTCTAAATTTTGTCAGAGATGAAGGTTCAATGACAGAATCTTCAGGAGCTAGACCAAGAAAGAATTTAAAGGCCATATCTGAAAAAGAGCGCTCAACCACATCCACATCAGATAACTTGTAAATATCTTTCAACAAGAGATATTTGAATGAAAAGGCAACAGTTTTCTGTACAAATTTTATAAAGTGTTTTTTGCTTAATCGATGACTCGCTTAGTCATAGGCGTTTGGTAGTTGAGATTGCCATGAATGCGGTGGTGGTTCCACCAGTGAACGTAGTCTTTGGTTTTTAGAGTTAATTCTTCCAAGGAATGGAATGTTTCTTGGTTAATAAACTCAAGTTTGAAAGAATGATAGGTACTCTCGGCTACGGCATTGTCATATGGACAACCGGCTTGACTGAGTGAATGTGTGATACCAAAGGCTTCTAATATCTCATCAATCAGCTGATTATCAAACTCCTTCCCTCGATCAGAATGGAAGAGCTTGACCTTAGTCAGCGCATAAGGGATACTTTGAATAGCCTCTTTGACCAGCTCTGCAGTCTTGTTCCAACCAGCTGACAGTCCGATGATTTCGCGATTAAAGAGGTCAATGACCAAGCAGATATAAGCCCAACGCTTACCAACACGGACATAAGTTAAATCCGTCACAAGAGCTTCCAAGGGCTTCTCTTGGTGAAACTGTCTGGCTAGGAGGTTTGGAATGGATGCCTCATTTTTCCCTTTAGCATGTGGTTTGAAGGCAGCCTTCTGGTAAACAGAAACCAAATTCAGTCTCTTCATGATGCGAGAAATCCGACGACGAGACAAGTTGATACCTTGTACTTGTAGACATTTCTTGATTTTCCTAGCACCGTATCTGGACTTGCTTTCGAGAAAAATGCGTTTGATTTTTTCTTCGAGACCAGCCTCGGATATAGCCTCCACAGCTTTGTAGTAATAGCTAGAACGCGGAATGTTCAAGCACCGACACATGGCTGAAATGCTGTAATTCTTTTTGTTCGCAGTGATTATTTTCCTTTTCGTGCCATAATCACTGCCGCTTGCTTTAAGATATCGACCTGCATTTCAAGCTCTTTATTTCGTTTTCTGAGTTCAATCAGCTCACGTTGCTCATCAGTTAGGTTATCAACAGTTTTGAAGGAACCGGTTGTTCTTGCCTGTTTAACCCATTTATCGAATGTTGAGGGAGTTAGCTCATACTCTTTGATAAGCTCGCTTCGTTTCATACCTGCCTTGTGAAGATCAACGATTTGTTGTTTGAATTCATCTGTGAAGTAGCGACGTGTTTTTCTAGACATATTTTCCTCCTGGTTTTCTTTAGTATAGAACACTTTATAATTTCTGTCTAGTTTAGTGTAACCTATTCACTTCACCCACTACAGTTGACAAAATGCCTATAAAAATTAGTAATTGAATCGCTAGATAAAGCAAACAGAAACAAAAAGACAAGGCTTAGAAACCTTGTCTTTTCAACTATACCGGCGGCCTACGAACTAGCGTTAAAATTTATTAAAATTGAAAGTAAAAATAGCGTAAAATCAAGATATTATCATTCGCTAGTTAGTATAAAAAATAACAAATTTGACCACTAGGTGACCAAATTCATTCCGAGTTAAAATCATAGTTTTACAAATAAAAAATTATTTTTCTACTACATTTTATTCACAGTTCGATACCGTTCTCGGTCCAATGGTATAGTCCAATTTTTTCTACTTGTAAATCACCGTAAAAATGTTATAATAGTATTAGAAAAGGAGCTGAGCAGTAACTCAACTCCCATGTAGAACCGTTAAAAAGACGGTGGCTCAGTTTTACTATATAAGAATAGCCGTTACTGTTCCAAAGTATTGACGGCTATTTCTTTTTGTCATCATTTTTGAAGATTTTATAGCACAATCCAATCAAAGTAATGGTAAAGGTACCAAAACCTAGAATCATTTGTACAACTTCAAAAGCTGTCAAAAATTCAGCTCCTCCTTTCCGTTAGATTTTGATGATTGCCCATAGGCATCACCACTAAGTTTTTGACAGAGCAGTAGCAAAGGTGATATAATGTAGAGGAAGTAGATATTCGTGCTTGGTTTTCACCATTGCAACGAAGAATAAACCCTCAGTACCGCAAATACTGAGGGTTTTGTTAGCTTTTGCTAACAGACACTATTTATCATTCTTATCTATCCATTTACTGACTAAATGTAGAATGATGCCGACCAAAAATGGTGCAACGAAATTGGTGAGTAGATATTCGTACACTGGATTTCACCTCTTGGCTAAGGCGGTATCGTTAGTGCCGAATCCATTATACCATACCCTTGCAAAAGCCTACAAGATATGCTACAATAGTATGAGAAAAGGAGCTGAGCGTCAACTCAACTCCCATGTAGAACCGTTAAAAAGACGGTGGCTCGTAAATGCTATAAAGAATAGCCGTTACTGTTCCAAAGTATTGACGGCTATTTCTTTTTGTCATCATTTTTGAAGATTTTATAGCACAATCCAATCAAAGTAATGGTAAAGGTACCAAAACCTAGAATCGTTTGTACAACTTCAAAAGCTGTCAAAAATTCAGCTCCTCCTTTCCGTCAGATTTTGATGAATTGCCCATAGGCATCAACACCTTTCAGAATTAGGAGCCACCGTCTTTGCGATATTCTAGTTCCTTTAGGAACTTAGAAAATCACATCCCTTTAGGGACACTTTTCTACGTTATCTATTATATCATATTCTTGCAAAAGCCTACAAGCTATGCTACAATAGTATTAGAAAAGGAGCTGAGCAGTAACTCAACTCCAATGTAGAACCGTTTAAGGCGGTGGCACATTTTGTATTATTTTAAAAAATAACCGTTAACCTGCCAAAGTTGAGACGGTTATTTTTTATCTCGCAGCAGAATTAACGCAATCACAAATGTTAGCAGGCTGATGATAAAACCTCTAAACTTTTGACAGCGCCATAGAAAAAATGATACAATATAGGGGAAGTGTAAGAGTTTCTTTCAAAAGAAACACAAATCCCCCTGTACGACCAATACAGAGGGATTTTTTGTGGGCTAGACACTAACGTTTGGAGTGTTTGCCTCGCTTGCTATCTAGCCAGTCGCTAATCAACTTTGTTAATATGTTGACCATGAGCGGAGCAAGAATAAGTGTAATAATGAGTTCTTTCAAAAGCGGTACCTCCTGACTAAGGCGGTATCGTTAGTGCCGAATCCATTATACCATACCCTTGCAAAAGCCTACAAGCTATGCTACAATAGTATTAGAAAAGGAGTTGAGCAGGAACTCAACTCCCATGTAGAACCGTTAAAAAGACGGTGACCCTAATTAGACTATAACTCGTCCAACAACTCGGTCAAAAGTGGGGAGGGGTTATTTTTTATCTCGAAGCAGAATTAAGGCAATCACAAATGTTAGCAGGCTGATGATAAAACCACCAAAACCCAACATCACTTGCAATGCTTCCGCAACTGACAAAGTGCTACTCCTTTCTAAGTGGATTTCTGTACTTACATTCATAAGCACCACCCCTTTCAAAATTTGTAGCCACCGTCTTCACTTTTCTACGCTATCTATTATAGCATAAAATCATAACCCTTTTATCATCATTCTCAAGAAATTGTTGGAATAGCTTGTTCTTTCCAACGATTTCTGAGAATCCAAAAGCAACTCCCACATGAATAGGAGTTGCTTTTTTGGTTTATTCAGACTTTTCAACGTATATTGCCGTTTTTCTGCCACCTAGGCTATGTTTGAGTGAGTTATTTCCGTTCTTATATTTAGATAACTCTTCATCATCAATAGCTTGAACATCATATAATTCAAACCAATGATAATTCTGAGGAATTTCTATTTCTTTATTTTCTCTTTCCCATTGAGAAGGAATCCTATAAGCTGGATTAGGTTTTGCTTTATCATAAGTCTCATGATGATCGATTGAAGCAATGAGAGCCTTTTGGAAATTATTAGCTACAATGATAACTTTCTTAAGATCTTTTTTGTTAATTTTTGTCTTAGTAGTAAATAAAACTTTATGAGATTTACCATCTGAAGAATCTAAATCTTCCAATGCATGATAATAATGAGCATCAAAGATACTTTCAGCTGACATAGAGCCAGATTTTTTCCGCTTCCCTAGACGATATGCTAAAATATCTCTTGCCATTTTTTTATCCTCTTTTCTTTTTCAATCCTACTAGACTAACAAGGCTGATACTTGCTGTACCGAGCAATGTTAGGATAGAGTTATTTGTTCCTGTTTTTGGTAAGCTATTAGCTGTTGTAATAGCTTGTTTAGATGCTTGATTGTTACGAACAGTTGAAACGGCTTTTGCAGGCATTCCTTGTCCGTAAGTAGTCTGACTTCCCATGTATTGTGGGGTTTTCATATCGGATTTCGAAGGCTTCATACCAAGGGTATCAACCTTATCTGTTTTGTCTTTTTGAGTTCCGACAGTTGTACTAGGTTTTTTGTTTCCACCAAGAGCACCGCCATTTTGTGAACCAACCCCAATCTGACTATCTCCTCCGAGTGTCCCATGGTCTTGAACTTTAGGAAGCTCATATACAGGCTTGCTAGCAGTTACGCCTGTACCAACTTCATGGTGTTTTTCAGGCTTTGGTTGTGCATCATAGGCTTCTTTAAGACTAGCATACTTAGCTAGCGCATTTTCATAAGCCCCCATCAAACGATTCAGCTCCTCACGCTCCGCAACTACTAAAGCTACCTGACGTTCTACCCCCTCCTCTGCTGCCACTTTAGCAGTCATCAAACGAGCCAACGTCTCCTGACGGCTAGATACCGCCTCAGCGAGAGAAGTGTAAAGGTCTTTAGCTTCCTTGACCGCACGAGCCAAGGAACGAACGCTAGCTAATTCATTTTGAGCTGATTCAAGACGTGCCTCAGCACCAATCTTCGTAGCCTGAGCTGCCGATAGGGTAGCTTTGGCATTGGAAACGGCTGCTGGGTCTACTACCGTTTTGGTTACTTCTTTGGTAACTTGCTTAGTGGTAGACGTACCCCCTGAGCGGACTTCGTATGGGTTCGCTAAGGCTGGAGAACTAGAGTCTACGAGAGATAAGACTGTCCTACTCAACGGAATCTCATGCGCACCGTAACCTACCGACGGACTAATCATAAACTCATTAGCTTTTGAAGTGAAACCTAACAACTTCAATGCCTCAGAGTAATCACCCTTACCAAAAAGCTTAGGAATCAATGCATTATATACGGAGTTGTAAAGTTGACCTTCTGTAAGGAAAATCTCTCCGCCATCTGTAAACGAATCACCTCCTTTATTGATATACAAAGCGCTATTCGCAATGTAGTCTACATCTAAGCCCTTACCAACGGTTTGAGCCACTTCGTCGAAAGTGAAATCACGATGACGGTCAGTCTCCTGTACCGACTGGTACTTGTTGGCAAAAGTTGCAGTGGCTTCGCTAACCTCTAGCAACGGTTGACCAAAGAGACTGCGGACGTGGTTCAAAACGGCTGCGCCGTACAATGAAAGGTTTCGAGAGAGTTCTGCTGGTAGGGGTTCTCTGATGTCATACTTGGTACTATTGTCTAAGTTTTCAAGACCCGAATGTTTAGCCGTCTTACCTAGATTTTTCAGATTGTACTCACCCAAGTCACCATAAGTAGCAGTCAACAAAGGTTTACCACTTCTAGAGTACTTGATAACCTCAGTACCCCCCTTTTTGATAGCTGCGTCGACCGCATCAGCAGTGCCAGTACCATTCGCTAGGTCTTTGATAGCCTGAATATACTCAGGGTTGATAAAGATACGAGCATCACGGTCAGCAGTTTTTGGGTCATAAAGCTGAGACTTAGCCCCCTCAGCAGGTACCTCTACCGTTTCAGTGACAGTCTCAGTCACCTCAGTACCCCTCTCTGCAAGAGCAAGGTCTTGCTCAGCATCGCTAACGGCTTTGATGGAGTCGGCAAGAGCCTGACTAGCATCAGCTACCTTATCTTCTACGGCTTCGACTGATTGGTTACCAAGAGCCGACTCCGCACGAGTAACCGCCTCTTTAGCTTCCGCAACGGCTTGACTATCTACTTCCTTGACCTCAGCAATCTGAGTATCAAGGCTAGCTACCTCCGCACGATTAGCTTCAAGACTAGCCTCAGCCTCCTTGACCGTACTATCCTGAGCGAGGACTGCACTATGGGTAGTATCGACTGCCTCTTTAGCCTCAGTAAGCTGAGCTTCAGTTACTGTATTAGTAGGCGCTACCGCCTCAGTAGCGGTTGCCGTGCTATTACCCTCAACACTATCAGCACTAACAGATACCCCGCCTAGAGCCAAAGCACCCGACAAAGCCAATACACCGACAGCGCCGTAAGCCTTAGACACCTTAATGGTGCCACTATGGGATTGATTTTTCGCCATATAAAACTCCTTTTTTCGTATTATAAAGATATTATATCACAAGTTGTAGCTTTTTAAAGCTATTTGTATCCCTTTTTCTATTTTTATGTAGTTTTTTATTACTCCTTAAAAGTTTATGATATCTTTAAAAGGAGAATACTACATGGCTCAATTAAATCTCAAAGACTACATTAGTAAAAGAGTACGTGTCTTACGATTGCAAAAAGGACTGACACAAATGCAACTAGAGGAACGTGCAAACCTACCGCTGAAATATATCTATAAAATCGAAAATACGAACAGTAATATCACCATCAAAACATTAGAAAGTGTCATTCAAGCTCTCGACTGTGACTTTGAAACCTTTTTTGATATGAAACTCAACCTCACAAGCCAAGCCCTTATCTCCTTTATTGATAAAATTGACGAACTAGAACCACATAAACAAGAAAAAGTTCTCCATCATTTTACTGCACTATTAGATGAATTACATAACTAAATAAGGACATAGAAGAACCCACTAAGCCTATCTAACTTAGTGGGTTTTTGCGTGGTTAAATGCTTTTTGAACTTTTACTGAGGAATGCTTCTCGATACATAGTCGGATAAATAATTTCTTCTCTTATTCTACTGTTAATTCCTTTATAAGCTAAGTACGGCAATATATCTAAATTATCTGAAATAATAGCTAACGCCTTTTGTAACGCCTTACGGTCATCTGAATTGATATCTTTAAGACAGAGGTTAAATTTTTCTATAACTTCAGGCATATCAAAAATTTTCAGATTATCGACGAGACTGTAAATAAATTGCGATTTTGTTTCATCTGTAAAAATTTCCTCAATGATAGAAATATTATTGGATACAGCTCTCTCAAATGGTTCATTCTTCATCATTTCAAGTAAGCCATAGGAATACAAACTATTTTTCTTATGAGATTGTATTTTTTTTAGATACTCTGTTAGCAATGGTTCTAAGGATTTACCCACGATTTTAGAATCAACAATTTTATCTATTTTAGATAGCCTTTCAGGATTATTTTCTTCAATCTCTCGTACAATCTTATCACCAAGCTCTTGAAAACAATCAGTAATAATGTCGAATGTTTTTTTGGCAATTTTTTGACCATAAAAAACCTTTTTTAAAGTCTCATAAGTTCTGTACTCTTTACTCAACTCTCTTTCTATCTTGACATTTGGAAGGTAATCAGTGATATCACCTGTAACCATTTTTTCACTAAAAACCAACATAGAATCCTTTGTTCCCAGTTTAATTTTTTCTAACTGGGCTTTCTCAGATTCACAGAAGTCTTTATAATATTCATGCTCATCAACTGAATGAAGAATAATGCAAGCCGTTAAAAGCTCGTTAAAATTATTTTCTTTAAAAGCCATTATGAACTCCTCCATATTTTTATACTATAACTATAATTGAAATCATCTGATTTTACAATGGTTTAAGTAATAATTACACCAAATATATATAAGCAAACATTAGGATGCTTAAATTATTGATATTTATTGGATAAATAAGACATTAAATAACTCAAAAAAAGCTAACATAATTACCCTAAATATCCTACTTGGAATATTTTATAATTGGATTATAGCTAATATTTGAAAAAGTTATCTCAGAAGATAATCAGTTCTGAAAATACACTAAAAACTTACCCTAAAATTAACAAGTTCAGTATTATCAAGGGATTTGCGAGGGGCATAAATTACACTTTAGTTGACAGCCTATTCCTGGGATAATTTTTGTATAGCTACAAGCAATATGTTAGCTATAAGTTATTAAGGCTATAGAATAGCCAATTGGTCTGAAGAACCCCTCACTCTCTCAGAGCAAAAAATAGGTCGAGGTGGAAAGGAGAAAAGTATGGAAGCAAAATCAATGATTCTTGAAGGTATGCTTATGGGTGTCAGTCCTGCAACGGACTTCAATACACAAGCTACCATTGGAGTAACACTTGACCTTGGTTACCGCACAGATAATGGCAAATTTATGACCCAATCTGTAAAAGTACTCAATGCTAGTGTATCTGAATTCCAATCGTACTTAGATACAAAGATTGAAGTAGAGTTGGAAGGCGTGACGGTTTCATCATATCTTAATGGTAATCGAGCAAACCTCAGCGTCAAAGCTAAATCGGCAACGATTTTAGCTTAGTTCAGTCATTGGTGCTTTGTCAAATAATTCTTTGATAAAGCACTGATGCTTTATACAAAAAGGAGGTCTTATCATGACTTTTTATAATTTATTCATTCAGGAACTAAAACAATCTACAGCAGAACTACTAGCAATCCTTTTAGTTGGATTCATAACCTACTACATTTCATTCTTTTTATGGCGTCTAGTCCATCCTAGCCCACACATCCAGTCGAGATTGAAAAGGTCTTATTTAAACTGTATGAGAGAGACAAATACTCGTCCATCCCATTTCGGTTTTAAATTATATTCATTTTTTCTAGTACTCCTATCAGCAATCTTTGAACCATTTCGTGCTCCTTTAAGATTAGTATCATCTCCTAACAACAGCAAGAAAACAGATGACAAGATTCAGAAAGAAGGCAAAAAGAGGAAAACATCATGAAAAATTTCATAGAGTATGTAAAAAATAAAGTAACAGATTACTTAAAAGAACGACAAGAACAAAAAGAACTAGCATTTCTTTCTGAATCTCTGTACCATCGATTGTGTGAATTTGAAATAAGCGAACTAGAACTCCCAATATCAACATTGAAATATGTACAAGGAGTCGAGTGGTCTTCTACAAAGCAATTCTTCATATATCTGAAAGAAGAGATTGAGGAGGACTTACTAGAAAAATTTACCAGCCGTGTTCGTCAGTATGTAAAGGCTTACTCCTCAAAAAAATTATCAGTTGCCTTTGATTGTGTTGTAACTAGGCAAGATAGGGAACCGGAAAAAGCCATAAGCATTCGGATTTGTACGACGATAGAAATGCTTGAGGCAGAGCTAACACCAGCTGAAATTGAGGTAGATATTTATGGGAAGTTCTAATATCCCTATTCTGAAAAATTTGGAAACAGGAGGTGATATTCACTGGAATATCTCCTCTCATCCATTCCTCATGCTGACAGGTTCGACTGGCACAGGGAAATCTACGTTCCTATTACAGCTTATCGCTCTGATATATCTATATTCTGATGGAGAGGCTAAAATAATTCTTCTAGACTATAAACATTCAGACGATTTCTTGTTTGCTCGCTCCTATGATTCTTACTATGCGTTTGAAAACGTTACACAAGGATTTGATAGGTTTTATCAAGAATTTCGAAAAAGACTATCGGGAGAAAGTGACGACTATTCCCAATGGTGGTTAGTGTTCGATGAATATTCCTCGTGGATATCCATGCTTGATAAAAAGACATCAGAAGAATATAAGAACAAATTAGGAGAAATCCTACGTCTATCTAGGAGCTTAAATATGAGAGGGATTTTCGTACTTCAGAGAGCAGATTCCATTTATTTTATGGGTGGAATTAGAGATAATTTTTCTGTGAAAATTGGTCTAGGTCGATTGTCACAAGAAGCTAAAAAAATGCTCTTCGATACTGACTTAGAAATTAAGCCACAAAAAATAGGCAAAGGTTATATCCAAATAGACGGCTATGAAATTAAGCCCTGCCTCGTTCCCAAAGTACGAAATCGTCAGAAGATGATTGACTGTATCAAAGCATTTTTAGCTAGATTAGCAGATATAGATGAGGATGCTGCCCCTCCGTAGCCGTAGGCGATAGGAGGAGGCAGACAGCCTCGCCAGCTTTAGCTGGCTAACGGGGATACTGTAAAGACCCCCGTTCCACTCCCTTTTATGATTTAAACCTATGCACATTCCACTTTAGGGAACGAACTCCCTTTTATCTCAAAAAGTTATCAAATCAACGTTCCACAGTAACTCTGGAATTTAGGGTGACCATTATCTGAAACTATGAAATAATAAAAGCATAGGAATTTCACTACTTAATAGTAATAGTTAACTAAAACAAAATTTACCGCCCTGTTAACTTTCACTTGTTAGGCGGATAGAAAGAAGAAAATTTTGGTCTGTAAAAATCAAATAGAAAAATATCTCTCCGAGAATGATAAGCACAACCCAGTCATTATGACTAGTATAGACGAGTTTACATTTGTCATCAAGCCAACAGAAGATACAGTCGGTGAATATCCTAACAATTGGAATCAAATTGCTTTATCATTAGCTGAAACAATAGATCAGAAGCTATCTCTATCAATTTTATTTGGAAGTTATGTCTCACTAAAAACCTCTCCAGCAGGCTATACTGACGGATTTACCTTCGAAAACCTTCCTTATTATTTTGCGATAGCATGGCATGAGTTCAATTTCACCATGGGAATTATTATCAAGTTTAGCGCATTCGCTTTATCGCACTATAGAGCTACCTATCAAGACTTCTATGATAAAGCGATTGATGTACATAATATAGCTCAAATGCTAGATGATGACTATTACGAACTACGTCTGTCTCGTATTGACCTAGCAGTGGATTACTTTAATTATGATATGACTGTCAATGACCTCTATCAAGGATTAAAAACCAAAAAATATATCCTCACCACTCATAAAGGTAATAAAAATCGTTCTATAATTAGTGCTAGAGAAATCGATGGTAAAGCTGAAACTATCTATATTGGTAGTAAAAAGAAGAACGTGAATGCCCTGCTCCGTATCTACGATAAATATCAAGAGCAACTAGATAATCGTGGACGATATATGCATCTAACCCAATATTGTGATACTTGGGTACGTATGGAAGCGTCCTATAAAGGCACTTATAGTAACCAAATCCTAGCCTTATTGCTGACCATTAAACATCCACAAGATTTGAGCAAACTAATTGTAAATAAAATGCTCGATAAATACTGCTTTCATAGTACCGATACTGGTGAGCCTATTTTGTTTACCAAAGATTTACTAAAAGGGTTTGGAGATTTTCCAGCACTAGCGTCTCTAAATTCTCGTAACAATGACATTATTGGGAAGATACTACACATGCTAAAAGGAAGCGGTTTCTATCCCTTGCTTCGCATCATTGAAAAAATTTGGGGGGTTCAAGCTCGTAATCACTTCATTATCAGATTAATACAGGAATATGAAGTAAACTATGACCCCAATCCCGACGTAGACCTATGGATAAATAAGTTTGGTAATGAGTTATCTAAGCTAAATTTTGAAGACTTCCTAGAAGATACCTTTCATGTTTTTTACAAAAATAATAACATCACCCCTAAAGATTCCGCCAAGAAGCACAAGAGTGATGCTACAAAACAATAAGAAGAGATAGGGTAGTAGTCTCCTCTACTGCCTATTATCTCATAAATTATCTTTTAACGAAAGAGAAAAAACATCATGAATGAATTACAACTTACATTAGAAAATATTACTGTTAAATTACCTGAAAGTCATATCATAGTGCAAAAGGAAGAATACGAACGACTTCAAAAAGAAAGTTCTCAAGGTCGTTATATGACATTGAATGACGTTTTGGACTTGCTTTCAGTCTCTCGACCATGGCTCTTAGAAAACGTTCTATATCGTTCTGATATTCGCTCTCAAATTGATATAGCAATAAACCCCAACGGATTCGTGAAATATCCTGAAAGTCAGGGAGGACGCTACTTCTTCTTATCTAGCAAGACCCGAGCATTTTTTGAGCAAAACTTTGTAAAAATCTTTAAATAAATTTTGTAGAAATCTTTAAATAAATGTGGTATGATAACCAAGATAATATCTTGGTTATCGCTTCTTAGAAGAGAGGTAATCATGGCAATTTCATATAGAAGAAGAGGTAAAAATAAAACTTGGGACTACCGTATATTCAAAAATAAAAAAGTAGTTGCATCTAACTCAGGATTTCGAACAAAACGTGAAGCTGAAATCGAAGCAATTAACATAGAAATACAGCTGATGAAAGGTGCAATCATTGATAAAACTATTACTTTTTATGACCTTTGGAAAAAATGGTTAGAATTAGCTGTAAAACCGCTAGATAAAGCAGATACGACAATGAATAAGCACTTGCTACGAGGAAAGTTTATTAAAAAACATCTTTCAGATAAACCTGCAATCCAAATAAAAGCAAGCGAGTATCAAGCTTTTATCAATAAATACGCTGAAACAAATTGTCGTGATAACGTAAGTAGAATGAATGCAGAAATTCGCAATGTCATTGTTTTTGCTCAGCGTGATAAACTGAATATTGATAACTTTACAGAAGGGGTTATTCTCTCAGGGCGTCCACCTAAAAAAAGAAAAGATGAGAAATATATCCATAGTTTTGAAGATTATCAAAAATTAGTAAATTACTTAGAAACTAATTTAGACAGTACAGTGTCAATTATTCCGCATCTGCTACTAATCCAGCTAAAGACTGGTCTACGTGCAGGGGAGGTCGCTGGTCTTACATGGGATTGTATCCTATGGAAAACTTCAGAAATCAAAACCTATCGTCGTTACGATACTGTACGGCATCGCTGGTCTAAAGCAAAAACAGAGGATTCTATCAGGACAATACCCATTGATAACGATACACTAACAATTCTTAAAAATCTCAAACAAGAACAAGATGTCTTCATTGAACATGGGAAAATCATAAATAATGAGAACATGATTTTTATTGATTTAAACAATCAAATCATAACAAATGCAGGAATCAATAAACATTTAAAACAAATCCTTAAAGACCTACGTATTTTCCCAAACACAATGACAAGTACAGGTTTACGTCACACTTATTGTTCAACAATGCTTGCAATGGGTGTTGATATATGGGCTGTATCGAAACTAATGGGACATAAAGACATTACAGAAATTACAGAGACTTATGGGCATCTCATTAAAGAAAAAGCAGAAATTGAGAACAATAAAGTAAGGGCAGTATTAAAGAGTTTAACTAAAATCAAGAATGAATGACCAAAAGTTGACCAAAAGCAACTAAAAAAGTCTTCAAATCAACGTTTGAAGACTTTCAACTATACCGGCGGCCGGGGTCGAACCGGCACGTCCTTGCGGACACTGGATTTTGAGTCCAGCGCGTCTGCCAATTCCGCCACGCCGGCATAAGTTAAACTGGGGTAGCTGGATTCGAACCAACGCATGAGGGAGTCAAAGTCCCTTGCCTTACCGCTTGGCTATACCCCAATAATATAAAAGGCGAGTGATGGGAATCGAACCCACGAATGTCAGAGCCACAATCTGATGTGTTAACCACTTCACCACACCCGCCATATTATAAACACGGGCAGTAGGAATTGAACCCACACTGAAGGTTTTGGAGACCTTAGTTCTACCTTTAAACTATGCCCGTAAAGGTATGGAAGGGGAGGGATTCGAACCCCCGAACCCGAAGGAGCGGATTTACAGTCCGCCGCGTTTAGCCTCTTCGCTACCCTTCCAAATTATTAAATTAATGGCGCGAGACGGAATCGAACCGCCGACACATGGAGCTTCAATCCATTGCTCTACCAACTGAGCTACCGAGCCAAATTGCGGGAGCAGGATTTGAACCTACGACCTTCGGGTTATGAGCCCGACGAGCTACCGAGCTGCTCCATCCCGCGCTATTATTAGTCTAAGGAGGATGTGGGATTCGAACCCACGCACGCTTTTACACGCCTGACGGTTTTCAAGACCGTTCCCTTCAGCCGGACTTGGGTAATCCTCCAATATATAGTCCGTACGGGATTCGAACCCGTGTTACCGCCGTGAAAAGGCGGTGTCTTAACCCCTTGACCAACGGACCATAATATTCAAATGGGCACGAGTGGACTCGAACCACCGACCTCACGCTTATCAGGCGTGCGCTCTAACCACCTGAGCTACGCGCCCAAGTACACTGACTTGGTATGAACTTCCGTTCAAAGCGGGTGACGAGAATCGAACTCGCGACAACAGCTTGGAAGGCTGTAGTTTTACCACTAAACTACACCCGCTTATATGGGAGTTAACGGGATCGAACCGCTGACCCTCTGCTTGTAAGGCAGATGCTCTCCCAGCTGAGCTAAACTCCCCTATAGCTAAGCGACTACCATATCTCACAGGGGGCAACCCCCAACTACTTCCGGCGTTCTAGGGCTTAACTGCTGTGTTCGGCATGGGTACAGGTGTATCTCCTAGGCTATCGTCACTTAACTATTCTGAGTATTTCCACACTCAAAATTGAATATCTTATCAAATCCTCTCAAGAACTAAACCACGCTATGTTCTCGTTGAATCTTACTTATTTTGGATAAGTCCTCGAGCTATTAGTATTAGTCCGCTCCATTGCTCACACAACTTCCACTCCTAACCTATCTACCTGATCTTCTCTCAGGGCTCTTACTAACTTAACGTTATGGGAAATCTCATCTTGAGGTGGGTTTCACACTTAGATGCTTTCAGCGTTTATCCCTTCCCTACATAGCTACCCAGCGATGCCTCTGGCGAGACAACTGGTACACCAGCGGTAAGTCCACTCTGGTCCTCTCGTACTAGGAGCAGATCCTCTCAAATTTCCTACGCCCGCGACGGATAGGGACCGAACTGTCTCACGACGTTCTGAACCCAGCTCGCGTGCCGCTTTAATGGGCGAACAGCCCAACCCTTGGGACCGACTACAGCCCCAGGATGCGACGAGCCGACATCGAGGTGCCAAACCTCCCCGTCGATGTGAACTCTTGGGGGAGATAAGCCTGTTATCCCCAGGGTAGCTTTTATCCGTTGAGCGATGGCCCTTCCATTCGGAACCACCGGATCACTAAGCCCGACTTTCGTCCCTGCTCGAGTTGTAGCTCTCGCAGTCAAGCTCCCTTATACCTTTACACTCTGCGATTGATTTCCAACCAATCTGAGGGAACCTTTGGGCGCCTCCGTTACCTTTTAGGAGGCGACCGCCCCAGTCAAACTGCCCGTCAGACACTGTCTCCCATAGTGATAAACTATGCGGGTTAGAGTGGCCATAACACAAGGGTAGTATCCCAACAGCGCCTCCTTCGAAACTGGCGTCCCGATCTCTTTGGCTCCTACCTATCCTGTACATGTGGCACAGACACTCAATATCAAACTGCAGTAAAGCTCCATGGGGTCTTTCCGTCCTGTCGCGGGTAACCTGCATCTTCACAGGTACTAAAATTTCACCGAGTCTCTCGTTGAGACAGTGCCCAAATCATTACGCCTTTCGTGCGGGTCGGAACTTACCCGACAAGGAATTTCGCTACCTTAGGACCGTTATAGTTACGGCCGCCGTTTACTGGGGCTTCAATTCAGATCTTCGCGTTGCCGCTAAACCCTCCTCTTAACCTTCCAGCACCGGGCAGGCGTCACCCCCTATACATCATCTTACGATTTAGCAGAGAGCTGTGTTTTTGATAAACAGTTGCTTGGGCCTATTCACTGCGGCTCAGTATTACTGAGCACCCCTTCTCCCGAAGTTACGGGGTCATTTTGCCGAGTTCCTTAACGAGAGTTCTCTCGCTCACCTGAGGCTACTCGCCTCGACTACCTGTGTCGGTTTGCGGTACGGGTAGAGTATGATACATCGCTAGAAGCTTTTCTTGGCAGTGTGACATCACTCACTTCGCTACTAATCTTCGCTCCCCATCACAGCTCAACGTTATAGGTATAAGCATTTGACTCATACCACGCCTCACTACTTAGCCAGACACTTCCATTCGTCTGGTTGAGTTAGCCTTCTGCGTCCCTCCATCACTTCATACTCTAGTACAGGAATATCAACCTGTTGGCCATCGGATACACCTTTCGGTCTCTCCTTAGGTCCCGACTAACCCAGGGCGGACGAGCCTTCCCCTGGAAACCTTAGTCTTACGGTGGATGGGATTCTCACCCATCTTTCGCTACTCATACCGGCATTCTCACTTCTATGCGTTCCAGCGCTCCTCACGGTACACCTTCACCACACATAGAACGCTCTCCTACCATTACCTATTAGGTAATCCACAGCTTCGGTAAATTGTTTTAGCCCCGGTACATTTTCGGCGCAGGGTCACTCGACTAGTGAGCTATTACGCACTCTTTGAATGAATAGCTGCTTCTAAGCTAACATCCTAGTTGTCTGTGCAACCCCACATCCTTTTCCACTTAACAATTATTTTGGGACCTTAGCTGGTGGTCTGGGCTGTTTCCCTTTCGACTACGGATCTTAGCACTCGCAGTCTGACTGCCGATTATATCTCGTTGGCATTCGGAGTTTATCTGAGATTGGTAATCCGGGATGGACCCCTCACCCAAACAGTGCTCTACCTCCAAGAGACTTAACATCGACGCTAGCCCTAAAGCTATTTCGGAGAGAACCAGCTATCTCCAAGTTCGTTTGGAATTTCTCCGCTACCCACAAGTCATCCAAGCACTTTTCAACGTGCCCTGGTTCGGTCCTCCAGTGCGTTTTACCGCACCTTCAACCTGCTCATGGGTAGGTCACATGGTTTCGGGTCTATAACATGATACTAATCCGCCCTATTCAGACTCGGTTTCCCTACGGCTCCGTCTCTTCAACTTAACCTCGCATCATATCATAACTCGCCGGTTCATTCTACAAAAGGCACGCTCTCACCCATTAACGGGCTCGAACTTGTTGTAGGCACACGGTTTCAGGTTCTATTTCACTCCCCTCCCGGGGTGCTTTTCACCTTTCCCTCACGGTACTGGTTCACTATCGGTCACTAGGGAGTATTTAGGGTTGGGAGATGGTCCTCCCAGATTCCGACGGGATTTCGCGTGTCCCGCCGTACTCAGGATTCTGCTAGGTACAGACTCTGTTTCGAATACGAGGCTCTTACTCTCTTTGGCTCTACTTCCCAGTAGATTCTTCTACAAAATCTGAGTCCACATTGCAGTCCTACAACCCCGAAGAGTAAACTCTTCGGTTTGCCCTCCTGCCGTTTCGCTCGCCGCTACTCAGGCAATCGCTTTTGCTTTCTCTTCCTGCAGCTACTTAGATGTTTCAGTTCACTGCGTCTTCCTTCTCATGACCTTAACAGTCATGGATAACATGCATTACATGTTGGGTTCCCCCATTCGGACACCCCTGGATCATTGCTTACTTACAGCTCCCCAAGGAATTTCGTCGTTAGTCACGTCCTTCTTCGGCTCCTAGTGCCAAGGCATCCACCGTGCGCCCTTATTAACTTAACCTTATTTAACCTAATTCTTTCAAATTAGAAAACTCATTAATTCACAGCGTTTTCGGTTTATTTTCTTGTTACTATTTGATATAGATATTCAATTTTCAATGTGCAAATCTCTACAACTCTCTCGAGTTGTATGGAGCCTAGCGGGATCGAACCGCTGACCTCCTGCGTGCAAAGCAGGCGCTCTCCCAGCTGAGCTAAGGCCCCACAAGACCTCTCAAAACTAAACATGACGACCAATATACAGTTCCTTTTTCCTTAGAAAGGAGGTGATCCAGCCGCACCTTCCGATACGGCTACCTTGTTACGACTTCACCCCAATCATCTATCCCACCTTAGGCGGCTGGCTCCTTACGGTTACCTCACCGACTTCGGGTGTTACAAACTCTCGTGGTGTGACGGGCGGTGTGTACAAGGCCCGGGAACGTATTCACCGCGGCGTGCTGATCCGCGATTACTAGCGATTCCGACTTCATGTAGGCGAGTTGCAGCCTACAATCCGAACTGAGACTGGCTTTAAGAGATTAGCTTGCCGTCACCGACTTGCGACTCGTTGTACCAGCCATTGTAGCACGTGTGTAGCCCAGGTCATAAGGGGCATGATGATTTGACGTCATCCCCACCTTCCTCCGGTTTATTACCGGCAGTCTCGCTAGAGTGCCCAACTGAATGATGGCAACTAACAATAAGGGTTGCGCTCGTTGCGGGACTTAACCCAACATCTCACGACACGAGCTGACGACAACCATGCACCACCTGTCACCAGTGTTCCGAAGAAAAATCCTATCTCTAGGACGGTCACTGGGATGTCAAGACCTGGTAAGGTTCTTCGCGTTGCTTCGAATTAAACCACATGCTCCACCGCTTGTGCGGGCCCCCGTCAATTCCTTTGAGTTTCAACCTTGCGGTCGTACTCCCCAGGCGGAGTGCTTAATGCGTTAGCTGCGGCACTGAGTCCCGGAAAGGACCCAACACCTAGCACTCATCGTTTACGGCGTGGACTACCAGGGTATCTAATCCTGTTCGCTCCCCACGCTTTCGAGCCTCAGCGTCAGTTACAGACCAGAGAGCCGCTTTCGCCACCGGTGTTCCTCCATATATCTACGCATTTCACCGCTACACATGGAATTCCACTCTCCCCTTCTGCACTCAAGTTAAACAGTTTCCAAAGCGTACTATGGTTAAGCCACAGCCTTTAACTTCAGACTTATCTAACCGCCTGCGCTCGCTTTACGCCCAATAAATCCGGACAACGCTCGGGACCTACGTATTACCGCGGCTGCTGGCACGTAGTTAGCCGTCCCTTTCTGGTAAGATACCGTCACTTAGCAGATTTTCCACTCCCACTAACATTCTTCTCTTACAACAGAGCTTTACGATCCGAAAACCTTCTTCACTCACGCGGCGTTGCTCGGTCAGGGTTGCCCCCATTGCCGAAGATTCCCTACTGCTGCCTCCCGTAGGAGTCTGGGCCGTGTCTCAGTCCCAGTGTGGCCGATCACCCTCTCAGGTCGGCTATGTATCGTCGCCTTGGTGAGCCGTTACCCCACCAACTAGCTAATACAACGCAGGTCCATCTGGTAGTGGTGCAATTGCACCTTTCAAATGCTTACCATGCAGTAAGCACTGTTATGCGGTATTAGCTATCGTTTCCAATAGTTATCCCCCGCTACCAGGCAGGTTACCTACGCGTTACTCACCCGTTCGCAACTCCTCCGCTCGGTGCAAGCACCAAGCTTCAGCGTTCTACTTGCATGTATTAGGCACGCCGCCAGCGTTCGTCCTGAGCCAGGATCAAACTCTCATATAAAGTTTGAGCTCTCACTCACTTCTGTCTCGCTGACAGATTTATTGTTTCTTGTGTTTGACTGACTGAGTCTCCTCAGTCGCCCTGCACATTGGTTCGTCTTGTTCAGTTTTCAAAGGTCTTTGTCGCTCTCTCGCGACAACTATCTTAGTATATCACCTATCCATTTCTTTGTCAACACTTTTTTTCGTTTTTTTTGATTTTTTTATTACTTTTTTTAATCCTTTTTTGATTGATAAGGTGTTTTTCTCTATTTTAAAATATTTTCTATACCCCTCCCTCTTCTGAACTTTTTTTACTTATTTCCAAGATTTTTTCTACATGGACTTGATAACTCTCATAATCCATCCGTAAATGAAGTCCGCTTTTGTAATAATAGCCAAGATAGCTCCCTTTATGTCTCTTATATGTGTTCATACTTTCTCCTTTTTCTCTATGTTCCTGTTCTTTTTAGTTTTTGTATTGTAGATACGCTCTATAGTGAGGGTGCTTTTACTCCCAGTCTCTTAAATGGATGCGTAAGTCTCGTAAGAGTTTGCGGCGTCCTTTAAATCGTTCATCGGCGAGTAAGCGGTCGTACTGCTCTTGTAAGTCTGGGGTGAGTCCTGAGCGATAACGGCTGAGTTGGTCTTTTAGTAGATAGGCTTCATCAGGGAGTAAGCCTCCTGTATGTAATCTATGTCCTACTTCACTTACTTCTTCATACGACATTCTATCTAATCTCCTTTTCTGGCTTTCTTGTTTCCGAATCACATCTAAGACATGATTACGGAACTTGGTCTTATAATACACATACAATCTACTGTCTTCCAAGTCTAGGTGTTGACTCAATAATTGATACAGGACTAGCATTCCTTCTTGGTCCCAATCACCTAACTCCCATAGATGGACATAGTAATCCTTTCTACATCTCATGACGATACCTCGTACTTTTCTATAAACCTTCCCGAAATCCTCCATAGCCTTCAGCCTCCTTTCCTCTCTGTATATAGTCTAGCAGAGAATGAAATGCTTTGAATGACTTTTCCCTATATAGACTGAAAATTCAGCTGTCTAGTCTCTTGAATTAGATAAAACTGACAATACAGGCGCATAATGAGTCATTTCAGATATCAAAAAAATTGAGTTCTATTACAAGAACTCAATTTAATCCTTAATTTTCTTCCATTTTTGACTTGATTTCATCATAGGATAATGCGGGGGGGGTACTGGATGACTCATCTTCTGAAGAAGCTGGCATAGTGCCTGTTTCATAGAGTGAGGTAACGTGTGAGTCAATATACTCCGAAGATTCATTAGTCTATACAATCAGATCTGCTTTTGTTGGCATGTAGCTTAAACCTTTTAGCTATATGTTATCTTTGTCTTGAATATGACAGTGTCTATATTCTTTTTGCTTTCATATTCATAAAACTACGAAATATAATTAAACGAATCTCTAAAATTTTTATAAGGTACTTTTCTTAAAAATTCATTAACTTTTGTGCTAATTCACTGACATTTAAAAATTAAAATTTTTTACTTATCTGCTCAACTATCTAATCTAAATAACACAAAAAGTTTCTATTTTTTATAAAACATCTGAGAGTCCTTTTAATCTATCTTACACCATGCTAACAATCTAAAAAGATGAATTATTTGTGTCAAAACTTATATTTGCCGAATTGTCAAGTTAAGTGCAACAGTGTGTATCTGATGTAAAGTTGAGTTTGGTATTAGGCTGCTTGGGCTATCCCAAGCAGAGTTTTGGCAGACTGATAGCCTAATAATCTTCTTGGTCTCTGGTTGATGGCTGAGGTAGCCGTAGCTAAGCTCTCAGCTGTGATGAATTTGAGCGATTTACCTTTTGGGATAAACTCCCTAAGCAAGCCATTAAAGTTCTCATTGGTGCCTCGTTCGTGTGAGGAATAGGCATGAGCATAGTACACCTAAACCCCTTCTAATTGACTCAGAGTCGCAAACTCCGCCCCGTTATCCGCTGTGATGGATTTGATGGGGTACTCCTTAAGGAGTTGAGACACGGCTTCGTTCACATACTCCGCCTTCTTCCCAGCCAGATAGACGGTGATCGCGTAGCGTGTCTTGCGTTCAATCAGGGTCAGGATAGATGGCTCTCCAGCTGTTTTCAATCCAAGGACAGAGTCAATCTCCCAATGTCCAAACTCAGAACGATTATTGATTTCTTCTAGGCGTTCCTCAATGGAAGTCCCCAAATGCTTCTTAGTTGATGTACGCTTCTTGACCTTTGGTTTTAGTCGCATGGCACGAGGTAAGTCAATAGGCTTAACTGCCAGTAATCCTTGATGAATATAGGTGTACATGGTTTTAGTGCTGGGAACTAGCTCATCAGGATTGTCCTGCTTATAGGCATGAATAAAGGTATCGACACTATGAATTCTTGGCTGAGCCAACATGGCCTCCGTAAAGGCGGTTAGGAAAGACTCTGAGACCTTTTCAAGTTTCAGACAGTAAACAGCCTCCCGCCTCTTTTCAGCCAGATTTTGGGCTGTCTCATCGAAATAGTCCTGAAAATAAACGAGTTTACCATTGACTTTCTTGACTTGCTGGACAGAGCCACGCTTAATCTCGCGTGAGATGCTGGAACGGTGAACGCCTATTCTACGAGCAATCTCAGCCATGGAATGACCATCAGACAACCAAGCCTGAATTTTCCCTCTCTGACCAGCTGTCAGATGCTTATAAGAACGTTTTGTGGTACAATCAGTAGTGGACATGTTTATCTATCTTTCTATACTTTGTTTCGCAACTTTAGTATATCAGATAAACATGTCTTTTTCTGTTGCACTTCATTTTACAACGGGGGAAAACTTATATTTTTAGAAAAATTATAAATTTCTTCCACATTTAGAGTTTTAGGGCTTGACTTCTAATAGTTTTTACGGTATTATATACATACATGGTCCGTTGGTCAAGGGGTTAAGACACCGCCTTTTCACGGCGGTAACACGGGTTCGAATCCCGTACGGACTATAACATTAAGAAAGGCAGATGGATATCCAACTGTCTTTTTCTTATTGTTTCCATTCAAATACATCATATTTCATACATAAACAAGTAGAGACAATAATAATGCTGACTTTAAAAAAGAATCTGAGCCTAAAAATTCCTGACTACTAAAAAACCAGAACTTCTATCGATAGAAGTTCTGGTTTCTAGTTTTATGGTCTTCTTCAGTTGTATTTAAGAAAAAAATTCACTTTCTAAAAGCAACAATATTATACAGTACTCCTTCAAATTTAGATCCTACTTGATCAAATAAAGGATATAAATACATTTCTTCTCCTTGATGTCTCTGCTCCAATCCTTTTCTACTTAATTGCAACAATTCTTTGGAAAATTGAACAATGGCTTTCTGTTCCTCCACGTCTAATGGTTGGGCAAACTTACGGCGTAACTGTCGATACTCTCTTCCATATCTTTGGAAAAAGAAAGACTCTCGCAATAAGCTTTCTAATTTCTCTAATTCGACTAATAATCCAAGATGAAAAGCGGCAGAAGAAAAAGTCAGCTCAAAATTTTGCGTACAAACACTGCGAAATTCAACTGTGCCTCGCGTTGTTAAGTCTTGATACTGGTAACTCCGATGCGTTGAAAAATCCTTCTCAGAGGGCTTAATCAAAGTCTTCTGACCTGTTAGGCTAAAAGCTTCTATTTTATCTTGCTTCAAATAATCTTTTACCTGAATTGGGTAAAAATAGTAGCTTTCACCATCTCGATGCGCTGTAAAAATAGCTGATTGATTCAGATAATCAAAAAATTCACTCTCTGTTTGAAAATCATAAGGAAAGACACCAACATTTTCAGAGAAAATACCATGCATAGACTCTTCCCAAAACAGATCACGTGCTACATTTGTCGTCCATTCTGAAGGCTCAAAAGTAGAATTGGCAAACAAAAAGGCTTTTGCTGGCTCAATCTGGTTAAACGCATTTATAACTCTGAGATAATTTGTTTTTGTGACATCCAATTGAACCTGACTGCCACAAATGAATGCTCCGTATTGAGGATAAGGATGAAGAAAAGGGTTATCTAGAGACTTCGATAATGCTAAATAATGCATCAGCATCTCGTAACGAGGCGAGGACACCGGACGATTGTCATTTTGCTGCCACTGAGGATGAATTCCCCAGCCTTGCAATTCGTGCTCATACGAGCGTAAATACGACTGTATAATCTTGAGGTACTGTTCAAAACGTTCTTCAACTTCCTGAATAACTTTTGCTTTTCCAAATGCAAATTCTAAAATATTATAAGATACTTCAAACAATAAGCAATCTCCTGTTTTTGGGCAGGAAAGCTGAATCGGATTTCCTTGTCGATCTCTTTTTTCAATCACAAAATTCAGTGTTTCTGCTAAAAATCCCATCAACTGCTGACTTACTCGGATATCCGTAGCTTGACCTTTACAATTAACAATAGGAAATTCTAATTCAATACCGATAAATAGCTCTGTTTCTTCCTTCAATGCTTCTGTATAGCGCTGATATAATAATTCCAGTGATCTCTCCATAGATTGCTCCAAAAACTCATTTTTTATATTATAGCAAATATAATTGTAGTAGACTAGCATTTTTCCTTTTGGATAGCTAAAAACGGGTTCTATAATTTCTGTAGTGGGTAACTCCCACTGAAGAGATTACAGGGCTTTTTCAGTGTAGAAAAAAAGTCCCATATAATCTATCATGAAAAGCAACCAAACTACTCATTAGAAAGAATCATATGGAACGACTTAATAATACCACAAATCTTATCGGAATAAAAGATAAAAATATCACGATCACTTCTGCTTACAAGATTAAATCCCATATCCTCCTTCAAGCAACCTTAGATTATCCTTCTCCTTCTTGTCCTCACTGCCAGGGAAAAATGATAAAGTATGACTTCCAACGAGAATACTCGATTCCTATTCTTGATCTTCAAGGATTTCCTACTCTTCTAAAACTTAGAAAACGACGCTTTAAATGCAAGTGTTGTCTACGTGTATCCGTAGCTCAAACGCCTCTCGTCAAGAAACATCATCAAATTTCTCAACCTATCTGGGACAAAATCACTCAACTACATACGGAAAGACTAACGAACTCTGATATCACTAAGAAGAACCACGTGTCTGTCTCTACCGTACAGCGAAAGCTGACTAAATTCTCCTTCAAAGAAGACTACTCAAGACTTCCTGATATCCTATCTTGGGATGAATTCTCTAGAAACAAGGGAAAACTAGCCTTCATTGCTCAGGATTACAAGACGAAAAAGATCATTGCTATCCTTGAGAATAATCGGCAAACTACCATCAAAAACTATTTCTATAAATATTCTAAAGAAGCTAGAAAGGATGTTAAAGTCGTCACCCTAGACATGTCGGGAGCTTACATTCCCATCATCAAGCTGCTCTTTCCTAATGCCAAAATTGTCCTCGATCGCTTCCATATCATCCAACATCTCAATCGTGCCATGATGGCAACTAGAATCGCCATTATGAAGCAGTTTGATAAGCAGTCATTACCTTACCGTATCTTGAAGAATCACTGGCGAATACTCCACAAAGACAGCCGCAAGCTCTCTGATAAACTCTTCTATTCGCGGACACTACGTGAAACGAGAACACCTAAAGAAATCGTAGATATAGCGCTTAAATTCTCAGATGAATTTCAATTCTATTACGACCTCTATCAGCTCCTCTTATTCCACTTTCAAGAAAAGAATAGCCTTCACTTTTTTTCACTTATGGAAGATACTATAAAGCTTGTTAATCCACCTTTTAAGAAAGTCTTCAAGACTTTTCTACGATACAAGAAATATATTAGGAATGCTTTAGAGCCTCCCTATTCTAATGCTAAGCTAGAAGCTACCAACAAACTTATCAAAGACATCAAACGACAAGCTTTTGGTTTTAGAAATTTTAGTAACTTTAAAACTAAAATTCTCATCACCTTAAACATCAAAAAAGAGAGGAACAATAAGATCCTCTCTAGGGTTTAGATTCTCATCTACCCACTACAGTTGACAAAGTGCCCTAAAAACGCCTGCTTACGAAATTGTTTTTCTTAAAAGCAATTTCGTAAACAAGCGTCTGCTTGTGATCTTTATGATGAGTGTTCCCGCTGGGTTCCCCCAGCGGTAGACCAGAGCTAGACTAAGAATGCCACAACATTCCATCATCATAACACTCAACAAAATTGATGATCTTATACAAGTTCAATGATTGCCATTGGGGCAGCATCACCACGACGTGGTTCTGTTTTAAGGATACGAGTGTATCCACCGTTACGCTCTGCATAACGAGGCGCTAATTCAGAGAACAATTTTTGAAGAGCAGTTGTTGATGTGTATTTATCAGCTGCTTCATCGTAGTTTTCTGATGCAATTTCGTTACGTACAAACGCTGCTGCTTGACGACGAGCATGCAAATCACCACGTTTACCTAGAGTGATCATTTTTTCAACGGTTTTACGGATTTCTTTCGCACGAGCTTCAGTTGTTACGATAGATTCGTTGATAATCAAATCCGTAGTCAAATCGCGAAGCATTGCTTTACGTTGTGAGCTAGTACGTCCTAGTTTACGGTAAGCCATGTATTCCTCCTTTATTTATCGTTTTTTAGTCCAAGGCCAAGATCCGCCAATTTAACTTTGACTTCTTCAAGACTCTTACGACCTAGATTTCTTACTTTCATCATTTCAGGCTCAGATTTTTCTGTCAAATCAAAGACAGTGTTGATTCCGGCACGTTTCAAACAGTTGTATGAGCGAACAGATAGATCCAATTCTTCAATCGTGCGATCTAAGATACGATCATCTGATGACTTATCAACCTCTTTCATCACATCAGTCGCTTTTGCTACTTCTGTCAAGTCTGTAAAGAGATCCAAATGTTCTGTCAAAATACGCGCAGAAAGTCCTAGAGCATCCTCAGGGATAATTGTCCCGTCAGTCATGATTTCAAGGGTTAGTTTGTCAAAACCATCATTGCTACCAACACGAGCTGGCTCAACTTGGTAATTAACTTTTTTCACTGGCGTATAGATTGCATCTACCGCAAGTGTTCCCACTGGTGCATCATCTGCTTTATTTTCATCTGCTGGAACATAACCACGACCAGTATTGACTGTCATGACTGCTTTAAAGCGTGCTCCTTCGCTAATAGTAAAGAGATAATGATCAGGGTTTACAATTTCAATATCGCTATCTGTCAAAATATCTCCGGCAGTGATTTCTGCTGGGCCTTCAACATCAAGTTCAATTGTCTTTTCGTCATCGACGTAAGATTTAACAGCAATGCCCTTAACGTTCAAAATAATTTGCATCACGTCTTCACGGACACCTGGAACTGTATCAAATTCGTGTAGGACTCCTTCAATATTGATAGAAGTCACGGCTGCTCCTGGTAGGGAAGCAAGAAGGACACGACGAAGAGAGTTTCCAAGCGTTGTACCATAACCACGTTCAAGTGGTTCTACTACAAACATGCCATAATCTTTATTTTCATCAATTTTTGTTATATTTGGTTTTTCAAACTCAATCATTTAGTTACTCCCTCTTAAACGAAAAGCAGTGTAAGATTCTGAATTATACACGGCGACGTTTTGGAGGACGAGCACCATTGTGTGGCACAGGAGTCACATCACGAATTGCTGTTACTTCAAGACCAGCGGCAGCAAGAGCACGAATAGCAGACTCACGACCTGAACCTGGACCTTTTACAGTAACTTCAACTGATTTAAGACCGTGTTCTTGTGCTGATTTAGCAGCTGCTTCAGATGCCATTTGAGCCGCAAATGGTGTAGATTTACGAGAACCTTTGAAACCAAGGGCACCAGCTGATGACCAAGCAATTGCATTACCATGCACATCAGTAATCATAACAATAGTGTTATTAAATGTAGCGTGAATATGAGCGATACCAGATTCGATATTCTTTTTCACACGACGTTTACGTGTTGGTTTAGCCAATTTTTTTACCTCCTATTTTATTTTTTCTTACCTGCAATCGCAACAGCTTTACCTTTACGAGTGCGAGCGTTATTTTTGGTATTTTGTCCACGGACAGGAAGTCCACGACGGTGACGAATACCACGGTATGAACCGATTTCCATCAAACGTTTGATGTTCAAGTTTACTTCACGACGAAGGTCACCTTCAACTTTGATTGCATCTACTTCACGACGAATAGCGTCTTCTTGATCAGATGTCAAATCTTTTACACGAATATCTTCTGAGATTCCTGCTGCTGCAAGAATTTTCTTAGAAGTTGGAAGACCGATACCGTACACATAAGTAAGTGATACGACTACACGTTTGTCATTTGGAATGTCAACTCCAGCAATACGAGCCATGTTTTCTCCTTTCTAAATTATCCTTGACGTTGTTTGTGTTTTGGATTTGCTGGGCAAATTACCATAACACGACCATTACGACGAATAACTTTGCAGTATTCGCAAATTGGTTTGACCGATGGTCTTACTTTCATTTCTTATCCCTCCAATTTTTTCGACTATTTAAAGCGGTAAGTGATACGTCCACGTGTCAAGTCGTATGGACTCATTTCCACAGTAACACGATCTCCCGCTAAAATACGAATATAGTTTTTACGAATTTTACCAGAAACTGTTGCTAAAATCTGATGTCCATTTTCAAGTTCAACCGTAAACATAGCATTTGGCATGGTATCGACTACCTTACCTTCTACTTCAATCACATCGTCTTTTGCCACGCAAAAGTACCTCCCTAAATTTCGATTCGTACCTCTCTATACAGAGGTAACAATTATAAGTCAGACTAATTCATTTTACCACTACTTTGCCACTAATGCAAGTAGGAAAACCGCTTTTATTGCAATTTTGTAAGGACTTTTTCGATATCTGCAAAGACTGCCTCAATTTCTTGATTGCCTTCTATATCATGAACTAGACCTTTGGCACGGTAATGTTCAATAATCGGCTCACCTTGTGCAATATTCACATCCAAGCGACGTTTAACAGTCTCTGGCTTATCATCTTCTCGTTGGTAATAATCATCTTCATTATAATCCCCAGCTGGTGGATTGAAGACTTTATGGAAGGTCTCACCTGTTTCTTTATGGATGATACGACCGCTCAAACGCTCCAATAGACTCGCTGGGTCCACTTGAATATTGATAACCCCTTCAAGGTCAATACCAAGGCTAGCTAGTGTTTCATCTAAAGCGTGTGCCTGATCAATCGTACGTGGGTAACCATCTAGCAAGAAACCGTGTTCTTTGATATCATCTTGAGCTAAACGCTCTTTCACAATACCATTTGTCACTTCATCTGGTACGAGTTCACCCTTGTCAATATAAGACTTGGCAAGTACACCCATCTCTGTTTGGTTCGCCATAGCTGCACGGAACATATCTCCAGTTGAGATATGAGCAACATTGAATTGTTCAACAATTTTAGCTGCTTGAGTTCCTTTACCAGCACCTGGCAAACCCATAATCAAAAGATTCATGATTGTTCTCCTTATTTTGTTTTTAAAGAAACCTATTCGTATAGAATAAATTTCTTTAAAAACAAAATAGAAGGCTGGGATTCTCGTGAATCCACAGCACTGCTATTTCACATTTATTTACTCTGCTTCCATAAAACCAGTGTATTTCCGTTTTAGGAGATAGCCTTCTAGTTGTTTCATTCCTTCAATACCTGTTGAGATAATAATCAAAAGACTAGTACCACCAAGAGCAATCGCATCTGATAATCCAAAGACATCTTTTGCGACAATCGGTAAAATCGAAATAAAACCTAGGAAAAGAGATCCTACTGTCGCTAAGCGACGAAGGAGTTTCGACATATACTCCTCAGTTCCCTTACCAGGACGAACGCCATGGATATACGCACCACTCTTTTGAAGATTTTCCGCTGTTTTTTCAGGATTAATCTGTACAAATGTATAAAAGAATGTAAATAGAATAATCAAGAGTGCATACATCGCAATTCCACTTGGAGTTGTCGTTGCAAATAAGTCTTGAATAGTCCGCACCCATTGTCCATCATGTCCAGTTGAACGCAAGAATTGTAAGATAGCAGCTGGAGCAGCTGTAATCGAACTTGCAAAGATAACAGGAATCACTCCTGCTGGATTGACCTTCAATGGAAGATAGGAACTAGAAGGTGCTCCTTGTGCCCGTTTTGTATATTGGATTGGAATTTTGTATTCTGCTTGTTGCACGAATGTTGTGAAATAAATAATCAACAAGACAGCAATCACTAAAATGCTGACAAAGATAATAGAAGAATTAATACGATCACTTGGGACATTGACAAAGTAATCTTCATAGATTCCTTTAATCATGCCTGGAATTGCAGAAACAATCCCAGCAAAGATAATCATAGAAACACCATTTCCATATCCCTTATCTGTAATTTGCTCACCTAACCATGTCACAATCATTGAACCTGTGGTCAAGATAGAGCCAATCAACAAATAGGTCTGCCAGTTTGGAGTTGCGACTAATTTCGCACTTGATAACGTATGAAAACCAGCCGTAATCCCAATCGATTGTACAAAGGCTAGGATTAAAGCAATGTAACGAGTTGCTTGATTGAGCTTTCTACGGCCAACCTCACCTTGCTTGCCCCACTCTACAAACTTCGGTACGATATCCATCTGCAAGAGCTGGACAACGATAGAAGCTGTAATGTAGGGACTCACTCCCAGTGCAAAGACTGAGAAATTTTTCATCGCATTTCCCGATACAAGACTTAACATATTCAAGAAAGATAGCCCACTTAGAGCTTCTAAACTCTTTGCATTCACCCCTGGTACAGTGATGTTTGTCCCCATACGAAAGACAAAAATGATGAATAGAGTAAAGAAGATTTTTGAGCGTACTTGCTTAATTTTTAAGGCATCTTTTAATAATTTAAAAAACATATGTCACCTCTCTTAGATGACTTCAACTGAACCACCTTTAGCAGTGATAGCTTCTTCAGCTGATTTAGAGAATTTAGCTGCTTTCACAGTCAATTTCTTAGTCAATTCACCGTTACCAAGAATTTTGATTCCTGATTTTTCAGCTTTAACGATACCTGATTCCACCAAAACAACTGGTGTTACTTCAGCACCATCTTCAAATACGTTCAATTGATCAAGGTTTACAATTGCGTATTCTTTAGCATTGATATTTGTGAATCCACGTTTTGGAAGACGACGGAACAATGGAGTTTGTCCACCCTCGAAGCCTAGACGTACTCCGCCACCGCTACGAGCTTTTTGACCTTTTTGTCCACGTCCAGATGTTTTACCGTTACCTGATGATGTACCACGACCAACACGGTTACGAGTTTTACGAGAACCTGCAGCAGGTTGCAATTCATGAAGTTTCATTTTTTCTTTCTCCTTATGTGTAAAATGCTAGCGCCTTTAGGCTGGGTAAGGCCTCAACCTAAAAACTCGCCTATACGAATGGACAGTAAGTCGCAAAGATTTCTCTAAGCGACTTCGTCCTGTGTTTATTTTTTGAAATATACAAGTATTGATTAGAAAATCAATCTTGTCAGGACTCAACTACAAAATGAAAGATTTGCGTTTTGTCTTATTTTACTTCTTCAACGGTTACCAAGTGAGATACTGCTGTGATCATACCACGGATTGCAGCGTTATCTTCTTTGATAACTGAGCTGTTCAATTTGCCAAGTCCAAGTGCTACAACAGTTTTACGTTGTGACGGAATGCGTCCGATTGGAGACTTAGTCAAAGTAATTTTAATTTGAGCCATGTTATCCCCCTTCTTAAGCCAAGTCAGAAACTGAAATACCACGAAGGGCAGCAACTTCTTCAGCACGTTTCAATTGTTTCAATCCTTCAACAGTTGCGCGAACGATGTTGATTGGAGTGTTAGAACCAAGTGATTTAGAAGTAATATCAGCTACACCTGCCAACTCGATAACGGCACGAACCGCACCACCCGCAGCAACTCCAGCCCCTTCTACAGCTGGTTTCAACAATACACGAGCTCCACCAAATTCAGATGTTACTTCGTGAGGAATTGTTGTTCCAACCATTGGTACTTCAATCAAGTTTTTCTTCGCATCTTCTACCGCTTTACGGATAGCTTCTGGTACTTCTTGAGCTTTACCAGTACCAAAACCTACACGACCGTTACGATCTCCTACAACTACAAGAGCTGCAAAGCGAAGACGACGTCCACCTTTAACAACTTTTGTAACGCGGTTAATCGCAACTACGCGTTCTTCAAGTTCAACTGCATTGTCTTTAAATGCCATTTTTTAGTGTCCTCCCTATTAGAATTTCAATCCGTTTTCACGAGCTGCATCAGCCAAAGCTTTTACACGTCCGTGATATAGATATCCACCGCGGTCGAACACCACTTCAGTAATACCTTTAGCAACTGCACGTTCAGCAACTAGTTTACCAACAACAACGGCTTGTTCAGTTTTAGTTCCTTTTGAAACTTCTTTGTCAAGAGTTGAAGCGCTTGCGAGCGTTACACCCGCTACGTCATCAATTACTTGAGCGTAGATGCCTGTATTAGAACGAAATACGTTCAAACGTGGGCGATCAGCAGTTCCAGAGAGTTTTCCGCGTACACGTTTGTGGCGTTTTTGGCGGATTTTATTTTTATCTGGTTTCGAAATCACAATATTCACCTCTTAATTTTTTTCGTGTGCTTATGCACAGATTAAATACATGGATTGAAAAGGTTGAAAAATCAACCAATCCATATTATTTACCTGTTTTACCTTCTTTACGGCGAACGAATTCACCAACGTAGCGGATACCTTTACCTTTGTATGGTTCTGGAGCACGCAAGCTACGAACGTAAGCAGCTGTTTGACCAACTACTTCTTTTGAAATTCCGCTAACTACGATTGTAGTTGGGTTTGGAAGTTCAAATGTAATACCTGCAGGAGCTTCAACTTCGTCTGGATGAGATTTACCAACAGCCAAAACAAGTTTTGTCCCTTGAAGTTGTGCACGGTATCCAACCCCACGCATTTCAAGTTCTTTCTTGAATCCTTCTGATACACCAACAACCATGTTGTTCAAAAGGGCACGAGTTGTTCCGTGGATTGTTTTCATTTCTTTAGAATCGTTTGGACGGTGAAGAGTTACTTCTGTACCTTCCACACGGATTTCAATATCTTTAGAGAACTCACGAGTAAGCTCTCCTTTAGGTCCTTTTACAGTTACCACATTGTCCTTGTTTGTCAATTCAACACCAGCAGGCAATGTAATCACTTTATTACCAATACGTGACATGTTTTTCTTTCTCCTGTTAGATTATCAAGCCGATTCGGCTAGTTTTCACGGGGAAGCTAAGATGCAAAGGGCGTTTAAAAGCCGAAGTGAAAATAGGAAAATTGTGAACAGTCCTTCGGGACTGGAGTAAATTTTATCTTTTTCACACTGGCTTTAGCCCGTGCTCAATTAGCTTTCTAGTTTTTGATAAATAATCAGAACTCGGACTTTGCAAAATAGATAATCAATCTTGCAGTGCCCGTAATACTCATTATATCATCTAGGTTTCAAATTCTAAATGAGTCTAGGCATTGCCTTGCAGGCAGTACTGACGTACGGCAAAAGGCAATAACGACGAATCATGACGAATTTGGAAGCTAGAATCTTACCAAACGTAGGCGATTACTTCACCACCAACATTCTTTTGGCGTGCTTCTTTATCAGTCAACAAGCCTTCAGAAGTTGAAAGGATTGCAATTCCAAGTCCGTTAAGAACTTTTGGAAGATCTTCACGTTTTTTGTACACACGAAGACCTGGTTTTGAAACACGTTTCAAGTTTGTGATAACTTTTTCACCGTTTGGTCCGTATTTCAAGAATACGCGGATAACGCCTTGTTTGTTATCTTCGATGTACTCAACGTTTTTTACAAAGCCTTCACGTTTAAGAATTTCAGCAATTCCTTTTTTAATGTTTGATGCAGGAACTTCAAGCACTTCGTGTTTTGCTTGGTTTGCATTACGAATGCGTGTCAAAAAGTCTGCAATTGGGTCAGTCATAACCATTTTAAGATTCTCCTCTTACTAGTAGTTTGAAGTTTTCACTTGCTAGTTAACAATGATACAAAGAGCGTGACAACCACCGCAAAAATAGGAGAATTGACATAGGAGTGACGCTCCTAAGCAATTCTATCTTTTTTGCAAAGGTTGTAGCTCGTGTTCAAATCAGCTAGTGTGATAATGTTGTATCATCCTTGAACTAAGTGATTAGTTCTATATTATCATTGAGTTCAGGCTAAACGCTGGGCAAAAAAAGATAAATTTATCTAGGTGCAAGCACCTTTGCTAAACTTCCTATTTTTGCTGAGCGTTTTTAACGCCTTCATATCATATTATTACCAAGAAGCTTTGGTAACGCCTGGGATTTGTCCTTTGTATGCTAATTCACGGAAGCAAACACGGCACAATTTGAACTTGCGGTAAACTGAATGTGGACGTCCACATTTTTCGCAACGAGTGTAAGCTTGCGTAGAGAACTTCGCTGGGCGTTTGTTCTTAGCAATCATTGATTTTTTAGCCATTAGATTTACCTCCTATATTATTTTGCAAAAGGCATTCCAAGGCCTGTAAGCAATTCGCGTGACTCTTCGTCAGTATTAGCAGTTGTTACGATAACGATGTCCATACCACGAGTTTTATCAACATCATCAAAGTTGATTTCTGGGAAAATCAATTGCTCTTTCACACCAAGTGTGTAGTTTCCACGTCCATCAAATGATTTTGTTGGAACTCCATGGAAGTCACGAACACGTGGAAGTGATACAGTAACCAATTTATCCAAGAACTCATACATACGTTCGCCACGAAGGGTTACTTTCGCACCGATTGCAACACCTTCACGAAGACGGAAGCCGGCGATAGATTTTTTAGCTTTAGTGATAAGCGGTTTTTGTCCTGAGATAAGAGCAAGCTCTTCAGCTGCTTTTTCAAGGTTTTTAGCGTTTGATACAGCGTCTCCAACACCCATGTTCAAAACGATCTTATCTACTTTTGGCACTGCCATAACTGATGAGTAGTTAAATTTTTCTGTCAAAGCAGGAACTACTTCATTAAGATATTTTTCTTTTAAACGATTAGCCATGTTACTTCTCCTTTCCTTCGTGATTAATCAAGCACTTCGCCTGATTTTTTATTGTAACGAACTTTTTTGCCATCTACAAATTTGTAGCCAACACGTCCTGCAACACCATTTTTATCAAGAACTTGAACGTTTGATACATGGATTGGTGCTTCTTTTTCTACGATAGCACCTTGAGGGTATTCGTTATTTGGTTTTTGGTGTTTTTTAACGATGTTTACACCTTCAACAACAACTTTGTTGACTTTTGGAAGAGCTGTAAGGACTTTAGCTTCAACGCCTTTGTCTTTACCAGCGATTACGCGAACTTTATCGCCTGATTTTACAAACATTGGTTTCTCCTTTTATTTCTTACGCCCACAAGGGCACCCTGAAAGGATGTCTTTCAGGGGACTGCGTTTGTTTTTTTGATTAAAGTACTTCTGGGGCAAGTGACACGATCTTCATGAAACCACCTTCACGCAATTCGCGTGCAACTGGGCCAAAGATACGTGTTCCGCGAGGTGTTTTATCTTCACGGATAATAACCGCAGCATTTTCGTCAAATTTGATGTATGAACCATCAGCACGACGAGCACCTGATTTAGTACGTACGATAACTGCTTTTACAACGTCACCTTTTTTAACCGCACCACCAGGAGTTGCTTGTTTTACAGATGCTACGATAACATCACCGATACTTGCGAATTTACGTTTTGAACCACCAAGAACTTTGATTGTCAAGATTTCGCGAGCACCGCTGTTGTCAGCAACTTTCAAACGAGTTTCTGTTTGAATCATTTCAATTTTCTCCTTTCAGGTTTGATTAGATGATAACCGCTTCTTCAACGACTTCTACAAGACGGAAACGTTTTGTAGCTGAAAGCGGACGAGTTTCCATGATACGAACGATATCGCCTTCTTTAGCGACGTTGTTTTCATCATGAGCTTTGTATTTTTTAGAGTAGTTAATACGTTTACCATAGACTGGGTGGTTACGTTTTGTTTCAACTACAACTGTGATTGTTTTGTCCATTTTGTCAGAAACGACACGTCCGACAAGAACTTTACGATTATTGCGTTCCATTGAAATTCTCCTTCCCTAGTCTATTATTTAACTTCTGATTGAACAGTTTTGATACGAGCGATTTGTTTTTTCACTTCTTTCAAGCGTCCTGTTTGTTCTAATTGACCAGCAGCTGCTTGGAAACGAAGTTCGAACAATTCTTTTTTCAATTCATTTTCACGCTTCGCGAGCTCTTCTTGAGAAAGTCCACGAAGTTCTTTAACAAATTCTTTTACTTCATTAAGTTTCATGTCTTCTCCTTATTCTGCTTCACGTTTTACGAATTTGCATTTAACTGGCAATTTGTGGCTTGCAAGACGAAGTGCTTCGCGAGCGATTTCTTCTGAAACGCCAGCAACTTCAAACATCACTTTACCACGTTTAACTGGTGCTACCCAACCTTCAGGTGCCCCTTTACCAGATCCCATACGTACCCCGATAGCTTTAGCGGTGTATGATTTGTGTGGGAAGATTTTGATCCAAACTTTACCACCACGTTTCATATAACGAGTCATCGCGATACGGGCTGCTTCGATTTGACGGTTTGTGATCCAGTGGCTAGTTGTTGCTTGAAGACCGTATTCACCGAAATCTACTTGTTTTCCGCCTTTTGCTTCACCGCGCATTTTTCCACGGAATTCACGACGGTGTTTAACACGTTTAGGTACTAACATTGGTTATTTACCTCCTTTAGTGTTTTTACGAGCAGGAAGAACTTCACCACGGTAGATCCATACTTTAACACCAAGTTTACCGTAAGTTGTAAGAGCTTCTTCCCAAGCGTAATCGATATCCGCACGAAGTGTGTGAAGCGGAACTGTTCCTTCAGAATATCCTTCTGCACGAGCGATGTCAGCACCGTTCAAACGTCCAGATACTTGAGTTTTGATTCCTTTAGCTCCAGCACGCATTGCACGTTGGATAGCTTGTTTTTGAGCACGACGGAAAGCAACACGTTGCTCTAATTGGCGAGCAATTCCTTCACCAACAAGGTGTGCATCCAAATCAGGTTGTTTGATTTCGATGATGTTGATGTGAACTTGTTTTCCAGTCATTTTGTTTAATTTTGCACGAAGTGCATCAACGTTTGCTCCACCTTTACCGATAACCATACCTGGTTTTGCAGTGTGAAGTGAAACGATGACTTTATTAACTGCGCGTTCAATTTCAATTGTTGAAACTGCTGCATCAGCCAATTCTTTTTGAATAAATTTGCGGATTGCAAGATCCTCATGAAGGTAATCCGCGTATTCTTTTTCAGCATACCATTTGGCATCCCAGTCACGGATGATGCCGACACGCATACCAATTGGATGTACTTTTTGACCCACGATTTTACCTCCTTATTTTTCTGCAACAACCACTGTAATGTGGGCTGTGCGTTTGTTGATTGGTGAAGCTGAACCTTTCGCACGTGGACGGAAACGTTTCAATGTTGGTCCTTCGTTTGCGTATGCTTCAGATACTACCAAGTTTGCTTTTTCCAAACCAAAGTTGTTTTCAGCGTTAGCGATTGCTGAGTTTAATACTTTCTCAATAATGCCAGCAGCTTTGTTTGGAGTGAATTTCAAAATTGCGATTGCGTCAGCGACGTTTTTACCACGAATATTGTCAAGAACTAGACGAGATTTACGAGGTGAAACGCGCACTGTACGAGCCATTGCTTTAGCTGAAGTAATTTCTGCCATGTTTTTCTCCTCTCTTATCTACGTGTTTTCTTATCGTCAGCTGCGTGACCTTTGTAAGTACGAGTTGGTGCAAATTCACCAAGTTTGTGACCTACCATGTCTTCTTGGATGTAAACAGGTACGTGTTTACGTCCGTCATAAACTGCGATTGTGTATCCAATGAAACTTGGGAAGATCGTTGAACGACGTGACCAAGTTTTGATTACTTTTTTCTTTTCGTCGTTTGCTTGAGCTTCAACTTTTTTCATCAAATGCTCATCGACGAAAGGTCCTTTTTTAAGACTGCGTCCCATTTTAGTGTTTTCTCCTTTAAAATATGTACCACAGCGGCCTGCCTTGCAAATGCAAGGCTACCGAGCTGGCGGATAATGTTTTATGCTACTTGTAACAGATTATTTCTCGTTGCGACGACGAACGATAAGCTTGTTAGATTTTGCTTTCTTGTTACGAGTTTTAAGTCCAAGAGCAGGTTTGCCCCATGGAGTAGATGGTGCTTTACGACCAACTGGTGCTTTACCTTCACCACCACCGTGTGGGTGATCATTCGGGTTCATTACAGAACCGCGAACAGTTGGACGGATACCTTTCCAGCGGCTACGTCCCGCTTTACCAAGGTTTACAAGTCCGTGTTGTTCGTTTCCGACAACACCAACTGTTGCACGACAAGCTCCAAGGATCATACGAACTTCGCCTGATTGAAGACGAACAAGTGTATATTTACCTTCTTGTCCCAATACTTGAGCAGATGCTCCAGCTGCACGGACCAACTCTCCACCACGACCTGGTTTCAACTCGATGTTGTGGATAAGGGTACCGACTGGAATGTTTGCAAGTGGAAGAGCGTTTCCGACTTTGATATCTGCTTCTGGACCTGAAACGATACGTTGACCAACTTCAAGACCTTTTGGAGCGATGATGTATGCTTTCACACCGTCAGTGTAGTGCACAAGTGCGATGTTCGCTGAACGGTTTGGATCGTACTCGATAGTTTTAACTACTGCTTCAACAGCGTCTTTGTTACGTTTGAAGTCAATCAAACGGTAGTGACGTTTGTGACCGCCACCTTGGTGACGAACAGTGATGCGTCCGTTGTTGTTACGACCAGCTTTGCTCTTCAATGAAACAAGCAAAGTTTTTTCTGGAGTGCTAGTAGTGATCTCAGCAAAATCCAAAGAAGTCATATTACGGCGACCATTTGTAGTTGGTTTATAAACTCTGATTCCCACGATATTTCCTCCTTAGATTATTCTGCATCAGCAGCTGCAAACAACTCGATTGCTTTTGAATCAGCTGTAAGCGTGATGATTGCTTTTTTAGTTTTAGAAGTAAAACCAGTGTAGCGTCCAACACGTTTTGCTTTTGGTTTTACGTTGATTGTGTTCACATTTGCAACTTTTACACCTTCAAATGCTGCTTCAACAGCTTGTTTGATGAGAAGTTTGTGAGCGCGAGTATCTACTTCAAAGACATATTTGCCTGCTTCAAGCTGAGCCATTGAGCTTTCAGTGATGACAGGCTTTTTGATTACGTCATACAAATTCATTATGCAAGAACCTCCTCGATTTTAGAGATAGCTGCTTGAGTTACAAGAAGTTTGTCTGCATTTGCAATGTCAAGAACGCTTGCAGTTGTAGCAGTTGCAACTTTCACGTTTGGAAGGTTACGAGCTGAAAGTGCTGCGAATTCATTTCCTTCTTCAAGAATTACAAGAACTTTTGTATCAATGCTAAGTGCTGCAAGAACTTTTGCAAATTCAGCAGTTTTTGGAGCTGTAAATGAAAGGCTGTCAACCGCTACAAATTTGCTGTCAGCAACTTTTTCTGAGTAAACAGATTTAAGTGCCAAACGACGAACCTTTTGTGGAAGTTTGTAAGCGTATGAACGTGGAGTTGGTCCAAAGACTACACCACCACCACGCCATTGTGGAGAACGGATAGACCCTTGACGAGCACGTCCAGTTCCTTTTTGACGCCATGGTTTGCGTCCACCACCTGATACTGCAGAGCGGTTTTTAACAGCGTGAGTTCCTTGACGAAGGCTCGCACGTTGGCTGATGATGACATCAAACACAACTGCTTGGTTTGGTTCGATACCAAAGACTGCATCGTTAAGAACTACTTCACCAGCTTGTTTACCAGTTTGGTCAAATAATGTTACGTTTGCCATTGTGACTGATTTCCCCTTTCTTTATTATTTACCAGCTTTAACTGCTGATTTGATCGTGATAAGAGATTTCTTAGCACCTGGTACGTTACCTTTGATAAGGATAACGTTTTTCTCTGGAACAACTTGTGCAATTTCAAGATTTTGAATTGTCACGCGGTTGCCACCCATACGTCCTGCCAAGTGTTTGTTTTTAAACACGCGGTTTGGCGCAACTGGTCCCATTGAACCAGGACGACGGTGGTAACGAGAACCGTGAGCCATAGGTCCACGAGATTGTCCGTGGCGTTTGATAACACCTTGGAAACCTTTACCTTTTGAAGTTCCTGTTACATCAACAACATCTCCAGCTGCGAAAGTGTCAACTGTAATTTCTGATCCAACTTCCAAGCCTTCAATGTTTTTGAATTCACGAATGAAGCGCTTAGGAGCCGTGTTAGCTTTAGCTACATGTCCTTTAGCAGGTTTGTTGCTCAATACTTCGCGAAGGTCATCAAAACCAACTTGAACAGCGTTGTAACCATCTGTTTCAACTGTTTTTACTTGAAGAACAACGTTTGGAGCTGCTTCAACAACAGTTACAGGGATCAATTCGCCAGCTTCAGTGAAGATTTGAGTCATTCCCACTTTTTTCCCTAAGATTCCTTTTGTCATGAGAAAATGTTTCCTTTTCTATAAAGTTATTTCAAAAAGTTTTTAACGAGCGTTTTTTATGCTCAGACACATCTCTACGTTGTAGCGAGTGTTTGATTAAAGTTTGATTTCTACGTTAACGCCACTTGGTAAATCAAGTTTCATCAATGCATCAACTGTTTTTTGAGTTGGGTTCACGATGTCGATTAGACGTTTGTGAGTACGCATCTCAAATTGTTCGCGAGAATCTTTATATTTGTGAGTCGCACGAATGATTGTGTAGAGGCTACGTTCAGTTGGAAGTGGGATTGGTCCTGCAACTTCTGCACCTGTACGAGTAGCTGTTTCTACGATTTTTGCAGCTGCTGTATCAAGTGTACGGTGTTCGTACGCTTTCAAGCGGATGCGGATTTTTTTGTTTGCCATCTTTTTCTCCTTTTCGTCTATTTAAGATAATAGGCTAGCTCCACAAGAAAACCGACAGGTGATTGCGTGGCAATGCAACCGAGCGTGTCGCAACCTCTTGCATCAAAGCTACAACCGTATTTTTTTTACGGCACCATAGTAGAATAACACAAAGACCTAGAGATTGCAAGGACTTTGCGCAAATTTTTTAAAGAAATTTGATGAAATGGTTTTCTTTTTGAAGAGCAAGAAAAAACCTCCCTATTGAGGGAGGCGGTCAAATGATTTAACCTTGTTTCTTTTTGTATTGAGCGAGACCTAGTAAGCCTAGACCTAAGCCGATTAAGCTAAGGAAAGAAGAAGTCTCTCCTGTAGCTGGCAAAGCTGCTTTTGCTGTCGAAGCAGGCTTTTTCAAAGGTTTAGTAGACAATACTTGTTTGTTCATCGGAGCCATATAGCGTGATGGACGATATGTTGTCATCTCCCCTTCTTTTTTCTGTTTCAACTGTGCGTTGACCCATTCTTCAAATTTAGGCAAGATTTCCTTGTAAAATTCTAGGATAAAGGTTTCTTTGGCTAGCGCTTCTTCAGCCTCTGCTAAGGCTTGTTTCGCTTTTTCGAGTTCTTTTGCTAGTTTTTCTTTTGCAGTTGGATCTTGATCAAGCATTTCTGCTGCTTGTAAGGCTGCTTTTGCTTTTTGTACGTTAGCCTTTGCTGTTTCAACTTCTGCTTTTGCGGCTACTACTTTTGCAGCTACTTCATTACTTTGTTTCGTAACTGCTTGTAACGTAGCTTCCAGTTGGGCTAGTTCTTTTTCTTTATTAGCAAGTTCTGCCTGCGCTGCTGCTAAGGCTTCCTCTTGGGCTTTTGAGCTAGTCGTTGAATTCGCAACTGCCTTGTTTGCATTTGTCAAGCGAAGTTCAGCTTTTTCAAGTCCTTCTTGAGCTGCTTTTACAGCTTGTTTCGCTTTCTCTAAGGTATCTTTTAGAGGTGTGACATCTACGCTAGTTGCAGTAGAGTTTTCATAAGGGTTTGCAACAACTGTCCCATTATAGACCACTCCAAAACGATCTTTATAATCTGCTGAGTGCTCTACATATGACTGGCTAACTCCTGTGAAATGCAATAAGCTAAAGTCCTTGCTATTTGAAAAATCAATCCCAATGTAATCTTGTTTTGGCGCTACCTTCAATTTTCTTGTTGGCAAGTCAAGAAGGGCTTCTCCATCTGATTTCATGGCAAAAACAGATTGAACCAAGCTTTGATAGACCATACGATGAAGATCTTGTAGAGTTACTTGGGTTGAAACCTTAGAAATTGACAAGCGAAGATCGCTTCCTAAACTTGGAATCCCTACTTTATTAGCTGTTGTTTTGACATCCGCAAAATATCCATAAACGCTACCATCACTTGATTCTCGTAATTGATCAGCATGGGCTTCATAGTCTGCTACGACTAAGTCAGCCAATTTTACAGAATCAGGACTTACAACCAAGGCATTTGTTTGTAATTGTTTCCGAATAGGATTTAAAAGGCTCGCTGCATAGTGAGATAGATCTTCTACGATCGCTGCTGGAAGATTGGCTAGATCATAGGTCTTGCTGACATCCAATCCTTTTTCTTCTTTATAGGCATTCTTAGCAATCATGCTAGCTGCCATAGTTTGCAATTCTTCTTTAGCTGCTGATATTTTGTCAAAATCACGAGTATCCGCACTTTCTAAAGTTAGATAGGTTTCTACTTTATCAAGCCACGTTTGATCCACTTGAATGTCATTCTTTTGACTCTTCTGGCTATTTTGCTGATTAGCTGTATCTAACGCTGTTTGGGCTGCTGCTTGTTCTTTCTCAGCTTTTGTCAAACTAGCTTGGGCACCTTTTACTGCCTGTTGAGCATTTTTTTGCTCAGTCAAGGCTGCTTGATTGTCCGTAGAAACTTGGTTATCGCTCACTTTTTTGCGACTTGCTTCTACTTCTGCTTTTTTGGCATCCACTGCTTGTTGCACTGCTGCTTGTTCTTTCTGTTGCTTTTCTTGCTCAGAGACAAGGTTAGTCAATCCTTTTTCTAAATTTGTAACCTTTTCTTCTTCTGCTGCCACAGTTGCTTTTGCTGAGTTAATTTGCTCTTTTACTGCCGCAGGGTCTAGTTGAGCTGTTTCTTGAACCTTTTGCTCTAGGTCTGCTACTTGCTTTTGTTGCTTTTCTACTGCTGCTTGAGCTGCTGCAACTACTTTTTCTTGCTGAGCAACGTCTTGCTTCGCTTCTTGAAGCACTGCTGCAACATCTTCCTGTGCTTTTGCTTCATTGATTGCCTGTTCCAAGACTTTATCCATCTGCTCATCTGCATGGACTTCTTGATTAGCGGCAAGTCCAATCGCTGATGCAGAAGCCAGGGCTAATCCGCTCATGTAAATAGATGCTTTTTTCATATATCGTCTCCTTCGTTTGACTGCAAAACATATTTTAACAACAAATATATTATATCCCCCCCCCCTAATATATTTGTCAAGTTTTTTATAGAAAAACCTCCCTATTGAGGGAGGCGAAATCAAAAATAAGTATTTCTTTCTATTACAAACTGATTCTGTGATTGGTTAATGAGAATATCTGCTTGGGCTTGATAGGCTTCATAGTAAGCATGATACTGATCTCGTCGCTCTTTTTCCATCGCTCTGACAAAGTCCTCTTTACGATTGCAGTGGGCAACATCTCTCGTCAATCTTCTGGCTAGCGAAGTCTCCTCGTCCGTATAAAGGCAAATTCTCACATCAAACAAGGTAGAAGATAGAAACGAAACAGACATCCCTTCCACAATGAGAATTGGCTTTCCTCCTGACAAACGCTTGCTCGCTTGCCAGTCTTTTTCAATCGTCAAAATATCCAAGCCAGCTTGCAGCGCTTTTATATCGCGCTCTAAACTTCCCAATTCATGAGCGAGAGGCATACAGGCTGTCACTTTTTGATTTGGAAAGGTCCGAGGTGCTACTAAATCACGTAGTGAGCTATCTAGGACATAGACATCCGTCTCTAGTAGATTTGCCCTCTCTGTGCCAATCAAGCTCCAAAGTTCCTGCACAAGCACGCTTTTCCCTAAGCCTCCGTGACCATAGATCCCAATAGTTTGTAGATTGCCTTTATCATTTCCTGATAAAGGGTCTTTAGAAAGAGTTCTTTTCCATGATTAGAAATTCCGTTTTGAACTATTGTATCCATAGCGCTCGATAAAGTCTTCACGGAATTCCAAGAGATTGTCATCCATAATGGCTTGGCGAACATTTTTCATGAGCTTAATCAAGAAGTAGAGGTTGTGGTAGCTGGTCAAGCGGATCCCAAAGGTCTCATCTGCCTTGAGAAGATGACGGAGGTAGGCCCGTGTATAGTTGCGACAAGTGTAACAGTCACAATCATGGTCAAGTGGCGTGAAATCCTCTGCAAACTGGGCATTTTTCACCACCAAACGACCCTCGCTGGTCATACAAGTCCCGTTTCTTGCAATCCGTGTCGGCAAGACGCAGTCAAACATGTCGACCCCACGAATCACCCCATCAATCAAGCTATCAGGCGCCCCTACTCCCATGAGGTAGCGCGGTTTATTTTCTGGCAGAAGCGGAGTTGTGAAATCAAGCACGGCATTCATCTCCTCGTGTGATTCTCCAACTGCCAAACCTCCGATAGAGTATCCTGGGAAATCCATACTGACAAGGTCCTGAGCTGACTGGCGACGCAAATCTTCAAAACCTGCACCTTGCACAATTCCAAATAGACCTTGATCGTGCGGACGACGGTGGGCTTTCAAGCCACGCTCTGCCCAACGGCTGGTGCGTTCGATTGATTTTTTGACATAGTCATAAGGTTGATAAAACTGTGGACATTCGTCAAAGCTCATCATAATATCACTGCCGAGATTGTTCTGGATTGAAATCGCCTTTTCAGGTGAGAGGAACATTTTGGAACCGTTAAGGTGGTTTTTAAAGGTCACTCCTTCTTCGGTGATATTTCGACTATCTGCCAAGGAGTAAACTTGGAAACCGCCGCTATCTGTCAAAATCGCTTGGTCCCAATTCATGAACTTGTGGAGACCTCCTGCATGTGCAATCAGCTCATCTCCCGGACGAAGCCAGAGATGATAGGTGTTGGATAGGATAATTCCTGAACCCATTTCCTTAAGCTCTTCAGGCGACTGAGTTTTAACCGTTGCTTGAGTACCTACTGGCATAAACATAGGTGTTGGAAAGGTGCCGTGCGGTGTGATAATCTCGCCCAGACGCGCACCTGTGTGTTTTTCTTTTTTGATCAACCGATATTGAATAGGTGATGTCATCTTTTACCTCCGATTCTGGGAAAAACAGTCCCAGATCTTATTTTATAGCGCATTGAATAAAGAGTAGGATATCGTTCAGTCGCTTTGATGCACTAGAACCTGTATTCATAAGCGAAGTCTTCTAAGCGGGAGCTTATTTTACGATAATCAAGACGTTTTTTTTGAAGGAATACTGATTGTATTTCGAGAAAAAGTAACGATGAGTAGCGAAAAATAAGCCCTGAATAGAGTTGCTGAGCTGTGAATACAGGTTCTAAAGGGTTATCTGTAAGCTCCTTGCCTTGTCCTAGTCCTTTTTCAATCCACTGACCTTCAGTCAGCTTTGCCAACTGAGTCCTGTATGATTGTATCAAAAATCCTGTAAAATAGAAAGGGTTTTCCTTTCTATATGAAGACTTTATGATATACTAGAAGGTAAGAAATGGAGGTTTTCTATGGATATTTCTGCTATTCGAGCAGAAGCTCGTCAATTACAATCATCAGTAAAAGGTATCCGATTGCTCTTTTTAGCTCCGATTCTTGCCACTATCGGATCATCTCTTTTTAATCTTTTACATCCAACAACCATCAGTATCCAGCAGATTCTAAGCCCTAGCGTATTTTTCACTTTTTTGTTTAATCGTACGCTCTTTCCATGGGTCATGAATTTTGTCCTGTCTATCTTTATCACATCTGCATTCGCTGCTCTGCTAGAAGTGCTGCAGGGCAACAAGCAAGAAGTTCATTTCCAAGACTCCACTCGTGCTTTTCAAAGCGATGTCTTTGGACCTGTTTTTCTAACACTCTTGATTAAAGAAATCATGCTCTTTCTTTGGAGCATTCTTGCAACAATGGGAGCACTTCTCATGCTGTATGCCAGCATTATCATACTCAATATTGCATTTACCTATCCTGAGGGCATCCCGCTAGCTCAAGAAGGGCGTTTACAAGACATGAGCATGTATCTCGCTGCTGGAGTGATCATGATGATTATAGGACTAATCATCAGCATTCCGCAAAACTACGCCTACTCTCAAGTCGAATTTATCCTCTGCGACCAACTTAAAACTGGACACTATCAAGAGGCTTTCGCCATTCTAAGACAAAGTCGGCGCATGATGAAAGGGTATAAGGGCAGTCGATTCATCCTTGATTTGAGCTTCATCGGTTGGGCAATTCTATCAAGCTTTACCTTTGGTACTTTGTCCATCTATGTCTATCCTTATCGGTATGCCAGTCAAGTTATTTTCTATGAACGCTTGAAACATCAGGCGAGTCATCAACAACATAAAAAACGAGGTTAGGACAAAAGTCTCTAACCTCGTTCTTTTTATAACCTGAACAATTTGACCTAGTCAACCTTGCCAAGGGGGGACTACAAAATCGATTTCTTCGAAATCACGATTATTGTTCCGCTTCCTTTTTTATTATTTTTTCACGATTCTTTTTTTGCATTTGCTAAACCATGCTGCAATGCCTGCAAGGGCAATTCCAACTAGGGGTGCAAAGCTTGATTTCTCACCTGTTTTTGGTAGGTTATTTGATTTTTTCGCTGCTTTGGTAGATTTCGCACCACCGAGCATGCGGTCTTTTGCATCAGCATTTTTCTCTGAGCGTGGTGGAAGCGGACGAGTCTCATTTTGTCGTTTCACACCATCTTTATCAGATGTATCAGAGTTTCCTTTTGGTGCTTTAGGCATTTCAGGTTTTGGTGCTGGTTTATCCTTTTTCTCTTCTTTTGGAGTATTGGATTGACCTGCTTTGCTAGAATCCTCTGGCTTCTTCGAATCATTTCCTTTTGGTGCTTCTTCTTTTGGTTTCATTGGAGAAGTTTTAGGAGATTCAGGTGCTTTTGGTTGTTCTTTTTCCTTAGGTGCCTCTGGTGCTGGGATTTGTGGTTGCTCTGGTACAATCGGCGCTTCTGGTTCCATTGGCGATGGGCTCTCTGGTTGTGGAGCGGGCGCCGGAGTTTGCGGTTGTTCTGGCACTTGTGGTTGCTCTGGTACAATCGGTGCTTGTGGTTCCATTGGTGCTGGATTCTCTGGTTGTGGAGCAGGCGCCGGGGTTTGCGGTTGTTCCGGCACTTGTGGTTGCTCTGGTACAATCGGTGCTTGTGGTTCAATTGGCGCTGGATTCTCTGGAGCTGGAGCGGGCGCCGGAGTTTGCGGTTGTTCTGGCACTGGTGGTTGCTCTGGTACAATCGGCGCTTGTGGTTCAATTGGCGCTGGAGTTTCTGGTACTTGGGGTTGCTCCGGCACAATCGGCGCTTGTGGTTCAATTGGCGCTGGATTCTCTGGTTGTGGAGCAGGGGCTGGGGTTTGCGGTTGTTCCGGTACTTGTGGTTGCTCTGGTACAATCGGTGCTTGCGGTTCCATTGGTGCTGGGGCGGGCGCCGGGGTTTGTTCTGGTTCCATTGGTGGGGTTTCCGGAACAATCGGTGCTTGTGGTTCAATTGGCGCTGGGGCAGGTGCTGGAGTTTGTTCTGGTTCCATTGGTGGGGTTTCTGGCACAATCGGCGCTTCTGGCTGAGGAGTCGGTGCTGGAGTAACTGGTGGCGCTGGTACGGGCGCTTTTGTTCCAACTTCGACAATCTGAGTGACCGCTTCTTTAGTCACTGTCTCAGACAATACTTTCCGTGAAAGCTCCTTATCACCTTGCGTTTTGATTTCTTCAATAATCGTACGAATACCATTTACACCTGGTACTTTAATTCTACGCTCACCTTGTGGAAGTTCTGGATTGAGTTCTTCTTGTTCTGTGAATGGAATTTCCTCACTGCGTGCTTCCTGAATGGTTTTAATCGCTGGGGTGAGTGGTGTTTGAGGTACAGATGGTTTGACTTCTTTCGTACCAACTTCGACAATCTGTGTCACTGCTGGTTTGGTAATCATCTCGGAAATCTTAGTCCGTGAGAGTTCCTTGTCGCCTTGAGTTTTCACTTCTTCGACAATGGTTTTGATTCCTTTCACACCTGGCGTTGTAACTTTACGCTTGCCTTTTGGTAGGTTTGGATTTTCTCCCACTTTTTCCTCGAATGGAAGTTCTTCGGTCTTCGTTTCCTTAGTGGTCTTGATTGCTGGGGTGAGCGGTGTCAATGGTACAGATGGTTTCACTTCTTTGGTGCCAACTTCGACAATTTGTGTCACTGCTGGTTTAGTAACCATCTCTGAAATCTTAGTCCGTGAGATTTCCTTGTCGCCTTGCGTTTTCACTTCTTCGACAATCGTTTTGATCCCTTTCACACCTGGCGTTGTAACTTTACGCTCACCTTTTGGTAGGTTTGGATTTTCAACCACTTTTTCCTCAAATGGAAGTTCTTCGGTCTTTGTTTCCTTAGTGGTCTTAATCGCTGGGGTGAGCGGTGTCAATGGTACAGATGGTTTCACTTCTTTGGTGCCAACTTCGACAATTTGTGTCACTGCTGGTTTAGTAACCATCTCTGAAATCTTGGTCCGTGAGAGTTCCTTGTCGCCTTGCGTTTTCACTTCTTCGACAATCGTTTTAATCCCTTTCACACCTGGGGTGGTAACTTTACGCTCACCTTTTGGTAAGTCTGGATTTTCAACCACTTTTTCCTCGAATGGAAGCTCTTCGGTCTTCGTTTCCTTAGTAGTCTTGACTGCTGGTGTTAGCGGGGTAAGCGGAGTGCTGTGCTCTGCTTCTAATTTTTCATAGATGTCGTTAAATTTCTTTGCTTTTGGATAGATATCATCTTTCAAGAAATGTCTAAAATCAGCAAATTTCCCTGTTTCAATGGTTGCCCAGGGACTTCCTGTAAACATGGATTTAATGACGTCTTCTAACTCTTTATTTTCTGGATACTGGCGGCGTTTTTGCTCAAGTTCACGCGCAAGTCTCTCCACCTCTCCAAACTGTGTCACAAAGTAAAGATGTTCTCGAATCTGATAAAGTCGGTTATCATCGTAGTCATCTGTTGGCTTCAAATTTTCAAAAGCCTTTGTATAAGGTTTTAATAAGTCCTTGATGTACGGCCATGTCTCGATACTTGTTCCATAAAGATTTTTATCTTTTAACTCTGGCAGGGTATCTAAAACTTTAAGAATTTCTTTCGCCTTTTTAAGCGTTTCTTTTTCTTCCGCTTTTAAATCTTCGATATTTTTCTTCTTAGCATCTGCCAAGACAGCATCTAGCTGTTCTACGGTCTGCGCTTGCTCTACGCGGTCATTCAACTCAGAGCGGTGGTCTTCTGTCAAAAAGCCTAATTTTTTGATTTCTTCTGTCAGTGCTTGACGTTTATCGATGATTGGTTTGTTGTTTGCTGCTTTTTCGTTTGCTTCACGCAAAATCGCATCAACTTCCTCTACACTTGAAGCCTTTTCCACACGTTCCAAATATCCTGAACGCTCATCGGGTTCCAAGTCGTTTTTACCTGACAATTCTTTCTTAGCAGCTTCTTTTTTCGCCTTGAGATCCTCTTGGGCTTTTACTGCTTCCAATGCTTCTGCGTGAACCTTAGAAGCTTCTTCTGCACTTGTCGCATCTTGGATTCTCTGTAAATAGCTATTTCTGACGTTCGTTGGTAGTGGAAGTTTTTTAACTGCCTCTAAAAGCGGTTTTTTATAATCAGGTAGGTTCTTTTTCTGATCAATTTCCGCTTGAATCATCTTGAATGTTTCGTTTAATTCTGTATAATCTCGTTTTTTCGCTGCTTCATCTATTTGTTTATAATATCTGTCCTTATCGGGATTACTTTCCAGAAAAACTTTTGCATCTGCTACAAGCTTATCAAGCATTTTTTGGTAATCTTTTACAATTACATCTTTATCTGAAATGTCAGCTTGCAATTTTTTAATCTCGTCAGCAGTGACTCCTTGAAAGTCTTTTTCTACAAACTCTTTTAATTTAGCAAAATTATCTGTTTTATCTAAATCTTTATAACTTTTCGAAAGAATCCCTGTACCCCGTTTGTCATAATCCATCAAATCCATAAGTTGTTTATACAGGGTTTTGAGGTCATTTTGTGGTTTTAATGCTCTTTCTTGATCGAGCTTCTCTTGAATTTCTTTGAATTTTTGCTGCAAGGCTGCAACATCTTTTTGTTTGGCAACTTCCTCTAATTGATTGAGATAGTCTGGGTAGCTTCGTCCAAAAGTAGATCGGAAAGCACTCACAAGATTGTTGAGCACTTTATCATAATCAGTAGCCACATCCGTTAGGAGCTTGTTAAAGGCATCATCTCCCTCAGGTGCAAGCTCTTTCTTTAGCTTCTCAAGTGTAGCCTTATCAGCATTTCCTTTTTCAGCAAAATCTTTTAACTGTTGGAAATAGTCCTTTTTACTTTCAGGCTCATAGTAGTTCTTTTTAGTTAAGTTCAAGCTTTCATCGCCTACCACTGCCAACTCCTTGATTTGCTTGTACAAGGTTTTGAGGTCATTTTGCAGTTTTGGATCCGCAGTGTCCTTAGGCTGTTCTCTATCTTTTTGGATTTGCTTTGTAATATCACTGAATGCTTCCAGCAAAGCTCCTAAATCCTTTTTCCCAGCAGCTTCCTCTAGCTGCTTGGTATATTTTGGATCTGCATTCGCTATAAGATGCTTATAATTATCTAAAGCATCTGCAAACCGTGTGTCATAATCAGCAGCTACATCAGCTAGGAACTGTTCAAATTCTTCTTTCTTTCTATCAGGATCACCGCCAACAGTAATCTGGCTAATCAAAGCTGAAATATCGACTGAGTCCACTGTCTCTTTCTCAACAAATGCTTTTAGTTCGTTAAAATAAGGTTTTTTAACCTCGTCCTTATAATTTTTCTTCAACCCTTGGCTTTGATTATACTGTCTCTCCAAATCAGTAATTTGCTTATACAAGGTTTTTAATTGATTTCTCACTTGAGTATGTTGGTCTAGCACTTCTGCAGACACCTGCACAATAGGAGAATGTTGAGGTACGGCTGATAAAATAGCCAAGCTAGCTGCTGCTAGACAAAGTTGTTTCTTCATATCTACGTCTCACTTTCTAGGTTCCAATGAACCACCTTTGTTAAATCGCTCTCATTATACATCAAAAGCACCCCTCAAACAAACATAGACAAAACACAGATGATAGCATTTTCATAGACCTTTTGAATAAGTATAGACGGAACATAGATAACGTTCTCATAATACGAACAATACTCTCGTTATTCTAGGCGCAAGAGCTATTTTCACGGACAATATCAGCGATGTATGCTTTTTGTAAATTTTAGAAACAAACAAAAAAGACTGGGAAAAGCCCCAGACTTCATTCTATTTGATAGATGTAACCATTTGATGCTGTCTTATTTGAACAGAATAACTGAAAACTAGATAACGATAAAACATTAACCATCAACATTCTACAAATCATAGTCTATCCTTTGACAAATCCGCTTCATAGCCATCTCAAGGCTCACCTCAGCGGTGAGGAACTCTTCCTCTTCCCAACCGAGATAGTCCTTCTCCACCCACCAGCGCTTCATGTCTGCTGCGGTAAAGTCGTCTTTTTTATCTCGAGTGGCGTGGCGTTTGACCGTCTCTTCAAACGGTAAGTCATAATAATAGGGAAAGACACGCGGAGCAAAGAGCGTGCGCAAGCGCTCCAGCATTTCCCCATAGACTGCTGTCTCATAAAAGCCCTCAATAATGACCAGTAGATCCTTCTCATACCCAAAGCGGGCTATGGTCTCGGTCAGAGAGATGGAGAGATTATCTGGCTCTACCTTTTCTCTCAGCATGGTTCTTCGGACATTGTCTTGCGAGATGACGAGGGTTCTACGCCCATAGTGATCTTGCAGCGCTTGAGCGAGGCTTGATTTACCCGAGCCAGAATTGCCACGAATGATGACAAGGGTCGCCATTAGCTCGCAAATCCTTCCATCAGGCGAGCATACTCTCGCTTGATACAGCGGTTCATGACCACATCTTTTCGTCCAGCTGCTTGTAAAATCGCTCCTGCTTCCTCACTTTGTAAGTCTAGTTGCGCCCAAAAGACTTGAGCATCACTCTCTACAAACTCACGCGCCACATCTGGCAAAAACTCACTTCTGCGAAAGACATTGACAATATCAATCGCAAGTGGAATATCCGCTAGGCTGGCATAGACTTTCTCCCCTAAAATCTCACCGTCTGCTAATCGAGGATTGACAGGGATAATCTGATAGCCCATGTCCTGCATAAACTTGGAGACGCGCTTGCTCACTGCACTATCTCTATCTGACAAGCCAACCACCGCAATGGTCTTGCTGTTTGCGAGATAGCTTCTCACTTGTTCGTCTGTTGGATTTTGAAATTCGTACATGATATTTCCTCCTTTTCTTCTATTATATCATAGATGAAAAGGGTTTCCATCTCAAAAGGCAAAAAGAAGAGCCCTTACGGACTCCTCTTTCGGAGATTATTATGAAAAAGTTTAGGATGTTATCAAAATAAAGTTAGGAGGTCTTTATTTGATGGTATTAGTATAACGCAGCTAGCTTAAATAAAGCTAAAACGAGATTATTTTGCTTCATACCATGTTTTTCCTGCATTTTCATCGGCTTCTAAAGGCACAGACAGCTCAATCGCTGCTTCCATAATGTCCTTGACGAGCTTACGCACGCTTTCTAGCTCTTCATTTGGTACTTCAAGGACGATTTCATCGTGTACTTGCAGTAACATGCGGGTTTTAAAATTGCCCTCAACCAATGCCTTATCCAAAGAAATCATGGCTATTTTCAAAATATCAGCCGCACTTCCTTGAATCGGTGAGTTGATTGCCGTTCTCTCCGCAAAACTCCGCACGTTGAAATTCCGTGAATTGATGTCAGGAATTTCTCTGCGACGGTGAAAGAGGGTTTCGACATAGCCCTTGTCTTTTGCCTCACGCACGACATTTTCCATGTATTCCTTGATTTTCGGATAGCGTTCAAAGTACATGTCAATGTAGGATCTTGCCTCTTGGCGCGTGATTCCAAGGTTATTGGACAAGCCAAAATCAGAAATCCCATAGACCACGCCAAAGTTAACAGCCTTGGCATTGCGGCGGTCATTTGGTGTTACGTCCTCGGCTTTTTCAATGCCAAAGACCCGCATGGCAGTTGAGGTATGGATATCCGCTCCGTGATTAAAGGCGTCAATCAAATGCTCATCTCCTGAGATGTGCGCCAACACGCGCAATTCAATCTGCGAGTAGTCCGAGCTAAGAAGCACACTGTCCTCCCACTCTGGCACAAAGGCTTTTCGAATCAAACGCCCTTGCTCAAGGCGGACAGGGATATTTTGCAGATTGGGGTCAATACTTGACAGACGACCTGTCTGGGTCAAATCCTGCACATAGCGCGTATGGATCTTTCCATCGTCTAATATCGAGTCTTGCAGACCAATGACGTAAGTCGATTGGAGTTTTGCTATCTGGCGATATTCCAAAATCTTTGCCACGATTGGGGCGATTGGGGCTAAGCGCTCTAAGACATCAACGGCTGTCGAATAACCTGTCTTGGTTTTTTTCGTCATCTCGAGCGGCAGACCTAGCTTTTCAAAGAGAATCACGCCTAGTTGTTTTGGTGAGTTGATGTTAAATTCCTCGCCAGCCATGTCATGGATTTCTTGAGTGAGGCGCTCTAAGACTACCTCATTTTCTGCTTGCATATCTTGCAGCGTTGCTTTTTCCACGCGAATCCCTGCAATTTCCATCTTGGCAAGTACATAGGATAGAGGTTGCTCCATCTCTTCTAACAGAGCGATTTGCCCATGCTCTTCTAAGGCTGCTCTCATCGGCTCTTCCGTCTCGACCAGTACGGCGACTTTTCTTGCTAAGTGAGCAAAGAGTAGCTCTTTTTCTGGCACCGCTTGCTTGGCACCACGACCGTAAAATTCCTCATCGGTCGGAAGCACAGTCGTACCGTACAAGCTCGCAATAGTGGAGATGGCATTGTCTTCGACGGTGGATAGCAGGTATTTTGCTAGGCGGCTGTCAAAAGCAGGCTGAGGAAGAGTGACTCCCAAGCGACTGAGCAGAACTTTTGCACGTTTGAAGTCATAGACACAAAGCGCAGTATTCTCCAAAAATTCCTTGAAAATAGGTTGCGTCAAAAGATTCGTGTCATCACTGACGTAGATTTTTTCAGCATTTCCCCAAGCAAAGCCAACCATCTCTTCTGTGTGGTAGTTGTCCTTGATAAGCTCAAAATGGAAAAACTGGTCTTTCGATAGCATCTCTGCTCGAACCTCAGTAATCACCTCAAAAGCAATCTCAGTCGTATTCGTCGTTTCCTCAGCTGCATTCATGGCTTTTTTGAGCTGGGTGAAGCCCATTTCATCGTAGAAACGCCCAAGCTCCTCAATCTTCGGACCATGGTAAGCCAAGTCACTCAGCCCAATCTCAATCGGCGCCTGTGTATCAATAGTTGCAAGCGTCTTCGACAAAAAGGCAATGTCCTTATCATTGATGAGATTTTCTTTCATCTTGGATTTCTTCATATCCTCAATTTGCTCATACAGCCCCTCTAGGCTACCATATTCCTTGAGCAATTTCAGACCTGTTTTTTCTCCGATTTTGGTCACACCTGGGATATTATCGGACGAATCCCCCATAAGCGCTTTTAGGTCGATAAATTGGGCAGGAGTAATTCCCATTTTTTCCATCAGATAGCTAGGAGTAAAGGCTTCAAACTCTGCCACCCCTTTTTTAGAAATCTCAACCACCGTATGCTCATCTGTCAGCTGAATCAAGTCCTTGTCTCCACTGACGATAGTCACTGAAAAGCCATCAGCTTCTGCTTGTTTCGCCAAAGTTCCGATGATGTCATCGGCTTCGTATTGCTCTAGGTCATAGTGCTTAATTCCTAGTACTTCAATCATCTGGCGAATAAAGGGAAATTGCTCTCGAAATTCGTCTGGCGTCTTGGCACGACCACCCTTGTAGTCAGCATACATCTCTGTCCGAAACGTCGTTTTCCCTGCATCAAAAGCCACTAAAATATGGCTGGGTTGAATCCGCTCCAAGAGATGATGAAGCATGAGATGAAAGCCATAAATCGCATTGGTATGCAGACCATTCGGACTCTTAAACCGATCAATCTGCTGATAAAGGGCAAAAAATGCCCGAAAAGCGACGGAAGACCCGTCAATGAGTAGTAATGTTTTCTTATTTTCCATAGGACTATTATCTCACATCTGATACATAATTGTCCACTCACCTGTTACCTATCTTTATCAAATCAAGATTTCTCCCGACATTCTAAATCTCTTACCATTATCAAAATAATCGACTGGATTGTTATATGTATTACATGTAACACAATTATGGTTTTAGTTGTTCACCATCATATAACAGACTAGAAGCAAAATCTTTCTGAGGATTTTCTGATACACGAAAAAGAGAGCTTGGTTTTCCAAACTCTCTTTACTTCATTGACTTTATGACGGATGTAGTTGCATTTTCAGATGCTCTACCGCAGCTACAAAGCTAGGCACTACATGAGTCGCTAGACTCTGCACCTCTTTTGGCGCGTGATTCATGCAATAGGAAATATCAGACATCTCAAACATGGTGACATCATTTCCTGAATCACCGAAGGTGACAATCCTATCATAATGATTTCTCAAAAACGCAAGACTATTTCCCTTAGAAACTCCTTTTGCAGTCACTTCAATCCGTGTTGTTCCAGATTGAAAAACTTCTAACTGGGGAAAGGCTTGTTTCAATGCTGCCACATAAAAAGGTGTTTTTTCTGCATTTGGACGAATATTCACCTTGTAAATGGTACGCTTACGAACTTCCTCAAATGGAGATGGCAAACAAAGAATCGGCATATTCCAGACACGTTGTTGATCTTCATGCATAAAATTTCCAATCCGCTCTTTGCCATCTAAGGCATCAAAAATCAACTGTTCTTCCTTCAAATAATCCAGCAAAGCGCTCAAATCATCTTTGGCTAGACATTGAGAAAAAATCGGACAGCTCTTAGCTTCTACAACAGCACCGTTAAATCCAATCGCATACTGCAGGGCAAGATGATGGTTCTCCGCCAAATAATTGATTTCCTTAATCGAGCGACCGGTGGCGATCGCCATATCGCTAAAGGTCAAAAGCTCTTGATAGGCAGCTAAATCGTCTGTGTGAATCTGGACAGAATTTCGCACCAAGGTTCCGTCCAAATCCGTCACACATAACACTTTACGAGTCATAGGCTACTCCTCTAAGCCTAGAATATCTTGAATTTCCATTTTCAATACGTTGGCATAAGCTCCATAGATAGACTGCATTTGCATGCCATTTTCTGCAAAACCAAGCGCCTCATATTCATTGACAATCAAGTCTTTATCTACCTTGGATTTATCTTTTACATCAATCCGCAAGCGGGTGATACAAGCATTGACATCAACGATATTTTCCGCTCCACCGTGGGCAGCAATCAAGCCAAGTGCTTGCTGATGTGTTTTTTCTTGTTTACTCAATTCTCCTGTGGTAGCAGAAACTGGCTCTTCTTTTCCGACAGTCTGTGTTTTTAAGCCGTATTTTCCTCGCGCTTCTTGTTTGCTAGCAAGTCGTACATCTTCGCTATCTTCTCGTCCTGGTGTTTTAAAATTGAATTTCTCAATCATAAATTTAAAGACAAAGTAATAGATAAAGAAGTAAGGAATTCCTACTAAGAATACAAGCCACCAATGGGTTTTAGGTCCTTGCAAGACTCCATAAATCACTAGGTTGATAAAACCGTGACCTGTTGGTGTGGCAACCCCTGCTCCTAGCATGTGCATTACAAACAAGGCTGAACCTGCTAAAACAGCATGGACAGCATATAACATTGGTGCGACAAACAAGAATGTAAATTCGATTGGTTCTGTAATCCCTGTTAAAAATGATGTCGCTGCTGCGGCAAATAAAAGGGAGCCTGCGACCTTACGTTTCGCTGGAGTCGCTGTTTTATACATGGCATAAGCTGCACCAGAAAGACCAAACATGAAGTAAACGAATTTACCACCGTTAAAGCGAGTAATAGACGGATCCACTGCTGTAATCGTTGAATCTGCTAGAGAGGCAAGATAGGCATTGATGGTTCCTACCACATGGTTGCCTCCGATTGTCCAAGATCCTCCTAATTCTGTCGTACGAACAGGCCAGTTCAAGCCATGGTGCAAACCAAATGGAAGGAGAGCACGCTCAATCAATCCATACAAGAAGGTTCCGATCGGACCTGATTTCAAGACCATGATAGAAACAGCACTAATACCCATTTGAATCGTTGGCCAAATAAAGAAAATCAGCATAGACACAATGGACATCACAACCATGGTCACAATCGGCACAAAACGTGGTCCACTAAAGAATCCAATAATCGTTGGCAATTCTTGCTTAACAGCCCATTTATGTACGAAGTACACGGTGATTCCGACAATGATTCCCCCAAAGACACTTAAGTCCATGGTTTGAATCCCTAGAACTTTTGTTTGCATGGCATTTGACAAGGCTAACTTTGCTTCACCGCCTGAGAGCCCTGCTGTATCTACTAACTTACCGCTGGCGCTTAAGAGGAAGTTTAAGACATTGTGCATAACCAAAAATCCTAGCAAACCAGACAAGGCTGCTGAACCTTTTTCACGTTTTGCTAGTCCGACAGAAACACCGACCGCAAAAATAACTGGCAAGTTATTAAATGCGGTTCCTCCTAAGGCAATGAAGAATTTCATGATAAATTGAAAGACATCATTGTTTAAAAACGGCAACATCTTTAAGGTGTTCTCATTGGTAAAAGCCGTTCCAATCCCTTGAATAATCCCCGCACCAGGTAACACCGATACTGGCAATAGGAAAGAGCGACCAAATTGCTCAAAAGCTGAAATAAATTTATTTTTCTCTTTCATCTTTTTTCTCCTTTGTGTTTATAGTCTCATTCTAACAAAAAAATTTTTGAAATCGCTTTTTTGAAAAGAAGTTTCTAGCTTGCTTATTTTTTACTATTTCGGTAAAATTTTACTATCATGACTCACAACAAAGCCAACACTTAGAAAGAAAAGATATGTTCCTAGAAAATTTAAAACAGCATTACAATCGCCTCTCTGTCAATGAGCAAGAAGTGATTGATTACCTCATGAGACAAGCAGAAATTGAAACCGTCACCTTAAAAAGTATCTCCAATGAATTATTTATTTCATCTTCTACGGTTATTCGTGCGTGTAAGAAACTAGGCTATCAAACCTATAATGAACTGCGTTATGAACTCAGGCTATCTCAAGACTTGAAAAAAGCACTTGCCAAAGAACATACTTCATCTTTTGATTACATGAAAGAGCAGATGACCATCGAATTTGAACATACGATGGATATGCTAGATAAGGAGGATTTTCAAACCTTTGCACGGGCTATTTTACAAGCGCGACGGATTTTCTGTATTGGGGTAGGCTCTAGCTATATGTCCATGTCATCCTTTAATCGCAAGCTGAAACTCGTCAACATCTGGTCCAATGATTACTTTGAACAATATAGCATTGACCGTATTCAAGATATTGTGACACATGAAGATGTAATCCTTGTTTTTTCTCTAGGTGGAAAGAGCAAATCCATCAACAATAGTATCCTTCAAGCCAAACAAAATGGAGCAACAGTCCTTGCCATCACAGCTCTTGGCAATCATCTCTTGTCAAAAATTAGCGATCATACCATTCATGTGTATGATGTTCCTAAAAAACGTGAAAAAATTCGCTCTCGTCTCATGTTTGACTTGGTCGGCACTCTGCTCTTTGAAGTCATTCTGGAAGAACAAGAACATTTAAACCCATAAAAAACCTTGCTTAGGATTCCTATAAGGACTCCAAGCAAGGTTTTTCTTAATAGACTGTTTTTTCTGTTTCTGGGTCAAAGAAATGTGCTTTGTTTAGGTCAAAGCCAAGGTCAATCTGACTGCCTGCTTTTAGATGGTCACGCGCATCCACACGCGCGATAAATTCGTTATCGCCTAATTGACAGTACAAGTGAGCTTCGGAGCCGAGCAATTCTGAGACAGAAATTGTAGCTCTCACGACAGACTCTGGGAAGGTTTCAAGGAAGGCAACTTCCATATTCACATCTTCTGGACGAATACCAAAGATGAGCTTTTTACCTGCGTAACCCTTATCACGCAAGACCTTGAGGCATCCTTCTGGCACTTTTAAGCGCAGACCTTCTGCCACAATCTCATCGCCCTCTAAGGTCACGTCCATAAAGTTCATGGCTGGGCTTCCGATAAAGCCTGCGACAAATTTATTGACTGGGTGGTGATAGAGCTCTTCTGGGCTTCCAACCTGCTCCACACGCCCAATCGTTCCTGTCCCTGCTTCATTTTTCGTTGCAGACATGATAACGATACGATCTGCAAGCGTCATAGCCTCTGTCTGGTCATGGGTAACGTAAATAGTTGTTGCTCCGATACGGCGGTGGATTTTTGCAATCTCTGCCCGCATGGACACCCGAAGTTTAGCATCCAAGTTAGACAAAGGTTCATCCATCAAGAATACCTTGGCGTCACGGACAATGGCACGTCCCATGGCTACCCGCTGGCGTTGTCCTCCTGACAAGTCGGCTGGTTTTCGCTGCAAGAATTCTTTCAAGCCCAAGATTTCTGCCGCTTCATTGACTCGCTTGTCAATGTCATCTTTTGAATACTTGCGGAGTTTGAGTCCAAAAGCCATATTATCATACACGGTCATGTGCGGATAGAGCGCATAGTTTTGAAACACCATGGCAATGTCGCGGTCTTTTGGTGCGACATCATTGACCACTGTGCCATCAATCGAACATTCTCCCTCTGTGATGTCCTCGAGCCCTGCAATCATCCGCAAAGTCGTTGATTTCCCGCACCCAGACGGTCCAACAAAGACAATAAATTCCTTGTCTTTAATATCTAAGTTAAAGTTTTCAACAGAGTAGTGTTCACTATTTGGGTATTTTTTGTAAATATTTTTTAGATTTAATTCGACCATGCTTGCCCCTTTTCTACTAAATGTTAAGCGTTTTCATTTCTATTATAACACTTTTTTTCATTTAGTCAAACGTTTGCATAAACTATTTTAAAAATTTACATCATCCCCTCGCACACTTCCTCCTCTACTTGGCAAAACTCTCCATGCCAATACCATCTAGATATATGAAAAAGCCGAGATTTACTCGACTTGCCTTTTATTTCAACAATAAAATACTCAAAAGAGCTAGAATAGCTGGGCCACCTTGGACAAACAAGATTTTTTTGTTGGCTGTAACAGCTCCATAAACTGCTGCTCCGATCACATACAAGACAAAAATAGTCACGATTTCCAAGTTAGCAGAGACAAAGATTCCGTAAAGGAGGAAAATTGCCAACAAAAGATTGTAAATTCCTTGATTTTTGAAAAGGGAAGTGACTGAATCGCGCATCATCTCCTCTTTTTCAAGCCCAAAAGCTTTCACAGTCTTATCAGAGTGAGTAGCAATGGTTTCAAGATAGAAAATATAAATGTGTTCAAGCGCAACAATAGTTGCTAAAATAATGGTTACAAGTGACATAGTAGTTCCTTCTTTCTAATCATGGTCAGTCGCAATCGTCTCTAAGCCTGTGACCAACTTATCCAGTAACTCTTTGAGGCTAGTCCGTTCTTCCTCTGACAAAATCTTCTCCATCTGCTCTTTGACTGCTAAATGATGAGTTGGGGGTGAAGTGATGAGCTGTTGTTTGGCAAAATCGGTCACATCCACCAAGATTTCCCGCTGATTGTGCGGGTTGCGCGTTCTGCTCACATATCCCTTTTCCTCTAAAATCTTAAAATGACGAGTCAGAGCTGCCTGATCGATGTGCAGGGCTTCCTGCACTCGGATCTGGCTACAAGGAGCGAGTTCGAGCAGTAGTTTCAAGAGTTCATAGCGGGTCAGACTGATTCCCAAGCGTTTTTCAAACAGCTGGGTAACTTGTTGATCCGATACATGAAGCTGGTACAGTAAGTGATTGATGGCTGTCATGACATTTTCCTTTTTATAATTGACTTATCAACTGTTGATTAATCAAGTATAATCCAAAGAAAAGAAAAAATCAAGTTCTTTGCTTGAAATTTTCTGAAAAAGTTAGATGTTGTCATCAAAAATGTTCTCTTTGATATCTAAAAGCTGGTTTATCTGCTGATTGGCAGGTGACGGATAAGCTTGGAAGTTCATACTCTGAATGCCACTATTGATCGCTACTTCTACATCTAAACGACGGTCGCCGATGTAGTAGGTGCTTGATTTGTCCAAATCGTATTTCTCGACCAGATAATCAATCGCTGCTGGGTGAGGCTTTCTTGCAAAACCGTCTGCACTGGTCACAACCTCTGTGAAATAGTCCGCAATCCCCAATTCTGCCAAGACCTGATGGGCATTTGCTCCCTTATGCGTATAAACAAAGTTGGTAATACCTGCCTGCTTCGCCCAAGCCAGCACTTCCTTAGCTCCTGCCATGAGATGGATCTGGGCATTTTTCTCCTGTAAGCTCGTACCACGGTAGGCATTCATCTCTGCAGCATCGAGACCTTTCTCGTCTGCCACCTTTTCAAGCAATGCTTGCACAGAATGCTGCAAAATATAGCTTTTGATCGCCTCACGGTCAAAATCCAAGCCATAATGCGCATAGGTTTCCTCAATCCCTGCCAAAATTGCATCGTAAGAATCCAGCAAAGTCCCGTCTAAATCCCAAATAAATGTCGTCATCATCTTCTCCTTCGTTTGTTATAGCGTATTCTCAAAAAAAGCCAGCGAAAGGCATTATCAAGAAGCGTTCCTGCCCAGACACCTGGCAAACCAAATCCTAAGGTTACACCTAAAAGATAGCCTGCACCGATACGAATCCCCCACATGCCAATGGTCGTTGCATAAAAAGGGAGTTTGCCATTACCCAAGCCTTGCCAGACAGCGGTGTAGATGACCGTTCCTGCGGTAAAAGGAATGCCCAAAAGCGAGAAAAGGACAACGAGCAGACTAGCTGACACTGCCTGCACATCCTGCGTATAGAGGTGGGTGAGGGGTGTCCCCAGAGCAAAGATAACAAGCGCAACCGGCAACATCAAACCAAGCGCCAACCAGTAGGTCTTGCGCACAATCTGATCAATCTCATCGAGCTTTTCCTGCCCTAAGCTATGCGCCACCAAGAGCACGGTTGCAGTCGCAATCCCAAAGGCGGGCATGTAGTTGAACTGGGTCAGGACTTCGCCAATGGCATTTCCAGCCACTGCCTCTGTCCCAAAGCCGACCACAAGGGCAATAATCACCACATCTCCTGCCCGCATCATGAGGCGCTCCCCCGCAGCAGGTAAGGACAGACTGAGCAAGTCCTTATCCAAGCCCCAACTTGGCTTAGCAAAGGAAATGGACAGGGATCTCCACAAGACCACAACTCCTACTAAGCGAGCTAGAACCGTTCCCAGAGCCACACCTGTAATTCCCCAATGAAGACCAAAGATAAAAAAGCTAGAAAACAGGGCATTGAGAAGATTGGTCAAAAGGCTGACATACATGGGCAGGCGAGGATTTCCCGTCGTTCTCACCAAAGCGCCAAGACTGGTCATGAGTCCTAAGAGGACAATGGTTCCACCGACAATGGCTAGAAAGAGACCGCCAACCTCTGCCACCGATCTTTCCGTCCCTAGCAAATGGAGCATATCCTGCCCAAAAATCAGGGAAACAAAGCCCAGAACAAGGCTTAGTAGCAGGGTTATTTTTAGCGCTTCTGTGGCATGACAGGCTTGCGACTTTTCATCACCAGCTCCCCTACTGCGAGCCAGAACACTTGAAATCGCAGCACCCAAAGCAATAAAAATCGCCTGGTAAATCGTAATGATATTGCCAGCGACCGACACCCCTGAAATAGCCACCAAACCAAGACTTGATACCAAGTAGCCGTCCACCATACCCATGAGCATCTGTAAAAAATTTTCTGCCATTGCTGGCAGGGTAATTTGCATAATCTTTTTATACTCTACCATATCATAAAAAGAGGCAGGGACAAAAGTATCCAACCTCGTTACATTTTGTAGTTCTAACAGTTTGACGCAGTAGTTGTCGGGTTTGTAAAACCTTGATAAATCAGCATTCTACAAACCTCGTCAACCTTGCGGGGGTGAGACGACGAAGTCGTTTTTAGCGAAATCTCGACTTCTGTCTCACTCCCTCGTCTTTCTACTGTTTACTAAACCCCTAGATAACGCTCCACTTCAGCTTGCATGTCCGCTGCTGCAACAACTGTCGTGTGGCGTACTGGTGCTGTTTCTAAGCCGTTCACTGCTGGTGGAAGGGCTACACCTGAAAGATCCTGCAACTTGGCAAGCGCCTCAAAATCACCCAATCCTGTCTCTCCTGTCACCGCTTCAACTGCGACAACTGGGAACTTGTAAGGACTAGCGGTTGAGGCAATGACAGTTTTAGCTGCATCTTTGGTCTCTGCTAGGTATTTTTGATATACGCTTGATGCGACCGCTGTATGCGGATCTTCGATATAAGACGAATTGTCGTAGACCCGTTTGATTTCTTGAGCAGTCTCTTCTTCGGTCGCATATTCTGCTGCAAACAAGTCCAAGATGTCGCCATCAACTGCTTGCAACTCATACTCGCCATCTCTTGACAAGGCTGCCATCAACTCAGCTGTTTTTTCTGCATCATTTCCCACGAGGTGGAAAATCAAGCGCTCCAAGTTTGAAGATACAAGGATATCCATAGAAGGACTACTTGTCACCTTGAAGGTGCGTTTCTTGTCATAGACCTTGGTCTTGAAGAAGTCGGTCAAGACATTATTTTCATTTGATGCGCAAATCAATTTGCCAACTGGCAAGCCGATTTGTTTAGCATAAAAGGCTGCGAGGATATTTCCAAAATTCCCTGTTGGGACCGTGAAGTTGACCTTCTCTCCTGCTGCAATTTCGCCTGTTTTCACCAACTGCGCATAGGCATAGACATAGTAGACAATCTGTGGCACGAGGCGTCCGATATTCATGGAATTAGCAGATGAAAACTGCATTTTCTTGTCAGCTAACTTAGCACGCAAAGCTTCATCATTGAACATTTCCTTGACATTGGTCTGAGCATCGTCAAAATTCCCATCAATCGCTACTACATGGGTATTATCCCCCGTTTGAGTCGTCATCTGCAATTCCTGCACCTTGCTGACCCCGTCTTTAGGATAAAAGACGATGATTTCTGTTCCAGGTACATCCGCAAAACCAGCCATAGCAGCTTTTCCAGTATCTCCAGAAGTCGCCGTCAAAATGACGATTTTATTTTCCAAACCATGCTTTTTAGCGGCTGTTGTCATCAAGTAAGGCAGGATTGACAGTGCCATATCTTTAAATGCAATAGTAGAGCCGTGGAATAATTCCAAATTATACTGACCGTCTAGCTTGACCAAGGGCGCAATGCGCGCATCGTCAAACTTGCTATCATAGGCATTGGTGATACAGTGATCTAGCTCTTCGGCTGTAAAGTCATCCAAGAAAGCACCCAAAATCAACTTTGCTACTTCTTGATAAGACAAATCTTTCAAGCGGTCAAAGTCTAATTCTACTTTAGGATAAGTCAGCGGGGTGAACAAGCCGCCGTCTGTTGCCAAGCCTTGCAAAATCGCTTGACTAGCCGTTACAGTATTTTTCGCATCGCGTGTCGATTGATATACTAATGTCATCTTCGTATTCCCTTTACGTCGTATTTCTACCATTATAGCATGTTTTTTCAGAAAATTCTCGCATAGTGATGAGAAAATCCATCTTTTTAACAATAGATTATTTTAGACAGATTTTCAGATATTGCTATTTTTGTGTAGCATAATATATTGCTAAAACGACACTACCGACGCATCTATCTTCCTAGCCCTCTATTTATCATCTCTCTATCTACTATGCCAAGTACATCCCCTACAAAAAAGAGGAGGAGCTTTATCGTCAAAAATCGACCTTTTAGTAAGTCACCAAATGATGGATGAAAAAGAAAATATACCAAGCTTAGACTCATCCCAAGCAGACAAGATGTTCCACCCCTTTATTGACCCCATCATTGCACTTCAAGAAAAGCCGAAGTTCAACCTCTAATAACTCTTTCATTGGATTCACAAAGATAGATTTAATCAAGAATAAACACAAAAACTAGCTTAGAATCTCTCTAAGCTAATTTTGATTAGCTATCCATGTCTCTGTTTAAAATGATAATAAGCGCCAAACATGCCAGCTGTATTTTGGTGCTGGGCAAAGACGAGTTTGGTCTTATCTGCGATACTTGAGACGAGATTGATTTTCAAGGCTTCTTCGATTTTCGGTTTCAAAATCGCTTCTTGTCCCATAATACCACCGCCTAAAATAACGACTTCTGGATTAGCGACATAGCAGATATTGGCAATGCCCTTGGCTAGGTAATGCACCATGCGGTCGATACCTTGTCGGCAAAGGGGATTCCCTTTTTCGAGTTCTTGGAAAATCCGCCGTCCGTTCCAATCCGCCACATCATCGCCGTGCGCTTCTGCGACATAGCGGACTAGGGCAGTGGTTGACGCCAAGTCTTGGAAATCACCGTCTGGCAAGTGGAGATAACCCACTTCACAGGCAGAATTGCTAAAGCCGTGGAACACCTGAGAATCAATCAAGAGACAACCCCCAATACCTGTTCCCACTGTCAAGCAAACGGCAACTTTTGCACCCTTGCCGCCACCTGAAACGACTTCAGCAAGCCCTGCGCAGTTGACATCATTTTCGATTTCACAAGGAATGCCAAACTTAGCTTCCAAGTCTTTCTTGAATTGCGTACCCGCATAGTTTGGAATTTGCGGACCTGCATAGAAAATCTCTCCCTTATCAGGATCGACCATCCCTGCTGAGGAAATACAAATCCCTGATAGATTGATAGTTTCCAGATAGCTAGATACAATTCCTGCTACTTTTTCTAAAATCGCTGGTCCACCCTTATGAGCCTCTGTCGGCATTTCATGGCTTTCGACTAGCTGGTCATTTTCATCAATCAAACCGTATTTGATACTGGTACCACCAATATCAATGGCAACATATGTTTTCATGAACCACCTCTTCTATCTCTCACGGAAAAATTCTCGCAAGCTTTTTCTTATAAGAAACGTTCTTTCGTTTCACGAATCAAGCGTGCAGCTGCTTCCACTACTTCCTTGTCTTCTTCGCAGACTGGAGTAAGAGGCGAACGCACACTACCCAAATTCAAGCCTTCGTTGATACGCAAGACTTCCTTGATGACACCATACATATTTCCTCGCGCAGCTGTCAAGTGCTTGATAATCTCGTTGATCGCAAATTGAAGTTCTTTTGCTGTTTCCAAGTCCTTGTCCGCAATCAATTGATTGAGCTTGAGGAAGAGTTCTGGCATAGCACCATAGGTACCACCGATACCACCGGCAGCACCCATTAGGCGACCGCCCAAGAATTGCTCATCTGGACCGTTAAAGACCACATGGTCATCGCCACCGAGACTAGCAAAGGTTTGAATATCCTGTACTGGCATCGAAGAATTTTTCACCCCGATGACGCGCTCATTTTTAAGCATTTCCTTGTAAAGGCTTGGAGTCAAGGCAACACCTGCCAACTGCGGAATATTGTAAATCACAAAGTCTGTATTTGGTGCAGCGGCACTCATGTCATTCCAGTATTGGGCAACAGAGTATTCCGGCAGACGGAAATAAATCGGCGGAATGGCTGCGATCGCATCCACCCCAAGGCTTTCTGCGTGGCGAGCCAACTCGATCCCATCTTTGGTATTATTGCAGGCAACGTGGGCAATAATGGTTAATTTGCCCTTCGCTACTACCATCACTTCTTCCAAGACCACCTTGCGGTCTTCTACGCTTTGGTAAATACATTCACCAGAAGAGCCGTTAACATACAAGCCCTGTACTCCTTTTTCAATGAAGTACTCGGTCAAGCTACGGACACCTTCTCGGCTAATCTCGCCATTTTCATCATAACACGCATAAAATGCGGGGATAATTCCATGATATTTTTCTAAGTTTTTCATTTATTTCTCCACTAAGAAGCTAGGCAAATCCTAGCTTCGTTTTCTATACTCTAACGATTGTATTTATTAAAAATCGGCTCTAAAATGGCTAATTGCGCATAGGCAAAACTAGAAAATCCTGCTAAGAGAAAGAACATGCCACCAAAGACAATGGTCCAGCTAGAACCTAATAGCAGAAAGATGAGCAAGGCTACTGCTCCCAACATACCAAAAGTCCAAAGGAAGTTTAATCCTGCTAGAACAAAGGCTGTTTGAAGCTGTTCTTGCAATCTCTGCTCAAATCGTGCTGCCAAAGGATAAGCATAGAGCATGACCATCATCAAGAGGAACAAAATGCCAAAAGCGATCATTTTCATCCCTTGAAAGATAGAAACAGTTTGCCCTCTTAGCATCAGAATATTGACCAAGCAAATAGCTGTCACTAGAAGCTCCATCCCTCCTAGAGCAAGCCCTCGTCTCCATTCGGTCTTAAAGGTACTGATATAGAGTCTCACCACACGTACACCACGACCGTCTCGTACTTCTTGTATCGTCCGATAAAGGCTAATTTTCGCAATCCCAATCGTCACAATCGGTAAACAAGAAATCAGAAACAAGAGATTGACCGTGACCAAATCCAAGATTTTTTCACAGACTCTCATCAGCCAATTATCTGTATTAAAAATGGAGGATAATAACTGCGCACTCCTATTTCTCATTTCTTGTCTCCCTTTCTAGTCTATCAACACTTTCACCACACATTTCTGCACAGTCTCACCTGCTCTATCGTAGAGATTAGGCTGGTGCGCTTCATTTGGTAGGAAAATGGCAATGTTGTCAGTTGTCAGATGAAGCGGTGTTGCAAGATTACAGCGGACAAAGCCAATATCGCTGTCCTCTTCATAATCTTTGAGCACTTCATGAACTCCTTGACCATAATGCATCAATTCTCGACCTGCGAGCAAAAAGTGCATATCTGCATATTTTTCATGATATTCAAAACTGTCATCTGGTTCTTGATTGAGCTGATTCTCCTGCACATAAAAGAAAACCTTATCGTCATTAATAGCGTATCTACCAATGTCAAAACTCTCCATATCATGTGTCAAAAGATAGTCAATCGCTTGATCCAGATGCGGATGTAGGCCACGATATCGCCCCACATCCTGCAATTGATCAAAAATCATATCTATCTCCTTGTTTTTTCATTCGGAATACTATCGGCTGTTTGCTCATCCATAATTTTTTCTAAGCATAGCCCACTCAACAGTATTGTTCCCAATATATGAACGCGGGAAGCAAAACTGCATTTTTCCATATTTCCCGATTGAAATAGTTCCCAAATTGTAAGGAACACAAAACTGCGTTTTGCCGAATTTCCAACTTAGAATGGTGCACCGAATTGAGGGGAAAGCAAAGCTGCGCTTTGCCACATTTCCCGATTGAAATAGTTCCCCGAACTATTTCAACCTTTAACAGCTCCCATGGTGATTCCTTGTGTGAATGATTTTTGGAATACGAGGAAGACGGCTACGATTGGAACGGCTGCCATGGCTGCTCCTGCCATGATGAGTCCGTAGTCTGTTGCCATTTCGGCTTGCATGGTTGCTACACCGAGTGAAATGGTCAGGTTTTGACGAGATGTCAACATTACGAGCTGCATGAAGTAGTCATTCCATGAGTTGATGAAGGTGAAAATCGCAAGAGCGGCAAATCCTGGTTTGACAATTGGAAAGGCTACACTCCAGAAAGTGCGAATTTCGCCACAGCCGTCAATCTTAGCAGATTCCAACAATTCTGTCGGGATGTTTTCACTAAATTGTTTCATAAGGAAAACCCCAAATGGCCAACCGATGAGCGGCAAAATTACCGCAGCAAGGGTGTCGTGGATTCCCAAGAAATTAACGATACGCACCAATGGTACAAGGACAACTTGTTTTGGTAATGCCATCGCTGCAATGAAGATGGCAAAGAGAATGCGTTGTCCATAGAAGCGTTTTTTAGCAAGAACATAGCCTGCAAGAGATGAGGTCACACAGACCAAAAGCATGGTCGCCAGTGAGATAAAGACACTATTCCACATCCATTGAAGAGCAGGGTTTTGTACAAGCAGACGTTCAAAGTTTTCCATGGTTGGCATTTTTGGCCACCATTGAGGCGGAATGACAATGGTATCTGGTTGAGATTTGAAGGCTCCTGTCAAAATCCAGTAAAATGGGAAAATGAAGAGCACTGTCAATAAGAGCAAAATGATGGTTGAAATCACTGTAAATGGGGTTAATTTTTTCTTTTTCATACGAACCTCCTAGTATTCCACATCATTTCCAAGAATCTTGAATTGGGCAAAGCTAATGAGGGCAATCATCACTGCAAGGAAGACACCCATGGTATTTGCGTAACCATATTCAGAGAGCTTGAAGGCTTTTTCATATAGGTAGTACATCAAAGTACTGGTTGAGTAGTTTGGTCCTCCTGATGTCAAGAGCTGGATTAGCGCAAAACATTGGAAAGAGTTAATCGTTGTGATAATCGCGATATAAAGCGTTGTTGGCAATAGACTTGGCCATTTAATCTTCCAGAAAACCTGCAATTCTGTCGCACCATCAACACGCGCTGCTTCGACAAGAGAATTATCAATATTTCCCATAGCAGCGATATAAAGGATAATCGGTTGACCAACAGAAGTCGTCAAGAGAATCACAATAATGGCAAGAAGTGCCCAGTGCTTGTCTCCAAGCCAGCTGATATTTTGCTCAATCACATGACCAGATTTCAAAACAAAGTTCAAAATCCCTGATAGCGGATCATAAATCCATTTCCATACAACCGTTACGGCAACGCTCCCTGTAACCACAGGTAGGAAGAAGACAAAACGATAGAAGGATCTAGCAATGGCATTTTGACTATATGTCTGAGATGCCACAAAAAGTGAAAATAGCACGACGACTGGCACAGAGCCAATAACAATGATAATCGTATTGATCAAGGACTTGATAAAGACCGGATCTTGGAACATCCGTGTGTAGTTGTCCAAACCGATAAAGGTAAAGGATGTCATCGAGTAGTTAAAGAAACTCGTGATAAATCCCATAATCATCGGTGCCAAGACAAAGACGATAAAGAACACTAAAACTGGTGCTAAAAATGCATATGAAACTAAGGTTTCCCTCATTCTTATTTTGTTGACCTTCACATTAAACACCTCTCCTTTTTGAAATGCTGGAGCGTTTTTTCAGAAAAATCGCTCTTCTTAAGATGAATGTAGTTGGAAAAATTGAAAAACTCGTTCATTTTTCTCAACATATCCTAAACTTTTTTATAAAAATTCCCCCTTTTTCATTCGAAAAACATTGAAGAGAAAAAGGGGGATTAGTGGGGTTGGTTTAGAAGGAGCAACACCTTCTAAACCACGATTGTGACTAATTGCAACAATTATTGCATTGCTTTTTTGATTGTTTCGTTTGCTTTTTCAGTAAATGCTTTCAAAGCAGCGTCAGCTTTTTCATCTCCGTTTGATACAGATTGCAACATTGGGAACCAAAGTGTTCTCATTTCTGCAAATCCATCAATTGTGTTGTAGTATGGTGAGTAGTATTGAGTCCAAGAGCTGATCATTTCCATACGTTTGTCATCGTACAATTTACCAAATGAAGTACGAACTGGGAATGCACCTGTACGTTGAACGTCTTTTGGTCCCCATTCTTTATCATCAGAAATGAATTGAACAAATTTCTTAGATGCTTCGACTTTCTTGTCGTCTTTATTGTTGAAGACTGCAAATCCATTTACAAGGTATTCAAGTGATGGTTTGCCGCTGTCTGATGGGAATGGTACTTCGACAACTTCTACTTTACTTGCTTCCAAGAGTTTGCCTTGAATACCATTTTGTGCAGGTGCCCAAAGGATTGTGTAAGAAGTTTGTCCATTTGCAAAGTTTTGGATGTCTGCTCCACCATCGTATTGAGAACCGTTAGCAAGAAGACCATCTTTGATCCAGCCAGATGCTGCTTCAAGACCTTTGATGAATTTAGCATCGTCTGTTGTATATTTTGTAACAGCATCGTCTGTTACAGAAGCACCATAGAGGTTTGCGATGAAGGCACGAGTCCCTTGGTCACCACCTTGTCCGCTTGAGAAGAGTGAACCTGGTGTGTAGCCCTTGTCTTTAAGCGCTTTCAAAACTTTCTCAAAATCATCTGTTGTCCAGCCTTCTTTAACAAGGTCAAGTACACCAGCATCTTCAAGCATTTTCTTGTTCATAGCCATGTAGAATGGTGCTGAACTGATTGGATACATATACGCTTTATCGCCTGCCTTGCTGGCATTGATGATATTTTCATTGTTAACATCTTTAACAAAGTCATCTGTGAAGAGATCATTCAAGTCAGCCAATTTACCATTTTTACCGTATTGGATGATCCGTCCTGGTGCGTCAAAAAGTACATCTGGAGCTGTTCCAGCTTCGATAGCTGTTGTGATTTTTTCTGGTCCAGACTTGAAGTCGATCGTTTCTAATTTCACACTAACATCTGGATTTGCTTTTTCAAATGCTTCGATGATAGATTTTTCATAGGTACCAACAGCATCACTTGCATTTTCCTGTGTAAATACTGGGAATGCCCACCAAGTGATTTCTGTTTTACCTGATTTGTCAGACATATCTTTATCTGCACTGCCACCTGAATTGCCACAAGCTGCAAGCGATACGATAGCTGCACCTGTCAACAATGAACAAAATAGTTTTCTAAATTTCATCCTTTTTCTCCTTTTTCCATGGTCCTAAATAGGACAGCGATACGACAATAGGGTTTTAGCTCTTTTCTACTATGAAATCACCACTTCCCCTTTTCTAATGTTTACTTCTATGATGAGAAGCATCCACCAAATTTTATAACCAATAATGGTCCCAACACATATTTAGTAGGTAATTCGTTTCTGTGTTTCTAAATCAAATAAGTGCGCTTTTGGCATCTTGATGGTGAAACGAATTTTAGAACCTGGCGCCAAGTAATGGCTTGCCTCAACCTTAGCAGAGATTTCTTGCTTACCGACCTTGCAGTACAAGACAGAATCACTACCCAAAAGCTCAGAGACAACAACCTCAGCCTCTACGACACTACTTGGGAAAGTATCTTCCACGATGAGATCCGCAGAAATGTCTTCTGGACGAACGCCGAGGATGACTTTCTTACCTTGGTAGCCTTTTTCTTTCAATAATGCCTTTTGAGGTTCTGTCAAGCCAACACTGAAAGCTTCACCGTCTGTCAATTTATCCCCATCCACTTGCACTTCGATAAAGTTCATAGCTGGGCTTCCGATAAAGCCTGCGACAAATTTGTTAGCTGGTTCGTTGTAAAGCTCTTGCGGAGTACCAACTTGCTCAATGCGTCCAATCGTACCTGTTCCTGCTTCATTTTTCGTTGCAGACATGATAACGATACGATCTGCAAGCGTCATAGCCTCCGTCTGGTCATGGGTAACGTAAATGGTCGTTGCTCCGATACGACGATGGATTTTTGCGATCTCAGCACGCATGGATACCCGAAGTTTAGCATCCAAGTTAGACAAAGGCTCATCCATCAAGAATACCTTGGCGTCACGGACAATGGCACGTCCCATGGCTACCCGCTGGCGTTGTCCCCCTGACAAGTCAGCAGGCTTTCTTTGCAAGAATTCCGTTAATGACAGGATTTCAGCTGCTTCACGCACACGCTTGTCAATATCTTCTTTGGAATACTTACGAAGTTTCAACCCAAAAGCCATATTATCATACACGGTCATGTGCGGATAGAGCGCATAGTTTTGGAAAACCATGGCAATATCCCGATCTTTTGGCGCAATGTCATTGACCAAGTCTTGGTCGATATACAATTCTCCCTCTGTGATGTCCTCGAGCCCTGCAATCATCCGCAAAGTCGTTGATTTCCCACAGCCAGACGGTCCAACAAAGACGATAAATTCCTTGTCCTTGATTTGTAAATCAAAGTTCTCAACGGAATAAAAATCGCTATTTGGATACCGTTTATAGAGATTATTGAGTTTCAATGTTGTCATACGTCATCTCCCCTATTTTTTTAATGCAGCGATAAATCGCTGGGTTATTTCTTTTGGTCTAGTGATAGCTCCACCGACGACAATACCACATACACCCAAATCCTGCACTGCCCGTGCTTCTTGTGGGGTATGAATCTTGCCCTCAGCAATGACATCAACACCAGCGTCACAGAGTTGCTTCATCAAGTCAAGATCTGGTCCATCTTCCTGACGACTATAAGACGTATAGCCTGATAGGGTCGTTCCGACAAAATCCACACCAGCTTCAACCGCTGCCATTCCTTCCTCATAAGTGCTAATATCTGCCATCAAGAGTTGCTCTGGGTATTTTTCCTTGATTTGTCTGACAAATTCTGCCACACTCAAGCCATCATAGCGCTCACGCTTCGTACAATCCAGTGCAATCACGGCAATATCCAAAACAGCTAATTCATCCACTTCTTTCATAGTCGCTGTGATAAAAGGCTCTTGCGGTGGATAATCACGCTTGATAATTCCGATAATCGGTAAATTCGTTACCTTCTTAATCTGCTCAATATCACGAACACTATTGGCACGAATACCAACAGCACCACCTTCTTCAGCAGCTCTTACCAAGAGTGGCATAACGCCCCCCTCTTCCGTATATAGAGGTTCATGAGGTAGAGCTTGGCAGGAGACGATTAGCCCTCCTTGGATCGCTTTAACGAGCTCTTCTTTTGTCCATTTTGACATAAATCCCTCCTAATTTTCCGCTTTTTTGAAGCGCTTTCTTTTTTCTGGATAGAATCCCACTTTTTAACAATCATCTGATACTCTATCAAAATCTAACTAGGCAAGTTAACAATGTCTAATTTCAATTTTTGACGAATATTACTTAAATTCTGTAAACAATGATTTGCTTTCAAAATATGTCCCACACAGCCAGTTAAAGACCTTGTTATTGGCATAGACAAACATGCCTTCGTGGGCGTATTCTGGCATGAGATGGTACTCTTTTTCACATTCCAAGCGATTGTACATGGCAAATTGGGTGATTGGGTAGCAAACATCATCATCAAGTCCTGTAATCATCCTAACTGAACCCTTGATACGATGAGCTAGATTTTTCACATCAATATAAGCCAGTGTCTCAAAGACCTCTTCTTCAGTTTCATGGAAAGGATCGTGGAATTTGAAATAGCGGAACAACTCGTCATAAGCTTCGCTGGTATTGCCAATCTCCAACACCCGTCTGAAATCACATAGGAAAGGATAAATCGCTACGGTATTTGTAATCCGAGGATTGAGCGCTGCAGCAACAAGTGCTAAAGCACCGCCTTGTGAGCCACCGTAGCTTGACAAGCGTGCTTCATCCACACGATCAAAACCAGCTACCAGCTCTACCAAGCTATAAATATCCAGATAAACATCCTTATAAAAGAGATGTTCTGGTCCATCGACCACGCCACGGATGATCTGACCTTTCACGGTATTGCCTCGAACATCTCTCGGACCATCTAGCGAATAGCCAGACTGCCCACGCACATCCATCGATACCATACCGTAACCTGCTGTTGTATAGGCTAGCATGTCAGGCCAATCAAAACCGCGCCCCATGTAACCATGGAAATGGAAAATCACAGGTACTTTCTCATCTCCCTTTGGCAAAACCATGCGGGCGTAAATTTTCCCGCCATTAGTCCCGTCAAATTGGATCTCGTAACAATCCACACTTGGCAATCCAAAGGCTTTTTCAACCAAACGATAAGTCACTGGGAGAGCCAATTCTGCAATCGCGTGATTCCAAAACTCGTCAAAATCAGTTGGAACTTCGTCGCGACCACGATAGGTCTTCATCTCCTCTAGTAAATTTGGATTTTTCATTATTCATCTCCCTTACTTTTATCTTGTAAGCCCTTACATAAAGATTAACATATTATTCAGATAATTTCAAGAGGATTTGATTAGATTTTTTTATTTTTTCAAAAAAGACTATAAGATAAGTATGGAATGAAACAAATATCTGCTATTATAGATAAAAAAGAGTAGGGAAATCCCTACTCTAGGCTGATAACTTATTTACGGCGACCTGGGCGTTCTTTATAGCCATAGTAAGCGTCTTCGATGATTTCTTGCATATGATCAACCATTGGCAAACGTGGGTTTGCTGGGGAACATTGATCCTCATAAGCAAGGAAGGCAAGACCGCGTGCTGCTTCTTTCCATTCTTTCTCATCAATGCCTTGGTCTTTGAAGTTCATCTTGATACCGATACGTTCACCAAGTTCGTAAACTGCTTTAGCGTAAGATTCCACCCCTTCTTCTGGTGTTGAAGCTGGAAGTCCGAGCATTTTAGCGATGTCTTGGTATTTCTCATCTGCACGATAGTAATTGTACTTAGGCCATGTCGCAGTCTTCGCTGGACGAGTACCATTATAGCGGATGACGTATGGCAAAAGAATAGCGTTGGTACGTCCATGAATCGTATGGAATTTACCACCAATCTTATGCGCCATTGAGTGAGAAATTCCAAGGAATGCATTGGCAAATGCCATACCTGCAATCGTAGAAGCATTATGCATCTTCTCACGAGATTCAAAGTCCGCATTTTTCACAGAATTTTCAAGGTTTTCAAAGACTAATTTAATGGCTTGAAGAGCGAGTCCATCTGTGTAATCATTAGCCATTTGAGAAACGTAAGCTTCTGTCGCATGGGTCAAAACGTCCATACCGGTGTCTGCTGCGATAAAGTCTGGAACAGTCATAACAAGCGCAGGGTCTACAATGGCAACAGTTGGTGTCAATGAGTAGTCTGCAATTGGGTATTTACGGTTATTTGCCTTGTCAGAGATAACAGCAAATGGTGTTACCTCAGAACCTGTACCTGAAGTGGTTGGAATCGCCACAAATTTGGTTTTCTTCCCTAATTCTGGGAATTTGAAGGCACGTTTGCGGATATCCATGAATTTTTGAACCAAGTCATGGAAGTCAACCGTTGGTTGCTCATAGAAGAGCCACATCACCTTAGCCGCATCCATCGGAGAACCTCCTCCAAGCGCGATAATGGTATCTGGCTTGAAGCTACGCATCAATTCAGTACCTTTATAGACCGTTGTGATATCTGGATCAGGCTCTACATCTGCAAAGATTTGATATACGACTTTATTGCGACGAAGTTCAAGTTGTTCAAGGATACGTTCCAAGAATCCAAGCTCAACCATGGCGTGGTCTGTAACGATCATGACCCGCTCTACATCGCGACATTTTTGAAGGTATTGGATAGAATCGCGCTCGAAGTATGTTTTTGAAGGAACTTTAAACCATTGCATATTATTTCTACGTCTTCCTACTTTTTTGATGTTCAAGAGATTTACAGCACTTACGTTGTCACCGACAGAGTTGCGTCCATAAGATCCACAACCAAGTGTCAATGATGGCAAGAAGGCATTGTAAACATCCCCGATACCACCAAAAGTAGATGGAGAGTTGCAAATCACACGAATTGCACGAACGGCTTTCCCAAATTCCTTGGTCAATTCTTCGTCTGCAGTATGGATAGCAGCTGAGTGTCCAAGTCCATTGAACTCAACCATTTGACGAGCTTTATCAATTCCGTCTTCACGAGATTCAGCTTTCAAGACAGCGATGACTGGTGAGAGTTTTTCACGTGTCAATGGCTCATTTTCGCCCACTTCTTTACATTCTGCTGCTAGAATATTCGTACCTTCTGGCACGCTAAATCCAGCTTGCTCAGCAATCCAAACCGCTGATTTCCCAACGATATTTGGATTGAGTTTTGCTTCTGCACAATTTTTACCATTGGCTTTTGCGCCAAAACAGAATTCTTCAAGAAGCGCTTTTTCTTTTTTGTTCACAAAGTAAGTGTGGTAGGATTTGAATTCAGCTACAAACTCATCATAGACTTCTTTATCAATAATCACGGCTTGCTCAGACGCACAAACCATTCCATTGTCAAATGATTTAGACATGACGATATCGTGAGCTGCTTGACGGATATTAGCTGATTTTTCAACATAGGCTGGTACGTTTCCTGCACCTACCCCAAGAGCTGGTTTACCACATGAATAGGCTGCTTTTACCATGGCATTTCCACCTGTGGCAAGGATTGTTGCAATGCCATCGTGGTTCATAAGGGCAGAAGTTGCCTCCATAGATGGTAGAGTAATCCATTGCACACAGTTTTCAGGAGCACCTGCAGCAATCGCTGCATCACGCACGATTTGAGCTGCATGAGCAGATGACTCTTGAGCAGATGGGTGGAAGGCAAATATAATTGGGTTACGCGTTTTTAGGGAAATTAAGGATTTGAAAATCGCTGTTGAAGTCGGATTGGTAGTTGGGGTAATTCCACAAATCACACCCACTGGCTCTGCTATCAAGGTCAAACCATTGACATCATCTTCTTCAATCACCCCAACTGTCTTCGTATGGCGCATGTTGTTCACCACATGCTCACAGGCAAAGAGGTTCTTTGTCGCCTTGTCTTCAAAAACTCCGCGCCCTGTCTCTTCAAAAGCGTGAAGGGCTAATTCTCCATGAGCATCAAGCGCTGCAACAGAGGCTTTTGCTACGATATAATCTACTTCATCTTGGGTCAATTTGCGCATTTCTTCGAGCGCAACAAGTCCTTTTTGGACTAACTCATCGACATGCTTTTGTGCAGCCAAAGCTTTGTCTTCTGTTGCTACTGTTTTTTTATCAGCCATAGTTTCCTCCAATGATTCAAGGTTTTTCCTTGTTAATTATTTCACAAGATTATTATATCGTAATTTTCTTTTTTTGTAAACACTTTCAAGTACATTTCACAAAGTTTTTAGCCAATCTTTGTGAATTTTTTCTCCAAATTCTAATTTTGTAGGATTTAAAATCCGAGTTTGTGAAAAAAAATTTGAAAGTTTTTTATTTCACAAAATGCTATTTTCTTGGAAATAGGCATTATTTTTTAGAAAGCGTTTTCATTTTAGTGAAAAAGAAAGAAGTTGGAACAAAAGTACCCTGCCCCCATAAAGTGAGACCAAAGAAAAACACTCCTAATTCTACTATAATAGAATTAGGAGTGTTTTCTTATGGTCAAAAAAGCATATTCATCAGACATAAAACTAGCTTGTATCGAAATGAAAAAAGCAGGTACATCCAACAAGGTTATCATGGAAACCCTAGGGATAAAGAATGATAGTCAAATTTACACATGGTGGAAATGGTATCAAAATAATGAGCTTCACCGCTTTTACCAACCAGTTGGGAAACAATATACTTACGGTAAAGGGATGATAGAATTACCTGAGATTGAACAGTTAAGATTAGAGGTGAAGCTGCTAAAAAAGTATCCCAGCTTAATAAGGAAATCGACAAAATAGCCCTTATCAAGCTTGTAGAAGGGTATAAAGTTGACTATCCAATTGCGATGATTTTGGCTTGTTTTGGTGTGGCAAGATCCACCTACTATCGCTGGAAATCTGAACCAATAACGGTAAAAACGATAGATGATATCACTGAGAAGATTGAGACATTGTGCCTTGAAAATGGCTGTATTTATGGTTATCGAACTATTACACGGCTTCTAAAAAGCAGATATGGTTTGACAGTGAATCACAAAAAGGTCTATCGTATCATGAAACAAAATGCTTGGCTTTGCCGTGTCAAAACAAAGAAGGTCCCAAAACTTGGCAAACCTTACTATGTCACAGAAAATAAGCTCAATAGGGACTTCCAAGCCAAACAACCTCTTCAAAGATTGGTAACAGACATCACCTATCTCTATTTCGGAAACTGTAAACTTTATCTCTCGTCCATTATGGATTTGTACAATCGCGAGATTGTAGCTTATACAATTTCAGATAGTCAAGACACAGACTTTGTCTTAGATACGTTAAATCAGTTGGATTTACCGAAAGGAACACTCTTACACAGTGATCAAGGATCGGTCTATACCTCTAAAGCCTATTACCAAACATGCACAGAAAAAGGCATTATCCGCTCCATGTCCCGAAAAGGAACACCAGCAGATAACGCCTGTATTGAATGGTTTCATTCCGTCTTAAAGTCTGAAACCTTCTATCTCCATAACTGGAGAAACCTAACTAAAGATAGTATAACAGATATTGTCAAAAATTACATCATATTTTATAATGAAACTAGAATTCAACGGAAATTAAATGACCTATCCCCTATAGAATATAGGAAATAGGGGCTCTATAATTTCTGTAGTGGGTAACTTCCACTGAAGAGATTATAGGGCTTTTTCAGTGTAGAAAAAAAGTCCCATATAATCTATAATGAAAAGCGACGAAACTCACATTAGAAAGAATCATATGGAACGACTTAATAATACCACAAATCTTATCGGAATAAAAGATAAAAATATCACCATCACTTCTGCTTACAAAGTTAAATCCCATATCCTCCTTCAAGCAACCTTAGACTATCCTGCTCCTCCTTGTCCTCACTGCCAAGGAAAGATGATAAAATATGACTTCCAACGAGAATCCTCTATTCCTATTCTCGATCTTCAAGGATTTCCTACTCTTCTAAAACTGAGAAAACGGCGCTTTAAATGCAAGACTTGTCTACGTGTATCCGTATCTCAAACGACTCTCGTCAAGAAACATCATCAAATTTCTCAACCTATCTGGGATAAAATCACTCAACTACATACCGAAAAAGTAACGAACTCTGATATTGCTAGAAGACTTCATATCTCTGTCTCTGTTGTGCAGAGAAAACTGAATCAATTCTCCTTCAAGGAACAGTTCTCACAATTACCTAAAGTCCTCTCTTGGGATGAATTCTCACGAAATAAGGGAAAGCTTGCCTTTATCGCTCAGGATTTTCAAACAAAAAAGATTATCACTATTCTTGAGAACAATCGTCAAACAACCATTAAAAACTACTTCTTCAAATACACGAGAGAGGTCAGGGAAAACGTCAATGTCGTAACTGTAGATATGTCTGGAAACTACATTCCTATCATTAAACTCTTATTCCCGAAAGCAAAGATTGTCCTGGATCGTTTCCATATTATGCAGCACCTGAGCCGAGCTATGATGTCCACTCGGATTGCCATTATGAAGAGCTTTGACAAGGGTTCTCTTCCTTATCGAGCTATGAAACATCATTGGAGAATCCTCCAAAAAGACAGCCGGAAACTATCTAACAAGCTCTTTTATTCTCGAACCTTTAGACAAACAGTAACCCCTAGAGAAGTAGTTCAAAAGACCTTAGACTTATCAGAGGAACTAAGGCACTATTATGATCTTTATAGTCGTTTAGTCTATAAACAGTATTTTAGACTTTCATAGATAGACTTGCCAGCTCTAAGTAGCTCCCGAACCTTATGTTTGAGATTCGCCCAATAGTGTTCAATTGGATTGAGTTCGGGCGAATAAGGAGGTAATGGAAAAAAATAATGCCCTTTGTCTATGGCGAGTTTATCTAACCTGGCTTTAGGGTGAAAGCTAGCATTGTCCATCACAATCAGATGGGGCTCTGACAAAGAAGGCAAGAGTTGCTTGTCAAACCACTTAGTAAAAAAGTCACTTGTCATGCTTTCTTTGTAAATCATAGGCGCAACAATATCCTGACCAACCAGCCCTGCAACGACAGATGTACGTTCAAAACGACGACCACTTATCTTGTCATAGACCTTCACGCCTCTAGGTGCTCGACCTCGCTTTCGGTAAAGATAGGTATCAATCCCTGTTTCATCAATATAGACAATAGGGATGGTATCAAAGCAGGATAAAACCTCATGATACCGTCTCACTTCCTCCTTATTTTGTTCGCTGTAGGTCGTCGTCTTTTTTTAAAGTGATACCGAGTTGCTTGAGAGCTGCCCAAACAGAGGAGATACGGCAGTTAAAGTGTTCTGCTATTTCCCGCAAAAAAGCATCCGGGTGTTGCTCTACATATGCTTCTAATTGATCTAAGGGAATTTTTCGAGACTTGGCAACTCGTGCTTTCCGCTCTAGGTGTCCTTGTTCTGCAAGCTGTTTTTCCCACACATACAACGTATTGGTACTAATACCAAAAACTGCACATGCTTCTTTTTTGGTGTGACCAGCAGTAACGTAGTCTATTACTCGTTTTCTAAAATTCAATTCGTAAGCCATAAACTTATTATAACACATACTGTTTATAAACTAAAGGAGTATATCAGCTCTTGCTGTTCCATTTTCAGGAGAAGAACAGCGATTAGAAACTTTAAAAACTTCAAAGCTAAAATTCTCATCGCTTTAAACATACAAAAAGAGAGAACCAACCTGATTCTCTCTCGTATGGGATAATACTTCACCCACTACAGTTGACAAAGTGCCGAAATAGGTCTCAAAATAGTGTTTTTCTTAGGTCTCATTATTGGGGTGCAGTGCCAAAGTAGCCAACCTCCTTACTTTTATGGTTTGAACAGCTTGACGCAGTAGTTGTCGGACTTGTAAAACATTGATAAATCAATATTCTATTAAAAGAAGCTAGCGAACTTGTCTTCGCTAGCCTTATTTCCAACCTTTCACAATTCTCAATTGTGAAAGCGTCAACTTGCAGGATACTCAAAAGCGAGGCTAGTCCAGTGGACTGTTAGTATCCGAGCTTGGAAACTCGAAAGCGAGGTTAGTCCAGTGGACTGTTCACTCCTGAGCCTAAAAATTGGAAAGCAAAGACAACAAAATCAATTTCTTCGGAATCACGATTGAGTCCCACTCCTAGTCTTTTATTCCTATGGTTTGACAGGGCCTTTATTCGCTTCCTCTAAGGCTTCCTTGACTGTCTGTGCATAGAGCTCGCCACCTTTTGTAATCGTGGTTGATTCCGAACCAAAGTGAACATTATCTGTCCCTGCCCAGATGTCTGGACTTGCCACAGCCGTCTCTTCCCAGTCTGCAATGTAGATAAAGTCATATTTCTGAGCTAGCTCTAGTTCATAGGCACGCGTTTTAGCGACAATCGTCGAAGGATTGCCTGAATTACGCCCATCATAAGGAGTGACCAAAATCAAACGATGGCCTTTTGGTAATTTCTCCACAATGCTATCAAGCATTTCTTCGTAATCACCTACCGTGTTTGTCCCTAAAGCAAGAATGACATTTTCAGCCAATATCTTGTTTTTAATGGCTGTTTCAAAGGTTTCTAAGCCTGTTTGTAGGTTTCTACTAACTACTGCATCCACTTGAATATCTGGGATAGCATCTTTTAGCCAGTCGCTTGCCCGAAGAGCCACAGAATCTCCAATCAAGCTATTTCCTTTTTTGACATTGTAATCACTTGCCACTGCACTATCTGCTTGCTGGCGAGTCATTTGCATCTTTTCATCAGCTTGATGAAGAGCATTGACCATAAGGTCTGTTTCAAATGGTCCAACCTTTGGCGCACGAAACAGGACAATCAAAAAGACAAAGCCAAGAATCGCAGATGAGTAGACAATCGGCTTTTTAGCCGCACTAAAGTCTAATTCTACTCCAAATACTTTGGGATGGCGCCCAGCAATCATCGGCTCTAATAAATAGAAAGATAGAGCCGCAAAACTAAAGGACAAAATCGTAGTCGCTACACTTGCAGAAACATTCTCCATGACTTGAGAGAAAATCACATATAGCGGCCAATGGAATAGATAGACTCCATAGCTTGTATCTGCAATAAAGCTAATGATTTTTGCTTCTTTCACCTTAGGCGTCTTTTCATGCAAAAGACGCGTCATCAAGATCATGGTTGCTGCTAATATCGTCGCTACTAAAAATCCAACCAAGTAGGTCCAAAGATTCTCAAATTTCAAGAAAAGACTAAGCAAGACTAAAGCAAAAAAACTTCCCATTAAGACACCCAAGATTTTCTGAAGAGACATCGAACGTTCAAGCTTTTTGAGCAAAGCTCCTACATTTGTCACCCCTGTCAAGGTCGCTAAAGCACTTCCCATAAAGAAGGGGAAAACATGCGTCAATGTCGAGAAATAAATCGCAGAGTAGTTTGGTGATAAAAACGCACCGATAAACATAGCTCCAAAGCTAAAGAAAAATAGCAAGACCGATGTCAAGAAAATCATTCCACGATACTGCCCGACATTTTTACTACGCTTTCCTAAAAACCAAGCAAAGAAGCCCCATAAAACATAGTAATGTACTTCTAAAGCCAAGCTCCACGTATGGACAAACAGATGCGGAATAAACTGCGTTTCATAATTTCCACCTGAGAAAATCTCATAGATATTGGTCACAAATCCCAAAACCGCAGCTGTCTGCACACCGATACTAGCAATGAAGTCCTGTCGAACTAGAAACGTAAACGGCATAGTGACAAGCAACATCAATACCAAAGGAGGTACAATTCGATAAAAACGACGCCTTAAAAACCCTAGTAAATCAATACGATGTGATCGAGCAAATTCGTCAATCAAAAGGGCTGTAATAAGAAATCCTGAAAAGGTAAAGAAGATATCAACTCCGATAAATCCTCCTGGAAACACATCCTTAAAATAATGGTAAAGCAGGACTAAGAGCAGCCCTGTAATCCTCACCAAAGAAAACCACTTAATGCGCATTCTGATAAATCCCCTGTTTAAACTTGCCTTTATAAATCGTATTACTCTCTGTTGTCAAAGTTCCCTGACCTTCTGGCTGACCATTAACAAAGTCTCCTTCGTACGTCCAGCCAGCTTTCGCGGTAAAAGTACCTTTGCCATTAAAGGTTCCATTTCGAAACTTCCCTTTATAGGTATCTCCATTCGCAAAAGTCAAGGTTCCTTCTCCATTCATCTTGCCACGAACCAAGCTCCCATCATATTTGATGCTCCCCTTGTCCAAGGTCAAGACCCCATGACTAGGAATACTTGATGTAAACACCACCAAGGCTGAAATCACAATCACCATGACTGAGAAAATCTCAATATTTTGCCGTGTCAAATAAACCTTATAAGTTTCATATAATTCTCTGATTTTTTCCATTTTACTATTCTTTGCCTAATCTTTCCAGCCATTCTTGACAGCCTTTTTGCACAATATCATAGGTTTCTTGAAAATCCCCTGTGTACCAAGGATCAGGTACACTTTGCGACGTAAAAGGCACAATTTTTTCTTTATAGGCTGCCGGTGCCATCTTGTTTAAATCTCGGATATTGGCACTATCCATGCCAATAATGTAATCAAAGTTCGCAAAATCCATATCTGACATTTGCTGGGAAGTCTTTTTCTTGTCATAGTCAATCCCGTACTCTTGTAGGATTTTCTGCGTTCCTTGGTGAATCGGATTGCCATGTTCCCAGCTGGATGTGGCACGACTTTCGATATAGATTTCATCCGTCAAACTTTTCATCACAAACTCTGCCATCGGACTGCGACAGATATTTCCCAAACATACAAAAACAACTTTTTTCATATTGACACCTCCTTTCTATTATAGCGTAAAATGGGGAAAATATCTGTTCTAAACTTTAAGGATTTGCAAAGTTCCCATCACATTTGTCACAAAAAAAGCCCCTCAAGGGCTCTTTTCTTATCTTGTTGGAGTATAAGCCAACTGATCTCCGTGTGCTGCTAGGAAATCTGTCAACTCCCTATCAGGAATCTGACGAAGATAGAGATTTGAACGCATGGTATCATCTTCTTCTAAGCAGGTAGAAAGGACAAGATACTTATCTTTAGCACTCACTTTCACATTTGGCTTTTTCACATTGGCAAGTTTGTAAACATCCTGTAATTGTGTTTGGAATTCTTCTTCATTTTGAAAAGCTGTTTTGTAGAAAGCTGTATTTTCTGGTACAATCACATCTGCAATCGCTTCATAGTAATACTTTCTTTCTGGTGTTTCCACTACGACATAGGGATGTTCATTAAAGTAATTTTGGTCTTGGTAATAGTTCACCACTTTAAACATGCGATGGTCTGGAACAAGACTCCCACGCGCATGGGCAAATAACCAAGTCAACTGATCACTGAAATGTTTACTGTTATCTGTATCCATAAAGACCGCTCCAAGAAGCGGAACATTTTCCCCTTCAAAAGTTTTATCCAAATAAGTAGCATTGTCAGTCGTTTGAACGACTGGTTCATCTAAAAGAGTTTTTGGAATATAGATATAACCGATTGTCTCTGCATTGGTTTGAAGTAGAGGTTCAAACCGTTGTTTGAGATAATCTTTTTCCTCTTGAGAGACTGTATAAGATTTTGAAACAACACTACTCGTCACATCTTGCTTAGGAGCAGTCGGTGTAGTCATTTCTGGAGTCGTTACAAACATCTTCCAGACAAAAAATGCCAAAGCTGCTAAAAAGACTAAGATACTCAAAACAAGTGAAATACAATTCGCTTTTTTGGGGTTACGACGAGATACTCGACTCATAATGGATTCCTCCTCTTGAAAAATGAGAGTGAGACTCATCATGATTTCGTAGAAATCCATTTTCCTCACTCCCTTTTCTAGCTATTTTTTCTCTTCAATCAAGTTGAGAATATCGCGGATATTTTCAAGCCTATCAATCTCTTCATCTGAGATTTCAATGGCAAACGTATCTTCGATGGTGAGAATAAACTCCATCAAATCCACCGAATCCACCTGCAAGTCATCCTTTAAACTCAATTCTGGTCGAACTTGAAAGTCCTTGCCCTTTCGCTCTTCAATAATCGCTACTAACTGCTGATAGGTTTCTTTATTGGTCATGTTACTCTCCTGAAAATTCTGCCACAGCTTTCTCCACCACGGCTGTTTCTAGCATGGTGCGAATTTGACGTAGCGTGCTATATACGGCTTTAGCATCACTTGAGCCATGGGTCTTCACGACCGGTGCGGCTACACCAAACAAAACTGCTCCACCAACATCTGAGTAATCCAAAGATTGCTTGAGCTCTCGAAGGCTCCCCTTAAGCAACAAAGCCCCTAATTTCGCTTTCCAACCACCTTTGAGAATACTCGTTTTCAACTGTCCCATAATGCCCATGGCTGTGCCTTCCATGGTCTTTAGTACTGCATTTCCAGTGAAGCCATCCGTCACCACTACATCGGCAACTCCACTCATCAAATCACGCGCCTCCACATTTCCGACAAAGTTGATAGACGCATCCGCTGATAAAAGATCATAGGTTTCCTTACGCAATGGGTCACCCTTGCTACTTTCTGTACCGTTGTTTAATAGCCCCACACGCGGACGACTCACACCACGGACCTGCTCAGCATAAAAAGATCCCATAATAGCATACTGGTGCAAATGCTGCGGTGTATTTTCCGCATTAGCCCCTAAATCCATCATGTCAAAACCTTTACCATCTGTCGTTGGCAAGGTCGATAAAAGAGCTGGACGATCAATGCTCTTCATTCGTCCCACAATGAAAAATCCAGCTGCAAGAAGCGCTCCAGTATTTCCTGCTGACAAAAGAGCGTCTGCTTCTTTCTGTTTGACTGCACGAGCAGCTAAGACCATACTGGCATTTTTCTTGCGCCGAATGGCTTTAGTCGGCTCATCATCTGAATCGATTTTCTCGTTTGTATGAACGATGGTCACACGCTCATTCGCAGTCAAATAGGTCTTGATTTTTTCCTCATCGCCGTAGAGGATGATTTCTATATCTGGAAATTCTTGGATGGCTTGATTGACCCCTTCGACAATGGATTGAGGAGCGTAATCACCGCCCATGGCATCTACTGCTATTTTTTTCATTCTGGCTCCTTTAAAATACTTCCCCAGTCTCCCAGAGAATCAATAAATTTCTTGGCTTTCAAATGAATGCCTACATACTCTTCATAAATCTGATCAATGACCAAACGCAGGTCTTTTTTAATCTCCTGATTTAAGGAAATCTTTTCCAATTCTTGAAATTCTACTGCTTGAAACTGGTCCAAGAGAAAGACGATATTGGGGTGAAGACAAGCTCTGTACGAATCCTCTTGGTAGTGGTCAGGGCACAACACCCCACTAAAACGAAAGGAAAAGTCAAAAGGTAAGCCCACCCGATGGCAGAAACAACACTCGTGAAAATTCAAGGATACCCCAAAGCGGCTTAAAATCTGGATTTCAAAAATATTGGTCAAAACCTCATAATCGAGTTCTTCTTCCATCAGCTCCAAAGTCTTTTGCAAAAAGGCAAACAGAGCTGGATCATAGCGATTGTCCTCTAGGCTAGCATCTGCCAAAGCTGCCACATAGGTCGCATAGCTCATCCTAAATAAATCGCTGTTAATTCCTTGAAAGCTCGTCACATCTTGGTAATCCTCGATATAGCTTAAACCCTCATCATTGATTTTTAGCAAAAAATCCGCTGATACTAAGGGCTGAATGACAGGGCTGAGCTTTGAGTTCGTCGCATGTTTCACGAAAAACATTCGCTTGCCACTTTTTTCCGTGAAAATCTTGACCAGCTTATCATGCTCACGAAAATTACGATTGTAAAGGACAATTCCTTTACTACTGATGGACTCCATCATAGCTTCATATAATCTTTCAAGCGCTCCAAGGCTTCTTGAATGGTTTCCATACTGGCAGCGTAAGACAAACGCACATAACCCTCACCGTACTTACCAAAGGCAGCTCCTGGGATGAAGGCAACCGCCTTTTCACGCGCAAAATCCTGCAAGAAAGCAAAGGAATCTTGGGTATATCCCTCTGGAATCTTGGCAAAAATGTAGAAAGCACCATCTGGTTTGACAATGGTAAAGCCAAGAGCCGTCATTTTCTCGATAATGTAATCTCTGCGCTTGATGTACTCAGCCTTCATCGGCTCTGCGTCATTACGCCCAACCGTCAAAGCCTCAATCCCTGCATATTGCGCCATGGTATTGGCTGCTGTGACCAAGTATTGGTGGCTCTTAATGATTTGTGCTGTGAAATTTTGCGGCGCAAAGATAAAGCCCAAACGCCAGCCTGTCATGGCATGAGATTTAGATAAGCCAGTGATAACAATGGTCTGCTCTCGTAAACATTCTGCCAAAGACACATGTGGCTCACCCGTATAGGTCAATTCCGAATAAACCTCATCACAGATGACAAAGATGTCATATTTTCTCAAAACTTCTGCAAAAGCAGCCATCTGACTTCTCGAATAGGTCACCCCTGTCGGATTAGCAGGATAGTTCAAAATCACAGCCTTGAGCTTGTCTCCTTGCTCAATAATCGCTTGCTCCAGCATTTCTGGCGTGAGAACAAAGCCGTTTTCTGTGGTATCAATCTCCACAATCTCCGCCCCCATCAAGGTCACAATCGGCTCATACCCTGGATAAGCAGGCGCAGGAAGAAGCACTACATCCCCCTCCTCCAAAATGGCACTGAGGGTTGCAGATAAGGCCTCTGTCGCCCCAATCGTTACTAACACCTCATTATCTGGATTGTAGGACAAACCGTATTTCTCTTTCACAAAACTGCTTGCTGCTTGGCGCAATTCCAAAAGCCCACTCATGCCTGTATAGTAGCTTTTATTCGCATCAATCGCACGTTTTGCCGCCTCTTTGATATGCTCTGGCGTTGGAAAATCAGGTTCACCCAAAGTCAAGCGCAAAATCCCTGGAATATCTGAAATCGACTGGTCAAATTGACGAATCAAGGAAATCTCAATCTTATCCAACTGCTTATTAAATCGCGTGCTCAAATCCATAGCCACCTCCAAGAATCTAATAGACTTATTATACACTAAAAACTGTGGGAGGGCAAAAGAGGAAGAGGATTTTTCATAGCACTTTATAGTTGTTTAGTTTTGATTTAGTACGAGGCAACGAGTCACAGACATAACTTAGGTTAGCTGAGGATTATTGAATAATCCTAATTTCCAACCTTCAACAGTCCACTGGACTGTTGAAGCAAGACGAGTTAACGACGTAATCAATTAAAGATAAATGACTATACAAGATAAAACGAGGCAGGAATAAGGCCCTGCCCCCATAAAGTGAGACCAAAGAAAAACACTCCATGAATTCTACTATAATAGAATTAGGAGTGTTTTCTTATGGTCAAAAAAGCACATTCACTAGACATAAAACTAGCTTGTATCGAAATGAAAAAAGCAGGTAAATCCAACAAGGTTATCATGGAAAACCTAGGGATAAAGAATGATAGTCAAATTTACACATGGTGGAAATGGTATCAAAACAATGAACTTCACCGCTTTTACCAACCAGTTGGAAAACAATATACTTACGGTAAAGGGATGATAGAATTACCTGAGATTGAACAGTTAAGATTAGAGGTGAAGCTACTAAAAAAGTATCGCAGCTTGATAAGGAAATCGATAAAATAGCCCTTATCAAGCTTGTAGAAGAGTATAAAGCTGACTATCCAATCCCGATGATTTTGGATTGTTTTGGTGTGGCAAAATCTACCTACTATCGCTGGAAATCTGAGCCAGCAACGGTAAAAACGATGGATGATGCACTGAGAAGATTGAGACATTGTGCCTTGAAAATGGCTATATTTATGGTTATCGAACCATTACACGACTTCTTAAAAGCAGATATGGTTTGACAGTGAATCACAAAAAGGTCTATCGTATCATGAAACAAAATGGTTGGCTTTGCCGTGTGAAAACAAAGAAGGTCCCAAAACTTGGGAAACCTTACTATATCACTGAAAATAAGCTCAATCGGGATTTCCAAGCCAAACAACCCCTTCAAAGATTGGTAACAGACATCACCTATCTCTATTTCGGAAACTGTAAACTTTATCTCTCGTCCATTATGGATTTGTACAACCGAGAGATTGTAGCTTATACAATTTCAGATAGTCAAGACACAGACTTTGTTTTAGATACGTTAAATCAGTTGGATTTACCGAAAGGAACACTCTTACACAGTGATCAAGGATCGGTCTATACTTCTAAAGCCTATTACCAAACATGCACAGAAAAAGGCATTATCCGCTCCATGTCCCGAAAAGGGACACCAGCAGATAACGCCTGCATTGAATGGTTTCATTCCGTCTTAAAGTCTGAAACCTTCTATCTCCATAACTGGAGAAACCTAACTAAAGATAGTATAACAGATATTGTCAAAAATTACATCATATTTTATAATGAAACTAGAATTCAACGGAAATTAAAAGACCTATCCCCTATAGAATATAGGAAACAGGTCTCAAAATAGTGTTTTTCTTAGGTCTCATTATTGGGGTGCAGTGCCAACCCCACCTCGTCTTTTTTAGTAAAAATGCTTTTGCCACTTTCCATCAATCTTTTCAGAATAATAAAACTCAGATAAAGTTTCATCTTCCATCATCTTAAGACTCAAGAGCATGTCATAAGCTAATTCCATCTCAGGCAGTTTTGACTTCTCCACCCACGAAACCTCTCCTTCGCTTGATGACACCAATTCTCCTGAAAATTCTGTCGCCTTGTAACAAAAGACCAAATAACGAATCCCAGCATCCGTCTGCCAGTGCTTCACCCCTACTAACTGTGGATGTACAATCGTTAAGCCCGTCTCCTCAAAGACTTCACGAACCACAGCCTCATGAAGCGACTCTCCTTTTTCGATATGTCCTCCTGGAAAGGCATAACCTGACCAAGGGTATCGCTCAGGCGAGCGGTATTGGACCAAGACCTTCCCTGCTTCTTGATCCTCTATCAAGCACATATTGGTCAAAATGGCTTCTTGTGAACGTGCCATAAAGACTCCTAAATCTCAAACAAAGGAGACAATGGACGTTTTTCATGAATACGAACAATCGCTTCTGATAAGAGTTCCGCAGTTGAAATTTGCACAATCTTATCAATCAAGCGGTCTTCAGGAATGGCAATGGTATCCAAAACAACCAAGTTTTTAATCGCTGATTTTTCGATATTTTCCATAGCAGGTCCGGATAAAACAGGATGGGTACAAGAAGCATAGACCTCTACCGCACCAGCTTCTGCCAAGGCATCTGCCGCATGGCAAATGGTTCCTGCAGTGTCAATCATATCATCAATCAAGATACAGGTCTTGCCTTCTACTTTTCCGATGATATTCATCACCTCGCTGGTGTTCATCTTATCGACACTCCGACGTTTGTCAATGATGGCAATCGGTGTTTTCAAAAATTCTGCCAACTTACGCGCACGGGTCACACCCCCATGGTCTGGGCTGACCACGACATAGTCACTCCCTGTCATACCACGGCGCTCAAAGTAATCCGCAATCAAAGGCGCACCCATCAAATGATCGACCGGAATATCAAAGAATCCTTGAATCTGGGCTGCATGCAAATCAACTGTAAGCAAGCGATTGACTCCAGCAACTTGCAACATATTTGCGACCAATTTTGACGTGATTGGCTCACGCGCACGAGCCTTGCGGTCTTGACGTGCATAGCCATAGTAGGGCATCACCACATTGATCGACTCTGCACTTGCCCGTTTTAAAGCATCGACCATGATGAGGATTTCCATCAAATTATCATTGACCGGCGAGCTGGTTGATTGCAGGATATAGACGTGCTTTCCACGAATCGATTCCTCAATATTGACCTGAATTTCCCCATCGGAAAATTGACGAACAGTTGACTTTCCAAGCTCCATCCCAATCTCTTTGGCAACACGCTTAGCTAACTCTTGGTTTGACGACAAGGCAAAGAGCTTTAAATCAGAAAACGACATGACTTCCTCCAATATCTATTCAGTCCTGAGAGAGCTCCCAAGCTCCCTTTTCTCCGTTTACTATTTTAACGTTTTTTTGCTAAATTTTCAATCAAAAATACAAGAGAAATCAATACTTTAAGGCTTTTTAGAAAGAGTTCGTTCGATTTCTACCCCCAATATGTAAACCAATCAGTGACAGATCAATGGTCCATCCTATTTAATAAAATCTTTCTCCTTTATATATGCAAAAGATATTCTCATTGCCCATCAGCTTTATTCTGGAAGCAAGCCCAGTTTATACTTCCATTTCAAAATCCGAACAAGCGACTGGTCCAGCCGCTCCTCGCTCAATTCTCCATGATGGACTTTGTCAAGCAGATAGGGAATCTGACTCGCATATTGCGATGTGATAATAAAGTCATTTCCTGCCACGATAGCCTGATAAGCTGCCTCTTCTTGAGACATAAAATTCGCTAGACCAGCCATATCAAAATCATCGGTCATAATGACCCCATCAAACTGCAATTTTTCTCGTAAAATCTGCGTGATTTTTGGTGAAATAGAAGAAGGCACCTGATCAATGGCGGTTAAAATATTGTGAGAAACCAAGACACTGTCTGCCCCTGCCTCTATTCCCGCCTTAAAAGGCAAGAAATCCTTTTGTTCCAACTCCTCTAATGACCTAGCATCATAAATCAACTCTGAATGAGAATCCCCATTGTCCCCGTAGCCCGGAAAATGCTTCAAAGTAGAGCCAAACTGCTCCTCTTTCATCGCCTCCACAACCCTTTTTACATATGTTGCAGTCGTCTTAATATCCTCACCAATCGTCCGATTATAGATAAAAGACTCAGGAGAACTCGCATAGTCTGCCACAGGAGCTAAGCCTGTATGAATTCCAATGGATTTTAGCAATTTAGCTTTCTCTCTCGTATCTTGGACAACAGCCTCTAAGCCCCCCTCCTCATGGTACAAATCCATCGGCGAGCGAAATGCTTCTGGCAAAATAGCGCTAACCCGCGACACCTGCCCACCTTCCTCATCTGATCCAATCAGTAAAGGAATTTTCGCATTCTTTTGCAAGGTCTCTGTCAACAGTCGAATATCTTCTAACTTCCGACCTTCAAAATCACGTCCAAATAAAATATAGCCTCCAAGATGATACTCTTCTAAATCCGCCAAAGCCGTATCCACAGGCAGACGAGCAAAAAATAAAGCTCCCACTTTCTCTTCTATCGTCATCTCCTTTAGATACCTGGCTACTATTTGCTCTTCTTTTGACAGTTGTTTTTCTGGCTCAGCTAACACTTCTTCTCTGACTTTTGTTTCTTTTGACTGATGCTGAATAGGCATTTCTTCTGAAACAATCCTAAACCCAAAAAAGAACACCAACAGCATGTATATAATTTTACTATATCGACTCATGTAATCGTCTCTTCATCTCCCTCTTATCACCAATATAGCACAATGTCTTCAAAAAGTCAGTTTCTCCGTCTTGCACGAAAAAACAACTCAAAAACGATTGAGTTGCTTTTTACTGTATAAAAATGCTTTATTTTACAAGCCTATACGCTCAAAGATGTCATCTACGCGTTTGGCATAGTAAAACGGGTCAAAGAGTTCATCAATTTCAGCTTGAGTAAGGCGGTTTGTCACCTGTTCATCTGCTTCAAGTAATGGTTTGAAGGCAGTTTGATTGTCCCAAGCATAAGCTGTTTTGGGCTGCACCAAATCATAGGCTTCTTCGCGCGTCATGCCCTTTTCAATCAAGGAAAGCATCACGCGTTGGCTGTAAATCAAGCCGAAAGTTGACTCCATATTGCGCTTCATATTTTCTGGGAATACTGTCAAGTTTTTCACGATATTTCCAAAACGGTTGAGCATGTAGTCAATCAAAATCGTCGTATCCGGCGTGATAATCCGCTCTGCTGATGAGTGGGAAATGTCACGTTCATGCCAGAGAGCTACATTTTCAAAGGCAGTCACCATGTGCCCACGAATCACGCGCGCAAGACCTGTCATGTTTTCAGACCCGATTGGATTGCGCTTGTGAGGCATAGCTGAGCTTCCTTTTTGCCCCTTGGCAAAGAATTCTTCTACCTCACGTTGTTCTGATTTTTGCAGACCACGGATTTCTGTTGCCATGCGCTCGATTGAGGTTGCAATCATTGCAAGGGCTGCAAAGTATTCTGCATGAAGATCACGTGGAAGAACCTGCGTTGAAATTTCCTGCGGACGAATGCCTAATTTTTCACAGACATACTCCTCCACAAAAGGTGGGATATTGGCAAAGTTGCCAACCGCACCAGAGATTTTCCCTGCTTCGACACCTTCTGCCGCACGCTCGAAACGCTCGATATTGCGCTTCATTTCGCTGTACCAAGTAGCGAGTTTAAGCCCGAAGGTCGTTGGCTCCGCATGCACCCCGTGGGTACGCCCCATCATAATGGTGTACTTGTGCTCACGTGCCTTGTTTGCGACAATCTCTGTAAAACGACGCAAATCCTCACGGATAATGTCATTGGCCTGCTTATAAAGATATCCGTAAGCCGTATCCACTACGTCGGTCGATGTCAAGCCGTAGTGCACCCACTTACGCTCCTCGCCCAAGGTCTCAGATACCGCACGGGTAAAGGCCACCACATCATGGCGGGTTTCTTGCTCGATTTCCAAAATACGGTCGATGTCAAATCCAGCATTAGCACGGATTTTTTCCACATCTTTCTTAGGGATTTCCCCTAACTCAGCCCAAGCCTCATCAGCCAAGATTTCCACCTCAAGCCAGGCTTTGTATTTATTTTCCTCTGTCCAAATAGCCCCCATTTCAGGGCGAGTGTAACGGTTTAGCATGGTTTATGATACAGAGGGCGTTAAAAAAGCAAGAGAAAAATAGGAAACTGACGATGTGTGTTAGCACACAAGGAAGTTTATCTTTTTTCCGATGCTTTTAGCCCGAGTTCAAATCCTCAAACTCGCCCTCTTACTCCTTTCTATATTTTAATATCAAGATTGGCTGTATTTCCGTTCGGAAAACAGTCTCTAACTTAGTTCTCTTTTATTATTTTGATGTTCCTTTAAATGTATTTTGCTCAACTATAATCTGGAAACCATTGTCACTCATATCACTAGGAATTCCAGAAACCGACTTTGTATAAGAACTTCCCTCCAAAGGCCACTCCACTCGCACATAGTCACTATTAACCTCATTGGACTTATACCAATATACATCTATATTGTAAGTGTCCTCTACACCTGAATCTCTATCAATACATATGACGTCTGGTCGTCCCAATTTCTCAAAGATAGATTTTGCTGAAACAGATACATCTGAAAAAACGCTGTTTAGATTATCTGAGATCATATTTTGATAGTTATTAGTCAAATTAACTGAATTCGCTCTGAAATCTATCCTACTGGTACTAGTGTCTTCGGGAATGTAATCTTCAGGACTTAACCCCATTTCAGAAAACAATTGTATCACCTTATCCGTATATTCGGAATATCTCTCCTGAATGGGCAATCTCACATCTGAAGAATCAGTAGTCGAGGAAAAAGATTGACCGCCCTCTACATTCGAATTTCCACACGCCACCATTATTAAAGAAATAGCCCAGTATCCTGTAAAAACTATAATTTTCTTCACCAAATTCTCCTCACTAGTTTTCCACTACACTATTTTCAAATTCAAGCTGAAAGATTCCAAGTAATAATCTTGTGAGCAAGCTTTTCCCTTCATCGGGCTTGGTGGCGATTTAATCAAATTATCATTCCACAATCTCGATTTCTTTGATATTGTCAATTCGAACAACTCTAATCCCTGTTTTTCCTTTTTTATCTGTATACTTCAACTTGACCCATTCTTCATCTACTTCTAAGATCAAATAGGGTTGGTTATAGTTGACAATCTCATCAAATTGAATCGTACATTGCTTGCCTTCCAGCCCTTTCAATAATTGTGACATGTCACACCCTCCATTTTCTCGTCGTTCTAATTTTCGAACCTTATTCATAAGATAGGCCAGTTTTTCACTGGTAGTCCAACTTAAATAAATAATTCCCATTAGTAAGATAAAATCCATAATATCTCCTACTCAAAATCTTCCTTGCTAATTTCCACCGATGGATAGTGTGGCAAGGTATCGAGATCCACATCAAGCGGCAAATCATAAATGGCTAGATAGTCGTTTGGAAATTTCGTCTGTAATTCTTGGTACTTGGCAGCTACTTTTTCTTTGTCCTGACTGGCAAAGAGTACCTCCACAACTGCGACTTGATCTGCAAAGGCATGAACGATGATTTGGTGCATAAGAACCTCCTAGCGTTTATAAGGTCGCTTCATTCACTTCCTCCGTCAATAAGGTCACATGCCCCATTTTGCGGTTGTGCTTGGCTTCTGCCTTGCCGTACAGATGCAGATGAGCTTGGGGGTGGTTAGCTATAAAGGTTTGTGCGGCTTCCATATCCTGCCCCAAGACATTGAGCATGACGGCTGGGGCATAGAGCTGGATTTCTGGCAAGGCTGCGCCTAAAATCCCCAAGATATGGGTATCAAACTGGGAAAAATTACAAGCCTCAATGCTGTAATGACCCGAGTTATGAGGGCGCGGAGCGATTTCATTGACCAAAATCTGCGATTCCGCCACAAACATCTCTATACATAGTGTACCAAAAAGTTGCAAGTCTGTGGCAATTTTTCTTGCTATTTGGACAGATTTTTCTGCTAAATTTTTAGAAATACGAGCCGGAACAATGGTTTTAGACAAAATGTTGTTGCAATGGATATTTTCCTGAACTGGAAAAACGGTCAGCTCTCGCCCGTTTCCTGAAACAAGGACTGAAATTTCCATGTCAAAGGGGACAAAATCTTCCAATACGCAGTCGGTCTGATCTGCCAAGACTTTTGCCTGCGCCAAGCTTTCCTCGTCACGAATGACCACCTGACCATGCCCGTCATAGCCACCTGTCGCAGTTTTCAGCACCCGTGTTGTCGAAAAGTCATAGTCTGCCAAATCACGGCTTGACTTGACCACCCTGTGAGGCGCTAGCCCCACCGCTGCTTTGGTCAAAAAGGCTTTTTCCGCAATCCGATTTTGGGCAATTCGCAGCAACTCTGTCCCTTGGGGCAGAAGTGCCTTATCAGCTGCTGCGTCAAGACTGTCCGCATCGACATTTTCAAATTCATAGGTCAAGACATCACAACGCTCCGCTAAAGTGCGGAGAGCCTTTACATCTGCATAGTCCGCTACGATGACTTCACTCACCCGAGAAGCTGGGCAATTCGCTGCTGGATCGAGCGTGATGACCTTGTGTCCACAGTAAATAGCTGCGATTGCCATCATCTGCCCCAGCTGTCCACCACCGATAATCCCAATTGTCTTAGATAAGGTCATGGCTTGACTCCTCTGCAATTTTTCCTTGCTTTTCAGCAAATGCGACTAGCTTTTCATGCAAATCTGGATTTTCGAGCGCTAAAATCCGCACGGCAGACAAGCCTGCATTCGTCGCTCCGCTATCTCCAATCGCCATCGTCATAACAGGAACGCCGCCAGGCATCTGCACAATAGAGTAGAGCGAATCAATACCGCTCAGTGCCCGCGATTTAATAGGCACGCCAATGACTGGCAAGGTTGTTTTGGCTGCTACCATTCCTGGCAAGTGCGCTGCTCCTCCTGCACCTGCAATAATGACCTTGATGCCCCGTTCGTGCGCTTTTTCTGCGTGCTCAAACATCAAATCGGGTGTTCGGTGGGCAGAGACCACCTTCTTTTCATAAGAAACACCAAATTCATCCAAAACCTGCGCTGCTTTTTTCATGGTTTCCCAGTCTGAAATGGACCCCATGATGAGGGATACGTGTACCTGTTCCATAGTTTCTCCTTATTTGTTCGCCTTATTTCCAATATCTGTCCGATAAAATAGACCTGCCGTGTCTTGCTTTTGCAGTTGCTGATAAATTACCTTTTGCGCTTGTGAAACGGTGTCTTGCGTGGTGACCAGCATGTAGACACGACCACCATTTGAAACCAACTCTTGCTCGGCATTTAAGCTAGCACCAGCATAGTAGGTCTCAATCTCTCCACTGGTCTTTTCTGGTAAGCGTACCCCTTTTTCGTATGCAAGCGGATAGCCTTCACTTGCGACCACCACTCCCAAGGTCACACCCCTTTCAAGCCATGTAAATGCAGGAACTTTTCCTGCCAGTAAATCGGTGATATTTTCTGCAAAGTCAGATGTCAGACGGGGTAAAATGACCTGAGTTTCAGGATCGCCAAAGCGGGCGTTAAACTCGATGACCTTAGGACCTTCAGCTGTTAAAATCAAGCCTGCATAGAGCACACCGAGATAGGGGCGACTTTCTTCAATCATCCCTTGTAAGACTGGCTGAATAATGTCTGCGACAGACTGGTCTACGACGCTTTCTGGCAAATGAGGAACTGGCGCATAAGCCCCCATTCCGCCTGTATTGGGCCCCTTATCGTTATCAAAAGCCCGTTTATGGTCCTGCGCTGTCGGCATGAGGTAGAAATCTTCACCATTAACAAAGGCAAAGAGGGAAAATTCCTCACCGCTTAAGAATTCTTCGATGACCACGCGCGCTCCGCTGTCGCCGAATTTATTATCCAGTAGCATGTCTTGGGCCGCAGCTACCGCATCTTCTACCGTCTCTGCAACCACAACTCCTTTTCCGAGTGCCAAGCCGTCAGCCTTGACCACAATTGGCGCACCTTGTTCTTCAATATAGGCTTTAGCTGCTTCAAAATCAGAAAAGGTTTCATAGCGCGCAGTTGGAACACCGTATTTGGTCATGATTGATTTAGCGAAATCCTTGGACCATTCTAGCTCTGCAGCAGCTTTTCTCGGTCCAAAAGCATGTAAACCTGCTGCCTCAAAAGCATCCACCAGCCCTGCTGCCAAGGCGTCATCTGGTCCAACAAAAGTCCAAGCAATTCCTTCTTGCTGTGCAAAGGCTACCAAGTCAGAATGTTCGGAAATTGCAATATCAACCAAGTCAATCCCGTCTGCCAACATCCCATCATTTCCAGGAGCCACAAAAACCTTTTCAACGCTTTTTGACTCTAACAACTTCTTTGCAATCGCATGTTCACGACCACCCGAACCAACAACTAACAGCTTCATTACTACACCTCTAAAAAACGTATTTTATAAGGATATTGTAACAAAATCATTCGTTTTTATCTATAAATTCTATAAAATAAAGCATTTTTCATTCCATTTCCGAACGATAGAAAAAAACTCCCAAGCCTAGCTAGCTTGAGAGTTCAAGGAGATCTATCGTCTCGCCGTATTGGGGTTCGTAATAAACGAGCACGGAATGACGATAGGATGAAAAAGAAAATTTAGGATATGCCTATAGTATAGACAGAAAAGCTTAAAGGGGGCTTAAATATTTTTAATGTCTAAAATGCCGTACATCGGTGAAAATCATGGTGAGGCCATGTTTGTCTGCTGCTTCAATGGATTCTTGGTCACGGACAGAGCCTCCTGGTTGGATAATGGCTTTGATGCCTGCGGCTGCGATTTCTTCAATGTTATCAGCAAACGGGAAGAAGGCATCACTTGCAAGAACTGCTCCGTCTAGGCGATCTTTGGCTTGCTCCACCGCAATTTTGACAGAGGCAACGCGGTTGGTCTGCCCTGGGCCAACGCCTAGCACCATGTGGTCATTGGTGATGATAATGCCATTTGACTTGACATATTTAATAGACTTCCAAGCAAATGCAAGGGCAGTCTCCTCCTCAGGGCTCGGCTTACGCTTGGTCACCACTTTCCAATCCTCAGGATTTTCTACCAACACATCTTGATCTTGGACGAGTAAGCCACCTAGCACACCTGTCACCTCTTTTTCAGAGATGCTGTCTGCCTGCTGGCTAAAATCAAGCTCCAAAATGCGCAGATTTTTCTTTTTGTTGCTCAAAATATCCAAGGCTTCTGGTGTATAGCTTGGGGCGATAATGATTTCAAGGAAAATCGGGTGCATTTTTTCAGCCGTTGCCGCATCCACCTCACGATTGAGCACAACAATACCACCAAAAATCGATACCGGATCTGATTCGTAGGCATAGTCCCAAGCTGTTTCAATATCATCTGCCTGACCAATCCCACATGGGTTCATGTGTTTCAGCGCCACAACAGTTGGACGTTCTGGGAAATCTCGGATAATCCGAATAGCCGCATCAGCATCTCGAATGTTGTTAAAGGACAATTCTTTGCCATTTAGTTGCTTGCTGGCTGCGATGGAATAGGCAAGTGGAAGAGCTGTTTGGTAGAAATCCGCATCCTGTTGCGGGTTTTCCCCGTAGCGCATCGGCTGCTTGAGTTCATAGGTCAAGGTGAACTTTTCAGGCTTAGCTTCGCCCACTTGATTGGTAAAATAATCTGCAATCAAGGCATCATAGGCTGCAGTATGGCGGAAAACCTTTGCTGCTAGGCGTTTGCGGGTCGCAAGACTGGTCTCGCCCGCAGTTTGCAGCTCCTCCAATACGCCTTGATAGTCCGCTGGATCAACAAGAACGGTCACGCTGGCATGATTTTTTGCCGCAGAGCGAAGCATGGACGGCCCACCAATGTCGATATTTTCGACCGCCAAATCATAGGTCACATCTGGACGCAAAATCGTCTCTTTGAAGGGATAAAGGTTGACTACCACAAGATCAATGAGCTCAATTTTATTGTCCTTAGCTGCTTGCAGGTGGCTGTCAAGGTCACGTCTTGCTAAAAGACCACCATGAATCTTAGGGTGAAGGGTCTTCACACGACCATCCATCATCTCAGGAAAACCTGTCACATCGTCAATAGCAATGGTTTCCACTCCTGCAGTATCAAGAGCTGCTTTCGTCCCACCTGTTGAGATAATCTCCCAACCAAGCTGCGCTAAGGCTTGTGCCAATTCCACAATCCCTGTCTTATCTGACACACTTATCAAGGCTTTTTTTGTCATGATTTCTCCTTCTTTTTCTTGTTTGTCAATCGTTCACAACTATTTACATTCAATCGCTCGTCTGGTAAATATTTCTTTGTCATCTTGGTCAAAAACGGTAAATCCTAGTGATTGCAAGATGCGCTCCATTTTCTGGTTTCCTTTCACAAAATCTGCCCGAACCATGCTGTATTTTCCCAAACTTTCAGCCTGCTCAATCAAGGCTAGGACAGCAGATTTTCCATATCCATTTCCCTGCTTGCGATAATCAATCATCAAACGCCAAATCATGTAGCAAGACTCTTCGTCATCTACATCAACTAGGGCGAAACCTACCACCTCATCAGCAGAATAAATCGCATAGGGAAAGACATATCCATTTTCCCGATACAGCCAACAATCCGCTAGGGAACGAAGATTAGACGCTACAAACTGCTTGTCTTTTTCCGCCGCGGTCAACTCAATAACCTGAGCAAAATTTTCTTCATCAACTAATCGTAGTGTTACCATTTGGTATCCTTTCTCTTTGGAATCAATCATGACAGCTCTATTCGATCACATTCGATTCACAAATCAGAAATCAATTCCCTAATCACCTCTGGATAGAGCTGGTATTCCATGGCATGTATCCGCTCTTCAAAACTCTCCAGAGTGTCCGTCGCTCTTATCGGCACGCGCTCCTGACGGATAATTTGCCCGCTGTCAACACCTGAATCGACCCAATGAATGGTGACACCCGACTGAGAAACACCTGCATTCCAGGCATCTTCAATCCCATGTGCTCCTGGAAATTCAGGCAGATAGGCAGGGTGAATGTTGATCATCCGCCCCTCGTAGCGTGCAAGAAGGGTGTCTGCCACAATCTTCATATAACCTGCTAAGACCACGAAATCTACTGCATGCTTGTCTAAGAGCTCCACAATCGCAGTTTCATAGGCTACTTTATTCTCAAATTCCTTGAGTTCAAAGGCGTAAGCTGTCACGCAAAGATTCTTTGCTCGCTCAAGGACATAGGCATCTCGGTGATCTGAAAAGACAAATTCAACAGGAAACTGCTCCGCAATCACTTGAAAATTAGACCCATTTCCTGAGGCAAAAACAGCTATTTTCTTCATTTGAATACCACGCTTTGGTCTGTTTTTTCAATGATTCGTCCGATTTCATAGACTTCTTCGTCTACTAGCTCCTTGATGCGCTCCACATCTTCTGCTGCGACAGCAAGAACCATGCCGAGACCCATGTTGAAAATTTCAAACATTTCTTCATGAGGAATCTCACCGTATTTCTCCAAGGCTTTAAAGATAGGCAAAACCGGCACCTGACTTTCTTCAATCTCTGCTGCTAATGTTGCATCAAACATTCGTGGAATATTTTCAATAAAACCGCCACCTGTAATGTGGGCAATCCCGTGCACCAAACCTGCCTTGATGAGGGGAAGCAGAGTCTTGACATAGATACGCGTTGGCTCAAGCAAGACTTCCTTGAGAGGCTTGCCATCTAGTTCAGGCAGCACTTCATCTCCTGTATAGTCAGCAAAGACACGTCGGACAAGAGAGTAACCATTAGAATGAATACCACTTGAGGCGAGGCCTAGAAGAACGTCGCCTTTTCCCACCTTTGACCCGTCAATAATCTGAGATTTCTCCGCAATACCGACCGCAAATCCTGCTAGATCATAATCATCTTCGCCGTACATACCAGGCATTTCAGCAGTTTCTCCTCCGATAAGAGCAGCACCCGCTAGCACACAGCCGTCCGCAACCCCTTTGACCACCTGCTCTAGCTTTTCAGGAATATTTTTCCCAGTCGCAATGTAGTCAAGGAAGTAAAGAGGCTCTGCACCTGCTGCGACAATATCATTGACACACATGGCCACGCAATCCTGACCAATAGTGTCATGCTTGTCGTACTGAATGGCCAACATCAACTTTGTTCCGACTCCGTCTGTCCCAGAAATCAAGACAGGCTCTTTGACTGAAAACTGGCTGAGGTCAAACATCCCTCCAAAACCACCGAGAGCACCCATGACGCCCAAGCGTTCCGTCTTTTTGACATGTTTTTTGATGCGTTCTACGACTTCATAGCCTGCCTCCACATCAACACCTGACGCTGCGTATGTATTTTTCGACATCCTTTTCTCCTTTAGTTTTTAATCAAATGTAGCAAATAAAACGACTATATTTAGTAGAAACTTGTTTTCTCCGCTAGACTCTCTAAATAGCGTTCCTCATAGTCATAGAGTGGAGTTGGATAGTCACCGTCAAAATAAGCGACACACAGCCCACCATTTGGCACATCTGTCTCCATACCTACCCCCTCAATCAAGCCTTCCAAGGACAGGAAGGTCAGGCTATCTGCACCAATAATCTCACAAATCTCCTCATTGCTATGGTTAGCTGCAATCAATTCGCTGCGCTGTTGAATATCAATGCCGAAGAAACAAGGGTATTTCAAGGGAGGACTAGCAATTGCCACGTGTACCTCAGCTGCTCCTGCATCTCGCAGGAGTTGGACAATGCGGCGACTGGTTGTCCCCCGCACAATCGAGTCATCCACCATGACCACGCGCTTGCCCTTGACAATGCTTGAAACAGCAGATAACTTCATCCGAACACCCTGCTCACGCAATTCCTGCGTTGGCTGAATAAAGGTACGCTGAGTATATTGATTTTTAATCAAGCCCATTTCGTAAGGCAGACCAGATTCTTCTGCATAGCCACTAGCCGCAGATAGGGAAGAATTGGGCACGCCAACCACAATATCTGCTTCAATCCTTGCTTCCTGTGCCAAACGGCGGCCCATTTTTTTGCGTGCCGCATGGACATTGACCCCGTTGATCACACTATCTGGCCGAGCAAAATAAACGTATTCCATGGAACAAATCGCTAGCTGGGTATCCTCTGTATAACGGTCATGCTGAAGGCCCTCATCATCAATGATGACAAGCTCACCTGGTTTGACATCTTCAATCCACTCAGCACCAACCACTTCAAAGGCGCAGGTCTCACTTGATACCACCCAGGCACCATTTTTCATGCGCCCGATTGACAAGGGACGAAATCCATTGGGATCAAGCGCTGCAATCAGCTTGTCTTGCGCCATAATCAGATAGGCAAAGCCACCCTTAACCTGATTAAGGGCCTCCTTGATTTTATCGAGCAAAGTTTCTTTTTTACTGCGACGAATCAAGTGCATCAGAATCTCGGTGTCAGAGGAACTAGCAAAAATCGCCCCTTGTTCTTCCAATTCCCTCTTCAAACTTTGGGTATTGGTCAAATTCCCATTGTGGGCCAGCCCCAGCTGCATATCAAAAAAGTCAAATAAGAAAGGCTGGACATTGTTGATAGAAGCTCCGCCTGCAGTCGCATAGCGAACATGCCCGATTGCTCCTTGCCCCTGCAAACTTTCCAATTCTTCAGGCCGTCTAAAGACCTCTGAGACCAAGCCCAAGCCTCGATGGCGGTGCAGGCATCCAGCCTCATTGGCCAAAATCCCAGCCCCCTCCTGACCTCGGTGCTGCAAACTATGCAGTCCAAAATAAGTCACTTGACTGGCCTGCGGATGCCCCCAGATACCAAACAAACCACATTCTTCATTGAGAGATTTTACTTCGTATGTCATGTTTTCCTCTTAATCTTGTGTAAAATACCGCACGGCACTTTCAAACAACTGCTGGTCTTTTTCGCCCGGGATATTCTTAAACAATCCTGCCTCATAGCGTTCAGAATGCCCCATTTTCCCGATGATTTGTCCGTTCTTGCTAGTAATCCCTTCAATCGCATAGAAGGAGCCATTTGGATTGTAGCGGCTGTCCATACTTGCTTGGCCCTCAAAATCCACATACTGGCTGAAAATCTGCCCATTATCACGCAGCTCTGCAAACTCTGCCTCAGTTACCACAAATTTGCCTTCTCCGTGCGATACAGGAATGGCGTGAATATCGCCTACTTCCACACCAGCAAGCCATGGTGAATTAGTATTAGCAATACGGGTTTCTACCATTTTCGCTACGTGCTGGTTGGCATCATTGTAAAAGAGGGTTGGGCTTGTTTCGTCTGATTCTTCAAAGTTGCCATAAGGCAGAAGACCTGATTTGACAAGGGCTTGGAAGCCATTACAGATACCGATAATGAGACCGCCACGAGCGATGAAAGCATCAATTGCTGTCTTGATTTTTTCGTTGAGCAGGATATTAACGATGAATTTGGCTGAGCCATCTGGCTCATCTGCCGCTGAAAATCCACCTGCAAAAAAGAGAATCTGCGCTTCATTGATTGAATTTACCATCTTATCAACCGACTGGGCGAGCCTTGCTTCATCCAAGGTCACAAAAGGCTCTAAGCGTACCTTGGCTCCTGCCTGTTCAAAGGCTTTCGCAGAATCGTACTCGGAGTTGGTCCCAGGAAAGACTGGGATATAAACCAGCGGTTGCGCTACTTTTTCTTTACTCTGTCTAGCAACCTCTGTCACAACTGGTGCCACTTCTGCCATGCGACTGTCTTGTTCAAAGACGGTCGGGTAAATGGTCTCAAAAGTTCCTTCAAAACTTGCCAGCAAGCTTGAAATAGGCAAGTCCACGCTATTGATGATAAGACTTGCTTCACTTGTCGTCTGACCGATATTAAGAATGCCCTCAATCTCATCTGGACTGGTAAAGACAAAGCCTCCCAGTTGCCCTTGTAGACTGGTTTCAAGCTGGTCCAGCACTACGCTTGCTCCAATATGATTTCCAAACGTCATCAGAGCTAGGGCTTCTGCCACACCACCATACTTGACAGCTGCTGCAGCTGTAATAGTGTTCTTTTCTTGGATTTCTGTAAATTGTTTGAAATTTTCTTTAATTCTTGCAAAATCAATTTTCTCAGAAATAGCAGGTCCTGGAATGTAATAGATGTATTCCCCAGCTGCCTTAAACTCTGGCGACAAAATGCGGTCTGCGGTTGAGGTTGTCACCCCGAAAGCGACCAAGGTCGGAGGAACCGTCAATTCTTCAAAGGTTCCAGACATGGAGTCCTTACCACCAATTGATGGTAAGCCTAGCTGAATCTGAGCTTCAATCGAGCCAAGTAAGGCTGCCACCGGTTTTCCAAATCGCTCTGCTTGTTTATCCATTCGCTCAAAATATTCCTGATAGGAGAAGCGGGCCTTGTCCCAGTTGCTTCCTGTTGCTACCAAACGGCTTGTCGCCTCAATCACCGCATAGGCTGCTCCGTGATAAGGAGACCATGCTGCAATCAAAGGATTGTAGCCCTGAGCCATGACAGAGACCGTTTCAGTCACGCCATGTTCAACAGGCAATTTCTGAACAGAACTTTCTGTCGGTGTCAGTTGATAGCGACCACCTAGCGGATGATTGACGGTAGAACGCCCCACTGAACTATCAAAAATTGTTTGTAAGCCTTTCTGGCTAGCATGGTTCAAGTCAGCAAGTAGCACCTCTACATCTTCTTTCAAGGTCTCTTTTGAGGTCATGCCTTGCTCTGGTAGCGTATTGAAACTATCGGTTACTGTCGCATCTACCACGACACGTACGCCATTGGTATCAAGGAAAGCTCGCTCAATATCGACAATCTTCTGCCCTTTCCAAGTCATGACAAGATTCGGTCTTTCCGTCACGCAGGCGACAGGAACAGCTAGGATATTTTCCTTAGCGGCTAGGGTAATAAAGGTTTCTACATCTTCTGGTGCAACGACTACTGCCATGCGTTCCTGACTTTCTGAAATAGCAATTTCTGTCCCATTCAAACCTTGATACTTGAGCGGCACCTTGTCCAAGTCAATTTCAAGACCGTCTGCCAATTCCCCAATAGCAACGCAGACTCCTCCAGCTCCAAAGTCATTGGATTTTTTAATCAAGCGTGTCACGCTCTTATCACGAAAGAGCCGTTGAATTTTCCGCTCTTCAATGGCATTTCCTTTTTGTACTTCCGCACCAGCCGTTTCAACAGAGGCTGCTGTCTGAACCTTGGACGAGCCTGTCGCTCCACCGACACCATCTCGACCTGTTTTCCCACCGAGCAGAATGATAATATCACCTGCTATTGGCTTTTCACGGATGACATTTTCTTTTGGAGCCGCTCCGACAACCGCACCTAGCTCCATGCGTTTTGCCACAAAGCCTGGGTGGAAATATTCTCGCACATAGGTCGTAGCAAGACCGATTTGGTTTCCATAGGAAGAATAGCCGTGGGCAGCTGTTTTAGAAATAACCTGCTGCGGTAGTTTACCGGAACGGGTCTCAGACAGAGGTCGCGTAATATCACCCGCTCCTGAAATCCGCATAGCTTGATAAACATAGGAACGCCCTGATAAGGGATCACGAATGGCACCTCCGATACAGGTTGCAGCACCACCAAAAGGCTCAATTTCTGTTGGATGATTGTGGGTTTCATTTTTAAACATCAAGAGCCAAGGCTCTTTCACCCCATTGACATCAACTTCGATTTCCACTGAACAGGCATTGATTTCATCTGACACTTCAAGGTCATCCAAGCGCCCATTGGCCCGTTCATACCGCCCAAAAATCGTTGCCATATCCATAAGAGTCTGCGGCTTGTCCGCACGCCCCAATTCTCTTCTCATAGCAAGATATTTTTCATAAGTCGCCTGCAATTGTGCTTCAAAACTAGATTTTGAAAAATCAATCCTACGCAATTCAGTCTCAAAGGTCGTATGACGACAATGGTCTGACCAGTAGGTATCTAGGACTTTCAACTCTGTTTCTGTCGGACAACGACCAATAGAGGCAAAATAATCCTGAATAAAGAGCAAGTCCGCCACTTCCATGGCAAGCCCCTGATCCTGTTTATACTGGGCAAAATCCGCTTCTGTATAGTCCTTAAAGAAATCAAGGACTGGAATAGTCGCATCAGAACTTGAAAAAGCAGGGACTTCTAAGCCTTTTGTCACATCCTTGAAACGTGAATCAACAGGGTTGAGCAAATAATGTTGAATCTTTGCAAGATCCGCTTCGCTCACATCCGCATTCAAGAGGTAGAGCTGAGCCGTTTTCACCGTTACGCTGCTGTCAGCTCCTAGAAGGAAAAGCGCCTCCTGACTGCTTGCCGCACGTTGGTCAAACTGACCAGGTAAGGCCTCAATCGCAAAGAAACGACTGTGTGCAAGGCTCGTTCCCACCTCGTTCTCACTAAGAAGGGTATCAGTCACCTTTTCTGAAAAAATCCGCTCCTCGGCTACCGCAAGCAGGCTCTCATCCAAGCCAAAAACGTCATAGACCTGTACCAAGCGCAAACTTGTCAGGCTTGTAGCTCCCAAACGCTCCTGCAATTCACGCAGCAAGCTCTCTGCTTTCATCTGAAAACTGGCTTTTTTCTCGACAAAAATTCGTTTGTTCATCTTAGTCCAACTCCTGTAATTTTTCCCACACGATTTGATAGACATCGGTCATCTCTCCAAGACCACGACGAAAGACATCCTTGTCCATGTGACGCCCGTCCGCATCCCAGAGCCTGCAATTATCCGGTGAAAATTCATCCGCCAAGATAATTACACCATCCTTGTCCTTGCCAAATTCCAACTTGAAATCAATCAGGGTCAAGCCGATTTCCGCAAACCAAGCCGTTAATAAGCGGTTGATTTTTCTCGTTTCTTCCTTGATATAAGCAATTTCCTCACTTGACGCAATCCCTAAAAAGGCAACGTGTTCATCATTGATAAAGGGATCATCCAACTCATCTCTTTTGTAGTAAAATTCCACAATCGGCTGTGCAAGCGCAATACCTTCATCCACACCAAAGCGTTTAGAAAACGAACCCGCCGTATAGTTGCGTAGCACCACTTCAAGCGGAATAATCGTCACCTTTTTATTTAACTGCTCCGTGTCTGAAAACTTTCTGACAAAGTGGGTCGCAATGCCTGCTCGGTTTAATTTTTCAAAAATCAAAGACGAAATCTGATTATTGAGCCGTCCCTTGCCGATGACTTCTTCCTTTTTCAGACCATTAAAGGCTGTCGCCTGATCCTTATAACAGGAGACAATCAGCTCATCATCTTCTGTTGCGTAAATGTCCTTAGCTTTCCCCGAATATAACAATGATTGCTTCATAGTATCGTTCGCCTTTACTTTTATATTTTTAGTATTTGGCTATATTCTAGCATATAATATTCGTTTTTACAAACAAAATCATTATTTTTATAGTAAAAAAAGCAATTCTCTCTATAAAAACCGAACATATAGAAGTTATCACTTAAAAATGTTCATAGATATTCTATATAAGACGAATAAGTGCAGCTAGATAAAGTCTAATTTTTTACGAATAAAGTAAATGCAACATTCATCTAAAGGAGTCTTATGAAAAAATCAATCCTTTCTTTAGCTACCTGCCTAGCTTTCATCATACCCACTCAATCCGTTCAAGCCCATATGATTCAACCTACGAGCATTATCCAGCCAAATCCACATCTTCCTTACATCTTTGCCAATCATTCAAATCTCAACTCAGATATCTCCTCAAATCTCCACAATCCATTGTTACCAAATATCCATACAGAGTGCTCCAATGGTATTCTAAAGATTTCAATTGAAACACTTTCCAAAGAATCGCAGCAACTATCCCTACAAGTCTTCTCGGAGCATTTAGGAGATTCTACAAGCCGTTGGTATCAAGCCGATCATCAACCTAATGGTGGCTATCTTGCCCAAATTCCACTTAAGGAACATCATTACCAAACAGGCAACTACCAAATACGCCTTTATACTAAAGGAAACGAAACATCCGATTTGACAGGTCTTGCCTATACCTCTATCCCCATCCAGATTGAGCAACTCCCCAGTCAAGACAAGCTTCAACCCTTATTAAAAATCGACACGATAGATCCTATTTCTGCCAGCTACCAGCTGACGCTCACGGAAACGGAGCAATCCAAAAGCGTACAATCTGCCCAAGCAACTGTTTGGAATGATGATGAAAATAATGCTCGCACCTATGACCTCACACAAGCAGTATCAGGAAAATGGAGCACACTCATTGAAAGCAAAAACCATCAACTCTACTCTGGCAATTACCACAATCAAATCACCATCACTTACAAAGACAATAGCCAAGAAACCTATTATCTGCGTGATGTCCATTTAAACACCGAGCATCTCAAAGCCAAGCTAGTTGCTAAACCAACTTCTTCTGATACTTATGAATTTCTGATTACAGATACCACAAATGATGGAAACTTAAGTCTAGTCACTTATTCTGACACAGATCCTCCCACTTGGAGCACCGTGACACAGACATCAGATGGTAAATTTCATGCTCTTCTTTCTAGCCAAAAATTTACAGAAAATGAGCCTGTCCATAGCATTCTTTATCGCACTATTGCGGGCAAATCTTTTCAAATCGCCGACTACTCCTTCTCCATTGAAAAAGAAAAACCAACACCCTCACCTCATCACCTCTTAACTGCCTCAGTAAGCAATACCTATCCAATCGGTCAATGCACCTGGGGAGCTAAAGAACTAGCTCCATGGGCTGGTAACTACTGGGGAAATGCCAAAGATTGGATCCAACATGCGCACAATGCCGGATTTGAAGTCAGCAACCAACCAAAAATCGGAGCCATCGCTTGCTGGGATGGTGGTGAGTATGGACATGTAGCCGTCGTTATAGCCATACAATCAATAGATTCCATCCAAGTATCCGAATGCAATATGGACGGTAGCGCCACACAACCTATCGCCAATTACCGTGGCTGGTTTAACCCCACCACCTGCCAAGGCACTATCCACTATATTTATCCACCAGAAAACCCATGATTGAACTGAACGGCTCCCTGTCAAGTAGACAGTCAAATAATAAAAGATGTTAAGCAACCTGATTCCTGAATTCCCAAGGAGTCAGGTTGTTTAATTTTGTTTGATAGCGTTGTGTGTTGTAAAACTCAATGTAGCTTTCCACATCAGCGACTAGCTCCTCATAGGTCTTGTATTTCTTGAGATGATAAGATTCTGTCTTGAAATGCCCAAAGAAGCTTTCAATCGGGTCATTGTCGATACATTTCCCAACTCGTGACATCGATATAGTAATGCCAGCCTGTGTTGTAAAATGACGATATTCTTTTGATGTGTACTGACTGCCACGATCGCTATGAATGAGCGGTGTCGCTCCTGGATTTACTGCTAGAGCTTTCTTAATAGTCTTCATGACCAAGGGATTATCATTGTTGTGACCAATCTCATAGGCGATAATCGAGCCATCATAGATGTCCTTGATGGCACTCAAATAAGCTTTGGTACCGAGACCATATTGTAAGTAGGTGACATCTGTGCACCATTTCTGATTCGGTGCTGTCGCAGTAAACTCACGAGCTAGAAGATTCTCAGCGTAGAATCTATCACCAGCTTTCGTACAAGAGTGGCGAATACGGCGAATAACAGAACGAATGCCCAGTATTCTCATGAGCCTTCGAATCCGTTTCTTATTATAGTTTGTATCGAACTGACGATTGATAAACGTTGTCATGCGACGGTAACCTAGAATGCCATTGCGACTGTTATGGAGTTCCTTGATATGTTCCATTAGTTTCTGATTCTCCGCCTCAGATGGTGTTTCCTCATGGGATAGCCATTTGTAGTATCCTGACCGAGAGACTTTTAGTATTTGGCATAAGGGTTGAATGGAAGCATTTGAGTGTTCCTCTTGATAGTTCTTAATAGCTTGGAACTTGTCTAAGTGTCTACCTAATCTCACCGACGGTTTCGCCGTTCTATTTCTTCCAACTTTTTTAGCAGGCCTACCTCCATTTCTAAATAACGATTCCGTTCTTCTAGTTGCTTAATTTTGAGTTGAAGTTCTTCAGCTTCCGTGAGGTTTGGCTTGCTTTCTAGTCCTTTTCCTCTTCGGTCCACCAGCCCTTCGGCTCCCTCGTTCTCAAACTTACGTACCCATGAATAAACCTGTTGGTAGGAGACACCAAACTTATCAATGGCAGCTTGATAGTTTTTCTCGTGAGCGATGGTGTAGTTGACAATCTCAAGTCGTTCTTCAAATGTGGTCTTGCGTCCTTTGTTCATACGGCTGTATCCTTTACTTGTGGATTTTAAGTCTTTACCACTAGTATACCGTTTTATCCAACTTCTGAGAACATAAGTGTCAGAGATATGATAGTTTGAACAGATATCTCTTAAGGAACCTTTACCAGCTAGATAGTCTTGAACGGCTTGTTCTTTTAACTCAGACGAATAGTGTTTCCAAGTTCGACTTTCCTTAAGACCGTCTATACCGAACTTCTCATATTTCATTTTCCAAGACTGAATTGTTTGAACATTGACCTCATATTGTTTACTAAGTTGGGTAAGAGACTGTTCTTGGTTAAGGAATAAGCAAACAACTTCTAATTTCTCTTCTACTGATTTTGAACTTCTTTTGGACATAAGAAAACTCCCCTTATAGTTTCTAGTGAATTTTTGTTTTTTCACTGTCCACTATATGGGGAGTATATCATACAATCATGGGTTTTTCATCTTAGAATTTTATTTTTAGACAGATAAACTGAGATAAGTATTGCAAATATCTCTAGTATAAAGAGGATAGCAGAGATTTGCCCTATTTTAGATAAATAGCTTGGTTCTCTGCTTTGTAGTATTTCTTTTTGAGAAATACTAGAATCACCAGTTCACCTAGGTTGAAAGCATTCCTAATTGTGGCTCTATAATTTCTGTAGTGGGTAACTTCCACTGAAGAGATTATAGGGCTTTTTCAGTGTAGAAAAAAAGTCCCATATAATCTATAATGAAAAGCGACCAAACTCACATTAGAAAGAATCATATGGAACAACTTCATAATACCACAAATCTTATCGGAATAAAAGATAAAAATATCACCATCACTTCTGCTTACAAGGTTAAATCCCATATCCTCCTTCAAGCAACCTTAGATTATCCTGCTCCTCCTTGTCCTCACTGCCAAGGAAAGATGATAAAATATGACTTCCAACGAGAATCCTCTATTCCTATGCTTGATATTCAAGGATTTCCTACTCTTCTAAAACTGAGAAAACGCCGCTTTAAATGCAAGTGTTGTCTACGTGTATCCGTTTCTCAAACGCCTCTCGTCAAGAAACATCATCAAATTTCTCAACCTATCTGGGACAAAATCACTCAACTACATACGGAAAAAGTAACGAACTCTGATATTGCTAGAAGACTTCATATCTCTGTCTCTGTTGTACAGAGAAAACTGAATCAATTCTCCTTCAAGGAACAGTTCTCACAATTACCTAAAATCCTCTCTTGGGATGAATTCTCTCGAAATAAGGGAAAGCTGGCATTTATCGCTCAGGATTTTCAAACCAAAAAGATTATCACTATTCTTGAAAATAATCGACAAACAACCATTAAAAACTACTTCCTCAAATACACGAGAGAGGTGAGGGAAAACGTCAAAGTCGTAACTGTAGATATGGCTGGTAACTACATCCCCATCATTAACTTCTTATTCCCAAAAGCAAAGATTGTTCTGGATCGTTTTCATATTATTCAGCACCTGAGCCGAGCTATGATGGCTACTCGAATTGCCATTATGAAGAACTGTGACAAGGACTCTCTTTCTTATCGTGCTATGAAACATCATTGGAGAATCCTCCAAAAGGACAGCCGGAAACTCTCTAACAAACTCTTTTATTCTCGAACCTTTAGGCAAACCTTAACCCCTAGAGAAGTAGTTCAAAAGACCTTAGACTTGTCAGAGGAACTAAAGTACTATTATGACCTCTATCAGCTCTTGCTTTTCCATTTTCAGGAGAAGAACAGCGAGGCATTCTTCGGACTGATAGAAGACTATTTACCTACTGTGAATTCTACTTTCAGAACAGTCTTTACAACCTTTCTCAAATACAGACAATACATTACCAATGCACTTGAATTACCTTATTCAAACGCTAAGCTAGAAGCTACTAACAAACTTATCAAAGACATCAAACGACAAGCTTTCGGTTTCCGAAACTTCAAAAACTTTAAAACAAAAATTCTCATCGCTTTAAACATACAAAAAGAGAGAACCAACCTGATTCTCTCTCGTATGGGGTAATACTTCACCCACTACAGTTGACAAAGTGCCAAAAAGAGAGGGAAACCTCTCTTTCATCTCTTAGTTTGGATAGATGTATGTTACAACACCTTGAACATTTGTTGGGTTGAACCAACCACGATAGTTTCCAATTGGTTGAGTCCCACTTCCATCAACGTTACATTCAGATACTTGGATGCTAGTTGTAGATTGAACAGCTGTTACCACTGCAACGTGACCATAGCCACCATCATTCCATGATGCAATCGCACCAACTTGCGGTACAGAACCAGTTCTGAATCCTGCTGCTGCTGCACTTGCAGCCCATTGACCACCATTACCCCAATAATCGCCTGCCCAAGGAGCAAGAGTCTTAGCTCCCCATGTACATTGACCTACTGGATAACTAGATGCAGAAGAACTATAGGTTGGACGAGATAGAGTCGGAGCTGGTGCTGGAGTAGATGCAACAGGTTGAGATACAGTAGGAGCCGGTGCTGCCGCTTCTTGAACTGGAGCTTGAGGAGCTGCTACTGGTTCAGAAACTTCTTCCTGAGTTGACGTCGCTGCTGGAGCTGCTGGTTGAGATGCAGCCGCTTGTACTTGCGCTGTGAAGCTTGTATTAGCTGATGCAGCCATTTCTCGAGCTTTTTTCTCTTGTTCAGCTTTATATGCTGCTTCTCTTGCTGCTGCTTCTGCTGCCGCTTTTTCTGCTGCTGCTTTTTGCTCAAGAAGAGCATTCTTTTCACCTTCTGCCGTTGCTTTTTCTGCTGCTAAGTTTAATTGAGCAACTTTCAATTCAGCTTCTTTGGTTTCCAAGGCTTTAGCATCATCTGCTAGCGTTTGTTGATTTGCAATTACAGTATTGATTGCTTCGTTATTTTCAATTTGCTTTTCAGCAATAGCTTCCTTATCTTGCTTTTGTTGTTCCAACATCTTGTTGTTTGCTGAAACAATCTCACTCATCGCAGAAACACGAGAAACAGCTTCTGTGATAGATTTTGAATTGATAATTGTATTGATGTAGCTAGTTGCTGTTCCACTTGTTTGAGCACTACGAGCTTGATTGGCAAGTGATTCATTACGAGCTACGATATTTTTAGACAGAGTTTCAATTTCACCTTCTAATCTCTTTGATTCTGCCTCAAGTTTCTCATTCTCAGCTTGCAATTTTTCTTGTTGAGCTTGAATAGTAGAAACTTGACCTTGAATTTGATCAACTTGTGATTGAGCAGATTGTTGTTGTGCCGTTAAATTATTGATTTTACTTTCTTGAGCAGCAATTTTGTCATCAGTAGAGTCAGCTGCAACAGTAGCCAAGCTAGCTCCTTGTGATAATACGATAGTACTCAATAAAATCGAAGTAATAAATTTTTTCTTCATAAAATTATAAACCCTTTCCTATAAGACAATCATAATTATACCAAAAAAAGAGCGAAAATATATTACGCCCTTGTTACATTTCAGTATCCTTCATATCATAAATATATTTTCTCCATAACGGGTTGCAAAAGTAGCACTAACACTACATTCAATACCAAAGTTGGAGCCAACATATAAACCACAAAATGGCTAAATACTGCCATTGAAATCCCTAATAAACTTGCCATTGCAAAAAGAAAACTATCAAAAAACACAATCAAAATCAATACAGATAACAGCCGTGTCCACCGATTCCGCATTAAAATCACACCGAAATGATTGACGAAAATCCCCATGCTAGGCAAAATCAACGCCACAATGCCAATCAAATGAAAGTAGTAAGCATCATATAAAATACCAATAACAAGTAATAATCCAATCGTTACCGCATCTGGTAAATTGATGGATAAAAATAACAAAAAAATGAGCAATAAATGAGCAACTGGATAGATCGTCATAGGTAAAATAGATTGCAACAGATTAGAAAGATGGGTATCAACCAACATACAAATAAATAACATTAATAAAGGTTTACAGACATACTTTAACAACTTCATATTATTTACCTACAACTGTCACAACACGCAAATCCGATAAATCAGCACTTGGTTTTACTAAAATTTCTTTTGTTAAATGATCTTGTTTTTCAATAATCGATAAAACCGTTCCCACCGGAATATCAGGAACACTATGATCTCCTAAACCACTGGTAACCACTTTATCATTTTCCTGAATAGACTCAAGAGTGTTCAATTGCCCGATAACAAAAGCTTTCTTCTTCGTATCATATCCTTGTAAAATTCCATAAACCATGCCCTTCGTAGTTTCTATTCGAACAGAAATATTCTCCGAATTTATTTCATTTGTCAACAGATTTACAAGACTCGAATGAGCTTGAACATCTACTAGACTTCCAATGAGACCACCCTGACCAATCACCAACATTCCTGATTTCAAGCCGTTTACTTCCCCAGCATTGATGGACAATTCTTCTAACCAAGACGAAGGATGACGAAAGACAACATCTGCTGTAAGAGAAACAGCTGCATTGATAGATGACTTCATCTCTAATAACGAGCGTAATTGCTCATTTTCTTCTTCTAAACGAAGAACTTCTGATTGCTTTTGATTCATTTCATACAAAGAATGCTTTAACTCTTCATTCTCTTTATAGGAAGCTACCAAATGTACAGTATCTTCTTTTACCGCTTCTAATAGTTGAAACGGTTTTGCAACCACATTATCAATTACAGAAATTGTATTTTCTAGTGGACCAGTAGCATCGATAGTCCGACTAAGAACAAGTAACAAACTTGTTACCAAAATCGAAATCACCAATACAACAATTACTTTTGATTTTTTCATAGATCTAACACTTCCATATCATCATCTTAGCATAGCGTAACAGAAAAGGAGTATAGCAAATGCTACCTCCTCTTTCGATAAAGATACGGAGAATGGGGGATTCGAACCCCCGCGCCAGTTACCCGACCTAACGATTTAGCAAACCGTCCTCTTCAGCCTCTTGAGTAATTCTCCACTATAATGGGCACGAGTGGACTCGAACCACCGACCTCACGCTTATCAGGCGTGCGCTCTAACCACCTGAGCTACGCGCCCAAGTACACTGACTTGGTATGAACTTTCGTTCAAAGCGGGTGACGAGAATCGAACTCGCGACAACAGCTTGGAAGGCTGTAGTTTTACCACTAAACTACACCCGCTTATTATAAAATAATGGCGCGAGACGGAATCGAACCGCCGACACATGGAGCTTCAATCCATTGCTCTACCAACTGAGCTACCGAGCCAAATTGCGGGAGCAGGATTTGAACCTACGACCTTCGGGTTATGAGCCCGACGAGCTACCGAGCTGCTCCATCCCGCGATATTATTAGTCTAAGGAGGATGTGGGATTCGAACCCACGCACGCTTTTACACGCCTGACGGTTTTCAAGACCGTTCCCTTCAGCCGGACTTGGGTAATCCTCCAATATGCAATCTATATAAAATGGACCTTGTAGGACTTGAACCTACGACCACTCGGTTATGAGCCGAGAGCTCTAACCAGCTGAGCTAAAGGTCCAACAAGATCAATTCATAGCGGCGAAGGGGATCGAACCCCCGACCTCCCGGGTATGAACCGGACGCTCTAGCCAGCTGAGCTACACCGCCAAATATAGAACAATCGGGAAGACAGGATTCGAACCTGCGACACCTTGGTCCCAAACCAAGTACTCTACCAAGCTGAGCTACTTCCCGTTTCTACTATCTAAAAATAAATCTCCCCTAATGATTCCATTAAGCGAGCTATGCACCCTAGAGGAGTCGAACCTCTAACCGCCTGATTCGTAGTCAGGTACTCTATCCAGTTGAGCTAAGGGTGCTCTCTACTATTCTATTCATGCCGAGGACCGGAATCGAACCGGTACGATCGTTACCAATCGCAGGATTTTAAGTCCTGTGCGTCTGCCAGTTCCGCCACCCCGGCCTCTCAAGCGAACGACGGGATTCGAACCCGCGACCCCCACCTTGGCAAGGTGGTGTTCTACCACTGAACTACGTTCGCATTCCTTACTTTTCCTCTAATGCCGGCTACATGACTTGAACACGCGACCCTCTGATTACAAATCAGATGCTCTACCAACTGAGCTAAGCCGGCCTATTTCTATTATGCGGGTTAAGGGACTTGAACCCCCACGCCGTTAAGCGCCAGATCCTAAATCTGGTGCGTCTGCCAATTCCGCCAAACCCGCGTATGACCCGTGCTGGGCTCGAACCAGCGACCCTTTGATTAAAAGTCAAATGCTCTACCAACTGAGCTAACGAGTCTATTCTATTTTAATTCAAATAACCTAACAGATTACCTGAACGGTCCCGACGGGAATCGAACCCGCGATCTTCGCCGTGACAGGGCGACGTGATAACCGCTACACTACGGGACCTATGGGAGTTAACGGGATCGAACCGCTGACCCTCTGCTTGTAAGGCAGATGCTCTCCCAGCTGAGCTAAACTCCCCTATAGCTAAGCGACTACCATATCTCACAGGGGGCAACCCCCAACTACTTCCGGCGTTCTAGGGCTTAACTGCTGTGTTCGGCATGGGTACAGGTGTATCTCCTAGGCTATCGTCACTTAACTATTCTGAGTATTTCCACACTCAAAATTGAATATCTTATCAAATCCTCTCAAGAACTAAACCACGCTATGTTCTCGTTGAATCTTACTTATTTTGGATAAGTCCTCGAGCTATTAGTATTAGTCCGCTCCATTGCTCACACAACTTCCACTCCTAACCTATCTACCTGATCTTCTCTCAGGGCTCTTACTAACTTAACGTTATGGGAAATCTCATCTTGAGGTGGGTTTCACACTTAGATGCTTTCAGCGTTTATCCCTTCCCTACATAGCTACCCAGCGATGCCTCTGGCGAGACAACTGGTACACCAGCGGTAAGTCCACTCTGGTCCTCTCGTACTAGGAGCAGATCCTCTCAAATTTCCTACGCCCGCGACGGATAGGGACCGAACTGTCTCACGACGTTCTGAACCCAGCTCGCGTGCCGCTTTAATGGGCGAACAGCCCAACCCTTGGGACCGACTACAGCCCCAGGATGCGACGAGCCGACATCGAGGTGCCAAACCTCCCCGTCGATGTGAACTCTTGGGGGAGATAAGCCTGTTATCCCCAGGGTAGCTTTTATCCGTTGAGCGATGGCCCTTCCATTCGGAACCACCGGATCACTAAGCCCGACTTTCGTCCCTGCTCGAGTTGTAGCTCTCGCAGTCAAGCTCCCTTATACCTTTACACTCTGCGATTGATTTCCAACCAATCTGAGGGAACCTTTGGGCGCCTCCGTTACCTTTTAGGAGGCGACCGCCCCAGTCAAACTGCCCGTCAGACACTGTCTCCCATAGTGATAAACTATGCGGGTTAGAGTGGCCATAACACAAGGGTAGTATCCCAACAGCGCCTCCTTCGAAACTGGCGTCCCGATCTCTTTGGCTCCTACCTATCCTGTACATGTGGCACAGACACTCAATATCAAACTGCAGTAAAGCTCCATGGGGTCTTTCCGTCCTGTCGCGGGTAACCTGCATCTTCACAGGTACTAAAATTTCACCGAGTCTCTCGTTGAGACAGTGCCCAAATCATTACGCCTTTCGTGCGGGTCGGAACTTACCCGACAAGGAATTTCGCTACCTTAGGACCGTTATAGTTACGGCCGCCGTTTACTGGGGCTTCAATTCAGATCTTCGCGTTGCCGCTAAACCCTCCTCTTAACCTTCCAGCACCGGGCAGGCGTCACCCCCTATACATCATCTTACGATTTAGCAGAGAGCTGTGTTTTTGATAAACAGTTGCTTGGGCCTATTCACTGCGGCTCAGTATTACTGAGCACCCCTTCTCCCGAAGTTACGGGGTCATTTTGCCGAGTTCCTTAACGAGAGTTCTCTCGCTCACCTGAGGCTACTCGCCTCGACTACCTGTGTCGGTTTGCGGTACGGGTAGAGTATGATACATCGCTAGAAGCTTTTCTTGGCAGTGTGACATCACTCACTTCGCTACTAATCTTCGCTCCCCATCACAGCTCAACGTTATAGGTATAAGCATTTGACTCATACCACGCCTCACTACTTAGCCAGACACTTCCATTCGTCTGGTTGAGTTAGCCTTCTGCGTCCCTCCATCACTTCATACTCTAGTACAGGAATATCAACCTGTTGGCCATCGGATACACCTTTCGGTCTCTCCTTAGGTCCCGACTAACCCAGGGCGGACGAGCCTTCCCCTGGAAACCTTAGTCTTACGGTGGATGGGATTCTCACCCATCTTTCGCTACTCATACCGGCATTCTCACTTCTATGCGTTCCAGCGCTCCTCACGGTACACCTTCACCACACATAGAACGCTCTCCTACCATTACCTATTAGGTAATCCACAGCTTCGGTAAATTGTTTTAGCCCCGGTACATTTTCGGCGCAGGGTCACTCGACTAGTGAGCTATTACGCACTCTTTGAATGAATAGCTGCTTCTAAGCTAACATCCTAGTTGTCTGTGCAACCCCACATCCTTTTCCACTTAACAATTATTTTGGGACCTTAGCTGGTGGTCTGGGCTGTTTCCCTTTCGACTACGGATCTTAGCACTCGCAGTCTGACTGCCGATTATATCTCGTTGGCATTCGGAGTTTATCTGAGATTGGTAATCCGGGATGGACCCCTCACCCAAACAGTGCTCTACCTCCAAGAGACTTAACATCGACGCTAGCCCTAAAGCTATTTCGGAGAGAACCAGCTATCTCCAAGTTCGTTTGGAATTTCTCCGCTACCCACAAGTCATCCAAGCACTTTTCAACGTGCCCTGGTTCGGTCCTCCAGTGCGTTTTACCGCACCTTCAACCTGCTCATGGGTAGGTCACATGGTTTCGGGTCTATAACATGATACTAATCCGCCCTATTCAGACTCGGTTTCCCTACGGCTCCGTCTCTTCAACTTAACCTCGCATCATATCATAACTCGCCGGTTCATTCTACAAAAGGCACGCTCTCACCCATTAACGGGCTCGAACTTGTTGTAGGCACACGGTTTCAGGTTCTATTTCACTCCCCTCCCGGGGTGCTTTTCACCTTTCCCTCACGGTACTGGTTCACTATCGGTCACTAGGGAGTATTTAGGGTTGGGAGATGGTCCTCCCAGATTCCGACGGGATTTCGCGTGTCCCGCCGTACTCAGGATTCTGCTAGGTACAGACTCTGTTTCGAATACGAGGCTCTTACTCTCTTTGGCTCTACTTCCCAGTAGATTCTTCTACAAAATCTGAGTCCACATTGCAGTCCTACAACCCCGAAGAGTAAACTCTTCGGTTTGCCCTCCTGCCGTTTCGCTCGCCGCTACTCAGGCAATCGCTTTTGCTTTCTCTTCCTGCAGCTACTTAGATGTTTCAGTTCACTGCGTCTTCCTTCTCATGACCTTAACAGTCATGGATAACATGCATTACATGTTGGGTTCCCCCATTCGGACACCCCTGGATCATTGCTTACTTACAGCTCCCCAAGGAATTTCGTCGTTAGTCACGTCCTTCTTCGGCTCCTAGTGCCAAGGCATCCACCGTGCGCCCTTATTAACTTAACCTTATTTAACCTAATTCTTTCAAATTAGAAAACTCATTAATTCACAGCGTTTTCGGTTTATTTTCTTGTTACTATTTGATATAGATATTCAATTTTCAATGTGCAAATCTCTACAACTCTCTCGAGTTGTATGGAGCCTAGCGGGATCGAACCGCTGACCTCCTGCGTGCAAAGCAGGCGCTCTCCCAGCTGAGCTAAGGCCCCACAAGACCTCTCAAAACTAAACATGACGACCAATATACAGTTCCTTTTTCCTTAGAAAGGAGGTGATCCAGCCGCACCTTCCGATACGGCTACCTTGTTACGACTTCACCCCAATCATCTATCCCACCTTAGGCGGCTGGCTCCTTACGGTTACCTCACCGACTTCGGGTGTTACAAACTCTCGTGGTGTGACGGGCGGTGTGTACAAGGCCCGGGAACGTATTCACCGCGGCGTGCTGATCCGCGATTACTAGCGATTCCGACTTCATGTAGGCGAGTTGCAGCCTACAATCCGAACTGAGACTGGCTTTAAGAGATTAGCTTGCCGTCACCGACTTGCGACTCGTTGTACCAGCCATTGTAGCACGTGTGTAGCCCAGGTCATAAGGGGCATGATGATTTGACGTCATCCCCACCTTCCTCCGGTTTATTACCGGCAGTCTCGCTAGAGTGCCCAACTGAATGATGGCAACTAACAATAAGGGTTGCGCTCGTTGCGGGACTTAACCCAACATCTCACGACACGAGCTGACGACAACCATGCACCACCTGTCACCAGTGTTCCGAAGAAAAATCCTATCTCTAGGACGGTCACTGGGATGTCAAGACCTGGTAAGGTTCTTCGCGTTGCTTCGAATTAAACCACATGCTCCACCGCTTGTGCGGGCCCCCGTCAATTCCTTTGAGTTTCAACCTTGCGGTCGTACTCCCCAGGCGGAGTGCTTAATGCGTTAGCTGCGGCACTGAGTCCCGGAAAGGACCCAACACCTAGCACTCATCGTTTACGGCGTGGACTACCAGGGTATCTAATCCTGTTCGCTCCCCACGCTTTCGAGCCTCAGCGTCAGTTACAGACCAGAGAGCCGCTTTCGCCACCGGTGTTCCTCCATATATCTACGCATTTCACCGCTACACATGGAATTCCACTCTCCCCTTCTGCACTCAAGTTAAACAGTTTCCAAAGCGTACTATGGTTAAGCCACAGCCTTTAACTTCAGACTTATCTAACCGCCTGCGCTCGCTTTACGCCCAATAAATCCGGACAACGCTCGGGACCTACGTATTACCGCGGCTGCTGGCACGTAGTTAGCCGTCCCTTTCTGGTAAGATACCGTCACTTAGCAGATTTTCCACTCCCACTAACATTCTTCTCTTACAACAGAGCTTTACGATCCGAAAACCTTCTTCACTCACGCGGCGTTGCTCGGTCAGGGTTGCCCCCATTGCCGAAGATTCCCTACTGCTGCCTCCCGTAGGAGTCTGGGCCGTGTCTCAGTCCCAGTGTGGCCGATCACCCTCTCAGGTCGGCTATGTATCGTCGCCTTGGTGAGCCGTTACCCCACCAACTAGCTAATACAACGCAGGTCCATCTGGTAGTGGTGCAATTGCACCTTTCAAATGCTTACCATGCAGTAAGCACTGTTATGCGGTATTAGCTATCGTTTCCAATAGTTATCCCCCGCTACCAGGCAGGTTACCTACGCGTTACTCACCCGTTCGCAACTCCTCCGCTCGGTGCAAGCACCAAGCTTCAGCGTTCTACTTGCATGTATTAGGCACGCCGCCAGCGTTCGTCCTGAGCCAGGATCAAACTCTCATATAAAGTTTGAGCTCTCACTCACTTCTGTCTCGCTGACAGATTTATTGTTTCTTGTGTTTGACTGACTGAGTCTCCTCAGTCGCCCTGCACATTGGTTCGTCTTGTTCAGTTTTCAAAGGTCTTTGTCGCTCTCTCGCGACAACTATCTTAGTATATCACCTATCCATTTCTTTGTCAACACTTTTTTTCATTTTTTTTGATTTTTTTATTACTTTTTTTAATCCTTTTTTGATTGATAAGGTGTTTTTCTCTATTTTAAAATATTTTCTATACCCCTCCCTCTTCTGAACTTTTTTTACTTATTTCCAAGATTTTTTCTACATGGACTTGATAACTCTCATAATCCATCCGTAAATGAAGTCCGCTTTTGTAATAATAGCCAAGATAGCTCCCTTTATGTCTCTTATATGTGTTCATACTTTCTCCTTTTTCTCTATGTTCCTGTTCTTTTTAGTTTTTGTATTGTAGATACGCTCTATAGTGAGGGTGCTTTTACTCCCAGTCTCTTAAATGGGTGCGTAAGTCTCGTAAGAGTTTGCGGCGTCCTTTAAATCGTTCATCGGCGAGTAAGCGGTCGTACTGCTCTTGTAAGTCTGGGGTGAGTCCTGAGCGATAACGGCTGAGTTGGTCTTTTAGTAGATAGGCTTCATCAGGGAGTAAGCCTCCTGTATGTAATCTATGTCCTACTTCACTTACTTCTTCATACGACATTCTATCTAATCTCCTTTTCTGGCTTTCTTGTTTCCGAATCACATCTAAGACATGATTGCGGAACTTGGTCTTATAATACACATACAATCTACTGTCTTCCAAGTCTGGGTGTTGACTCAATAATTGATACAGGACTAGCATTCCTTCTTGGTCCCAATCATCTAACTCCCATAGATGGACATAGTAATCCTTTCTACATCTCATGACGATACCTCGTACTTTTCTATAAACCTTCCCGAAGTCCTCCATAACATTCTTCCTCCTTTCCTCTCTGTATATAGTCTAGCAGAGAATGAAATGCTTTGAATGGTTTTCTCCTGTATAGACTGAAAATTCACTCGTCTAGTCTCTTGAGTGAGATAAAACTGACAATACAGGTACATAATGGAGCATTTCAGATATCAAAAAAATTGAGTTCTATTACAAGAACTCAATTTAATCCTTAATTTTCTTCCATTTTTGACTTGATTTCATCATAGGATAATGCGGGGTTACTGGCGGACTCATCTTCTGAAGAATCTGGCATAGTGCCCGTTTCATAGAGTGATTTAATTTGATTACTATCCAATGTTTCATATTTCAGAAGGGCTTCTGCAATCAATTTATGCGTTTCGCGGTTGGATTGAATGATCTCTGCCGCTTTATTGCGCGCTTCGTTCAAGAGATTGCGCACTTCTTCATCAATTTCATAAGCTGTCTGCTCTGAGATTGATTTTTGAGGACTAGCTGCACCAAACATCGCATGATTACCTTCGTATTGGACAGGACCCAGCTTTTCGCTCATTCCATACTCTGTTACCATTGCACGCGCCATTTGAGTCGCTTGTTCAAAGTCATTAGAGGCTCCTGTTGTTTGAACATTAAAGATAATTTCTTCTGCTACTCGTCCTCCCATAAGACCTGCTAACTGCTCTTTCATATCTTCTTTTGATAGAAGCATTTGATCTTCTTTTGGAAGTGCAATCATATAGCCACCTGCGCGACCACGAGGAACAATCGTTACTTTATGAACGACACGTGCATTTGACAATACAAGTCCGACAATCGTATGCCCTGCCTCATGGTAAGCTACAATCTGACGGTCTCTCTCTGAAACAGTCTTATCTTTCTTAGATGGGCCTGCAATGACACGGTCTTCTGCCTCATCAATATCATCCGCATCAATCACTTTTTTATTGCGACGAGCAGCGACAAGAGCGGCTTCATTCAGAACATTTTCTAAATCTGCCCCAACAAAACCTGGAGTTTGTTGAGCGACTAATTTCAAATCTACATCATCAGACAAAGGTTTATTCTTAGCATGAACGCGAAGAATGGCTTCACGTCCCTTCACATCTGGGCGACCGACTAGAACCTTACGGTCAAAACGACCTGGACGAAGAAGAGCAGGGTCTAATACATCACTACGGTTAGTAGCAGCAATGACAATAATCCCTTCATTTCCTTCAAAACCATCCATCTCAATCAATAATTGGTTAAGGGTTTGCTCTCGCTCATCATTTCCACCACCGAGTCCAACACCACGTTGGCGCCCAACAGCGTCGATTTCATCAATAAAAATAATCGCAGGAGCTGCTTTTTTGGCGTCTTCAAAGAGAGAGCGCACACGGCTTGCCCCAACTCCGACAAACATCTCTACAAAATCAGAACCTGAAATGCTAAAGAATGGAACACCTGCCTCACCAGCTACGGCTTTTGCAAGGAGAGTTTTACCAGTTCCTGGAGGCCCCTCAAGGAGAACTCCTGCTGGAATACGAGCACCTAATTTGGTAAAGCGTTTTGGATCTTTTAAAAATTCAACAACTTCAACTAATTCTTGCTTTTCTTCCTCGGCACCAGCGACATCTGAAAAACGAACTTTGATATCTTCTTTATTGGCTGCACGCGCCTTATTGCGCCCAAAATTCATAGCGCCACGCGCACCACCGCCTCCTTGATTCATCATAGAGAATAAGAAGAAAGTAAAAATTGCAAATGGAACGAGAGTGGTTAAAATCTGAATCCATAAACCACTTGAGCTTTCACGCTTAGTACTTACCTGCGTTCCTTTTTCAGCTGCTAGTTTTTGAAGTTCAGCAACCGTCAGATCAGACGGTAAAATAATACTCGTAAAACGACTAACTGTCGTTGTAGCAGGGGTGAAGAATTGGATACCTGAGGTATCTTCAACCTTCTTTTCCTTACCATAAGTCCCTGAGATTTCAATGACACTTCCATTTGGCTGATAAGTCAATTCTTTGACATTGCCATCTTGAATCTCTTTGACCAACTCAGTATAGTTGATTTGCTGACTACGACCAGCAGACGAACCTGCGGTCAAATACTGAAATCCTGTCACTAAAACGACAACGATTAAAATATAGAGAAAGGGATTTTTGACAAATCCACCTGGTTTATTTTTATTCATATATACTCTTACTACCTATTCTTAATTGGAATACACTTCTTCTTTTAGAACGCCAACGTAAGGAAGATTGCGATAATTTTCATCAAAATCTAATCCATAGCCAACAACAAATTCATTTGGAATCGTAAAGCACGTATAATCTGCTTCAATTTCCACCTTACGCCCCTCTGGTTTATCTAACAATGTAGCAATTTTGACAGAGGCTGCTTTGCGTTCTACAAACATATCGCGAAGGGTTTTGAGAGTTTGCCCTGTATCAATGATATCCTCTATAAACAAAATGTGGCGTCCTTTCACATCCTTATCCAAATCTTTGATAATATTGATCACACCACTGCTGGCAGTCCCACCATGATAGCTTGACACCAACATGAAATCTAACTCAATATGCGTATCAATATGCTTGATTAACTCTGCCATAAAAGGAATAGAACCTTTTAAAATTCCAACCAAGATAGGATTTTTTCCTTCGTATTCATCTGTCAACTGAGCTCCTAGTTTTTGAGCCGCTGCAACAATCTCATCGTGTGACACTAACACTTTTTTGATATTTTGTTCTAACATGTTTCTACCTATTCTATTTTTTGGATATAAAGTTTCTCGTTCATTATACCATTTTTTCCATTTTGACTCAAATCACTGACAGCTATTCCAACAATTATTCGGATTTCTCCTGCTTGCTCAACAATAATCGCTTTTTCTCTGTCTTCTAAAGAAATCTTTCGATCCATAAAAAGACGTCGTATTTTTTTATGGTGGCCATGATAAAGCAAGTAGTCTCCTGCTTTTCGATGACGAAAAGTCAGAGGTGTTTCACGCGAAACCAATATTTCTTGGGTAGCGCCTGCTAAAGCCTTACCAAAGGAAAAACGGTAACCTTTATATTCCAAAGTATCTCCATATTCTAGCAAAAAAGAATCCGTTTTTTCATCAGCCTGTGGACTGATTTTCAAAAGACTAAAAGTCTGATAGTCCTTAACCAATACATAACCATTTTTCAGATAATGACGGTAATTCCCCGATTTTTGCAAAATGTGGAGCAGTTCTCGAAACTGCGCTTTTGAGATTAACAAATCTGGAAACTTTGAAAGATAGTCTTTTAATAATGTTTCTTGGACAAAATCGGGATACGAATGAAAAGTAGCTAGGTCTGTGATAGTGACATCCTTTGTAAAGTAGGAAAGTGATTGATAGAGCTGCGACACTTCCTCTGAGAGTGCTACCAAATGCCGGCTCACTTGCGGATTTTCCTTTTCCAAGGCAGGCAAATACAGATTACGAATCCTATTTCTCAGATAATCATTTTCAATATTACTGCTATCTATGAAATGCTCTCTATTGGGAAAATCTGATTTTTTAAAGGGGAGCAAAGGACGAATCAACTCACCTCTTCCAAAAGGCTTTCTATCTACAATCCCCACGAGATGTTGCAGACGACTGCCTCGCAATAGACGCATAAAAATCGTTTCTGCTTGATCGTCTTGATGATGGGCGGTGACTAAAGCCGTACAGTCTTTTTCTTGCATCACTTGCTTGAAAAAGTCATAGCGAAATGTGCGTGCCTTTTCTTCTGAAAAAACTCCTGAAAAACTTGATGTAGCGATTTCTACACCAAGTTTCTCCATTTTTTCAATTAGTAATTGCTCTTCGCTATCTGACTCTGGTCGTTGTTTGTGATTCACATGAGCAACAACTACCTCAATTTCGAGTTCCTTTTGAGAACGATAAAGGACCTCCAACAAAGTCATGGAATCAAGACCACCTGATAAAGCAACTAAAACCCTCTTGTGGTCTTGAAAATAGCCTTTCTTTTTCATCCATTGTAGGATTTTATCTTCCATTATTTGAGAACCTCATAAACATCACTAGCAATCTTCGCTATGGTATCGTAATTCGAATGCTCTGTAAAAATCGATAAAATAAATGGAGAGTCCGTATAAACAATCGCGACATCATGACGGAAATCATCTGCATCTCCAATCTTGTGACTGACTTTTACAGGAATATTTTTTGATATTCGTTGATCATCAAAATTGGTTTGCGATAGCACGTCAATAATTCGACCATTTTGAATATAAATCGCCTCCATCATATTACCAGCCATTCTAGCTGAAGCTTCTCGCTCTTCCACATCCCAAACCTTACCTGCAATCTGATTGATTTCTTCTCGATAGGCTTTTTCAGATTGATTGGTTACATAATACCCCAAGATATTAGTCGCTGCATTATCTGATTCTTTCGCAATTCTATTGATGAGATCCTCGATACTGTACTCTTTATTATCTGAAGTTTTTGAAATGCTGCCGCTTCCAGCTGTCTCATAGGCTCCAGAGTAATCATTCACCGCTTCGATATATTTCAAAGGAGTCGTCAACTGATATTTACCTTGATCAAGTTTTTCCTGCGCATAATAAAGAATCGGCAGTTTCATAACACTGGCAGAATACATCTGCTTATCTGGATTGATTCCTGCTGTCTTGCCTGTCTCTAGCTGCTTGACATAAATGCTGTAATGCGCTTGATTATGCTGTTGTGTTAGTAGTTCTTGGACCTTTTCCATCCGATTATCTGTCTCTGACAAAAATTCTTTTGAAAGCCATCCTTTCCCTTCAACATAAGCATAAATACCACTTGGAGTCTCTGCAAATTTAGTGACAGTAACTGGATGATAAGGGGCTAAATCCGTCTTCACTTCCTTAACACCATTGATACGAGCTTGCGCATAAACCGTAAAGTTTGGTTTCAACCACATAGTTTGTTTGGTATCTGTTGTTGAAAAGACCAAATCCTCATAAATCAAACGCTTATCTGCTGGCACATACTCGCCATTTGACAAGCGAAATACAGGAGTCCCTGCTTGGTTGACCGTCAATTCCTTGATAGAAAAAGTCGTATTTGGCTTGATAGAGCCTGCCACCTTATCTAAGTCTTTCGTTGCAAAAGTTAGGATTTCTTGATACACATTTGGATTTTGAGGGATGGATGTGAAATATGGACCATAGATGGTCTGGGTCACCTCATATTTTTCCTCTTCAGTCAGCTCTACCTCGTTTTCTGTGCTATCCACGACAGAGCTTGTGAGAAGGGCTGGCAAAAGAAGAAGAAGAAGAAACAAGACCTTACGCATCTTTTTCCCCTTCCTTATAATCACCCTGTTCTTTCAGAGTTTGATTTTTTTGTGCCAATTCTTCTAATTTTTCATCCGAATAGGCTAAAAATGTTTCAACTGTTTTTAAAATATCTTCCATAATTACTGCGGTAATAAACCAGGAACCGTATATAAAGTCTCTCCTTCTTTGGAGTAGTAATACTTAGCTCTGGCGTATTTGGCTGCATAATCATCATCTTTCAGACGATCAGCCAACTCTCTTACCTCATCCTTTTGTTTACTTAATTGATCATAGTCGTCTTTTAACTGGACCAACTGTTCTCGTCTCTCTAAAAGAGTCTGGTAGCTCTCTACCAAATTATAAATTGGTAAAATAAATAAAAGCATAACCAGAATCAGAACCCAGCCCATAAAACGATTCTTTTTTTTCCGCTCCTCTGCCAAATATCTCCGATGTTGGTGTTCGTCTTTGATATATTGGTTATTGAGCTGCACAATCTTCTTAGGCATCGGCTTCTATCCTTGTTTCACTGATGATTTCATACATCTTCGTAGCATCTTCTTTTTTAGTGCTGTCTTTCATCTCTAGCACGCGAACACTCAACAGCTTATTTCCAAAACGAACCTCCACTTCATCATTGATTTTTAAATCCGTCGAAGATTTAGCAAGGACACCATTGACCTTAATCCGCCCCTTATCTGCCACTTCTTTAGCAACCGGACGACGCTTAATAATGCGGGATACTTTTAAATATTTATCTAATCTCATATTTCTATACCTCAATCTACTATTCTATCATATCTGAGGGAACTTGTACGAAAATTAAGGAAACTTTACCAAATTGTAACCTTATTCGTCTTTGCTATCCTTGATAGCTACAAGGCGTTCACCAAACTGCTGTAACCCTTCTAAAATTTCATAGTCTTTTTTATTTCGCACATCAAAGACAACTTCTAGCAAACCTTTGTCTTCTGCAATTCTTGCCTTCAAATTAGTCTGCGATAAGGCTTCAAAATAATCCTGTGTCAAAAAGAACTGCTGAGACATTTTTTCAAATCGAATCCGAACAGTATTATTTTTACGCTCACAAAGCACGACAAAAGCCTTATCAAAATAAGCTTTAATCAATCCAATCTCGAGCAAATACGCAACAACATCAGGATACTCTCCAAAACGGTCTATCAACTCATCTTGTAAATATTCATAGTTAACACGACTGTCAATCTCACGAATACGCTTGTAAATTTCTATTTTTTGACGCTCATCATCAATGTAATCACTCGGCAAATAAGCATCCATTTGAAGAGCGATTTCTGCATTACTACGATTGCGTTTTTGTTCTTTTCCCTGCTTTCGTAAAATCGCTTCTTCTAACAGCTGAGAATACATCTCAAATCCTACTGAATCAATAAAGCCTGACTGGGATTTCCCGAGGATATTTCCTGCACCACGAATGGACAGATCTCGCATCGCAATTTTAAAACCTGACCCCAACTCTGTAAATCCTTTGATCGCTTCCAAGCGCTTTTCAGACACTTCGGTCAAAGACTTATCAGGACGATACATGAGATAAGCATAGGCAATCCGATTGCTCCGACCTACACGACCACGAAGTTGATACAAGGTTGACAGTCCCATATGATCTGCATTTTCGATAAACAAGGTATTAGCATTTGGAATATCAACTCCTGTTTCAATGATAGTCGTCGTCACTAGAATATCATACTCACCGTTGATAAAGTCAAGCAATGTATTTTCCAACCGAATTTCCGTCATCTGTCCATGCACATAAGCAATAGAAGCCTCTGGAATCAACTCTTTGAGTTCTGAGACCTTCTGCTCAATCGTGTCAACTTTATTGTAAAGATAGTAAATCTGTCCACCACGATCCATTTCCCTAAGCACTGCCTCCCGAATCACGGTAGGATTGGTTTCTAAAACATAGGTTTGAACAGGATAACGATTAGTCGGCGGTGTCTCAATCACTGATAAATCTCGAATCCCCAGCATAGACATATGAAGCGTTCTAGGAATCGGTGTTGCTGTCAAAGTCAAAACATCAATCTTTGTTTTTAACTCCTTCAAAGTCTCCTTGTGCTTGACACCAAATCGCTGTTCTTCATCAATAATCATCAAACCTAAATCCGCAAATTCAACATCTTTGGACAGCAAACGATGCGTACCAATCAAAATATCCACTTGCCCTTTTTTGAGTTTTTCCAGTGTCTCTTTCTGCTCAGCCTTACTTCTAAAACGACTCAAAACATCTACATTCACCGCGAAATTTTCAAACCGCTCTTTAAAATTGGCATAGTGTTGTTGGGCTAAAACTGTTGTCGGAACTAAAACAGCAACCTGCTTATAATCGTTGACTGCCTTAAAAGCTGCTCGCATGGCCACCTCTGTCTTTCCAAAGCCTACATCACCAACCAAAAGCCGATCCATCGGACTGCTACTTTCCATATCCTTCTTGATTTCTTTAACACTACGCAACTGGTCCTCTGTCTCTGCATAGGGAAAATCATTGTCAAAATCCAACTGTGCATCATCATCAGGTGAGAACTGAAAACCTTTTAGTTGACTACGTTCCGCATACAATTTAATCAAATCATCTGCGATATCCTCCACCTGCGTGCGAACTTTTTGCTTGGTCTTTTGAAAACGTCCATCATTTAATTTATTGATTTTAGGAACTTTTCCATCACTTGCCACATACTTAGAGAGCATGTTGATTTGCTCAACAGGAATGGAGATACGGTCTGCATTTTGGTATTGAATGCTGACATAGTCTCGATGAATGCCTGAAATTTCAATGGTTTCAATTCCTAAATACTGGCCAATTCCATGAACCTGATGAACCACATAGTCGCCTTTTTCGAGTTCATTATAGTCTTTAAGTCTCTCGGCATTGGAAATCTGCTGCCTACGAACACGACGCTTGACTTTCTTTTGGAAAATCTCAAACTCTGTGATAAGCACAACCTTTTCATCTACAAACTGAAAGCCCTGACCAAGTCCTCCTTCCACCAGCTGAACTGCCTTAGGATGAATCTCATCTTCCTTGATATAGTCAAGCGAAATGTCATATTCCTGTAAATGCTTTTGTAAAGCTTGTAAACTAGAAGATGAACTTGCCTGTAAAATCACAGTATAATCTGACTTACGGTAACGAGCAATTTCATCCTTTAATAAAGGAAACTGACTGAAAAATTCCTGCATAGGATATTGGTTGAATTGGTACAGAGCATCAAATTTCAGATTTCCCAAACCTTTATGAAAATTAGAGAAAAATGTTGCTGGCTTGTAATTTCGATATTCTTTATAATTACTTGCAAAATAAATCTGACTTGACAAAGCTTTACTCTTTTGTAAATCCTCTGTCAATAAGTTAGCAACTTCCATTTCAAACCGCGCATGCTGATCCATGATTTTTTGAAAATCATCTAAAAAGACAGGAGCATGCTTAGGCAAATAGTCTGTAATAGTCCACTCTTTCTCATAAAAGAAGGAGAGAAATTTCCTAAGGTCTACATGAGCTTTCTTTTCACGACTGCTAGCAAGAACTTCTTCCAGATAGGACTTCAAGGTAGGATCAACTTGCTTACTCAGCTCTTTCTCTAGTCTATCACTCCCTCTTCTATACTCTTCCTCACCTAACAGTAATTCCGTCATCGGTCGAATCAAAATCCTATCCAAAGTATCTAGCGAACGTTGGCTCTCAGGATCAAAACGCCTAATTCCATCAATCTCATCTCCAAAAAATTCAATCCGATAAGGCTTCTCTTCTTCCATTTCAAAGATATCTAAAATGTCTCCTCTTAAACTGAACTCCCCTTGACTCAAAACTTGATTGACACGCTGGTAGCCCATAACAGATAATTGATTGACAATATTGTCAACCGAGAACTCCAACCCCACTTCAAGTGAAAGTAGAAACTCTTGTAATCCTTTCGGATTTGGTAGTAAAAGACGACTGGCTGAAAGATTGGCAACAAGAATCCCTTTTTTCTTGGGATCTTGTAAAAAGTGAAGAGCGGATAAGCGCGCCACTTGTTTTTCTTTAGAAGAAAATACAAACTCTGCCAACGGTGTATCATCTGCTAAGAAAGGATAAACAGTTTCTTCACCAAGCAGACTCATCAAATCACTCACTAAACGCTCAGCTTCATTTTGGGTAGAGGTTAGAATCAATACCTTGTCATTTTCATCTAAACTACTAGCCATAACGATGGCTTTTGTAGAAGATGAAAGTCCTAAAATCAGCTGACGACTAGCTGTTTGTAAATGTCTTTTCCAGTCATTGATCTGGCTATTTTGTTGAAATAAATTGAGTACTGTCATCTTCTTATCCATTGTATTTTTGCATCAATTTTTCAAATTGAGATTCCTGTAAATAATTATTGACACAGTTGTCAACTTTATCTAACGTTTGCAAAATTGTGATATAGTCCTCTTTGTCAAATTTTCCGAGTACATGATGGACTACACTCATGCCCTGTTTTGGACGACCAATTCCAATTTTAACGCGTTTAAAATCCTGTGTTCCGATGTGTTTGATGATACTTTTAATACCATTGTGTCCACCAGCAGAACCTTTGGCACGCAAGCGAATCTTGCCAACCTCCATATCCAGATCATCGTAGATTACCAACAAATCATCAACGTCTAAACCATAGTAGGAAAGAAGAGCATGTACTGCTTTACCGGATTCATTCATAAAAGTCAAAGGCTTTACAAAATAAACCTTCTCTCCATTTATAAAAGTCATTGCTAACGCTGCTTGAAAAATTTTATCTGTTGTAAAGCTCAAGTTTAAATCCTTTACAATTTTGTCAACTATCATAAATCCTACATTGTGCTTTGTCTCTACATATTTATCACCGGGATTTCCTAGTCCTACAATCAACTTTGTCATTTTGTCTCCTTTTCAAACACTAAAACGGTTGGAAAATATTTTCCAACCTTATCACTATTTTATCCAATTTTTACACATTAAAGCGGAATTCCATAATATCACCGTCTTGAACGATGTATTCTTTTCCTTCCTCACGCAGGCGTCCTGCTTCTTTGACTGCCTTTTCACTACCATATGCTACCAAATCATCATAGGACATCGTGACTGCACGAATAAATCCTTTTTCAAAATCAGAGTGGATAATACCAGCCGCTTGAGGGGCTTTCATTCCGCGCTTAAAGGTCCAAGCACGAACTTCTTTCTCACCTGCAGTGAAATAAGTACCAAGCCCTAGCAAATGGTAGGCTGCTCGTGTCAGCTCATCAACACCAGATTCTGTCAAGCCCATGGCTTCAAGAAACTCTGCCTTGTCCTCTTCATCTAATTCAGAGATTTCTTCTTCAGCACGCGCTGAAATCACGACTACTTCTGCTTTTTCTGTCGCCGCAAACTCACGGATTTGTTTGACATAGTCAATATTATCAGGATCTGCAACCTCGTCTTCGCTGACATTTGCTACGTAAAGAACTGGTTTTGTTGTCAATAAGAACAAACCTTTTACAACTTTTTGCTCTTCTTCGGTAAATTCAATCGTACGGGCAGAGATTCCATCTTCAAGGACTGGTTTGATTTTTTGTAAGACATTAAATTCAGATAAGGAATCCTTGTCTTTTTGAGTGCGAGCCATTTTCTCCACACGCGCATAGCGTTTATTGATACTCTCAAGATCTGCTAGGATTAGCTCAAGGTTAATCGTTTCAATATCGGCCATAGGATCCACAAAGTCAGACTCCCGTCCTTGCTCCCGCATAACATTTTCATCATCAAAGGCACGGACAACATGGACAATAGCGTCCACTTCACGAATATTTGCCAAGAATTTATTTCCAAGACCTTCTCCTTTAGAAGCTCCTTTTACAATCCCAGCAATATCTGTAAATTCAAAGGTCGTAGGAACTTTCTTTTGAGGTTTGATAAGCTCGGTCAATTTGTCCAAACGATCATCTGGAACCTCTACACGTCCGACGTTAGGATCAATGGTCGCAAAGGGATAGTTTGCTGCTTCTGCTCCTGCTTTTGTAATTGCATTAAATAGGGTTGATTTTCCAACATTGGGCAACCCAACGATACCTGCTGTTAAAGCCATTTCTTTTTCTCCAATCAAAAAATTCAATCAAACCTATTATAGCATAAAATAAAGCAAAAAAGCCTATCAAACGATAGACTTTTTTAGGACTCAATGAAGGAAGTCATGAGGCCATATATTCAGAACCTCTAACAACACATAAATCACAAGAATCATAAATAAGGTAGCTATAACATTTGCCACAATAATCCAATACATCCTAATCAGCTCCTTCACATCCATCTTCTTTTTATCAAAGACTCTCTCCACCCGCACTTCTGGAGTTTTTGCAAGATTAGAACAGCATTTATTCGGTTGCCAAATAATTTTTCTACATCTCCATCATGCCGAAAAAAATCGTAAAACTAATTTTTCCATTTGTTGTATTTAGGACAAATTCATCTTTCAACAACTAGCAAATCTAATTGATTTTTCCCTATTTGGACTATCCTTTTTATTTTCAATTATTCAGAATCATTAGTAACTAGATGACTAACTTTCTAACAAAATCATTTTTCTGAAAGCTTGAGCTTTTTCAACCAAAATATGCTATACTTATCCTAGAAATTAAAGGAGTTTTTTTATGAAAAAATCAATCACAACAACGCTCAAGCTTATTTTTTCTTTGTTATCTATATTTTTATTGGTCGCATGCGCAAATAGTGCTACAAAGAAAGAAACAGGCAACTCTCCAAAAACTGACCAAGCAGTAATGGAAGAAGCTAGCTACTTCCAAAAAATTGACAAGACGGCAAAAGCTGACTCTCATTTGATCTATTACCATAAAGGAGATGAAGTAACCCGGCAAACAGCAGAAAACACTGTGTATTACAGCACTTTTGGAACAACTGATCAAAATGCGATTAAAGAACAATTAGAACCAATAGCAGCTCTTTATGCAAACAAAAAAGGAATTACCCATGCTGTGGACTACCAAAACGATAAATTAGTAGAGACATTAGAAATTGACTACACCAATGCCGATTTCGCAGAATTAGAAAATATCCCTGGCATGAGCTTTGATAAAGCAGCAAAAGATGTCAAGAAAATTAGCTTTCAATCTAGTAAAGCTCTACTTTCTCAAGGTGGCTTCAAAGAAGTCACAGATGGCAAGTTTGAATCATTAGACAAATAAAAACTAGGAGAGAGGGACCTCTTTCCTAGTTTTTATAGTGTCTTCTTCAGTTTTCGTTCAAAATCATGACGAGTCATCATCACAAGATGGTCACAATTCGTGCAACGAATCTTAATATCTGCACCCAAACGCTTCACTTCCCAACAATTAGCCTTTTTGCCTGTCGCTTTGATCGTACAGGCATGAGGCTTTTTCATTTCCACTAAAGTTCCAACTTCATACATTAGTTTGTTCTCACTGGGGTAATCAATTGGATAAAGTTGTCACTATCATCTCCGGGAACCAGAGTAAAGGGACGTACGGCAGAAATAAAGCTAATAGTCACTTCTTCGCTATCAATTGCTTTTAAGGATTCAATCAGATAAGTCGGATTAAAACTGATAGATAGATCCTCACCAGATGAGCGAACAGTATCGATCTCTTCATCCACTCGTCCGACTTCTGGAGAGTGAACATGGGCACGAACCACACCATTTTCAATTTCCAATTTAACAGTTCCATTTTGAGTAGCATTAGACAACAAGCGCGCACGTTCCATAGATTGACGGAGTTTGTTGGTTGTAAACGTTACGACGTTAGTAAATTCAGTTGGAATCAAGCGATCAGTATCTGGATAATTTCCTTCCAACAGACGTGTATAGAAGCTAATATTTTCGCTTCTAAAGAGCAATTGATTGTTGGCAAAGAAAATCTCGACTGTTTCAATATCGTCCGTAAAAACAGCTGAAAATTCGCGCAGAGAGCGACTAGGGATCACAACGTCAAAATTATCTCCTGTTTTCTCCAATGTTATTTTCTTTTGACTCATCCGATGAGAATCTGTCGCTACGGATTTCAATTCTTTATTCTCTGTTAATACAAAGTGAACCCCTGTCAAAATTGGACGACTTTCTTGCGTACTTGCCGCAAAGGCAGTTTCATTGATGACTTGCTTAAGAGCTTTTGTCTCAAGCACCAAAGGATTGCTGGCTGTAACTTCTTGAATTCGAGGATATTGATCTGCATCTTTTCCTTTTAGGGTAATTTCTGATTTACCACTTACAAGAACAACTTGCTTTTGTTCGATTTCTTTAAAATCTAAAGTTACATCTGGCAGACTAGAAACAATATTGATGAAAAAGCTAGCTTCTAAAAGAATAGAACCTAGAGAATTGATGAGAAGACCTGCATTTTCATTTTTAACAGAAATAAAGTTTTCAATGGAAATTTGTCCATTTGAGCCAATTAGGGTAATTCCTTCATTGCTAACATCAATTTTTATAGTTGATAAAACAGGAATAGCATTTTTATGACTAATTGCTCGTTTAGTGATTGATAAAGCTTGTAAAAATAAATTTTTATTGATTGAAAAATGAATCATGGATTCTCCTTTATTTTATCTAGTATAATTAGGTTAATAGTAATAGTAGTGCATGTGGAACTTGTGGAAAAGTTCTCTTAGACTGATAATATCAAGGATTTATGCGTGTTTAAAAATTGTGGACAAGTAAAGATCAATTTCAAAAGTTATCCACAGCTACTTGATTTTATTTTTGATACTTTCAATTTCGAGGCGCAGATTATCATCTGTATCCAATCGTTTTTTGACCTTGTCATAGGCATGCATGACAGTGGTATGGTCTTTTCCGCCAAATTCTCGTCCAATTTTGGGAAGGCTATTGTCTGTCATCTCACGCGCTAGATACATGGCTACTTGGCGAGCTTGGACAATATTTTGAATCCGTCTGCTGCCTTTCATTTCCTTGACACTAACACCATAGAAATTCCCAACTTCTGTTTGAATCTTCTCGATTGGAATGATGAGAATCTGGCTAGCATCTTGCTTTCTTGCTCTGATAGCTTCAGCTGCGACATCAATCGTGATTTCCTTTAGCTGATGGACTTTGGCGATTAAGCTAATGTCATTTAAAGCACCTTCCAAGTCGCGAACATTGGAGTCAAATTGACCAGCTAAGTATTCTAAGGTATCATTTGGGAAAATATAGGGCATTTTTTCAGTTTTATTGAGCAAAATAGCCACACGTGTTTCAAAATCCGGTGGGGTGATATTTTGTGTTAAACCCCATTTAAAGCGAGTGACCAAGCGTTCTTCCAGATTATCCAGATGATCAGGACTTCGGTCGCTGGTTAACACAATTTGCTTATTGTCTCCATGAAGACTATTAAAGGTATTGAAAAATTCTTCCTGCGTGGACACTTTTTTTCCACCGAGGGATTGAATATCATCGATTAAAAGGAGGTCAAGATTCCGATAGGTCTGCTTGAATTTATCCATCTCTCCTAGACGTAAATGATCCAAAAAGTCATTGATAAAGGTTTCAGCTGGAATATACTTGACACGGGCATCAGGGATATTTTCAAGGATTTGATTGCCAATGGCGTTGAGCAGATGCGTTTTTCCAAGCCCCGGTCCTCCATAGAGAAAGAGAGGATTGTATGTAGTTGCAAGATTTTCAGATACAGCCAATGCTGCAGCTTTAGCCCAGATATTTCCATCTCCTTGGACAAAGTTGTCAAAGGTATATTTTTCCTTGAGCCCTGTCTTGATTGGTGGGAGTTTTTCGGCTTGATAGGAAGCAGCTAGACTTGCCACTTCAATAGCAGTCAGTTCTTTATCTTCGGAAAATTCCTCATCACTAAAGACGTAATGAGCCGTGATTTCTTGATTAAAGATTTCAAAACCGGATGTAATGATGACATCTGCTAGATTTTGCGTCCAAAAGAGCTCTTTTACAGGACTATCCAGAAAAATAGATGCTTGTCCAGCTGTAATATTGAGCAACTTTGCGCCAGCCTCAGCCACAAAAAAGCTATAAGTGGCAGGATTTATTTTCTCTTTGGCAAGTAGTAATACTCGTTGCCAAAATTCTTCTTCTTTTGTCATACAAACCTCCTTTGCTACTTGTGAGTTTTCTTATTGTACCATAAAAAAGTCTAGTTTTCCACAGGTTCATTCTACCATAAATCAAAATACTTTTCCACAACTTGTGGAAACAAATCCACATTGTGTAGAAGAGTTTTCCACAAGTTGTGGAAAAGAAAGGATTTCCTGTTATAGCTTGGTTCTTATCGTGCAAAAGTCTGTGGATGATAAATAAAAAATAACAGCCTCATTTGAGACTGTTGATAATTCTTTGGTATTCATCTGGATTGTCAAAGGAGATTGAAATGGTTCCGCTTTGTTGTTTATGATTGCGAATGTTGATCTTGATATCAAGTCCTAATTTTTTTCTCAGGGCATCTTCTTCTTCTTTTAGAAAGATTGATTTTGATCGTTTTTGTTTTTCTCCTTTTGTTCCTTGGATAGCTTTTTCTAGCCATCTCACGGAAACGTCTTGTTCTAAAATAATCTGAAACCAGCGTTCTTGTTCTCCTTTTGATAGAGGGATGAGAATGCGCGCGTGTGCTTGTGAAATCTTTCCATCTTCTACCGCTTTTTTGATGTCCTCAGGCAGTACCAGTAAACGCAGGATATTGGTGATATAGGGACGAGATTTTCCCATACTCGCTGCTATTTCTTGATGTGTCAATCCCTTGTCAATTAAATGTTGATAGGACTTTGCTTCTTCAATAGGATTGAGATTTTCGCGTTGTAAATTTTCGATGATTGCTTGCTTCATCATTTCATCATCGCTCAATTCCTTGACAATAGCTGCAATCTTTGTCAATCCAGCTAATTTTGCAGCTCGAAATCGCCGTTCTCCAGCCAGCAATTCATATCCAATGATGGATGATTTCCGCACAATAATTGGCTGAATTAAGCCGTTCTCAGCAATGGATTGAGCCAGTTCTTTTAATTTTTCTGAATCAAACTCTTTACGAGGTTGATAGGGATTGACTTGAATATCATCCAAAGGAATTTGTTGATAGTGTTCCATACTCCTACTAGCATAACACACCTTTACGATTCTGTAAAGGTGTGTTGACGTATTTGTAAAGTTTTAAGATAAATCTTGTGTTGACTTGGTCAATTTAATGGAGACAGTCTTTTCTTTTCCATCTCGGTAAAGGGTAATCGTAATGTCATCTCCTATACTGTGTTTGTAAAGTGCTGACTGTAAATCTGTAATAGAAGAGACTTCTTGGTCGTCAATTTTTGTAATGACATCGTATTTTTCTAGTTTTCCTTCTGCTGGCATACCTGCTTGGGTAGAACGAACGATAACTCCATTTCTTATTTTGTCAGGCAAGTTGAGACGAGCGAGGTCAGAGCTAGTAATATTACTCATATCAATCATTTGAATACCGAGTGCAGGACGGATCACACTACCATTTTCTTCTAGTTGTTTGATGATGTTTTGTACGTCATTTGCTGGAATAGCAAAACCAAGTCCTTCGACAGAATTTTGTCCATCAGTTGCAATTTTACTTGAGTTGATACCGATGACTTGTCCTTCTATATTGATGAGCGGACCTCCAGAATTTCCTGGGTTGATAGCTGTGTCGGTTTGGATGGCTTGTGTTGAAATTGCTTGACCATTTTCTGCTCTTAAGGATACAGTCCGATTTAAGCTAGAGACAATTCCTTGGGTAACGGTATTTGCATAGTCAGATCCAAGAGGGCTACCGATAGCGATAGCTGTTTCACCAACGGTTAAATGATCAGAATTTCCAAATTCAGCGATAGTATTGACATCTTTTGAGCTGATGCGAACGACAGAAATATCTGAATAGACATCTGTACCAACAATTTCTCCAGCGACTTTTTTACCATCGGCTAGGCGAATATCGACTTTAGAAGCTCCATTGATAACGTGTGTATTCGTGACTAGATAGGCATATTTTCCTTCTTTTTTGTAGATCACTCCAGATCCTTCACTAGCAACTTGTTCGCTAGAATCATTGTTATCATTACCAAAAAGAAATCCTTGATTACCTGTCTCAGCATAGGTGATGACGGATACCACTGCATTTTTGACCTTATCGACTGCTTCAGATGTTGAGGTCTTATTTTTGTAGTTAGTGGTCACTGTTTTAATACCATTTTTGGTCGTGGTCGTTGTTTGTTTAGGGAGATTGTTCATGAGATAAGTCCCACTGACCCCTCCGATAAATCCTACGAGCAAGACTGTAAATAGTTGCATGATTTTTTTGAAGAAATTTGAAGAATGTTTCATATTTTGTCCTCCTGTTTTCAATTAGTGAAAGTATAGTAAATCTAACTTAATTATAACTTAAATTCTCTAACTTTTCCACAAACTGTGGATAACTTTCAAAAACTGTGAGTTCTTTTCTATTTTAAGGGAATTTTTGTATTATTTTTTGTCTTATCCACATGTGCATAAGATGTGAAATAGGTGTGAATATGGTACAATAGAAATATGAAAATTAAACTTGTAACTGTGGGAAAATTAAAAGAAAAATATCTCAAAGATGGAATTTCTGAGTATGCCAAACGTATGGGACGATTCGCCAAGTGGGAAATGGTTGAATTGACAGATGAAAAAACACCAGATAAGGCTAGTCCAGCAGAAAATCAGCAAATTCTCCAAAAAGAAGGAGAGCGTATTTTAGGAAAAATCCAAGATCGTGAATTTGTTATTGCTTTGGCTATTGAGGGCAAGAATTACTCTTCTGAAGAATTTAGTAGCCTTTTAGCAGATACTTCACTTCGCGGTTTTTCAGATATCACCTTTGTGATTGGAGGAAGTCTAGGTTTGGATGATCGCGTGAAAAAACGAGCACAATTGCTACTTAGCTTTGGAAAAATGACGCTCCCTCATCAACTCATGCGGCTGGTCCTGGTTGAGCAAATCTATCGTGCTTTTATGATTCAGCAAGGCGGTCCTTACCATAAGTGATTGACGAGAACAGCTTTTTTTGGTAGAATAGAGAAGTATTGGTCTCATAGCTCAGCTGGATAGAGCATTCGCCTTCTAAGCGAACGGTCGCAGGTTCGAATCCTGCTGGGATCATTAGAGGAAAAGAGGTTGGGATAAACGTACCCAACCTTTTTATTTTAATAGTTTGATGCAGTCTTGTCGAGCTTGTAAATATTTATTTATCAATATTTATAAGCTATATCAATCGTGATCGTGAGGTAGTAGCAGTAAAATAATCTAATGGATTATTGTAGTTTGAACTTATAAACAAAGGAGTGAGGGTAATCGATTTCTGTGATATGAAGTCACGATTGAGTTTCGCTCTCTTTCTTTATTTTTTCCCTCAAATGACACTTCAGGGGCAAAAAAATACTTTTGAGAGAATCTTCGCACAATTTAGATAATGAGGTGTAGAATAGTGTTTGTAAGGCAGCTTACAAAGAAATTTTACAAAAATTTAAGGAGATTATTTATGAAAAACATGGAGATGGCATTTAAAGGATTGGAACAATTTGCGGAAATCAAGCCAGAAGAATTGAAACAAACAATTGGTGGGGATAGTAGAAGAAAGATTCCTGGCACACCAGTATTTTTTGGTAAAAAATAAATAGGGAGAAATTAGAATGGATATATTTTTGTCCTGGTTGCTTATTTTTAGTGATACTTTAGTATTAGGAATAATTTACAAAAGAATCTGTAAAGAGAAGAAACTCAATCTTCCCTTTACTTTTCTATGTTTTGACTTCCTTTTCATGAAGAATGTTGTAAGTGTTTTTGGAACACTTGTTTGGTATACATTTTATTTTATAGAACCTATATTTATTTATGTTTATTTGCGTAAGTATGAGAAGGATACTCGTTTAATAGCTGCTTTTTTAACCATGATGGTCTATCAAGCAGCTTTGACTTCACAAACTTTTTTTTCAGTTATTATATCATCCGTTATTGGCGATGATTTTGTAGATAAGTATTATTATTTTTATTTTATAGCAATTGATTTGCTATCTTTGGTAGCTGTTTTAAAAGCGATTGATTATTTTGATATTAATATTTATAAGTTTTTAGAACCCTATTTTAGAGAGTATTTAAAAAAAATAACATTTCTTTTAATTGGGGTTCACGTTTTTCTAAATATTTCTCATTGGATTAGTAATTTTACAAGTTTGAATAGTTTCTCAAGTATGATAGCGACAATTTGTTTTTTAGCATTTGGTGCAACTTTTCTCTACTTAAATTCTATTCGTGAACAATTTGAAAAAGAAGTAGAATTGGAGCAAAAAAAGAAAGAACAGCTCCAATTACAGCAATATACGGATGAAATTGTTGACTTATATAATGAAATCAAGGGCTTCCGTCATGATTATGGTGGCATGTTAGTTAGTTTTCAGTCGGCTATCAAAAGTCAAGATATGTCAGAAGTAGAGCGTATTTATCAAGATGTTTTGGTAAAAGCTAATGAGAAGCTCAGTTCTGATAAATATACGTCTTTTGATTTGAATAATGTCGGAGATTCTGCTTTGAAAAGTATGCTTACACAGACCTTATTTAAGGCGCGTGAACATCAGATTAATCTGACATTTGAGATTAAAGATTATGTTGGCGCCTTGCCGATCCAGCTCCTTGATTTGGTCCGTATGACTAGCATTTTACTAAATAATGCAGTGGAAGGCGCAGCAGAGAGTCTTGCTAAGACCTTGAATGTATCCCTAGTGGATTTAGAAGGAGAAGTGATTTTAGTCATTCAAAATTCTCGAAAAGATAGAAAGTTGAAACTAGGCTCTGTCTATCAACGTAATTTTTCAACCAAAGGAGAAGGTCGTGGGACTGGATTAACAACTGTTAAGGAAATGATTGACCAATACGAAGGATTGGTTTTAGATACAGAAATTACAAAAGAACATTTTACACAAGTATTGAGAATTAGAAAGGTTTACCAATTATGAAAGTTTTAGTATTAGAAGACGAATTGACACATCAAGTGCGTATGGAGAGTACGTTAGCTGAGATTGCAAAAGAGATGGGATTTGCTATTAAAGTGACGACTACTGGGAAAATCAATGAATTTAAGGATTATGTGGAACATGAAGAAGTCAATCAACTCTATTTCCTGGATATTGATATCAAAGGAGAAGAGACAAAAGGGTTAGATATTGCTCGCTTTATACGCAAGCACAATCCTTATGCCATCATTGTTTTTGTGACTACAAAGTCAGAATTTGCAACTTTAACCTTTAAATACAAGGTATCAGCTCTTGATTTTATTGATAAGAATTTGAGCAATGATACCTTTAAAGAGCGCATTAAAAGTGCGATTGAATATACTAAATCAACCTTACTTGAAAACCATGATATGGTTGATTATTTTGAATATAGCTACCGTGGAGGGGAAGTGAGAATTCCTTATCAGGATATTCTTTACATTGAGACAACTGGAGCTTCTCATAAATTGCGAATTGTCGGTAAAAATTTCTTTAAGGAATTTTATGGGACGATTTCAGATATTCAAGAAAAAGATGAAAAAACACGTCGTTTCTTCTTGAGCCATAAGTCTTATCTAGCCAATATTGGAAATATTCAAGGATACGATAAGAAGACGAAAGAAATTATTTTTTATGAAAATCATCGCTGTCCAGTCACTCGCATGAAAGTTGGAAAATTGAAGACTTTATTGGAAGAAAAATAAAAGCCGAATTGTCAAGTTAAGTGCAACAGTGTCTATCTGATACAAAGTTTAGTGGGCATTAGGCTGCTTGGGCTAGCCCAAGCAGGGTTTTGGCAGACTGATAGCCTAATAATCTTCTTGGTCTCTGGTTGATGGCTGAGGTAGCCGTAGCTAAGCTCTCAGCTGTGATGAATTTGAGCGATTTACCTTTTGGGATAAACTCCCTAAGCAAGCCGTTAAAGTTCTCATTGGTGCCTCGTTCGTGTGAGGAATAGGCATGAGCATAGTACACCTGAACCCCTTCTAATTGACTCAGAGTCGCAAACTCCGCCCCGTTATCCGCTGTGATGGATTTGATGGGGTAATCCTTAAGGAGTTGAGACACGGCTTCGTTCACAAACTCCGCCTTCTTCCCAGCCAGATAGACGGTGATCGCGTAGCGTGTCTTGCGTTCAACCAGGGTCAGGATAGATGGCTCTCCAGCTGTTTTCAATCCAAGGACAGAGTCAATCTCCCAATGTCCAAACTCAGAACGATTATTGATTTCTTCTGGGCGTTCCTCAATGGAAGTCCCCAAATGCTTCTTAGTTGATGTACGCTTCTTGACCTTTGGTTTTAGTCGCACGGCACGAGGTAAGTCAATAGGCTTAACTGCCAGTAATCCTTGATGAATATAGGTGTACATGGTTTTAGTGCTGGGAACTAGCTCATCAGGATTGTCCTGCTTATAGGCATGAATAAAGGTATCGACACTATGAATTCTTGGCTTAGCCAACATGGCCTCCGTAAAGGCGGTTAGGAAAGACTCTGAGACCTTTTCAAGTTTCAGACAGTAAACAACCTCCCGCCTCTTTTCAGCCAGATTTTGGGCTGTCTCATCGAAATAGTCCTGAAAATAAACGAGTTTACCATTGACTTTCTTGACTTGCTGGACAGAGCCACGCTTAATCTCGCGTGAGATGCTGGAACGGTGAACACCTATTCTACGAGCAATCTCAGCCATGGAATGACCATCAGACAACCAAGCCTGAATTTTCCCTCTCTGACCAGCTGTCAGATGCGTATAAGAACGTTTTGTGGTACAATCAGTAGTGGACATGTTTATCTATCTTTCTATACTTTGTTTAGCAACTTTAGTATATCAGATAAACATGTCTTTTTCTGTTGCACTTCATTTTACAACGGGGGAAGAAAAATAAAAGAAAATTTTTTTCAAAAAACTATTGACAAAGTTTTTCAAACTGGTATAATAGTATATGTTCTGTTAAGGAACATATGGTCCGTTGGTCAAGGGGTTAAGACACCGCCTTTTCACGGCGGTAACACGGGTTCGAATCCCGTACGGACTATATTATCCGCCATAGCTCAGTTGGTAGTAGCGCATGACTGTTAATCATGATGTCGTAGGTTCGAGTCCTACTGGCGGAGTGTATGGAACAAGAGGAGACCTTGCTTAGCAAGGTTTTTATTTTTATGTATCAAAAAAGAGAGGCTGGAATTATCCAGTCTCTTATTGTTTATAATATCGTTTGTTTTTCCATTTGTTATAGATGACAAAGAGGAGAATTCCTGAGCAGAAACAGATACTGCCAATTTTAAAACCTTGAGGGATGAAGTGGAGGACCACGGTTCCAGTTCCTTTTGCAACATCTACTTTCATCAGTCCTTTTTGAGCTTTCTGAATAGGCAGTTGTTTGCTATCTTGGGTTGCGGTCCACCCTTTGTCATAAGGAAGGGTGAAGAGGAGCGAACTGTCTCTATGGGTTTGATAATGGGCTGTTACGGTATTTTTAGTCGTTGTCACCTTGACATCTTGCTCTTTTATAGTATCTATTGCTTCTTGGAAATGTTCGGTATTGATACGGTAAAATTCAGGGGTATTAAAAGAGACACTCTCATTTTCTGGAAAGGTGATTTTGATGGTTGCTGTTGTTCTTTCTTTAAAATACCCAATATTAAAGAAAGGAAAGACATTATTAAGAGAATAATGCATAGTTTGGTTGTTGACAGTGATGTCAACTGATTCTTTCTCACTATTTGAGAAAGTGAGATGAGCTAGGGTGAGGTAAACTTGACTATTTTCAGGGATGTTTATCGTATAGCTGGCACTTGCAGCATGCTCATTCTTTGCTTTGTCAAGATTAACAGTGATTTGTCCATTGATGTCTTTTGTATTTTCTGAATGTGTGGGTTTTAAGCGATAGTAGTATTGTAAATCAAGTCCGGCTAACTGATTGAGAAACTTGGTTTGATTATCTAATGTGAGATTATCAAACTTGACATCCTTGTAAATTTGATTGGAGAGAACAGCAAGTGGCAGGGAATTTTTATTTTCAAAGAGCGTGAGATGACTAGCTGTTTCAATAGGTGTAAAGCCATATTTATTTGGATTTTGCTCAGATATGTTATAAGTGATACCAAACAAGCTATCCATTAGGATACTGTTATTTTGGTAGCGAAGGTTCAGATTGGTACCAGAAGATTTAAAACCTAGTTTATCAAGTGTTGAACTTGCTGCGGTATTTCTGACAGAAGAAAATTGGGAAATACCGTGATAGTTGTATTTCATGCTATCATTTCCGGTCTGTGCCTCCAGTTTTTCTGTTCGAAAAAATTCTTTAATTTCTTTGTTGGCAAAGTTGACAAGTTTGTCAATATCTTGACTATTTTTTGCATAGGAATCTCGACTTGAAAATACCCATTCTGAAGCAATTCCATCTACCTGATAAAAGGTATTTAGTCCTACTTCAAATACTGAAAAGAAAAGGCTAGCCAATAAAAAGATATGTTTTGGTAGAGATTTTTTAAAGAAGGTGAGAAAGATGAGGAAATAGGCAACCAAGAATTCTAATGTTAGAGTGAATTGGACCAATCCTAAGAATTCATAGTGATGTTTAAAAATAAAGGTAGCTACAAATCCAGCAGATAGTAGGAACAAGGAAAGTAAAAACTGCCAGAGTCTTAGCTCTCTTAAGCGACTCAAACTTTCAGCTGCCATATAGATGATGACAATAGAGAGTAGAAAAGAATAGCGGTGGAGAAACATATTTGGCGCGTGCATACCCTGCCAAAATAAATCTAGAGGTTCAATATAAAAACTAGCTATAAGGATACTAAGGAGCAATCCATAGCAAAGTTTCACGTGAAACGGGATCCTTTTTATAAAGAAAAAAAGAATGGCAAAGATGAGAGGAATCAATCCTACATAAATCATAGGAATGGATCCGTATTTAGTCGTATCAAAGGACCCGATGAAATTTTTAGCGAAGAAATCAAGATACCAAGCATCTTTAGACCATAAGGTTGACACCTTTGTCAACTTCTCACCATGGGTCTTTAAATCAAGAAAAGTTGGCAACAACAGAACCATACTGGTCAGTCCAGCTAGTAAAGATACAAAGAAAAAATCGAGGAAACTCTTGATTCTTTGTTTAAAATCCCAGGATAGTTGAACTAAGTACCAGAGAGCTAAAAAGATAGCTACCATATATCCAAAATAGTAATTTTGAATAAAGAGAGTTGAAAGGCTGATAAAGTAGAGGACTCGTCTTTGTTTGGTCATTAAGTGATGCAAACCGAGTAAAATGATAGGAACAATGATAAAGACATCTAGCCATGTTTTGATCTCTAGCTGACTGGTCGCAAAGCTCATCAGAGCATAGGAAGTTGACAGGAGTAGTAAATGAGGGTGAGAAATATTCCTAAAGATTCCTTTTAGACTAATGAAGCTTGTTAAGCCCATGAGTCCAAATTTGATGATGGTGAATAAATAGACCGCATCTGGCATACTATGGACATCAAAAAAATAGACCAAGGGAGATAGGAGACTTCCTAGATAATAACTAGATAAGGCATAGAAATTTAATCCTAAACCGCTTGTAAAGGTGTAGAAAAGGCTGTCAGAACCATGCAGAATATTGCTAAGGGCAGTGTCGAAAATCACGTATTGATGAAAACCGTCACCCAATAAGGGAGAAGTCGAACTCCCCCAGTAAATACCTTGACTGGCATAGACAATAGTCATGATGATAGCTGGAATGAGAAAAGCAGCAGGGTAATGTCCATGGTTTTTGAGAATGTCGTGAATTCTTTTCATCTTTGGTTATCAACTCTTTCTTTGCTAGTTTTCTTTATTATAACATAAAAAATCGGCTCTATAATTTCTGTAGTGGGTAACTTCCACTGAAGAGATTATAGGGCTTTTTCAGTGTAGAAAAAAAGTCCCATATAATCTATAATGAAAAGCGACGAAACTCACATTAGAAAGAATCATATGGAACGACTTAATAATACCACAAATCTTATCGGAATTAAAGATAAAAATATCACCATCACTTCTGCTTACAAGTCTAAATCCCATATCCTCATTCAAGCAACCTTAGATTATCCTGCTCCTCCTTGTCCTCACTGCCAAGGAAAGATGATAAAATATGACTTCCAACGAGAATCCTCTATTCCTATGCTTGATATTCAAGGATTTCCTACTCTTCTAAAACTGAGAAAACGCCGCTTTAAATGCAAGTGTTGTCTACGTGTATCCGTATCTCAAACGTCTCTCGTCAAGAAACATCATCAAATTTCTCAACCTATCTGGGACAAAATCACTCAACTACATACGGAAAAACTAACGAACTCTGATATTGCTAGAAGACTTCATATCTCTGTCTCTGTTGTACAGAGAAAACTGAATCAATTCTCCTTCAAGGAACAGTTCTCACAATTACCTAAAATCCTCTCTTGGGATGAATTCTCTCGAAATAAGGGAAAGCTGGCATTTATCGCTCAGGATTTTCAAACCAAAAAGATTATCACTATTCTTGAAAATAATCGACAAACAACCATTAAAAACTACTTCCTCAAATACACGAGAGAGGTGAGGGAAAACGTCAAAGTCGTAACTGTAGATATGGCTGGTAACTACATCCCCATCATTAACTTCTTATTCCCAAAAGCAAAGATTGTTCTGGATCGTTTTCATATTATTCAGCACCTGAGCCGAGCTATGATGGCTACTCGAATTGCCATTATGAAGAACTGTGACAAGGACTCTCTTTCTTATCGTGCTATGAAACATCATTGGAGAATCCTCCAAAAGGACAGCCGGAAACTCTCTAACAAACTCTTTTATTCTCGAACCTTTAGGCAAACCTTAACCCCTAGAGAAGTAGTTCAAAAGACCTTAGACTTGTCAGAGGAACTAAAGTACTATTATGACCTCTATCAGCTCTTGCTTTTCCATTTTCAGGAGAAGAACAGCGAGGCATTCTTCGGACTGATAGAAGACTATTTACCTACTGTGAATTCTACTTTCAGAACAGTCTTTACAACCTTTCTCAAATACAGACAATACATTACCAATGCACTTGAATTACCTTATTCAAACGCTAAGCTAGAAGCTACTAACAAACTTATCAAAGACATCAAACGACAAGCTTTCGGTTTCCGAAACTTCAAAAACTTTAAAACAAAAATTCTCATCGCTTTAAACATACAAAAAGAGAGAACCAACCTGATTCTCTCTCGTATGGGGTAATACTTCACCCACTACAGTTGACAAAGTGCCAAAAAATCTGATGGCTCAGCATCAGATTTTCTAGGCTAATCTTTCCACAATTCTTTGACTTTGGCTTGTACTTCTTCATTTTCTAGGAATTCATCATAGGTTTCGTCAATACGGTCGATAACTCCATTTTTTGAAAGAACAATGATATGGTTTGCAAGAGTTTGAATGAATTCGTGGTCGTGGCTTGCAAAGATAATGGATTCTTTGAAGTTTTTGAGCCCATCGTTTAGGCTAGAGATAGACTCCAAGTCCAAGTGATTGGTTGGATCGTCTAAGACAAGGACATTGGATTTTAGCAGCATGAGTTTTGAGAGCATCACGCGCACTTTTTCTCCCCCTGAAAGGACGTTGACAGGTTTGTTAACTTCATCACCAGAAAAGAGCATACGGCCCAAGAATCCACGCAAGAAGGTATTATCATCTTCTTCCTTGCTTGCAAATTGGCGGAGCCAGTCTAAAATAGACTCACCACTTGCAAAATCACGGCTATTGTCTTTTGGTAGGTAAGATTGGCTGGTTGTTACCCCCCATTTTACCGTTCCTTCGTAGTCAATGTCTCCCATAATAGCACGAATCAAAGCAGTTGTTTGAATATCGTTTTGTCCGATAAGTGCTGTTTTGTCGCCTGGACGGAGAATAAAGCTGATATTGTCTAAAATGATCTCATCGTCAATTTTGACAGATAGATTTTCAACAGTAAGAAGGTCGTTTCCGATTTCACGTTCAGCTTTGAAGTTGATAAATGGATATTTTCGGCTAGATGGCACGATTTCTTCTAATTCAATCTTATCCAGCATTTTTTTCCGTGAGGTTGCTTGTTTTGATTTTGAAGCGTTGGCTGAGAATCGAGCGACGAATTCTTGGAGCTGCTTGATTTTTTCTTCTGCCTTCGCATTGCGGTCTGCAAGGAGCTTAGCTGCTAGTTCGCTTGATTCTTTCCAGAAATCATAGTTTCCGACATAGAGTTTGATTTTTCCAAAGTCAAGGTCTGCCATGTGGGTGCAGACCTTGTTTAAAAAGTGTCGGTCGTGGGATACGACGATGACGGTATTGTCAAAGTCAATTAAGAAATCTTCTAACCAAGTGATCGATTGGATATCAAGACCGTTGGTCGGCTCGTCCAAAAGAAGGACGTCTGGCTTACCAAAGAGAGCTTTGGCAAGAAGGACCTTGACCTTATCTCCATTGGTCAACTCACTCATATTTTGATAGTGAAGTTCTTCAGGGATATGCAGATTTTGAAGGAGTTGTGAGGCTTCGCTTTCAGCTTCCCAGCCACCTAGTTCAGCAAACTCGCCTTCAAGCTCAGCTGCGCGTACACCATCCTCATCTGAAAAATCAGGTTTCATGTAGATGGCGTCTTTTTCTTTCATGATATTGTAGAGGTGTTCATTTCCCATAATCACCACATCAATGGCGCGCTCTTCTTCATAGTCAAAGTGATTTTGGCGAAGGACAGACAAGCGTTCATTAGGTCCTAGGGAAATATGACCTGTTGTGGGTTCAATGTCTCCTGCTAAGATTTTAAGGAAAGTGGATTTTCCAGCACCATTGGCTCCAATCAAGCCGTAGGTGTTTCCTTCTGTAAATTTAATATTGACATCGTCAAATAATTTTCGATCGCTAAAACGTAGCGACACGTCTGATACTGTAAGCAATACAATTCTCCTATTTCTTATGTTTCTCCTCAATTTTACTAGAAAATCTAACTTTTTTCAAATGATTCGGGAATTATTTCGCAATCAGAAACAGCTTCCTCATTTTTTGTGAAAATGGTATAATAGAAAGGAAATCATGCAAGGAGTAAGAAAATGACAAAACCCATTATTTTAACAGGAGATCGTCCGACTGGAAAGCTACATATCGGACACTACGTTGGTAGTTTACAAAATCGTGTTCGTCTGCAAAATGAAGGCAAGTACGACATGTTTGTCTTTCTGGCAGATCAGCAAGCTTTGACAGACCATGCCAAGGAGCCGCAAAAGATTGTAGAATCAATCGGTCAAGTGGCTTTGGATTATTTGGCAGCAGGACTCGATCCTGAAAAGGTAACGATTTTTATCCAAAGTCAAATTCCAGAATTGGCTGAGTTGTCCATGTATTACATGAATTTGGTTTCATTGGCACGCTTGGAACGCAATCCGACTGTTAAGACTGAAATCGCTCAAAAAGGATTCGGTGAGAGCATTCCGACTGGATTTTTAGTCTATCCAATCGCCCAAGCGGCAGATATTACAGCTTTTAAGGCAAATTATGTACCAGTTGGAGTTGACCAAAAACCGATGATTGAGCAGACTCGTGAAATTGTTCGCAGTTTTAATCATGCCTATCAGACAGATGTCCTAGTTGAGCCAGAAGGAATCTATCCGACCCATGAAGGAGCTGGACGCCTTCCAGGATTAGACGGCAATGCCAAGATGTCTAAGTCGCTCAATAACGGGATTTATCTAGCTGATGACATGGATACGCTCAAGAAAAAAGTCATGAGTATGTACACAGACCCTGACCATATCAAAGTAGAAGATCCTGGTAAGATTGAGGGCAATATGGTCTTTCATTATTTAGACGTTTTTGGTCGTGAGGAAGATAAGGCTGAAATTGAGGCTATGAAAGAGCATTACAAGCAGGGTGGTCTAGGAGATGTTAAGACTAAACGCTATCTATTAGAAATCTTAGAGCGAGAATTAGGCCCAATTCGCGAGCGCCGTTTGGAATTTGCCAAGGACATGGGAGAAGTCTATAATATGCTCCAAAAGGGAAGTAGCAAAGCTCGAGAGGCTGCAGCCCAAACTCTTTCAGAAGTCAAGTCTGCTATGGGGTTAAATTATTTTAATTAGAAAATACAAAAACTATCGTATCTGTACAGAAATACGGTAGTTTTTCATTTTTCATGCAATAATGATTGACAAATACAGATAGAATGGTATGATATTAACAATAAAGTCGAGCCTAGCTCAATTAAAGAAAGAAAAGAGGAATCTGTGGATGTCTAATTGGGACACAAAATTTTTGAAAAAAGGTTTTACCTTTGATGATGTATTGCTTATTCCAGCGGAAAGTCATGTTTTGCCAAATGATGCCAATCTCCAAACAAAACTGGCTAAGAATTTAACCCTCAATATCCCAATCATTACGGCGGCCATGGATACCGTAACAGAGAGCAAAATGGCGATTGCGATTGCGCGTGCAGGTGGTCTCGGTGTCATTCACAAGAACATGTCTATTGAACAGCAGGCAGATGAAGTGCGTAAGGTAAAACGCTCTGAAAATGGCGTTATCATCGATCCATTCTTCCTCACACCAAATCATACTATTAAAGAGGCAGATGAGCTCATGGGTCGCTACCGTATCAGCGGTGTACCAATCGTTGAAACCATGGAAAATCGCAAATTGGTGGGCATTATCACCAACCGTGACATGCGTTTCATCTCAGACTATGACCAACCGATTTCAACCAATATGACCAGCGAAAATCTTGTGACAGCTCCTGTCGGTACTGATTTAGAGACTGCTGAAAGTATTCTCCAAGAACACCGCATTGAAAAACTTCCGTTGGTCGATGAAAATGGTCGCTTGTCTGGTTTGATTACGATTAAAGACATTGAAAAAGTCATCGAGTTTCCAAATGCTGCCAAGGACGAATTTGGTCGCCTCCTTGTAGCTGGTGCAGTTGGCGTGACTTCTGATACCTTTGAGCGTGCAGAAGCTCTCTTTGAAGCAGGAGCAGATGCGATTGTCATCGATACAGCTCATGGACATTCAGCGGGCGTTTTGCGTAAGATTGCAGAAATCCGTGCGCATTTCCCAGACCGTACCTTGATTGCAGGAAATATCGCGACAGCAGAAGGTGCGCGTGCGCTTTATGATGCCGGAGTTGACGTTGTTAAAGTTGGTATTGGACCAGGTTCTATCTGTACAACTCGTGTTATTGCTGGTGTCGGAGTACCGCAAGTCACAGCTATTTATGATGCAGCACAGGTGGCGCGTGAATATGGTAAGACGATTATTGCAGACGGTGGAATCAAGTATTCTGGTGATATTGTCAAGGCTCTTGCAGCAGGTGGACATGCAGTTATGCTGGGTTCTATGTTTGCAGGAACAGATGAGGCACCAGGAGAAACTGAAATCTTCCAAGGACGTAAATTCAAGACTTATCGTGGAATGGGTTCAATTGCAGCCATGAAAAAAGGTTCAAGCGATCGCTACTTCCAAGGCTCTGTCAATGAAGCTAACAAGTTGGTTCCAGAAGGAATCGAAGGTCGTGTAGCCTACAAGGGTGCCGCAGCAGACATCGTCTTCCAAATGCTTGGAGGAATCCGCTCAGGGATGGGCTATGTCGGTGCAGCCAATATCCAAGAGTTGCATGATAATGCGCAATTCATCGAAATGAGTGGTGCAGGTTTGAAAGAAAGTCATCCGCATGATGTTCAAATCACCAACGAAGCACCAAACTATTCTGTTCAATAATCATTTGTAGAGAATCTCTGTAAAACTATCAGAGATTCTTTGTTTTCTTTACAAAGGTCATGCATTGTGTTAGAATATAGAACTATGTTGACATTTTGCCTATGATGGATGGATAAATCCTTAAATCGTTAGGGGGAATGATGGACAATTGACATTGTAGACATTGTAGTAAATTAAATTTACAAAATTGTAAACGATATTGTAAATGATATTGTAAATGATATTGTAAAGGAGTAAAAATGGACGGTATTTTATATGCATTAGTCCCTATGATTGCTTGGGGAAGTATTGGCTTTGTTAGTAATAAGATTGGTGGGAAACCAAATCAACAAACGTTTGGTATGACGCTGGGAGCGCTTCTATTTGCTTTAGTAGTTTTTGTATTTGTTCGTCCACCGATGTCGTCAACTCTTTGGGTCTTTGGAATCATTGGTGGTATGCTTTGGTCTATGGGCCAATATGGACAGTTTCGTTCCATGCAATATATGGGCGTTTCCGTTGCCAATCCCTTGTCAAGTGGAGCGCAGTTGGTGTTTGGAAGCTTGATTGGAGCGATTATCTTTGGAGAATGGAGTAAGCCGATTCAGTTTATTCTAGGGATTGTAGTCTTGGTATTACTTGTTGTTGGATTTTATTTTACCAGTAAGCAAGATTCTGAAAAAGATGAGCAAGCTACTCATCATGAGTTTGGAAAAGGCTTTACTGCCTTAACCTATTCAACGGCAGGATATTTATCCTATGCTATTTTGTTTAATAATATTATGCATTTCGATGCTTTGGCAGTTATCCTTCCGATGGCTGTTGGAATGGTCTTTGGAGCGATGATCTTTATGAAGTTCCAAATTCAGCTGGAAGCTGTGGTCATTAAGAATGCTTTGGTGGGTCTCATGTGGGGGATTGGAAATATCTTTATGCTCCTTGCTGCTGCTAAGGCAGGACTTGCCATTGCCTTTAGTTTCTCACAATTAGGCGTCATTATCTCTATTATTGGAGGGATTCTCTTTTTAGGTGAGACTAAGACGCGTAAGGAAATGCGTTGGTTAACAATTGGTATTGCTTGCTTTGTCATTGGAGCAGTCTTGCTGGGAATTGTGAAATCGTATTAAATTTCAGTTGACAGATATGTAAAAAAAGATTGACAAATTGTGTCAATCTTTTTCTGATATGCTCCCAGCTTGAATCGTAAAGATTTTCAAATCTTCGGGTAGATTTTTTAAGTGTTCTAGGGTAGTAGTCGTGATGAAGGTTTGGATATTTTGAGAGATAGTATTTAGTAAACTAAGTTGACGGCTATTGTCAAGTTCACTCATGACATCGTCAAGTAGTAGAATTGGCTTTTCTCGTGTAACACTTTCCATCAATTCAATTTCAGCAAGTTTTAAGGACAAGACAACGCTGCGATGCTGTCCTTGGCTTCCGAAGTTTACATCCATGTCATTGATGTAAAAGGCTATATCATCACGGTGTGGGCCAACACCAGTATTTTTCTTAAATAAATCTCGTTTACGGCTTTGTAAGAGAGCTGTTTGGAAAGTATCTTCAAGAGATTCATTCTCATGAGAAATAGAGGAAAGATAGCAAATTTTCAGTGTTTCTAGCTCGTTAGAAATATCCCAATGTTTTGCTTGACCAAATTGTTCTAACTTTTTTAGAAAATCAATCCGATGACGCATAACTCGACAACCAAAATCAACTAATTGCTGGTCCAATACTTCTAAAAACGTCTCGTCAATGTGGTCTGCTGATTTGAGATAGGCATTTCGTTGCTTTAATACATGATTATACTGAGACAGATCAGATAGGTAAAGGGGCTTGATTTGTCCTAATTCCATATCGATAAATTTACGGCGAAGAGCGGGAGCTCCTTTGATCAGTTGCAAATCTTCTGGCGCAAAAAGCACTACATTCATGTGTCCGATGTAGTCTGATAATTTGTTTTGCTTGAGATGATTGACCTTGGTGATACGACCTTTGGCGGTCAAATCAATTTCAAGTGGTAAGGTGGTTGTCTGCTTGACTAACTCCCCAGAAACTTTCAAATCTTGATTGGAAAAATGAATCAAATCCTTATCGGAACGAGTTCTGTGGCTTCGTGTCAGAGCTAAAAAATAAATGGATTCTAAAATATTTGTCTTCCCTTGGGCATTTTGTCCTAAAAAGACATTGAGTCCCGAATGAAAAGAAATATCAATAGATTCGTAATTCCGAAAGTGTTTTAGGGTAAGGGATTTTAGCCACATAATTAAGTACCTGGAAAACGAACAGGAGCTTTTTTAGGTTTTTGTTTGCTTGTAGTTTTCGGCTTTGTAGCTGTTTTTTTTAATCCCTTGTTCATCTCTTTCACGATTTTAGCGACTCGTTCTTTTTCCGATTTTTCCTCTTGATAGCGCTCTATTTCTTCTTCACTTGGTTCAAGAATCGAAATGGTGATGTTTTTACTTGGGATGTGAATGTCATCTCCAATTCGAATTTTCTTGCGTCGGCGTTCTTCCCTTTCCCCATTTAGAAAGACTGGGGTTTCTTGTAAGAAAGATTTGATGGCTCCGCCACTTTGTATAATCCCTATTTCTTTTAGGAGAGCTTGTAGGACAATGTATTCTTCAAATAATCTATATTCCATAATTCACCTCAATCCTTGCTATTATACCATATTTCTGAGGAATAAAGCCATTTAATCGTGTTTAGGTGTTCTTTCCTTAAGAAAGTTTAGGATTTTACAAACAAAGAAGAAATCGTTCTCATCATGAAGAATCTTGTCTTCTAAATCCCAAAAGAAATCCATTTCGTGATATAATAGAAGTCTATATCAGAAAGCATGAGGAGCACTATGGAATTAGTCAAAGGAGTTCGTCTCCATTTCATTTCTTCAGATAAATACAAAACCAATCGGATTAAAATGCGCTTTGCAGCGCCCATGTTAAAGGAAACTCTAGCTGGGCGTGTCTTGAGTGCCAGTATGCTTGAGACAGTCAATAAAGTTTATCCAACTTCTCAGGCTTTTCGAGAGCGCTTAGCTAATCTATATGGAGCCAATTACTCAACTTCTGTTTCAAAGAGAGGATTAAGCCATTATGTGGATATCAATCTTTCTTTTGTACGAGATTCTTTTTTGAGTCGCAAAAATACCCTAACAGAGGAGATGATGGAGTTTTTAAAGGCTAGTTTACTCTATCCTTTGGCGACAGATTCTGCTTTTGATGAGTCTGCATTTGCGGTGGAAAAGAGAAATGTGTTGCTCGATTTGGAAGCGGAGATTGAAAATCATTTTTATCATGCCCATCGAGAGTTAAATCGGCTCTATTATGAAGAGGAGGATATGCAGCTTCCTCGGATTGGAACGGTTGATTTGGTGAAACAAGAAACAGCACAAAGTAGTTTTACTCAGTTTCAATCAATGCTGGCAAATGATCAGATTGATGTCTTTTTCATTGGGGATTTCAATGAAATTCAAGTGGTTGAAACGATGAAATCGTTCAATTTTCTACCTAGACAACAAGATTTACAGTTGCAGTATCAGCAGTCAACTTCAAACGTTGTTCGTGAAGGATTAGAGCAAAAGGATACGAATCAATCCATTATTGAGTTGGGGTACCATTTTCCTATTCAGTATGGGGATGATGGACATCTTCCTTTGATTGTTTTAAATGGTCTTTTGGGTGGATTTTCTCATTCTAAGTTGTTTGTCAATGTCCGTGAGAAAGAGAGTCTCGCCTATACGATTTCTAGTCAGATTGATATTTTTTCAGGTTTACTTCGTGTTTACGCAGGTATTGACAGACTCAATCGGACAAAGACAGTGAGTTTGATTCACAGACAGATTACAGATCTTAAAAGAGGAAAATTCACAGATGAAGAACTCTCAGCTACAAAAGATATGCTGAAAAATTCGATGTTGTTATCCTTGGATAGGCAAAGTAGCTTAATGGAGCGAGCCTATCTAAGAGAAGTCTTTGGCAGAAAATCTTTATCGCCAGCAGTTTGGTTGACAAATTTACAGGAAGTGTCAAGAGAAGATATCATGGCAGTTGCAAGTCAATTAAACTTGCAAGCAGTGTACTTCATGGAAGGAAAATAATGCAAGAAATTCAGTTGAAGCGACAAGAGTATTCAGGTGTTGGAGAGACCCTTTATAAAACGAAATTGCCAAATGGTTTACGATTGTTTTTAGTTCCAAAACCTGATTTTCATGAAACATATGGAATTATGACAACGCGCTTTGGTTCCATAGATACCACTATTATCCAAGAAGATGGGCAAGAGCGAACCTATCCAGATGGGATTGCACATTTTTTGGAACACAAGCTCTTTGAGGATGAAAACGGACAGGATTTATTGCGTGAGTTTGTCAAATTAGGAGCAGAAAGCAATGCTTTTACAAGCTTTACAAAGACAAGCTATTTATTTTCAACGACTAATCGTGTCAAGGAAAGTGTAAACTTACTGCAAACTTTGGTTTCTAAAGGTCATTTTACACAGGAATCCGTGGAGAGAGAAAAAGGGATTATCCAGCAAGAGATTGAAATGTATCAGGATGATCCAGACTATCGCTTGTTTTTCCAAACCTTAGCCAATCTCTATCCTAACAGTCCTTTATCGGCAGATATTGCAGGCACCAATAGTTCTATTGATGAGATTGAGGTCAAGGATTTAGAAGAGAATTTTGAGCGTTTTTATCACCCTTCTAATATGAGTTTATTTCTTGTAGGAAATATTGATGTCAATGAAGTTTTGAACTGGGTGGGAGATTCGCAAGAAAAATGGAATGTTCAGGCTCAGCTTTTACCTCATTGTCAGAAAGTACCTCTTCATCCGATTATCTCCACAGGAACCATGCGAATGGAAGTAGCAACTCCAAAGTTAGCTATTGGTTTGAGAGGAAAGGATGAAATTGAAGAGTATGAATTATTCCGCTATAAAATTGCTCTGAAACTTTTATTTGCGATGATGTTTGGCTGGACTTCTAAGCGTTTTCAGCAATATTATGAAACAGGGAAATTGGATACTTCCTTGACTTTGGAAGTAGAGGTTGAAAAAGAGTTTCACTTTGTGATGCTAACGATGGATACGATGGAGCCTCTATCGATTTCTCATCAGATGCGCTCTGCTATTCGACAATTTGCAAAAGATAAAGATGTTTCAGAGGAGCATTTAGACACGATAAAAAGCGAAATGTTTGGTGACTTTTTGCACGGGTTGAACTCCTTAGAATATATTGCAACCCAGTATGAGACTCATTTGGAAGGGGAAAATCTATTTGATATTCCTAAAATTCTGCAGAGTATGAGCTTGACAGATGTATTAGAGATTGGAAGCAGGTTTATTAGTCAAGCAGATATTGTGGATTTTACAATTTTTCCAAAATAAAATAAGATAGATACTTGATTAGAGAGAAGGATTGAACGTATGAGAAAAAAAACAATTGGTGAAGTGCTACGGCTAGCACGTGTCAGCCAAGAGATGACCTTAGAAGATTTGCAGGAAAAGACAGATATTCAGTTGTCTTTTTTGGAAGCGATAGAAGCAGATGATTTTGATCAGTTACCCAGCACTTTTTATGCCCGTTCTTTTTTGAGGAAGTATGCGTGGGCAGTTGATTTGGATGAACGAATTATTTTAGATGCGTATGAAGATGGCAGCATGATTGTTTACGATGAGATTGACATTGATGTTGCTGAAAATTTCCGAAGTCGTAAACGCCGTAAAGAGAGAAATTCGTTTATGCCACTGTTCTATTTTTCCTTATTTGCTTTAGCGATTCTTGCTTTTGTGACGATTTATGTTTGGAATTACACACGTACAACCTCTAGTTTAAACGGTGATCAAAGTTACCAAATTGTTAGTGAAAGTAGTAGCTCTTCTTTGACTAGCAGCAGCTCTAACGAGCAAGAGGAAAGTTCAAGTTCCGCTCCCAAGTCTAAATTAGAGGTAGTAGGAGAGGGAGCAAACTTGACAGCGAAATTGACAGGTGTGTCAAGTCCTGTGAAGTTAGAGTTATCTGTGACGGATGCCACAAGTTGGGTCAATGTTTCTGGGACAAGCTTGGAAAATGGGGAAACTCTCTCTCCAGAAAATAAATCAGTGTCAACAGAGTTGACAGCAGGCTCTACATATCTTGTAACTTTAGGCGTAGTCAGAGGGGTAGAAGTGTCAGTTGACGGACAAAAAATAGATACCTCCGCCTTGACAGACTATGCAGGGACGATTACAATAACAGTAACAAACGAAGGAAGTGAATGATGAAAAAAGAAAATATTCCAAACGCCTTGACACTCTTGCGGATTGCCTTCATCCCATTGTTTGTCCTGCTTTTATCCTTGGGAAATCCGAGCCTTCATTTATGGGCAGGATTGATTTTCATGGTGGCTAGTATTACGGACTATTTAGATGGGTATTTGGCTCGCAAGTGGCAAGTCGTGACGAATTTTGGTAAGTTTGCAGATCCCATGGCGGATAAATTATTGGTCATGTCTGCTTTGATTCTCTTGATCGAATTGGGTTATGCTCCTGCTTGGGTGGTTGTCGTGATTATCTGCCGTGAACTAGCGGTGACAGGCTTGCGCTTGCTTTTAGTGGAAAATGATGGAGAGGTTTTGGCAGCGGCTCTTCCAGGTAAGATTAAGACGTTTACTCAGATGTTGGCCATTATCTTTTTGCTCTTTCATTGGGTAGTAGTCGGACAGATTTTCCTTTATATTTCCTTGATTGCAACTGTTTATTCTGGCTATGATTATTTCAAAGGAGCTTCATTCCTTTTTAAGGATACATTTAAGTAGATGACATATATGATTGAAGTGCGTGAACTCAGCTATCGTTATGATAAAGATGGCGACAATCTGACTTTAGATAATTTGACGTTTCATGTGAAACGTGGCGAATGGCTCTCGATTATTGGGCATAATGGTAGCGGGAAATCAACTCTTGTCCGCTTATTGGATGGCTTATTGGAGCCTCTTAGTGGGGAGATTATCATTGCTGGTGATCTTCTTACACCTGATAATGTCTGGGAGAAACGTCGCCATATCGGTATGGTTTTCCAAAATCCGGATAATCAGTTTGTCGGTGCGACTGTCGAAGATGATGTAGCATTTGGTCTGGAAAATCAAGGCATGCTTCATTCAGTCATGGTAGAGAGAATTGATGAAGCACTCAAAATTGTTGGTATGGCAGATTTTAAAGATCGAGAACCTTCTCGCTTGTCAGGTGGTCAAAAACAGCGAGTGGCGGTTGCTGGGATTTTGGCTATGAGACCAGATATTCTCATCTTGGATGAAGCGACCAGTATGCTAGATCCAGAAGGTAGACTAGAGTTGATTCGCATGGTACAAAAGATTAAGGCGCAAACAGGGATGACCGTGATTTCGATTACCCATGATTTAGATGAAATTAGTCTAAGCGATAGGGTTCTTGTCTTAAAGCAAGGAAAAATTGAATCAACCAGTACTCCAAAGGACTTATTTTCTCGTTCAGATTTGAAAGAGTTAGGCTTGGATGAGCCTTTTGCGAATCAAATTAAGCATGTTTTGGAGAAAACAGGTTATACGTTGCCTGCTGGCTATCTAACAGAAGAAGAATTACAGGATTATTTATGGGAATTACCTTAAACAATGTGAGTTATACCTATCAAGCAGGGACACCTTTTGAGGGCCCTGCCCTTTTTGGAGTGAATGTAGAAATCAAGGATGGATCCTACACTGCCTTGATTGGCCATACAGGAAGTGGAAAATCGACTATTCTTCAACTGCTGAATGGTCTTTTAGTGCCATCTGAAGGGACAGTGACAGTTGATGATGTCGAGATTACTGCATCTTCTGTCTCAAAAGATATCAAGCCTATTCGGAAAAAGGTAGGTTTGGTATTTCAATTTGCAGAAAATCAAGTATTTGAAGAAACGGTATTGAAAGATGTTGCCTTTGGTCCTCAAAATTTTGGCGTAGCACAAGACAAAGCAGAACGTTTAGCGCGTGAGAAATTAGCCCTAGTAGGGATTTCAGAAGACTTATTTGAACGGAGTCCATTTGAGCTATCAGGTGGGCAAATGCGTCGGGTAGCGATTGCAGGGATTTTGGCAATGGAGCCAAGTATTTTGGTCCTAGATGAGCCGACTGCTGGGCTAGACCCTGCTGGTCGTAAGGAGTTGATGGACTTGTTTGCCTCACTCCATCAAAAGGGCATGACTATTGTCCTTGTGACCCATGTCATGGATGATGTGGCAAATTTTGCAGATACAGTATATGCAATGGAAAAAGGGCAAGTTCGCTGTGCGGGAACGCCAAGTGACATTTTTCAAGAGGTGGAGCTCATGGAGGAGTTACAACTAGGAGTTCCTAAAATCACAAAATTTGCCTATCATTTGCGAAACAGAGGAATGTCTTTTGCTCGTCTGCCTATTACCCTAAAAGAATTTGAGGAGATGGTTCATGAATAGTATGATTTTGGGACGGTATGTTCCTGGAAATTCAATCTTGCACCGCCTAGATCCTAGAAGTAAATTACTAGCCATGATTGCGTTTATCATGATTATCTTTTGGGCGAATAATCTTGTCACAAATGTCCTACTATTTCTTTTTGTGTTTATCTTAATTTTGCTTTCACGGATTCCTTTGGGATTTTTTATCAAAGGTTTGCAGTCCATGATCTTTTTAATTGCCTTTACAACTCTATTTCAGCTCTTTTTTATATCAGAAGGAGCAACACTCTTTCAGTTTGGATTTATAAGAGTAACAGAGACTGGATTGATGCAGGCAGGTATTATCTTTAGTCGGTTTGTTCTCTTGATTTGCTTTTCAACCTTATTGACTTTGACGACAATGCCCTTGAGTTTAGCCGATGCTGTGGAATCTTTACTCAAGCCCTTAGCAGTCGTCAAGGTTCCGGTCCATGAAATTGGCTTAATGTTGTCCATGAGTTTACGATTTGTGCCGACCTTGATGGATGATACGGTACGCATTATGAATGCTCAAAAAGCTCGTGGTGTTGATTTTGGAGAGGGATCTATTGTTCAAAAGGTCAAGTCCGTTATTCCGATTTTGATCCCATTATTTGCTTCAAGTTTTAAGAGAGCAGATGCTCTTGCGACGGCTATGGAGGCACGCGGTTACCAAGGAGGACAAGGGCGGAGTCGCTATCGGCAATTGAAGTGGACATTTCTTGATACCACTGCACTTGTGAGTGTTTTCTTTGTTGGAGTCCTTTTATTTCTTCTCAAAAGTTAAAAATGCCTTAAAAAGGCGTTTTTAACGCGTAAAACCAATATTTTTGTAACTTTTGTAATCTGTTTTAAAGCTATTGGTAACATTTTCTGTGTAATATGGATATGTAACAAAAAGGAGAAATCTCATATTACTATGAAAGTTATTAAATACACATTATCAGGAATCTTAGCAGTAGCATCTTTTTTAGCAACAAGTTCTGTTGCAGAAGCAGTTACTTACACTGTAAAAGCAGGAGATACTCTATCTGAAATTGCAAAAGAACAAAATACAACAGTAGATAAAATCATGGAGCTTAACAAGCTACATGATGCAAACTTCATCACCATTGGGCAATCTTTAGAACTAGGAGATAACCAAGAAGTGAAACCAGTAGAGCAAGTTTCGGAAGCTACTTCAAATGTTGAAACATCTGTTGCACCGGCAGCTACTCCAGCAGCAACTACTTATGAAGCACCAGCAGTAGCTCCTGTTACTTATACAGAGGGAATGGTTCTTGCAAATGGAAATACAGCAGGTGAAACTGGTCGTTATGCAGCAGCTCGTATGGCTGAATTGACAGGTGTCCCAGCCTCTACATGGGAGCATATCATTGCGCGCGAATCAAATGGGAATCCAAATGTTGCTAATGCATCAGGCGCAAGCGGTCTTTTCCAAACTATGCCAGGTTGGGGTGCGACAGCGACGGTTGAAGATCAAATCGCAGCAGCACAACGTGCTTATAACGCACAAGGATTATCAGCTTGGGGATATTAATAAAATAAAAAAGGCAAGGAATAAGATACTGCCCCCATAAAGTGAAACCAAAGAAAAACACTCCATGAATTCTACTATAATAGAATTAGGAGTGTTTTCTTATGGTCAAAAAAGCATATTCACTAGACATAAAACTAGCTTGTATCGAAATGAAAAAAGCAGGTAAATCCAACAAGGTTATCATGGAAACCCTAGGGATAAAGAATGATAGTCAAATTTACACATGGTGGAAATGGTATCAAAACAATGAACTTCACCGCTTCTACCAACCTGTCGGAAAACAATATACTTACGGTAAAGGGATGACAGAATTATCTGAGGTTGAACAATTAAGATTAGAGGTAAAGCTGCTAAAAAAGTATCGCAGCTTGATAAGGAAATCGATAAAATAGCCCTTATCAAGCTTGTAGAAGACTATAAAGCTGACTATCCAATCCCGATGATTTTGGCTTGTTTTGGTGTGGCAAGATCCACCTACTATCGCTGGAAATCTGAGCCAGCAACGGTAAAAACGATGGATGATGTCACTGAGAAGATTGAGATATTATGCCTTGAAAATGGCTATATTTATGGTTATCGAACCATTACACGGCTTTTAAAAAGCAGATATGGTTTGACAGTGAATCACAAAAAGGTTTATCGTATCATGAAACAAAATGGTTGGCTTTGCCGTGTCAAAACAAAGAAGGTCCCAAAACTTGGCAAACCTTACTATGTCACTGAAAATAAGCTCAGTAGGGACTTCCAAGCCAAACAACCCCTTCAAAGATTGGTAACAGACATCACCTATCTCTATTTCGGAAACTGTAAACTTTATCTCTCGTCCATTATGGATTTGTATAACCGAGAGATTGTAGCTTATACAATTTCAGATAGTCAGGACACAGACTTTGTTTTAGATACGTTAAATCAGTTGGATTTACCGAAAGGAACACTCTTACATAGTGACCAAGGTTCAGTCTATACCTCTAAAGCTTATTATCAGACATGCACAGAAAAAGGCATTATCCGCTCCATGTCCCGAAAAGGAACACCCGCAGATAACGCCTGTATTGAATGGTTTCATTCCGTCCTAAAGTCTGAAACCTTCTATCTCCATAACTGGAGAAACCTAACTAAAGATAGTATAACAGATATTGTCAAAAATTACATCATATTTTATAATGAAACGAGAATTCAACGGAAATTAAAAGACCTATCCCCTATAGAATATAGGAAACAGGTCTCAAAATAGTGTTTTTCTTAGGTCTCATTATTGGGGTGCAGTGCCTAAATTCCTGCCTTTTTTATTTCTTGATAGAGTTTGAAGATCGAGTGGATAAAAAATGGAGCAATTCTTTGGGGGTTTGAAAGAGGTAATCTGCTTGACAAGCTTGTAAATCTTCTTTAGTACCGAATCCCCATAGAACACCTAGTGTTTGAATGCCGACTTTCTTTCCGCCAATGATGTCAAATTTGGTATCTCCTATAATGGCGCATTCATCTAAGGAAAGATGATTTTCTAAAATAGCACGCTTAATCACATCAGCTTTATGATAGGAATCAGGTAAGGCTCCGTAAATCCCTGTAAAGTAATAATCAATATCTAAATACGATAGCATTTTATGAGCCATGGGTTCATTTTTGCTGGTTGTAATATAGAGTTGATAGCCTAGAGATTGTAAAGTACTCAGTAATTCTGTCAATCCCTCGTAAACTTCTACTTGATAAACACCGGATTCCTTATAGTCATGACGAAAAGCATGAATTGCTGCTTTGACCCAATCTTTGTCACCAAAGTCTGAAAAGCTAACTTCTAGGGGTGGACCAATAAAGGTGTCAAGAATACTATCTGAAGGAATTTCCGTATTCATGCTTGTAAATGCTGCACGAAATCCTGACTTGATACCTTCTGAGCTATCAACGACCGTTCCATCTAAGTCAAAAAAGAGATGTTTCATGGATCTTAACCTTTCATGAGTGTATGTTCTGTAATGGAAAGACAATTTAGGTTGTCAAATTCCAAGCAAACGATATGAGGCATGAGTGGTTTGAGGCGTAAAAAATCGTTTAGCCCAAAATGATGATTGTAGTACTGAAGAATAGTAGAAAGAGCTGTTCCATGAGTTCCAATGACGATGGTTTTGCCTGAATAATCCTGTAAACATTTCTGTAAAGCAGCGATATTTCGATTTTGCACTTCTTGAAGACTTTCTCCATTCTCCAACTTGTAACTAAAGTCTGCCCATTGCTTTTTTGTAAAGCTATCAAAATCTTCAATCCAAACATCGTCAATTTTGCGTTCTCGAAAATCTGCGATTGTCTGAATGGCTAGATGTTGAGATTGGGCAAAGGGGTTGACTGTATCTATGGCACGCTTGAGCGGGCTAGATAAGACAATGTCAATCTGCTTGTTCTCTAAAAATTCTGTGACTAATTGACAATCTTGTAAACCTTTTGGAGATAGTTCTCTTGTCCAATCGTCGTGATTATTGTAGTTTGGTTCGCAATGGCGAACAAAGTAAATAGTTGTCATTGTCCAAAAATCTCCTTACTTAGTTTGAGTCCAGTTGGAGTAGTAGCCAGACCTCCTTCGGCTGTTTCCCTGAAAGCAGCAGGCATACTAGAGCCAACTTGATACATCGCATCAATCACCTCGTCCACAGGGATTTTTGACTCAATTCCTGCTAAAGCCATATCGGCTGCAATAAAGGCAAAACTAGCTCCCATTGCATTTCGTTTGACGCAAGGGACTTCGACTAGTCCAGCGACAGGATCGCAGATAAGTCCTAACATATTTTTAATGACAAAACAGATGGCTTGACTAGCTTGGTAGGGACTTCCTCCAGCAGCCAAGACTAAGGCAGCAGCACTCATAGCGCTGGCAGATCCGACCTCTGCTTGGCAGCCTCCTTCAGCTCCTGAGATAGAAGCGTTATTGGCAATGACCAGTCCAAAAGCTCCAGCAGTAAGGAGAAAGTCTAATTGTTGCTCGAAACTGAGCCCTAATTTTTCAATAGCGGAAGTCAGTACAGCAGGAAGACAGCCTGCACTTCCAGCAGTCGGGGTGGCACAGACTACACCCATTTTAGCATTGTGCTCATTGACAGCCATGGCATTTTTAGCCGCAGTGAGTACCGTATGATCAGATAAGGCACGTCCTGACTCCATATAGGTCTGGAGCTTCATGGCATCTCCTCCTGTGAGTCCGCTATGAGATTTTCCTTCATCAAGTCCTAGTTCTACGGAGGCTTTCATGACTTCTAAATTGCGCGTCATGAGGCGAAGAACTTCTTCGCGCTTACGACCGGTCAATTCATATTCTGTTGCAATCATCAATTCTGCAACATTTCCTTGATAGTCAAGCTCGGCTTGCTCGACCAATTCTTTTATCGAATAAAACATAGTATCTCCTATTCAAAGAAATTAACATTATGCAGATGAGGGATTTTTCGGATGTCCTCTAGTACTTCGTGGCAATCTCTGCTATCGACTTCAATAATCATAATAGCCTTTTCACCAGCTTTTTCGCGTGTGACATTCATTTGAGCGATATTGATATTATAGCGAGAGAGTGCCTCTGTCACATGAGCAATCATACCTGGAACATCTTGGTGAACGATGATAAAGGTCGGGGTGTTCATGCTGAGAGATACTGAAAAGCCATTTAATTCTGTGACTTGGATATTTCCACCACCGATGGAAATACCTGTGACACTGATCGTTTTATGATCGTTTTTTATGGTGATTTTTGCTGTATTTGGGTGAGGGGCATTGCTCTCTCTATGAATGGTCCAAACGACCTTAATTCCTCTTTTATGGGCAATCTCTAGGCTATTAGGGATTTCTGGGTCATCGGTTTCCATGCCTAAAATCCCAGCGACGAGTGCCAAGTCTGTACCGTGTCCACGATAAGTTTTAGCAAAGGAATTGTAGAGTTGGAACTCCACTTCTGTCGGCTCATCATTGAAGATAGAGGAAACGATTTTTCCAATACGTACGGCACCGGCTGTGTGGCTACTGGATGGACCAATCATGACTGGTCCGATAATATCAAAAACTGATTGGAAACGTAATGATTTCATAAACTCTCCTTTTTGCATCATACATCACCTTATTATATACTTGTTTGGGAAATTTTACTATGAAAAAACTTATAGAATCCTAAAACCAAGGATTTATAGGCTGTTTTTTAGTCTCCGCTCAATCTGCCTGTAACATTCTTAACCAAACGACAAGCAAAAGGTAACAAAGAGAAGGTAAGATAGAATAGTCGCAAGAAGGAGCTAATCTCCTTTGTTAGAAAGCGATGATAGAAAAAAGGAGAATCATAGATATGAATCAAACACAGACTAGGAAGAAAACATGGACCATGGGATGGATTGGCTTTGCAGCTATTTTAGCCTTCTTATCCCCCACGGTAGCGAGCGCAGATAGCTATACTGTAAAATCTGGAGACACACTCTCTTCTATTGCCAAAACTCATCAGACGAGCGTGGCAGACCTAGCTAGTAGAAATAAAATCAGCAATATCAATTTGATTCAGGTTGGGCAAGTCCTAGAACTGGAAGGTGAAGTCAAGCAGGAGACAAATACTCCAGTTGCAGAAATAACTAACGAACAAACAAAAACTGCAACCTCTAGCTTGAGTGCCGAAGAGCAAGAAGCTAAAGAATGGATTGCTCAAAAAGAGTCTAGTGGCAGCTACACAGCTCAAAATGGTCAATACTATGGTCGTTATCAGCTGACTCTCTCTTATCTCAATGGTGATTTATCACCTGAGAATCAAGAAAAAGTAGCAGATAGCTATGTGGCAGGCCGTTATGGTTCATGGGTTGCTGCCAAAGGATTTTGGTTGGCAAACGGTTGGTATTAAGACAGAGACTTGTTAGAAGAAATTCTAACAAGTTTTTTTGTGTAATTTATATCTTTTTTCTCACAATACTATATAATAATATGTAAAAATAGAGGGGAGGATAGACCATGCATAAGTTTTTCAATATTTGGACAAGCGTACGAAATTACTTAGTATCATTGGAGGGTTGGCAAATGGAGGTTTAGCCTTGGCACAGCCTCTCGTTCCTTCTCAAGCTCTGCATTTGGAGCAAAGGGAGTTAACAGCTAGTAAGATTTTCCATTTTATCCTTTATGGTTTTTCAGTTTACTTTGTATTTTACAGTCTCATGCTCTTTGCAAATTATAGCCGTAATGTATTTCATTGAGAAATTCATCAAAATATGCGTCTTTCTCTGTTTCGGAAATTGCTCTTTCATACTCGATACAGCAGGGATGAGAAAGTGAGCTTCTTGACTCAGGATATGGAGTTTGTGGGAGATAGCTATATTGAGCCGGTGATGAATATTTTTTCTTGGGGATTTGTAGCTATCATAACGGCTGTTTACATTGTGTGTCAAGATGTGCTTTTAGGGACGATTTTTGTCTTGTTTACTGTTTTACGTCCCATTCCACAATTCCTCCTGAATCAACGTCTAAAACACTCGGGTGATTCTATGTCGCAATTACGGACAAAGTTGCATAGCGTTGTATCTGATATGATGCAAGGTAACGAGACAATTGCTAATAATCAAGCTGTAAAGCAGAGTGAGGAGCGCGTGAAATCAACGAATAGAGCTTATCAGCGAGCCATTCAAACATTTTCGTTTACGCATAATTTTATTTTCTTTTGCAATGGATTTATGGTCTTTTTGAGCCAAGTTCTTCCATTAGCCTTAGGCTTTTATCTTAGTTTACATGGCAAAGGAATCATTCTAGCAAAGTTGGTTGCTATGTATATTGCCTCCAATCAGCCTGTCTCTCCCATTCAAAAGATTATGTATGATGCAATTCACATTCAAGGAGCAAAAAGTACAGTCGATAAGATTTTTAGTATTTTAGAAAATGACTCGGATTGTTTGGCTACACCTCAAGAAAGTTTACAGAATATTGACAAACTTGTGATTCAAAAATTAGATAAATCTTATCATGAAAAGGTAATTTTTAAGGACTTTTTTCTCACGATTAAAATGGGGGAAAAGATCCTAATAAAGGGGGCTAGCGGATTTGGCAAATCTACCTTGTTTCGGTTAATTCAAGGATTTGAAACTTTTGATAGTGGTAAAATGCTAGTGATCTGTAAAGATGGTGTCAAGAGTGAAGAGTTTAGAGGAAATGTGGGAATGATTAGTCAGCAGCCGTTTCTATTTAATGGTAGCATTCGTTACAATCTGACATTGGGGCAGCAATTTACAGATGAAGATTTACTAGCAGTCCTAAAGCGTGTCAATCTCTACGATGAATTTCAAGATATTTTAAATGTGGAGTTGATCAATAATGGTGAAAACATTTCTGGTGGTCAACGAGTGAGAATGGAGATTGCGCGATTTTTATTGAGAGAAAAGGATATTTTATTAGCCGATGAAGTTACCGCAGCCTTAGATCCAGTCAATCGTTTCTATATCCGTAAATTGCTCTTTTCTTTGCCAATCACTGTCTTAGAAATTGCACACCATATTGAAGATGAATCAAGGTATAGTCAAGTAATCGACATGAATAGTTGACAAAGTTGTCAACAAAGAGGACTAGATAGCAAAATCTTGTCCTCTGTTTTTATTCATGCTATAATAGACCATGCTTAACGACCTTCAAATCGTTTTATACTCGTCAAGGATGAAGATCCAGCTTTGAAATGGAAATGATTTAATGGTTCATTTCTTAATTAGATGTTGTTCTTTTTGAGTATCGTTTGATGAATGATGTCATTTATCAAATAAGCAAATTTACACGACCTTCAATCGTGAATAAACGAAAAGATGGGAGAAACTCATGAGTGATAACTCAAAAACGCGTGTCGTTGTTGGTATGAGTGGCGGAGTTGATTCGTCCGTCACAGCCCTACTGTTAAAAGAGCAAGGGTATGATGTCATTGGCATTTTCATGAAAAACTGGGATGACACAGATGAATTTGGTGTCTGCACAGCGACAGAAGACTACAAAGATGTCGCAGCAGTTGCAGATCAGATTGGTATTCCTTACTACTCTGTCAACTTTGAAAAAGAGTATTGGGACCGTGTCTTTGAATATTTCCTTGCAGAATATCGAGCAGGGCGTACGCCTAATCCAGATGTCATGTGCAATAAGGAAATCAAGTTTAAGGCTTTCTTGGACTATGCGATGACTTTAGGTGCAGACTATGTGGCGACAGGTCATTATGCGCAGGTCAAGCGAGATGAAGATGGCACAGTCCACATGCTAAGAGGCAAGGACAATAATAAAGACCAGACTTATTTCCTCAGTCAATTATCACAAGAACAACTGCAAAAGACCATGTTTCCTCTAGGGCATTTGGAAAAGTCTGAAGTACGGGCTATTGCTGAAAAGGCAGGGCTAGCGACGGCGAAGAAGAAAGATTCGACGGGTATTTGCTTTATCGGTGAGAAAAACTTTAAAGAATTCCTGAGTCAATACCTTCCTGCTCAACCTGGGCGAATGATGACCTTGGAAGGACGAGACATGGGAGAGCACGCTGGGCTGATGTATTACACGATTGGTCAGCGTGGTGGACTGGGAATCGGTGGTCAGCATGGTGGTGATAATGCTCCGTGGTTTGTCATTGGAAAAGATTTGAAACAAAACATCTTGTATGTCGGTCAAGGTTTTTATCATGACAACCTCATGTCAACCAGTCTTGACGCTAGCCAAGTTCATTTCACACGTCCAATGCCAGAAGAGTTTACCTTAGAATGTACCGCTAAATTCCGTTATCGTCAACCAGATGCCAAGGTTACAGTGGCTGTAAAGGGAGATAAAGCTATTGTCAACTTTGCAGAACCCCAACGAGCGATTACACCAGGTCAAGCTGTTGTATTCTATAATGGTGAGGAATGCTTAGGTGGTGGATTGATTGATAATGCTTATCAAGATGGCAAGGTGCGTCAATACATTTAGTGATTGACAATTAAATTTACAGAATTGATTACTAGGTTTATTGGTGGTGTAAATCATCATGATTAGTAATGTATAGATGAACATGGATAGTAAGCGAATATTCGTGTTCATCTAGTAATCACCTTTTTATCTTTGAACAAATGGGACAATGATCAATAAGTGATTTTCCATTCAAAATCATTGACTTTTACCCTTACCTTTTGTTAGAATTGTTATAGCAATAACTATGATGGTCAAAGCTCATAGGGATTGTACGTTTTTTGCGTACAATTTCTGGGAGTTTTGGCTCTTTTTGTTTAGAGTGGAGGCAAGGATGGATTTTAGAACGAGAAATCAAAATCAGATTTTTGGAGTTCGGGCAACAGCTTTGATTATGAAGGACCACCAAATATTTCTTTCTTATCGAGAAGAGACTAAGAAATATTATACAATTGGTGGTGCGATTCAGGTTGGCGAATCCACAGAGAAAGCTGTCATTCGAGAGGTAAAAGAAGAGCTTGGGGTTGACGTAGTTGTCAATCAATTAGCTTTCATTGTTGAAAATGAGTTTACGGCAGTTAATGATGACGATACTCTCGATTTTCATAATATTGAGTTTCACTATATTGTAGAGCCTATTGAGGATTTACCTTCTCATATGATTGAGGAAGCTAGCTCTAGCCCTTGTTATTGGATTAATGTTGACAAACTTGTCAACATTGATGTAGTTCCAGCTTTTTTGAAAACTCATCTGCCTAGCTGGTCAGGAGAGATTGAACATATTAGAATAAAGGAGAAAAAATGACACATACATTTACAGAAGAATATGACATTATTGTCATTGGAGCAGGTCATGCGGGGGTTGAGGCTTCCTTGGCAGCGTCTCGGATGGGTTGTAAGGTTTTATTAGCGACGATTAATATTGAGATGCTAGCCTTCATGCCTTGTAATCCGTCAATTGGTGGGTCAGCTAAGGGGATTGTCGTGCGTGAGGTGGATGCCTTGGGCGGTGAAATGGCTAAAAACATCGACAAGACCTATATCCAGATGAAGATGTTAAATACTGGAAAAGGACCTGCAGTTCGTGCCCTTCGTGCACAAGCAGATAAGGAATTATACTCCAAAGAAATGCGGAAAACGGTTGAAAATCAAGAAAATCTAACTCTTCGTCAGACCATGATTGATGAAATTTTGGTCGAAGATGGTAAGGTGATTGGTGTTCGAACAGCTACGCAGCAAAAATATGCAGCAAAGGCTGTGATTGTGACAACAGGGACAGCTCTTCGTGGTGAAATTATCATTGGAGATTTGAAATATTCATCTGGACCTAATCATAGTCTGGCATCTATTACCTTGGCGGATAATTTGCGTGATTTGGGCTTAGAGATTGGTCGGTTTAAGACTGGAACACCGCCGCGGGTCAAGGCCTCCTCTATCAATTATGAGGTAACAGAGATTCAACCAGGTGATGAAAAAGCGAATCATTTCTCTTACACTTCAAGAGATGAAGATTACGTCAAAGATCAAGTCCCTTGTTGGTTGACCTATACCAATGAGACGAGTCATGAAATTATCCAAAATAATCTTCACCGAGCTCCGATGTTTTCTGGAGTGGTTAAAGGAGTGGGACCACGTTATTGCCCGTCTATCGAAGATAAAATCGTGCGTTTTGCAGACAAGGAACGTCATCAGCTTTTCCTTGAACCTGAAGGGCGCAATACAGAGGAAGTCTATGTCCAAGGTCTGTCAACGAGCTTGCCAGAAGATGTTCAGCGTGAGTTAGTGCATTCAATTAAAGGGTTGGAAAATGCGGAGATGATGCGTACAGGCTATGCGATTGAGTACGATATGATTATGCCTCATCAACTGCGAGCAACGCTTGAAACTAAGAAGATTTCAGGGTTATTTACAGCAGGACAAACCAATGGAACATCAGGTTATGAAGAGGCTGCTGGGCAAGGTATTATCGCAGGGATCAATGCTGCTTTGAAAGTTCAAGAAAAACCAGAGTTTATCTTGAAACGAAGTGATGGCTATATTGGTGTGATGATTGATGATTTGGTGACGAAAGGGACGGTGGAACCTTATCGTTTATTGACCAGTCGAGCAGAGTATCGTTTGATTTTGCGACATGATAATGCAGATATGCGCTTGACAGACATGGGTCGTGAAATTGGCTTGGTTGATGATGAGCGATGGGCACGTTTTGAAATCAAAAAACATCAATATGAAAATGAGATGAAGCGCCTAGAGTCTATTAAACTCAAGCCTATCAAGGAGACCAATGCCAAAGTGGAAGAGCTTGGCTTTAAGCCATTGACAGATGCTGTTACGGCAAAAGAATTCATGCGTCGTCCAGAAGTGAGCTATGCTGATGTTGTCAAATTTATCGGGCCTGCGGCAGAAGAGCTGGATGAGAAAATCATTGAATTGATTGAAACGGAGATCAAGTATGAAGGCTATATCTCTAAGGCTATGGATCAGGTAGAGAAGATGAAACGCATGGAAGAAAAACGGATTCCAGCGACCATTGATTGGGATGATATTGACTCGATTGCGACAGAAGCTCGTCAGAAATTCAAGAAAATCAACCCAGAGACGATTGGGCAAGCGAGCCGTATTTCCGGTGTAAATCCAGCCGATATTTCTATCCTCATGGTTTACTTGGAAGGAAAGTCACGTAGCATTTCAAAAAATCAGAAACAATAAGAAAAGTCTGGGGAGGTTTTCCCAGACTTTTTAAGTAGTCTAAGACTTGATATTTTTTCAAGCAACTGCTAGTTAGGAGTTGCTGAGCATAAAGCTCATACGGAAGATATGCTAATCTCCTTTCCAAGGGAATGGTCTTCTAAATAGAGAGATTTGAAGCAGTCAGTGGAAGACTTAATAGAGGTTCTCGAAGATAAGATAGGTTTTATAGATTTACAGAGTTTACAATATGTTGACAAAAAAGTCAATCAAATAAACAATGTCTGTAAACTAAACGAGAAATAGGCATTTAGTTGGTTTTATAATTAAGGTAAGTGATCATTGAAATAAAATCAACAAATCAGAAACTGTATATCTGTAAATAATATTTACGAAACAGTAAACAAATGATGTAAACTTTTTTTGAAAACAGGAAAAGAGGAACAAAAACAATAATATTATAGTTTTAGGCTGCTATCCATTCGCATTTTCTAGCTATTTGTGGTATAATATTCCGAATAAGAGGTTTATGATGAAAAGATTTCGTTTTGCGCCGATCCATTTTGTGATGGTAGGCATCATTTCTTTTGGAATTTTAGCTCTATTTTTACGAGTATTTGGAGATACGACGTCAACTTTGCTGGCTATTTTTTTCATTTTGTCCTTTCTTGTTTTCCTCTTGATTTATCAGGAAAAATACCATGAAGTGGATGAATTGGAGCAAATCCAGTATGTCAATGATCAGGCTGAAAACAGCCTCGCTTCTCTTCTTGATAAAATGCCTGTTGGTGTGATTAAGATTGATGAGAAGACAGGAAGTGTGGAGTGGTTTAATCCTTATGCAGAGTTGATTTTAACCAATGAGGATGGGGAATTTGATTTAGAGTTACTTCAGCAGGTTACACAGACACCCTTTAAAGAAGTGGGTTCCTATGCTGTCATTGGCTCAACGCGTTATTCTGTGTCGATGGATCGCACTTCCAATGTCTTTTATTTCTTTGATGCTTCAAGTGAGTACCAAGCAGCGACAGAGCTAGTAACGACTCGTCCTGTTATCGGGATTATCTCGGTGGATAACTATGATGATTTAGAAGATACGGTATCGGATTCGGATATTAGTCAAATCAATAGCTTCATTGCCAACTTTGTGGCGGAATTTGCAGATCAAAATGCCATGTTTTATCGACGTGTAGGGATGGACCGGTTTTATCTGTTTACAGACTATACGATGCTAGATCGTCTTATGCAGGATAAATTTGGGGTCATTGACCAGTTTCGGACAGAAGCGAAAGACAGAAATTTGCCGTTGACCTTGAGTATGGGATTTTCTTATGGTGATGGGCACCATGATCAGATTGGGAAGGTAGCTCTTTTGAACCTCAACTTAGCTGAGGTACGCGGGGGTGATCAGGCAGTGGTCAAGGAAAATGATGAACACAAAAATCCAATCTACTTTGGTGGCGGAACGGCTTCGACAGTCAAACGTACTCGCACCCGAACGCGGGCGATGATGGCTGCGATTTCTGATAAAATCACAAGTGTTGATCAAGTCTTTATCGTGGGGCACAAGAATCTTGATATGGATGCCTTAGGAGCTTCTGTTGGGATGCAGCTGTTTTCAAGTAATATTATCGACCATGCTTATGCGGTCTATGATCCGCACCAAATGGCACCGGATATTGAGCGTGCAGTTGAGCGATTGCAGGCGGAAGGGATGACCCAGTTGATTCCTGTATCAGAAGCTATGACTATGGTGACGACTCGCTCGTTACTTATCATGGTGGATCATTCCAAGACAGTATTGACGCTATCCAAAGATTTCTATGACTTGTTCCAGCAGACGATTGTCATTGACCACCATCGTAGGGACCAGGATTTCCCAGAAAATGCGGTCATCACCTATATTGAAAGTGGGGCAAGTAGTGCTAGTGAGCTGGTGACAGAATTGATTCAGTTCCAGAATTCCAAGAAAAATCGTTTGGGTAAAATGCAGGCGAGTTGCTTGATGGCTGGTATGATGTTAGATACCAAGAACTTTACAGCCCGCGTGACTAGTCGTACCTTTGATGTTGCTAGCTATTTACGGACTAGGGGAAGTGATAGTGTAGCGATTCAAGATATTTCAGCGACGGATTTTGACGAATACCGTGCAGAGCATGAGTTGATTTTAAATGGTCGCAAGCTCTTGCCGAATGTTTTATTGGCAGTAGGGCATGACGATGTGCGATATAGTACGGTGGTTATCAGTAAGGCGGCGGATGCTATGCTTGCCATGTCTGGTATTGAGGCGAGCTTTACAGTCGCACTCAATAAAAAAGGGTATGTATCTATTTCTGCTAGAAGTCGTAGTAAAATCAATGTGCAGCGGATTATGGAAGAAATGGGAGGTGGTGGACACTTTAATCTTGCCGCGGCTCAAATCACTGATAAGAGCCTATCAGCTGTATCTCAGCAATTACAGGAAATTATCATCAATGAACTTATGAAAGACAAGGAGACAGAAGAATGAAAGTTATTTTTTTAGCAGATGTAAAAGGAAAAGGGAAAAAAGGCGAAATCAAGGAAGTACCAACAGGCTATGCTCAAAATTTCTTAATTAAGAAGAATTTAGCCAAAGAAGCAACTGCACAAGCAATCGGGGAATTGCGCGGTAAACAGAAATCTGAAGAAAAAGCGCATGCAGAGATGGTTGCCGAAGCAAAAGCGATTAAGGCAAAATTGGAAGAAGAAGCAACGATTGTTGAGTTTACTGAAAAAGTGGGTCCAGATGGACGTACGTTTGGTTCGATTACAAGCAAGAAGATTGCTGAGGAATTGCAAAAGCAGTTTGGTATTAAGATTGATAAACGCCATATTCAAGTGGCTAGCCCAATTCGTGCGTTAGGCTTGATTGATGTGCCTGTGAAGATTTATCAAGATGTGACTAGTGTGATTAATTTGCGCGTGAAAGAGGGATAAATTTTTAAACGATTGAAAGAAGGAGGTTATATGGCAGAGATTGATGAATTGCGCGCGCAGCCTCAGGATATTTTGGCTGAGCAGTCTGTGCTGGGAGCGATTTTCATTGATGAGAGCAAGCTAGTCTTTGTTCGTGAGTATATCGAGCCTGCCGACTTCTTTAAATACGCTCATCGTCTGATTTTTAAGGCGATGATTGATTTGGCAGACCGTGGGGATGCGATTGATGCGGCGACTGTTCGTAATATTTTAGACAGTCAGGATGATTTGCAAAATATTGGTGGTCTGTCTTATATTGCCGATTTGGTCAATGCGGTACCGACTTCAGCCAATGCTGAGTATTATGCCAAGATTGTCGCAGAAAAGGCTGTCTTACGGCGTCTAATTAGCCGTTTGACCGAGAGTATCAATCAGGCTTATGATGGCGGAAGCCCAGCAGATGAGATTATTGCTGGTGCAGAAAAAGCTTTGATTGATGTCAGTGAGAACGCTAGTCGAAGTGGATTTAAAAATATCCGTGAAGTGCTGAATCTTAACTTTGAAAGCTTAGAGCAGCGTTCCCAGCAAACATCTGATATTACAGGGATTGCGACAGGTTATAAGGATTTGGACCACATGACGACAGGGCTACATGAGGAGGAGTTAATCATCCTTGCAGCCCGTCCTGCCGTCGGAAAGACAGCCTTTGCCCTCAATATTGCCCAGAATATCGGAACCAAGCTGGATAAGACGGTTGCGATTTTTTCTCTTGAGATGGGGGCAGAGAGCTTGGTCGATCGGATGTTAGCGGCAGAAGGCTTGATTGAGTCGCATTCGATCCGAACGGGGCAGTTGACTGATGAAGAGTGGCGGAAATATACGATTGCTCAAGGGAATCTTGCCAATGCTAGTATTTATATTGATGACACACCAGGGATTCGGATTACAGAAATTCGTTCTCGTTCGCGGAAACTAGCTCAGGAAACTGGCAATCTTGGTCTTGTTCTGATTGACTATTTGCAGTTGATTACAGGGACAGGGCGTGAAAATCGCCAACAGGAAGTATCAGAAATTTCACGACAGTTAAAGATTTTGGCTAAGGAATTGAAAGTTCCTGTCATTGCTCTCAGTCAGCTATCGCGTAGTGTTGAGCAGCGGCAGGACAAACGACCAGTTTTGTCAGATATTCGTGAATCTGGATCTATCGAGCAGGATGCCGATATCGTTGCTTTCTTGTATCGTGATGATTATTATGAGCGAGGAGGCGAGGAAGAAGAGGGCATTCCCAATAATAAGGTCGAAGTCATTATCGAGAAAAACCGGAGCGGTGCGCGTGGTACGGTGGAATTGATTTTTCAAAAGGAATACAATAAATTTTCAAGTATTTCTAAAAGAGAGGAGTAGAGCATGAGTGATGCATTTGCAGATGTTGCGAAGATGAAGAAGATTAAAGAAGAGGTTAAGGCTCACGAAGGAAAGTTAGTAGCTATGACCTTGGAAAATGGACGGAAACGTCAAAAAGATAAGATTGGTCGCTTGATTGAGGTCTATCCGTCTCTTTTCATTGTTGAGTATAGCAATGACGGGAGCAATCCAGGTGAAATTGAAAATACCTATGTGGAATCTTATACTTATTCCGATATTTTGACGGAAAAGAATTTGATTCGGTATATTCATGAAGATTGAGTTCATTGAGGTTTGATACCAATGTGTGAAAAAATCGTAAAGGGTTGTTGTTTGGCAACTCTTTCTTTTATATTATTGTTCATCCTTGGACTTTGGGCATGGAGTCGTGCCATAGACGTAGAAGATATGGATAATCGAGAGATTCTTGTTAAGGGGTCAGCACTCTATATCTATAATCACTATGAAAATGTCACATCTATTGAGTATGATCATTTCAAGGTATCGAGCTTTGAATTAGGCTCTCGTATCTATTCTTTTGATATTACAGTTAATGGTCGGCATATCTTTAGCTTAGAAGGTCCAAAATTTGTGTCTGAACGCTTGGATGCTGAGGCTGAGATTTGGGCGGCGGAGGTAGATAGTGAGCCTGAGTCTGCGCTCCCTAAAAAAGAAGTTCCGACAGAAATGACGTCATTGCCACCTTCTGTAAAAGTCATAGATAAAACAGCTGACAAATAAGGATTGAGAAAGTCTGTTGAGCAGCTATTTTGAAGTGATTTTTAAGATGAAGAATAATACTAAACAGGCAAGTTTGCTCGTTTTGCTAGAGAGCATTCTCCTTGACTTTTGAGCATGGTTCCGCTATCATTAGAGATAGATATGGGAGTCTGTGTACAGTCTGAGAGGAAGTGTAAGCTTCGACCGCACCTGATCTGGGTAATGCCAGCGTAGGGAATTCATTACATGTAGGAGATAGGCTATCTGGTTTTATGAAGCTAGGAGCTACTGTAATATGAAGACGCGAAAACACCTTATTCCTGTATGGATGAGGTGCTTTTTGTTGAGTTAAAGGAAAGGAGAGAAAATGAGAGTAATCAAGGAGCGGTTGCGGAGCTGGGTAGGGGTGTTAAGTTTACTTGTTTTGCTATTGATATGGCAAGGAGCAGGTATTTTAGGATTTTTACCGAAATTTATCCTGCCAACACCAGTTGAGATTTTAGCAGCTTTCATAAGAGATCATGAGATGCTCCTTTTTCATAGTTTAGCAACGATTAAAGTTGCTTTACTAGGGTTGGTATTAGGGACTGTTTTAGCTCTTGTAACAGCGATTGTAATGGATCAGTTGCCGATTCTCTACGATGCTATTTATCCTTTATTGGTAGTGGTTCAAACTATCCCAACCATTGCTTTGGCGCCGATTTTGGTCTTGTGGTTGGGGTATGGCATTTTACCTAAATTAGTGCTCATTTTGTTGACAACGACCTTTCCCATTATCATTAGTTTGTTGGATGGTTTTAAGCAGTGTGATCGTGATGCGCTGGTCTTATTTCAGCTCATGCAAGCCAAATGGTGGCAGATTTTATGGCATTTTAAGCTGCCAGCTAGTCTTCCTTATTTCTTTGCGGGCCTACGAGTCAGCGTGTCCTATGCGTTTATTACCACGGTTGTATCGGAATGGTTGGGTGGCTTTGAAGGATTGGGAGTCTATATGATCCAGTCTAAAAAGCTCTTTCAGTACGATACTATGTTTGCAATTATTATTTTAGTCTCCTTGATTAGTCTCTTTGGTATGCAGCTGGTCAAGGTTTTGGAAAAGCGCTTATTGCGCTTTTAAGTAGAACAGGAGATTCTCATGAAACGAAAATGGATGATGTTAGCAGCTCTTTCTTTGCTTTTAGTGGCGTGTGGCAAGGGAAATCAGAGGAGTGAAGGTGAAAAAATTGATTTTATCTTAGATTGGACACCAAATACCAATCATACTGGCTTATATGTGGCACAGGAAAAGGGGTATTTTAAAGAGGCTGGTGTGGATGTGGATATTAAGTTGCCTCCAGAGGATAGCTCGTCTGATCTGGTCATCAATGGCAAGGCACCGTTTGCCATTTCTTTCCAAGATTCTATGGCTAAGAAATTGGAAAAAGGAGCGGAAATGACAGCAGTAGCAGCTATTGTCGAGCACAATACGTCGGGAATTATCTCAAAAAGCTCGGCAGGTATTACTAATCCTAAAGACTTGGTTGAAAAAACATACGGTACTTGGAATGACCCAATTGAGCTTGCGATGGTGGAAACCTTGGTCAAGGATCAAGGTGGAGATGTTGAGAAGGTCAAAAAAGTGCCCAATACGGATTCTAATTCTATTACGCCGATAGAAAATGGTAGTTTTGATGCGGCTTGGATCTACTATGGCTGGGATGGAATACTTGCTAAATCGCAAGGGATAGAAACCAATTTCTTTTATATGACAGATTATGCTAAGGAGTTGGATTATTATTCGCCGGTGATTATTGCCAATAACACCTATTTGAAAGAGCATAAAGAGGAAGCGCGTGGAGTGATTCAGGCGATAAAAAAAGGCTACCAATACGCTATGGAGCATCCTAAAGAAGCGGCGGATATTCTCATCAAGCATGCACCAGCTCTTGAAAAAGAGCGTGCTTTTGTCGAAGAATCCCAAGCTTATCTGTCTCAGCATTATGCAGAAAAGAAGGAAACATGGGGAAGATTTGACGCTAAACGTTGGAATGCTTTTTACGATTGGGCAGAGAAAAACGGAGTATTGGAAAAGAATTTGGAGAATACCGGTTTTACCAATGAATTTGTGGAGTAGAGATGAGATTACGAGTAGCCAATCTAAGCCATGATTATGGCAAAGAGATGATTTTACGAAATATTAACCTAGAGGTTGCAGCAGGGGAAATTGTTGCTATTTTAGGTCCGAGTGGTGTCGGAAAGACCACCCTGTTTAACCTAATTGCAGGGATTTTGGATGTTAAAAATGGGGAAATTAGCTTGGATGGAGAGCGCAATCCTAAGGGAAAAGTGAGCTATATGCTCCAAAAAGATTTGTTACTGGAGCATAAGACGGTTTTAGGAAATGTCAGTCTACCCTTGCGCATAAAAGGGGTAAAGAAAGAGTTGGCAGAAGAGCGAGCTTTGGAGCTTTTAAAAGAGTTTGGCTTGGCAGATGTGAAATCATCTTACCCACATGAATTAAGCGGGGGGATGCGGCAACGAATCGCACTCCTTAGAACTTATTTATTTGGTCCATCCTTCTTTTTGCTCGATGAGCCTTTTAGTGCCTTGGATGAGTTGACCAAGGCAGAATTGCACGCTTGGTACTTGAATATTCACCAAAGTCTTGGTCTGACTAGCCTTCTAATCACGCATAGTCTCGATGAAGCCTTAACGCTTAGCAATCGAATTTATCTGCTCAATCACCGTCCAGGTGAAATTGTCAAAGAGATAAAGTTGCATTGGGCAGATACGGAAGATAAAGAAGTACAAAAACTAGCCTATAAGAAAGAAATCTTAGATTGCCTAGCAAAAGTGTAGAAAAACCTTTACAGGAAAATATAAATATGGTATAATAAAGCTTATGTGAAATAGCAGCGGAGGAATATGAAGCTCGTCAACAGGTATCTTTCTGCTTGCTTTAGCTCTCTCTATGTCGTTATCGAATCTTGCTGTACCCTCGGTACTTCCTGCGATTCGTTGCTGAGTAGTAAGAACTAAACTCAAGTAGAAATTTATAATCAGTAACCTTAGCTGTTTAGGCGAAGGGTACCTGCACGAATCAGGATTTCTCAAAGACTATTTCCATAAAAAATTACTTTATGGAGGACATTATTATGTCACGTTATACAGGACCATCTTGGAAACAAGCTCGTCGTCTTGGTTTGTCACTTACAGGTACAGGTAAAGAGCTTGCTCGTCGTAACTATGTACCAGGTCAACATGGACCAAACAACCGTAGCAAATTGTCAGAATACGGTTTGCAATTGGCTGAAAAACAAAAACTTCGTTTCACTTACGGTGTAGGTGAGAAACAATTCCGTAACTTGTTCGTACAAGCTACAAAAATCAAAGGCGGAATCCTTGGTTTCAACTTCATGCTTCTTCTTGAGCGTCGTTTGGATAACGTTGTTTACCGTCTTGGTCTTGCAACTACTCGTCGTCAAGCACGTCAATTTGTAAACCACGGTCACATCCTTGTTGACGGAAAACGCGTTGACATCCCTAGCTACCGTGTTGAAGTTGGTCAAGTGATTTCAGTTCGTGAGAAATCAATGAAAGTTCCTGCAATTCTTGAAGCTGTTGAAGCAACTCTTGGACGTCCAGCATTCGTATCATTCGATGCTGATAAACTTGAAGGATCATTGACTCGCCTTCCAGAACGCGACGAAATCAACCCAGAAATTAACGAAGCACTTGTCGTTGAATTCTACAACAAAATGCTTTAATTTCAAAGCTTACCTTTCAAAAAGCCTACTTTCTGTGGGCTTTTTTTCTTGTGGTTTTTTAGGATTAGGAGAATGAAAAAAGGCTGGAGTAAGCACCCTTTTGGTTAACTGTCTGACATGGGTTTGTGTTTTATAGTCATTTAGTTTTAATTTATTACTTTGTTACCTCATCTTGCTTCAACAGTCTACTGGACTGTTGAAGGTGGGAAATAATCCTTCGTTAATCCCAGTTACGTCTGTGACTCGTTGCCTCGTACTAAATCAAAACTAAACAACTATATATAGTTAGAGCAAGGGTAATGCAACTAATTTTGAGCATCAGTGATGGAAGTTTTGCGTCACATCAATAAAAAAATAGAGACCAGTATATCTTTACTGAGTCTCTTGATTTTTTGACTAAAAATAAGGAAGTAAGAACCTGCTTGTTCCTTTCTTCCTTTATTGGTATACATGATTAGTTTGGACGATTTCTTGAGACGAACTTAATCTTGAAGAAGTCAGCTCGTTTGTAAGTTTCATCGTATTCAATGACTTGGCCAGTCGCTTCCAGTTGTGTTGTTTTTTCTTGATAGACCACTGGGAAGGTCTTATCAATTTCAAGCACTTGGCAGATGTCTTCTGGAGTTGGGAACAAGATAACATTGCTTTCTTCAAAATGCTCGTCATTTAAGTGGATATGATAATCTTCTTTGAATCGTTTGTAAATTGAGCTGTAATAAGACAAGTCTGGGTAGTTAGCGTTGATGTATTGCTCAGGGATGTAGGATCTGTCATAGAGATAGACTACTCCTTTTGCCTTACGGATACGCTCAATTTTGTAGTAGAATTGTGTGTTTTTCAAGCCTAGCTTTTCTAGGATATGATCTTCGTTTTCTCGTTCGATAGAAAGTACCGTTACTTGGTCATCATCTTGAGAGTCAAAGAGTTCTACATCAGAGAATTCTACTAATTTGTGCTTACGAGCACGAGATACGAAAGTACCTTTTCCTTGCTGGCGGATAATGTAGCCATCTTTAGCAAGTTCATTGAGTGCTCTGACAACTGTAATGGAACTAACATTGTACAGAGCAATCAGTTCAGCCTCCGTATAGAATTTATCTCCATTTTCAAATTGACCTGAGATAATTTTATTTTTTAGTTCGTCCTTGATATACTGGTATTTAGGGACAACCATATCTTTCACCTCACTTTGATTTTTTCCTTCTCATTATGAATTGTACCACATTTTTTAAAAAATTTGTTAAAAAGTATTGACATTTTTTAAAACATATAATATATTAAGTAGTGAAAACGATTACTTAAGTTTTCTTTAAGGAAAGAAGGTGGGTATTTGGCAAGATTTGAGATAAAAGATGATTTCTATTTAGATGGAGCATCCTTTAAGATTTTGTCAGGTGCTATCCATTATTTCCGGATTCATCCAGATGACTGGTATCATTCTCTCTATAATTTGAAAGCTCTAGGCTTCAATACAGTTGAAACCTATGTTCCTTGGAATATGCATGAGCCAAGAGAGGGAGAGTTTGATTTCACAGGAATCTTGGATTTGGAACGATTTCTAACGCTTGCTCAAGATTTAGGCCTGTATGCTATTGTACGTCCTTCTCCCTTTATCTGTGCAGAATGGGAATTCGGAGGTTTGCCAGCTTGGCTATTAGAAAAAGAGATGCGTATCCGTTCTTCGGATCCTCGATTTTTAGAAACTGTTGCTCGCTATTATGCTGTTTTATTGCCGAAACTATTACCATATCAACTGAATAACGGAGGTAACATCCTCATGATGCAGATTGAAAATGAATATGGTTCTTACGGTGAGGATAAAGCTTATCTGCGTGCGATTCGCGATTTAATGGTCAAAGCTGGTGTGACTTGTCCGCTGTTTACATCGGATGGGCCGTGGCGTGCGACACTTAGAGCAGGGACGTTGATTGAAGAAGACATCTTTGTGACTGGAAATTTTGGATCTAAAGGAGCCTTTAATTTCTCACAAATGCAAGACTTTTTTGAGGAGCATGGAAAACAGTGGCCGCTGATGTGCATGGAATTTTGGGATGGTTGGTTTAATCGTTGGAAAGAGCCGATTATCACGAGAGAGCCAAAAGAGTTGGCAGAGGCTGTCCGAGAAGTTATGGAGCAAGGGTCGATTAATCTCTATATGTTTCATGGGGGAACAAACTTTGGTTTTATGAATGGATGCTCAGCACGAGGAACCATTGATTTGCCACAAGTGACCTCTTATGACTATGATGCTCTACTCAATGAGCAGGGGAATCCAACGCCGAAGTATTTTGCGGTTCAGCAGATGATGAAAGAGCATTTCTCAGAGTATCCGATCAAAGAGCCTTTGGTGAAAGAGTGCTTGGAGTTGAGCGATATTCCTTTGACTGCTAAGGTGAGCTTGTTTGAAACCTTGGAGAGTCTATCAGAGTCAACTCATACTTCTTATCCAAAGCGGATGGAAGAGTTGGGTCAATACTATGGCTACCATCTCTATCGGACTCAGGCAGAATGGGATGCGGATGAAGAAAAGATTCGGGTCATTGATGGCCGGGATCGGATGCAACTCTTTGTTGATGGGGAGAAAGTCTCGATTCAGTATCAGACAGAGATTGGAGAAGATATCTTTGTCACAGCTGAAAAGAGGAAAAATCATCAGATTGACATTCTCATGGAAAATATGGGGCGTGTTAATTATGGACACAAGCTTCTTGCGGATACCCAGAGAAAAGGGATTCGAACAGGCGTTTGTAAAGATCTTCATTTCTTACTTGATTGGAAACAATATCCGCTTGATTTGACTAATATTGAGCAGGTAGATTTTTCAAAAGAGTGGCAGGAAGGTCAGCCAGCTTTCTATGCTTTTGACGTGAAAATGAAAGCGCTTAATGATGCTTATGTAGATTTGACTGGATTTGGAAAGGGCGTTGCCTTTGTCAATGGTGTCAATATCGGACGTTTTTGGAATGTCGGACCGACACTTTCCCTGTATATTCCACATGGACTGCTTAAAGAGGGCAATAATCGCATTGTCATCTTTGAGACGGAAGGGGAATATCAGGAAATGATTCACTTTGTTAAAAAACCTATATTGAAACAAATAAAGGGGGAAAACTTATGACAATTATAGGAACTCGTATTGATGGACGTTTGATCCATGGTCAAGTAGCCAATCTTTGGACTACTAAATTGAACATTTCTCGTATCATGGTTGTTGACGATGAAGTAGTCAACAGTGATATTGAAAAATCAGGCTTGAAATTGGCTTGCCCGCCAGGAGTGAAATTGTCTGTATTGACGATTGAAAAGGCAGCAGCCAATATCCTAGCAGGAAAATATGACTCACAACGTCTCTTTATCGTTGCTAAACGTCCAGCGCCAATTCTAGGCTTGGTAGAGCGTGGTGTAGCGATTCCTGAGCTAAATGTCGGCAATATGTCTCAATCACCTGAAACACGCTCTGTGACACGTTCTGTTAACGTTGTTGACGAAGACATTCGTGTATTTGACGGCTTAGATGCCAAAGGCGTGAAATTGATTCACCAAATGGTGCCAGGTGACACCGCTAAAGATTTCTTACCATTGCTTGCAAAGGTGAGATAGTTCATTTGTTCATAACATTTTTAAAAAATTTTAGGAGGTTACATCATGATTCAATGGTGGCAAATTCTTTTACTTACCTTGTACTCAGCTTATCAAATCTGTGATGAGTTGACCATCGTATCTTCAGCAGGTTCGCCTGTATTTGCAGGTTTCATTACAGGACTTGTCATGGGAGATTTGAAGACAGGTCTGTTTATCGGTGGTTCTCTTCAATTGGTAGTGCTTGGGGTTGGTACCTTTGGTGGTGCGTCTCGTATTGACGCGACATCTGGTGCGGTTTTGGCGACTGCTTTCTCAGTAGCACAAGGAATTGATGCTGAGCTTGCAATCTCAACAATTGCGGTGCCAGTGGCAGCACTTCTTACTTATGCCGATATCCTCGGTCGTTTCTCAACTACTTACTTCGCTCACCGTGTGGATGCAGCCGTTGAACGCTTTGACTACAAAGGCATTGAGCGTAACTACCTTCTAGGTGCGATTCCTTGGGCAGCTTCTCGTGCGGTGCCAGTGCTTTTTGCCCTTGCATTTGGTGGAGGTTTCGTTCAAACTGTTGTAGATCTTATTAAACAATATCAATGGTTTGCAGATGGTTTGACTCTTGCAGCTCGTATGCTTCCAGGTCTAGGGTTTGCAATCTTGCTTCACTACCTTCCACTCAAACGCAACCTTCACTATCTTGGTCTAGGTTTTGCAATTACAGCAATGTTGACAACTGTCTTTGGTGGTCTTCAAGCACTTAGTGGTGCTGTTGGCACACTTGCAGGCGCTTATGATGAAAAAGCAGAAGCTGCGATTGGTTTTGCCTCTTCAGCATTTGACAAAGGGCTTCCAATGATCGGTGTAGCTATCGTCGGTATCGCTCTTGCTGTCCTTCACTATAAAAATAGCCAAAATGTAACAGTGGTTGCAGCGCCATCTAACTCAGAAAGTGGGGAAATCGAAGATGATGAAGTCTAATTACAAACTTACCAAAGAAGATTTTAATCAAATTAACAAACGTAGTATGTTCACTTACCAACTTGGTTGGAACTATGAACGGATGCAAGGTTCTGGTTATCTTTACATGCTCTTGCCACAACTTCGTAAAATGTACGGAGACGGCACTCCTGAGCTAAAAGAAATGATGCAACTGCATACGCAATTCTTTAATACATCACCATTCTTCCATACAATTATCGCAGGTATCGACCTTGCCTTGGAAGAAAATGAAGGTGTTGCTTCTAAAGATGCGGTAAACGGTGTAAAAACTGGTTTGATGGGACCATTTGCTCCTATCGGAGACTCTATCTTTGGCTCTCTTGTTCCAGCGATTATGGGTTCTATCGCTGCAACGATGGCAAAAGAAAATAGCTTTATTGGTATTCTTCTTTGGATGGCAGTAGCAGTAGGTTATGATATCTTCCGTTGGAAACAACTTGAAGTAGCTTATAAAGAAGGTACAGCTCTTGTCACAACCATGCGTGATAAATTGACTGCCTTGGTTGATGCGGCTTCTGTTCTTGGGGTCTTCATGCTTGGTGCCTTGATTGCAACCATGATTAACGTAGAAGTATCTTGGGTTCCTCATGTTGGTGACAAAGCGATTGATATTCAAGCTATGATCAATCAAATCTTCCCACGCTTGGTACCAGCTGTGGTTACAGGAGCTATCTTCTGGTTACTTGGTCGTAAAGGTATGACTTCTACAAAAGCAATCTTGATTATCATTGCCATCGCTCTTGGTTTGTCTGCCCTTGGTCGCTTCGCATTTGGAATGGGAGTGTAAGATATTATTTATGAGTAAACATTTAGTATTGGTCAGCCATGGTCAATTCTGTGAAGGCTTAAAACAAAGTACAGAGATGATTATGGGACCTCAAGAAAACATTCATACTGTATCATTGCTACCAGCAGAAGGTCCAGAAGAGTTTCAAGCAAAATTCTTGGATACCATTAAAGACTTGGATGATTTCGTTGTCTTTGCCGACTTGATGGGCGGTACTCCTTGTAATGTAGTCAGCAGACTCATTATGGAAGGACAGGAAATTGATCTTTATGCAGGAATGAATATGCCGATGGTGATTCGCTTCATCAATGACGCTCTTCTAGGAACAACATCAAATTACCATGAAAGCACTTCAGAGTACGTTCAATATGTCAATGAAATCCTCAGTGGCATGGCAGACGATGAAGATGAATAAATAGGATGTGGAAAGGGGCTGGGATTGATTTCTAGTTCCCTTTCTTTTTTGAAATGGTTTCTATATCAAGAAAGTGAAAACAATGTCTTGACATACGATTCCTGGGAAAGCTTGTAGCACAAGGAGAGCAGGGCTTTGTTTGAAGAGAAGTTAGTTTTAAGAAAGAGATGGACAGTGAAGGTTCTTTCTTTAAGGTAACTCACTGATACGCTTGCTCTTTTCATTTAAAAAGGAGATTTACTATGTTAAAATATTCTAAAGAAGAATTGGTCCAGTTGGGAGCAGAGATCACTACACGTGAAATTTACCAACAACCAGACGTTTGGAAAGAAGCTTTTGCAGCTTATAAGGATCAGCTGGCTGCAATTAAGGAGTTTTTAGAAGGTATTGCTGAAAAGCATAGCTATGTCAAGGTGATTTTAACAGGGGCTGGGACGTCTGCCTATGTCGGAGATACTCTTCTTCCTTACTTTACTTCGATTTATGACGAACGTGAGTGGAATTTCCGATCGATTGCAACAACGGATTTGGTCGCAGGTCCGCTCCATCATTTCCAAAAAGATGTGCCGACGGTTCTTGTGTCTTTTGCTCGCAGTGGAAATTCGCCAGAGAGTGTGGCAGCTGTGGATTTGGCAAAGGCTTTGGTTGATGATTTGTATCAAATCACGATTACTTGTGCAGCAGATGGAAAATTAGCCCAGCATGCTAAAGGGGATGAGAAAAATCTCTTGTTATTGCAACCAAGTCGTTCAAATGACGCTGGTTTTGCGATGACAAGTAGCTTTACATCGATGATGTTGACAGCTCTTTTAGTCTTTGACAAGGCAAGTGTAGAAGAAAAAGAAGAAAAATTTGCAGTCTTAGCTCGCTTGACTGAAGAAGTTTTGGGCAAGGATCAAGAAGTGCAAGATTTGGTAGAGCTTGATTTTAACCGTGTGATTTATCTAGGAGCAGGTCCATTCTTTGGTTTGGCTCATGAAGCGCAGTTGAAAATCTTGGAATTGACAGCAGGACAAGTAGCAACTATGTATGAAAGCCCAGTTGGTTTCCGTCATGGTCCGAAATCATTGATTAACGAAGAGACCGTGGTCCTTGTCTTTGGCTCAAACAATGACTATACTCGTCAGTACGACCTTGATTTGGTTAAGGAAGTGGCTGGTGATAAGATTGCTCGTAAGGTGATCTATCTCGGTGAGAAAATCGAGGACCTCGAAGGTGTTCATCAAGTGCCACTCGGCTGTGGTGGAGTCTTGACCGACATTTACCGTGTCTTCCCATACATTGCCTATGCGCAGCTCTTTGCCCTTTTGACTTCCTTGAAGGTGGAAAATAAACCAGATACGCCATCTCCAACTGGCACTGTCAATCGTGTGGTGCAGGGTGTCATTATTCATGAATTTAACAACTAAAAAATGAGATAGAAAGAGGAATTGCAGATGAAAAAATTGACCGTAACCGAAGGAAAACTCCGTCACCTTCAAAATTTGTCCGATGAAAATGGCGTGATTGGAGCGCTTGCCATTGACCAACGTGGCTCTCTTAAAAAAATGCTTGCTAGTGGCAAGATTGAAACAGGTGAAGACGGGATTGTGACCTTTAAGGAATTGATTTCAACGGAATTGACTCCTTATGCGACCTCTATCCTTTTGGATCCTGAGTATGGGGTGCCTGCAAGTAAGCTCCGTGCTGAGGGTGCTGGTTTGATTGTCGCTTATGAAAAGACTGGTTACGATGCGACAGAAGAAGGTCGATTCCCAGATTTATTGCCAAATTGGTCAGCAAAACGGATCAAAGAATTAGGAGGAGACGCTGTTAAGGTTCTTCTTTACTATGATGTAGATGACAAGCCAGAAATCAATGATGTCAAGCATGCTTGGGTAGAGCGCGTGGGTAGCGAATGTGTGGCAGAGGACATTCCTTATTTCCTTGAAATCGTGACTTATGATGCGAGTAACGAAGATGTCAAGAGTGCAGCGTATGCCAAGGTAAAACCACATAAGGTCAATGAAGCAATGCGTGTCTTTTCAGACGCTCGCTACAATGTTGACGTCTTGAAAGTAGAAGTACCTGTCAATATGAACTTTGTAGAAGGCTACACAGCAGAAGGCGTTGAAGCAGTTTATACCTTGGACGAAGCAAAAGCATTCTTCAAGGAACAAGCAGAAGTGACTCACTTGCCATTTATCTTCCTCAGTGCAGGAGTAAGTGCAGCGCTCTTCCAAGAAACGTTGAGAGTAGCCAAAGCTGCAGGTTCAAACTTCAATGGTGTGTTGTGCGGACGCGCGACTTGGAAAGACTCTGTGGATGTCTTTGCAAATGAGGGCGTGGAAGAAACTCGTGCATGGCTAGCCAGTGAAGGACGCAAAAATATCGAAGACTTGAACGCTGTTCTTCTTGAAACAGCAGTTAGCTGGAAAGAAAAAGTGGAAGTTCCTTACGAGGACGTTCGTGGATTCTAATTGACTGACTCTCAAGGGAGATTAGAGTATAAACAGACAGATAAAAAAGGGGTGTGGACGTTTGTCCTCTCTCCTTTTTGCCATAAGGAGGGTATCATGAAAGCGATTCGTGTAGATGCGTTTGGGACAATAGATGGTCAAGATGTGTATCGCTATCAGCTAGAAAATGACGCTGGTTATCGTTTGGTGGTGATGAGCTATGGAGCGACGATTTTGGAGTACCAGACGCCCGATCGGGCAGGAGATTTTGCAAATATCATCTTGGGGTATGATTCCCTAGAAGCGTATGTTGGAAATAGCCCTAAACATGGGGCTAGTATTGGACCCGTGGCAGGACGAATTGCAAAAGCTCAGTTCACCCTAGATGGAAAAACTTATGATTTAGAAGTGAACAATGCTAGTAACTGCAACCACAGTGGCTCAACTGGCTGGGATAGCAGTCATTTTCAGCTAGAGGAAAAAAGTGATCATTCTGTGACCTTTTATTTGGAAAGGCTTGATGGGACAGGCGGATTTCCGGGGAATCTCAAGATTTGGGTGACGTATGGCTTGTCTGAGGAGGGTGAGGTCGAAGTGTCTTATCAAGTGCAGACAGACCAGACTACTCTTATCAATCCGACTAACCATAGCTATTTTAATCTCAGTGGGCACACAGATCAGGTCATTGATGACCATGAGTTGACGATTTATAGCACAGGCGTCTATCCAGTGGATGAAGTGAGCTTGCCAGCTTTAGAGGTGGATAGCAAGGCAAGTTTTGTCAAAGATTTGCAGGCTGGGGTCCGTTTGGGGGCAATATTTGCTTCAGACGATCCCCAGATCGCCCTAGTAGGTGGTGGTTTGGACCATCCTTTCTTGCTGGACAAGGAGGAGCCGATCGGAGTTTGTCTTTATCATCCAGAAACAGGTCGGCAGTTGAGCGTTCGGACAGATTGTCCTGTGGCGGTGGTTTACACGGCAAATTATCCTGATAATCATGCAGAAAATCGTCCGCTTCACAATGGCATTGCCTTAGAAATGCAAGCTATTCCAAATGCCATTCATCGTCCTGAAAAAGAGCAGATTATTCTAAGAAGTGGGCAAGTCTTTATCAGTACCACGACTTATCAGGCAAGTGTGAGATAAGAGTCAGACGAGGGCTTTCTAGCACTCGTCTTTGTCTCTTGGTGCCTTTTTTGCTATAATAGGTCTATGAGTAGAATTTTAGATATGGAACAGCTAGGAGATGAGGAGTTGGTCGAGCGGACCCTTCGTCCTCAATATTTACGCGAGTATATCGGTCAGGACAAGGTCAAGAACCAGCTTCAGATTTTCATCGATGCTGCGAAATTACGAGATGAAGCCTTGGATCATGTGCTCTTGTTTGGTCCTCCGGGGCTTGGAAAGACGACCATGGCTTTTGTTATTGCCAATGAACTAGGGGTCAATCTCAAACAAACGTCAGGTCCCGTCATTGAAAAGGCTGGTGATTTGGTGGCGATTTTAAATGACCTTGAGCCAGGAGATGTCTTGTTTATTGATGAGATTCATCGCTTGCCCATGGCTGTGGAGGAGGTCCTTTACAGTGCGATGGAGGATTTTTACATCGATATTATGATTGGAGCTGGAGAGACCAGCCGTAGTGTTCATTTGGATTTGCCGCCCTTTACCTTGATTGGAGCGACCACTCGGGCAGGAATGTTGTCCAATCCCTTGCGTGCTCGTTTTGGGATTACAGGGCACATGGAGTACTATGAAGAGGCGGATTTGACGGAGATTGTTGAGCGAACAGCGGATATCTTTGAGATGGAAATTACCCACGAAGCAGCGCGGGAGTTGTCTATGCGGAGTCGTGGAACCCCTCGGATTGCCAATCGTTTACTAAAACGGGTGCGGGATTTTGCCCAGATTAAGGGCAATGGTGTGATTGATGAGACGATGACAGATCAAGCCTTGACCATGCTAGATGTGGATCATGAGGGGCTAGATTATGTGGATCAAAAAATCCTCCGCACCATGATTGAGATGTATGGCGGAGGTCCTGTCGGCTTAGGAACGCTTTCGGTCAATATCGCTGAAGAGCGAGAGACGGTCGAGGATATGTATGAACCGTATTTGATTCAAAAAGGCTTTATCATGCGGACGCGCACAGGGCGCGTGGCTACGCAGAAAGCTTATCAGCATTTGGGGATTCCTTATACAGAAAAGTAGGTGCTCATGGAAACAAAAGACATACTAGACAGTTTTTTGCAGAACGCTACTATGATGGAGATTTTAGGAATTATTCGTGAACAAAAGCTCAGTGATGGATGGCTGTGTGCAGGTAGCGTGCGCAATTTCATCTGGAATACCTTGTCTGGCTATTCAGCTTTTGATGAGGAGACAGATGTAGATGTGATTTTCTTTGATCCAGAGATTTCCTATGAAGAGACGCTTGCGATTGAGAAGTCTCTGAAAGAGCGTCATCCACGATTCCAGTGGGAAGTGAAAAATCAAGTCTATATGCATATTCATAGTCCGCATACAGAGCCTTATATGAGTTCGCAGGATGCGATGAGTAAGTACCCAGAGCAGTGTACGGCAGTGGGCTTGCGTTTGCTGGAAAATGACGAGTTAGAGCTGTTTGCGCCCTATGGTTTGGAGGATATTGTGAATTTTCGCTTGCGTCCAACTCCGCATTTTGTAGCAAATAGAGAGCGAATGGCGCTTTATAATGCACGCATTCAGAAGAAAAATTGGGATAAAAAATGGCCAAAGGTACAAAAGGATTTAGAAATTTGAGAATTTGTCTGGGTAATGAGAAATTTTAAGAAAAGTTTAAGTTAGAAGGATTATACTAAAGGCACAAGTTAAGAAGAACTTAACTTGAACTCCTAAAAACTTTTCTTTTTCATAATAATCTCCCTATGAAGCCACCCAATTCGGTGGCTTTTTTGTGTAAAAAAGAGGCTTTTTAGCCTCTAGTTTGTATAGTTGTTTAGTTTTGATTTAGTACGAGGCAACGAGTTGCAGGAATAACTGAAGTTAGGCAAGACGAGGTAACGACGTATTAAATTAAAACGAAATGCCTATATCAGAATTGTATTTATAAAGGCTAGGACATCGTTAAGTCGCTTTGATGCATCTAAGAACCTGTATTCACAGCTCAGCAACTCTATTCAGAGCTTATTTTTCGCTACTCATCCTTGTTTTTCTCGAAATATAGTCAGTATTCCTTCAAAAAACGCCTTGCTGATCGTAACATAAGCTCCCGATTAGAAGACTTCGCTTATGAATACAGGTTCTTAGTTTTATCTGCAGATCCTTGCCTTGTCCTATTCCTTTCTTAAACCACTATATAGTCAAGGCTTTACCCCAACATCTTCATTAGGAAATCTGCAATTTGGGTTGGATTTTCTTTTTTTCCTCTGGCAATCCACATTTGACAAACTCCGAAAACGGCGTTGGTCAGATAGACATGGCTGTACTCAGTCTCTATTGGGGAGAGTTTTTTGTGGTCAAATCGTTGATACAAATCTTCAGACAGCATGACCTGTAATTTATGGCGGAGAAAGGTCTGGATTTCTTTAGTGCCATTTTCAGTCAGTAGGGCAGCTAGGAGATCTTCTTGGGATAGAAAGGTAAAGACCTCGATGATGGCTTGGTGTTTGTCTTTCCAGTATTTGCCAAAAACATACTCCAGTTGATGAAAGACCTTGTCTTGATATTGCTCGATCATATCGTATTTATCGCGGTAGTGGGTATAAAAACTACTGCGGCTGATCTTAGCGGTTTGAGTCAATTTTACTGTCGTAATCTGATCAAACGACTCGTGTTTGAGAAGCTCAACCATAGCTTTTTCGATGATCCGTTTGGTCTTTTGGCGTTTATTACTTTCCATCGTTCTCTCCTTCTGCACAAAATTGAACACCGTGTCTAAAAATGGAGTTTTCCTCTTGTGAAATTTCTTAGAATGAGTATAATTCTATTATACCAAACGTTTGGACAATATGTATCAATGAGTGCTTGTAAAAAGAAGGGGGAACATATGTTTAGAGAGTGGAAAGCCATTTTCAAAAAACCGACCTTTATGATTGTCATGATTGGGATTTCCTTGATTCCAGCCTTGTATAATGTTATCTTTTTGAGTTCGATGTGGGATCCGTATGGGAAACTATCTGATTTGCCAGTAGCGGTGGTCAATAAAGACCAAAAAGCGACCTTTAATGGCAAGAACTTGACGGTAGGTAAGGACATGGTGGAAAACTTAAAGAAAAATGATTCGTTAGATTTTCACTTTGTATCTGAAGAAAAGGCAAAGGACGGTCTTGAAAAGGGGGATTACTATATGATTGTAACCCTCCCTAGTGATTTGTCGAAAAAAGCTGCGAGTATCTTGACGGAGAAACCAGAAGAGATGGTGATTGATTATCAAACATCTAGTGGACATAGCTTTATCGCAAGTAAGATGGGTGATTCTGCTATGACTTCTCTCAAGCAGACTGTGGCAAATAATATCACCAATACCTATACGACTTCCTTGTTTGAAAGTATGGATAGTCTCAAAGATGGGCTTTTAAAGGCTGCGTCAGGGAGTGGAGATTTAGCTGATGGTGGTAAGACCTTACAGGTAGGCAGTCAGACTTTGGAGGCTGGCTTACAGACCTTAGCTTCCTCAACCATGACTTTTTCAGATGGTGCGAATCAATTAAGCACAGGTCTTGGGACTTATACGCTAGGGGTGCAGCAGTTAGCGATAGGCTTAGGAAGTTTATCGACAGGTGTAGTTGCTTATACGGATGGGGTTGCGACCTTGTCTGGTGGCGTTGCGACATTCGCAGATGGTATGAAAGCCTATACCCAAGGAGTCTCTGACTTGTCAAATGGCGCTAATCAGCTCTTGAGCGGCGTTAGCGCTTATACAAAAGGAGTTGCGGACCTTTCTAGTGGCTTGATTCCTTATACGCAAGGTGTGGGTACTCTCTCAGGTGGTTTGAATCAATTTTCGGCGGGTCTATCTAGCTATACGGCAGGTGTGGCTGATTTATCAAATGGCGCGAATCAGTTGAGTGGAAATTCAGCCAGCTTGGTAGCTGGAGCAGAATCTCTTGCTGCGGGTCTTGAAACCTTGAGAAATGCGGTGGCAAATGCTGGAGTTAGCCCTGAGCAAGCTCAGCAATTAGAAGATTTAAAAGCAGCTTTGAGTGTTGTTCAAGCAGGACTTGCGCAGTCACCAGGCGCACCAGATGTGAGCGGGCTTGAAGCCAGTCTCGCTACCATTGAAAGCCATGCGAGTACGATTACAGGAAGTGCCAGTGCGGATCGCTCAGCTATTTTGCAGAATATAGCTGCAACCAGCGCTTATCAAAGTCTTTCCGCAGCGGAACAGGCAGAGATTAGTGCGGCGGTGAGTGGCTCGCCAAGTCAGGTCGAATCCTCAGCCCAAGCTATTCTTGATTTGGCTGGAGGTATCAGGGCTCAATTAGAAGACTTGGGTAATAACGGTTCCAGTGGCAATCTGCAAAAAGCCAGTCAAGTGATTGAACAGGCCAAGGGTGCGCTTTCTGGTGTAGCAGCAAGTAGCAACAATCAAGCCAATCTCCTTGCAGGGCTAGAGGATGCTAAAAATGGAGCTGATTCTCTTTTTGCAGGTCTTATGATTTACACTCAAGGGGTGTCAAGCTTAGCAGATGGTGCATCAAAACTAGCAGGAACGAATGACCAATTAACCCAAGGACTTGGGCAATTAGAAACAGGAGCAGCAACCCTTGTTTCTAATAATGACCAACTAACAACAGGTGCTAGTCAGCTAGTGACGAACAACGATACTCTCAATGCTGGTATGGGAGCCTTGCAGGCAGGTGCTAGCCAGTTAGCAGGTAAAAATGCTGAAGTAACTGGCGGTCTGGATCAATTAGTCGACGGTGCTAGCCAACTCACGAGCAAAAATGGAGAGCTTTTATCTGGTGTGAGTCAGCTGGTAAATGGCGCAAGCTTACTAGATCAAAACTCCCCAGCGCTCTTGTCTGGCTCTAGCCAATTAAGCGATGGGGCAACGCAAATCTCTGAAGGATCTAGCAAACTCGCAGATGGTGGTCAGCAGTTGACGCTAGGTCTGTCGACTCTAGTGACAGGAGCAGATAGCCTCAAAGATGGGCTTGATACGGCAGACGAAAAATTATCCACTGTATCAACTGGCAAGACAAATGCAGATGTTCTTTCCCATCCTTTGACAACGAAAAAGACCGATAAGGATCACGTTGGTCAAAATGGAGTTGGTATGGCGCCGTATATGATTTCTGTCGCTCTCTTTGTCGCAGCGATTTCAACCAATATGATTTTCAGTACCTTGCCGTCTGGTCGTGTGCCGAAAAATCGGATGGAGTGGTTGAAGAGTCGCTTAGAGGTCAATGGCGTGATTGCCCTTGTGGCAGGTGTCTTGGTCTATGGAGCAGTGCATTTGATTGGGCTTACCGCCAATCATGAGCTTGCAACTCTCTGCTTGATTCTTCTTGCAAGTAGTACCTTTATGGCAGTTGTGACCAGCCTTGTCACTTGGAATAATAGACTCGGTGCCTTTGCAGCCTTAATCTTGCTACTCTTGCAGCTCGCGTCAAGTGCGGGAACGTATCCATTGCAGTTGACGGATAAGATATTCCAAGACCTCAATCCGTGGTTGCCAATCAGCTACTCCGTATCCGGACTTCGTGAGACCATCTCGATGAGTGGGCATATCGCAGGACAAGTAACGGTTTTACTCCTTATGCTTGTCATCGCTATTGGTTTTGGCTTTGCGATTTACAAACCTCAAATGGAAAAATCATAAAAAGACCCAATTGTCAAGTTAAGTGCAACAACGTTTAACTGATACAAAGTTGAGTGTGGCATTAGGCTGTTTGGGCTAGCCCAAGCAGGGTTTTGGCAGACTGATAGCCCAATAATCTTCTTGGTCTTTGGTTGATGGCTGAGGTAGCCGTAGCTAAGCTCTCAGCTGTGATGAATTTGAGCGATTTACCTTTTGGGATAAACTCCCTAAGCAAGCCATTAAAGTTCTCATTGGTGCCTCGTTCGTGTGAGGAATAGGCATGAGCATAGTACACTTGAACCCCTTCTAATTGACTCAGAGTCGCAAACTCCGCCCCGTTATCCGCTGTGATGGATTTGATGGGGTAATCCCTAAGGAGTTGAGACACGGCTTCGTTCACAAACTCCGCCTTCTTTCCAGCCAGATAGACGGTGATCGCGTAGCGTGTCTTTCGTTCAACCAGGGTCAGGATAGAGGGCTCTCCAGCTGTTTTCAATCCAAGGACAGAGTCAATCTCCCAATGTCCAAATTCAGAACGATTATTGATTTCTTCTGGACGTTCCTCAATAGAGGTCCCAAAATGCTTCTTAGTGGATGTACGGTTCCTAGTTTTTGGTTTTAGGCGCATAGCACGAGGCAAGTCAATAGGCTTAACTGTCAGTAATCCTTGATAAATATAGGTATACATGGTTTTAGTGCTGGGAACTAGCTCATCAGGATTGTCCTGCTTATAGGCATGAATAAAGGTATCGACACTATGAATTCTTGGTTTAGCCAACATGGCCTCCGTAAAGGCGGTTAGGAAAGACTCTGAGACCTTTTCAAGTTTCAGACAGTAAACAGCCTCCCGCCTCTTTTCAGCCAGATTTTGGGCTGTCTCATCGAAATAGTCCTGAAAATAAACGAGTTTACCATTGACTTTCTTGACTTGCTGGACAGAGCCACGCTTAATCTCGCGTGAGATGCTGGAACGGTGAACGCCTATTCTACGAGCAATCTCAGCCATGGAATGACCATCAGACAACCAAGCCTGAATTTTCCCTCTCTGACCAGCTGTCAGATGCTTATAAGAACGTTTTGTGGTACAATCAGTAGTGGACATGTTTATCTATCTTTCTATACTTTGTTTCGCAACTTTAGTATATCAGATAAACATGTCTTTTTCTGTTGCACTTCATTATACAACGGGGCAAATCATAAAAAGAGCTGAAATCAGCTCTTTTTATGGTGCTCAGAGATTTGCTGTTGAAATTGGGCGAGTAAGGTCGTCTCTCCTGTCAGCTCAAGAATTTGCCTGCCTTTGTCAATCAAGTCTAGCTGGTCTTTACAGAGACCAAGCAGGACTTGTGCTAGCCCTAGCTGGTCATAGCGTTTCTGCTCCTTAGCGCTCTCAAGAGCTAGGCTTGCGACCTTTTCACATTCTTGTAGCCTGTGATGGGAGAAAAAGATAGAGGCTAGATTGAGAAAGAGACTGGTTTTCATGGATTTGACATTTGTATAGTCCTTGTATTTTTCCAAATTGAGGAGGATTCTATCTGCGATGATTTGGACGGTATCAATGGGAAAGAAAAACAAAATGGAGCCTATCTGGTGGATGTCGCTAGCATACCAGACATCGCGTTTTTCGAGTTCTTTCCAAGCAGTATTTGCTAACTCTTGTGCTCTTGAGCTAAAGGAGTGTTGCCTAACTTCTAATACAATCTTAGCTTTACGGAGAATATTTTGGATAGGAATATCGTTCTTTTCTCGTTTGAGATAGTCTTGGCAAAGGTTTTTTAGAGTTTGCAATTCATCATTGTCAACTGATGAGGTATAGTTTAAGACACGATTGACAATCGCTTGCCGTTCGCTTGGTTGATAGAAATGGCAGATATAGTCAAACTCTTCAAAGGTCATATCGAGCTGCCGCAGCAAGAACTCCATGGTTTCGTAGCTTGGTATGGAGCGATTACTTTCGAACTTAGCGAGATTTGAGCGAGAAAGCCTGTCAGCGCAAACCTCCTTTTGGGTAAGCCCCTTAGAAGTGCGAATCGACTTATAAATAGAACCAATATCCCAGCGCATAGAGAGCACCTCCTTTTTTGATGTGAAAAAAGTGGACACTTTAAACATTTATCTATATTTTATTATATCATAAAATAAAAAGGAGGCACGCAGATGAAACAAAAAACTTTGTTTAAGTTGTTTAGTTTGCTAGGGCTTCTATCCCTTATCCCATGGGAATGGTGGTGGCTTTAGAGGTTATAGGAAAGATAAGAGAGGTGAGTCCGATGTACATAGATGAAGACGCCATGAATATATTAGTTTTAATATAGAGAAAGGAGGCTGGTTACCATGTTTTTTTGAAGGAATATAACAAGTATTTCATCAGTAGATATAAAAAAGACTATCAATTTATAATTTTAAATATTAGGAGAAAACATCATGAAATTTAAACATAAATTAGTTAGTCTACTTGCAGTAACTACACTTTCTATTTCATTTTTACTGCCTGTTTTTAGTATTCAATCTGTATATGCGGCTGAGTTAAATAAGACTAGCGACAAGTATATTCCAGAAACTATTGATGAAATCCCAGATAATCAATCTGTCATTGCATTGCCAGAAGGTGGTGTTATTATTAATCGAGACGGCTCATCTGATTTCAGTGAGGAAGAAGTTACTGAAAATCAAGGTGTCGTTATGACAGCTAAAGAAGTTAAGGAACAAAATCTTAATTCAGATTTACTAGCAGGATCAGAGTTGGTAGCTATTGGAAATAACTGAGAACCAGATCCTTATGGAGCATGGTCTCGAACTTTAGGGGCAGGAAAGCGTTATATTTCTAAATATTTTAGTGGCTCAGGTTGGCGATTTGCTGGGTTGATTTTTAAACCCGCACCAGAAACAGGAGACTACTTGTATTGGACCTCAGTTGGAGATTCCGGTATAGTAGGTTCTAAAAATCAAGCAATTGCTACTTATGATAGAGAACAGCGTGGTGAAATTAGATGGGATGGATATCTAATTAATCAAGGTCAACGTACATTGATACTGACCCATGAAGGAGGTATGATGTATTATTCCTACAATCCTGCCTATAATTCTCAATATGTTGTGGATAATATAGACTAGGAGGTGTGACAATGAAGAAAAAAATTTGTATAGTAGCTCTAATAGCTCTAGGGATAGGTTGCTATGCGCATTACGCTCAGGCGAATGTTAGTGTACAAGAGCCTGAAACTGAAAACTATACGGTTTCGAATCTTATCCAACAGTTTGAAGAAACGGCTCAAAAAGATGGGGTAGCTCCTAGCGCTGAGATGGTGGATCAGTATTTTTCAGTTCTGGATGATAATGATTGTATCTTTTCTAACGGAGAAGGTGTTTGGTCTTCAGTTGATTCTTCGGGGGAACTGTTGAGTACCGGTATGTTAGATGTTCCTGGTGTTGATGAGAGCCTAGATGGGGAAGATAGTACGACCGTCAGAGAAGCAAAGGCAGCTATTAAACAACATTTTGGTTTGTAAAGTGAGAAAAATTAAAAGAACTGTATTTTGTCTCGGCTTACTATTGGAGCAGAGATAGGATACAGTGCTTTTTTGTTTGAAAATAGAGTTAGGAAGATATAGATATTTATGCTTTTTAACTTGTTTTGCTAAAATCTAAGTCCACTTAAAGTCACTCCAAGACTGCTTAAGCCTCGTCCCATTTCTTGGTTCTGTTTTGCAGTATAGGCAATTTTCTGATAGAGTTCAGCGACTTCTTTTGAGAGGTGAGTTTGCTGGCTGATATTTTTCACGGCGAGTTTTCGCAGGTCTTCTGCCAAGTGAGTGATGAGTGGGGTCATGTCCTTATTTGGGCAGACTTGGTCCTTGAATCGGCGCAAAATGGCACGTTCTGCCTCGGTAATCGTAGGATTGAGAATCAGGTTATAGGTTTCGGTAAGAATATCGTTTTCACTCATACTCTCACTCCTCTACATGGACGGTCATGGTCTTGGTATCAAGGCTAACGGTTGCCCCGATTGTGACTGTAAAGAGAGGCTGGGTGTGGGCGAAGTCCATATCATAGATGACTGGAATCGTCTTTAGGACAGGGTATTTGTCTAGGATATAAAGAAGAAGTTCTTCTGTCATTTCACATTCTTTTGGAAACCGCCCAATGAGAACTGCCTTTGGTTCTGGATAGGCTTGAAGAAGCGCCGCTAGCGCACGATCGAAGTTGAAATAATCATCTTCTTCGGCCTCTTCTAAAAAGAGAATGTAGTCCTTGTTTTGCGGTGCATAAGGCGTGCCACGTAGAAGTGAGAAGGTCGATAAATTGCCCCCTAGAGCCGTTGCCTTGGCTTGTCCGTGGTTATAGACCTTCCACTCGGTCTTGTGGAAAATCATCTCCGCATCCGGCAGATACCAAGCGTTGCTCCCCCATTCTTTGCTTGGGGTCAAGTCATAGGATGTCTGGGTCAGGGCTTTGAGCCAACTTTCTGTCTGATAGTCTTGGAGGGCTTCCATTTTAAAGCTAGAATAGGACGGCCCCATATAGGTTTTTAACCCTGTTTTGGCATAGATGGCATTGAGGAGAGCCGTCGTGTCTGAGTAGCCACAAAAAAGCTTAGGGTGATTTTTAATCAAGTCATAGTCTAGATAAGGCAAGAGTTCATTGCAGTTAAAGCCACCAATTGTAGCTAAAATCATATCCACACTATCATCTAAAAAGGCTTCGTGTAAGTCTGCTACACGGCTTTCGATACTGGCGGAGTCTAGCAGATCATGTTCATCGTAGTGGCTTGAAAAGGAGAGCTGAAAACCAAGAGCTTCCAAACGATCCTTGGCAGCACGATTGGCATCGAATCCACCGATGTGTTCAATCGATGATGATGGGCTAAGGACACGGATGTGGGCATTTTTACTGAGTTTTTTCATAATAGGACCTCCTTTGATTTCTGACCATTATACTCTTTTTAAAAAGGAAAAGCAAGGTTTTTTCAGCTTTGCCTATGGAATTGCTATTTTAAAAAGTTTTATATTGAATATTTGCCCTAGAAAATGGTAAAATAGGTTAGATATTCTAACAAAAGAGTGAATAAATGATGAAGAAACATCCAACCGTATATAAATTTTTAGGGCAGACCTTGTTGTATTTTGTAATTTTTCTGGGCCTCCTGTACTTTTTTTCCTATCTTGGACAAGGGCAAGGTGGCTTTATTTATAATGAATTTTAGAGGTGAATGGTGACACAGTTAATGATTAAGGATATGATTGAAACGATTGAGCAGTATGCGGCGATTCAGCCAGATTTTCCTGTCTATAATATCTTGGGAGAAGTCCATACTTATCGTGATTTGAAGGAAGATTCAGATAGCCTAGCTGCAAAGATTGACAGCCTTGGCTTGCCTGCAAAATCTCCTGTCGTCGTCTTTGGCGGACAAGAGTATGAAATGCTTGCGACCTTTGTCGCTTTGACCAAGTCCGGCCATGCCTATATTCCGATTGACAGCCACTCTGCCTTGGAGCGCGTGTCTGCTATTTTAGAGGTCGCAGAGCCTAGCCTGATTATCGGGATTGCGGATTTCCCATTGGATGTGGCGACGCCTAAGATGAGTTTGGCAGAAGTCAAGGACATCTTCGCACAAAAAACGGCTTATGACATCACGCATTCGGTCAAGGGAGATGACAATTACTACATCATTTTCACCTCTGGAACAACAGGTAAGCCAAAAGGGGTGCAAATTTCTCATGACAACCTGCTCAGCTTTACCAACTGGATGATTACAGACAAGGAATTTGCGACGCCAAGCCAACCCCAGATGCTGGCTCAGCCTCCCTATTCTTTTGACTTGTCCGTCATGTATTGGGCCCCAACCCTGGCTCTAGGTGGAACTCTTTTTGCCCTACCAAGCAGCATGGCGCAGGATTTCAAGCAATTATTTGCGACCATCTTAGATTTGCCGATTGCCATTTGGACCTCAACGCCATCTTTTGCGGACTTGGCGATGCTGTCTGAGGATTTCAATGCAGAAAAAATGCCACAGATTACGCATTTCTACTTTGACGGTGAGGAATTGACGGTGAAAACCGCTCAGAAACTCCGCGACCGTTTCCCGCATGCACGGATTATCAATGCCTATGGACCGACTGAAGCAACCGTTGCTTTGTCGGCAGTAGCAGTAACAGATGAGATGTTAGCAACCCTCAAACGCTTACCAATCGGCTATACCAAGGACGATTCGCCAACCTTTATCATCGATGAGGCAGGCAATAAACTACCATTTGGTGAGCAGGGAGAAATTATCGTCTCAGGGCCAGCCGTTTCAAAAGGCTATATGAACAATCCTGAAAAGACTGCCGAAGCCTTCTTTGAATTTGAAGGACTACCAGCCTATCATACAGGGGATGTGGGCTCAATGACCCCAGATGGTCTGCTTTTATACGGTGGTCGGATGGACTTCCAAATCAAGTTTAACGGCTACCGCATTGAGCTTGAAGATGTTTCCCAAAACCTCAATAAATCGCAGTATATCAAGTCAGCAGTTGCCGTTCCGCGCTACAACAAGGACCACAAGGTGCAAAATCTTCTGGCCTATGTCATCTTAAAAGAAGGGGTGCGCGAGCAGTTTGAACGCGACATCGATATTACCAAGGCTATTAAAGAAGATTTGGAAGACATCATGATGTCTTATATGATGCCATCTAAATTCCTCTACCGTGAGAGTCTTCCTTTGACGCCAAATGGCAAGATTGACATTAAAGGCTTGATTAACGAGGTAAACAACCGATGATGGACTTTCTCAAACAGCTTCCGCATTTGGAGCCTTATGGAGAACCTCAGTACTTTGTCTATCTGATTGCTGCGGTCTTGCCCATCTTTATCGGACTCTTCTTCAAGAAGCGGTTTGCTTGGTATGAGGGATTGGTCAGCCTAGCCTTTATCGTCTTTATGTTGACAGGGGATAGCCCTGCCCAACTTGCCGCTCTTTTCTTTTATGTCCTGTGGCAGCTTGTTTGGGTCTTTAGCTACAAATGGTATCGTGCGAAACAGGACAATAAATGGGTCTTTTTTCTCCATGTTCTCCTTGCCGTCCTGCCGCTAGCGCAGGTGAAGGTCACACCTGCCATTTCAGGGCACCAATCGCTCTTTGGCTTTTTAGGGATTTCCTATCTGACCTTCCGTTCAGTTGGCATGATTATAGAGATGCGTGACGGGGTTCTAAAAGACTTTCGCCTCTGGCAATTCTTACGTTTCCTGCTCTTTATGCCGACCTTCTCCAGTGGTCCGATTGACCGTTTCCGTCGGTTTGAAGAGGACTATATCAACATCCCTGAGCGTGAGGAGTTGCTCGATATGCTGGAAGTGGCTGTCCGCTATATCATGCTAGGATTTTTATATAAGTTTATTCTGGCTCATATTTTTGGCTCCATGATTTTACCGCCACTCAAGCAATACGCCTTGTCACAAGGTGGCTGGTTCAACCTGCCGAGCTTGGGTGTCATGTATGCCTTTGGTCTAGATTTATTCTTTGACTTTGCAGGCTATTCCATGTTTGCAGTGGCGATTTCCTACCTCATGGGAATTAAAAGTCCGCATAACTTTGACAAGCCTTTCTTGTCGCGTGACCTCAAGGAATTTTGGAATCGCTGGCATATCAGCTTATCATTTTGGTTCCGAGATTTTGTCTTTATGCGTTTGGTCATGGTGTTGATGAGAAACAAGGTCTTTAAAAACCGCAATACGACCTCCAGTGTGGCTTATCTGATCAATATGCTGGTCATGGGCTTCTGGCATGGAGTGACTTGGTACTATATCGCCTACGGTCTCTTTCATGGTCTGGGGCTTGTGGTCAATGATGCTTGGATTCGCAAGAAAAAAACGCTCAATAAAGAACGCAAAAAAGCGGGTCTTGCTCTCTTGCCTGACAATCGCTTTACGCAGCTTCTCGGAATCGTGGTGACTTTCCACGTTGTGATGTTGTCATTTTTAATCTTTTCTGGATTTTTAAATGACCTATGGTTTAAGAAATAAAAAGGAGTTTTCTGATGGATATTAAAGCAGAAGTAATTGAAATTATTGATGAATTGTTTATGGAAGATGTCTCAGACATGATGGATGAAGATTTGTTTGACGCTGGAGTCCTAGACAGTATGGGAACCGTAGAGTTGATTGTTGAAATCGAGTCTCGTTTTGACATCCGTGTACCTGTGTCTGAATTTGGTCGTGACGACTGGAATACGGCTAATAAAATCATCGAAGGGATTACGGAGTTGAGAAATGCTTAGGCGCCTATGGCTGATTTTAGGACCAGTCTTTTGTGCGGCCTTGATGGTGGGAGCATTTTTGCTCTTTTATCCGACAAATCTCAGCCATGATGTGGAGGTAGAAAAACGCTCAGCGGTGACCTTGACGACTCGCAGTTTCAAAGGCAGAACGCAAAAAGTTCGAGCTTTGACAGATGAGAATCATCGCTTTGTCCCATTTTTTGGCTCGAGCGAGTGGCTTCGTTTTGATAGTATGCACCCAGCAGTCCTAGCTGAGAAGTATGATCGTACCTATCGTCCTTACTTTTTAGGACAGCGTGGGGCGGCTTCTCTCAACCAATATTTTGGTATGCAGCAGATATTGCCAGAATTGGAAAATAAGACTGCTGTCTATGTTGTCTCACCCCAGTGGTTTACAAAGACCGGATATGATTCGAGTGCTTTTCAGCAGTATTTTAATAGTGATCAGCTGACGAGCTTTCTCTACCAGCAAAAAGAAGATGAGGCAGCACGCTATGCAGCAGAACGTCTTCTAGCACTTTATCCAAATGTAGCCATGAAAGATAAGGTCAAGCAGTTGGCAAATCAAGAAAGCTTTAGCAGCCTTGATAAACAGTATATCTATCTCATGGAGCGTATCAACAAACGGCAGGATCTCTTTTTCAGCAATCTGACTTCTGAAAATAATGATAATTATGAGAAAAAAGTCTTGCCAGAATTGGAGAAATTACCAGAGACATTTTCTTATCAAGAGCTTGAAAAAGTAGCGATTGAAGAAGCCAAAGAGCACACCAAAACCAATGATTTTGGGATTGATGATACCTTTTATAAGAAACGCTTGACCAAGAAACTCAAGGAATTAAAAGGATTTCAAAAGCATTTATCCTACGTTCAGTCGCCTGAATACAACGACTTACAGTTGGTCTTGAATCAATTTGCGGAGTCTAAGATCAATGTTCTCTTTGTCATTCCGCCGGTCAATGAAAAGTGGATGGACTATACGGGGCTTGATAAGGCTATGTACCAAAAAGCGGTGACAAAGATTAAATACCAGCTAGAAAGTCAAGGTTTTAGCCATATCGCTGACTTCTCAAAAGATGGTGGCAAGCCCTACTTCATGCAGGACACCATTCACATGGGCTGGCTGGGTTGGCTCGAGTTTGACAAGGTCGTTGATCCTTTTGTTTCAAATCCTAAACCCGCCCCAGCTTATCATATCAATCCAGCCTTTTTCAGCAAGGAATGGGCGAACTATGAGGGCAATGTGAGAGAATTTTCACTTCATTAAAAGTAGTCAAGTTCGACTAACAAGCGACCTTGATTTTTCGTATAAGGAGGAGTCATTTGATGATTACAGGTTCGTGTTTGTGCCGTGAGGTGAGCTATGAAGTCACAGAGCTTACATTTCCTATTGTCTTTTTGCAGAAAAGCTAGTGCAACAGCTTTTTCGGCAAATTCGGTGGTGGACTTGTCTAGCTTTACCTTGCTATCTGGTCAAGAGTCATTAGTGATCTACGAATCATCACCAGGGAAAAAGCGCTATTATTGCAAAACCTGCCATAGCCAACTCTATCATATCAAAGACGATATGCCACATAAGTTGATGTTGAAGTTGGGAACGATAGATGGCTGCGACCAAGATCTCAGTTCGTTAGCGAGAAAACACATTCATGATGAGGAAGTTCTTCCTTGGCTAGAAGAGATATAAAAAATAAGACTGAGTAGATGCTCAGTCTTATTTTTATGAGTTATCCATATGGATTATTTAGGATTTCAATGTCTCCTGTGTCAGAGGTGAGAGTGATGTTATTTCCTGACGGTTCTACCTGGTGTTCGTAGGTTTGGGTGGATTGTTTGCCGTCAAAGTCAGAGGTGAGCTCTCCTTGTTTGGTCTGAGCAAAGAGGTGAAGGTGATTGAGTTCTTTTTGGTTGAGTCTCATTTGAGTCTTGCCATCTTGAGTGGTTGCGGTATTGTTTCCCGTGAAACTTGTGTGAGAGAAGTTGATATCGCCCGTTGTTGTCTTAAATTGACTGCTTGTCAGTTGCCCTTTGAACATGGCTATCGTGTCATCTGGATTGGTGACTTTGCTCTCAAGTAGATTGCTTTGCTGGATAAAGACAGGTCCATCTTCGCCTGTAATATCAGTCTTTGAGAGGTTACTCTTAAAGATGTTTAGCTGACCACTGGATTTGATGGTGACCTGTTCAAGTGCTAATTGATTTAGCCCAATGATCCCCTGATTGACCTTGAACTCTCCTTTTTTGAAGTTTGTCTGTTCAAGATTGACATTGCCAAAATCGCTATTTGCGAACACTGTCTGGCTACTAATGTCACCGATTTTGATATCTCCTTGGAGAACAGTGGCTTTCACCTCATTAAGGGCAAGTCCTTCTGGAACTTCGATGTAGACATTATAGGCATTACGTTGATTATGTTGGATAAAGCTGACCAAAGGCGCAAAGCCACTTGAGAGTTCGAGATGGGAATCATGGTGATTCTGCTCATGAATCGAGAGTGTGCCGTCTTTTAACGTATGACGAATCTTATCTTTTTGTTTATCGGCTACAAAATAGCGGATATGGATTTGATTATCGAGGGAAGGAATGATGAGGACATGCTGGGTATCCACGTCCACGCTGACTTTTTTGAGTGTCTTGCTTTCTTTTTCCGAAATATCCTCGGTAAAGGTCACTTTTCCATAGGCTGTCTCAATGTCTTTAAAGCCCTCGTTACGAATGCCGATGGCGCTTAGCGCCATACCAAGGACAAGGGAAGCCAAGCCTGCTCCAAATACGAATGATTTCCATTTTTTCATGCTACTTTCCTCCTTCTTTGGCTAATTCCTTGAATGACTTTTAAAAGAGTCCATTTTGTCCCTTTGATGATGTAAAAGGCAGCTAGAAAGGTTAAGAGAGAAGCTCCTATGGCAAATAAGCCCAAACCAAAACCAAGGGCAAAGGCATTGCTAGATGTCGCAAGCAGTACGGTAAAGCTCTCCCAAATGAGGCTAGCACCTATCAAAAAAGTCGTAAAACTCAGTAAACAAATGGTGAAGCAAAGTGTAAAGGCAACCGCAAGAATGCCTAATAGTAAGCCGATGATGCTAGCTGCAATACCGATAGCTACGGGTATTGCCACAGGTGCTGCAAAGAGTGCTAAAATCCCAATCAAAAGAATATGTTTTCGTTGCTCAGGCTCATCGCTATTCACTTTTTCTTTTAAGAGGTCACGAAGGACATCATGGGCAGCTTCTTTAGGTGTACCCAATTCTTCAATCGCCCTTTCTTCGTTTTCTGGACCGACCTCGTCGAAATACTCGGTGAAGTAGTCAATCGCTTCTTCATAATCTTTTTGGGGTAATTTTTTCAAGTATTTTTTGAGTTGTGTTAGATATTCGTCGCGTGTCATTTTCGAATCCTCCCTTCAATAATCCCTGCAATAGTTTCCGTATGATGTTCCCACTCTAATTTTTGGACAGCAAGTTCTTCAACGCCTCCTTGGGTAATGGAGTAGTATTTGCGTTTTCTCCCTTGGTATTCCTGAGAATAAGTGGTCAAAAAGTCGTTTTTTTCCAATTTTTTCAAAATCGGATAGAGCGTGGACTCTTTGATATTTGCGATGAGCTTGATGGTCTGACTAATCTCATAGCCATAGGAATCCTCCTTTTCCACAATGGATAAGATTAGAAATTCAATCAAGGTCGATGATACGGGGAAATACATACTCTCACCTCCTTATGTATTAAAAAATTATATATAATTATTTTATATATAAATTATATACCTATTGATAGAGCTTGTCAAGAAAATATAGTCATTTCGTTTTGATTTATTATGTCGTTACTCTGCCTAACTTTAGTGATGTCTGCGACGTTGCCTCATACTAAATCAAAACGAAATAACTATATATGCAAAAAGAGACTGGGAATGTTCCCAATCTCTGAAGTTTGTCTCCGCCTAGTTTGAAGAGATGTTATTGTTGTTCTTTGCGTTTTTGAACCATAAAACCAAGTCCTAGGAGGATAAATCCTGCGGCTACAAGGTTGGTGTCAAGCGTTGTGCTACCTGTTTTTGGTAAGGTTGCTTTTGTTGTGGCAACTGGTAGAGTAGTTGTTTCTACTTTCTTACTGGTAGTAGTTGTCGTAGCAAGAAGAGATGGAGCAGGGAGGCTGACAGGTTTTCTTGTAGGTGTTTCTTGTTTTTTAGCTGGTTGTGCAATCAGTGTTGGTTGTTTTTGAGGTTCAACACCATCGAGCTCTGCCATCGCTTTTTCAAGAGTCTCTTTTGCAGCGTCAATCTCTGCTTGGCTTGCAAGTGGATTGCTCAAGGCAGTTTGTGCAAGGACAAGAGCAGTCGCATAGCTTCCTTGAGTGGTTTTAGTTGCATAGTGGTACTTAGCACTTGTTTCTTGGAATGTCGCTTGTACTTGAACTAATTTATCTAAACTTGTCTTATTAGGCTCAACTCCGTCAAGGTTTTCCATGGCTTGTTTGAGGGTTGCTAGAGCTTGATCAATTTCCGCTTGGCTCGCCAGTGGATTTGTAAGCACAGCTTTAGCAGCGGCAAGAGTTGTTGCGTATTCTGCTTGAGCTGTCTCTGTCGCAAAGCGGTACTTAGCGCTCGTTCCTTGGAACGTTGCTTGTGCTTGAACTAACTCCTCCAAGCTTGTCTTGTTAGGTTCAACCCCGTCAAGGTTTTCCATGGCTTGTTTGAGGGTTGCTAGAACTTGATCAACTTCTGCTTGGCTCGCCAGTGGATTTGTAAGCACAGCTTTAGCAGCGGCAATAGCTGTTGCGTATTCTGCTTGAGCTGTCTCTGTCGCAAAGCGGTACTTAGCACTTGTTTCTTGGAACGTTGCTTGTGCTTGAACTAATTTATCTAAACTTGTCTTATTAGGCTCAAGTCCGTCAAGGTTTTCCATGGCTTGTTTGAGGGTTGCTAGAGCTTGATCAATTTCCGCTTGGCTCGCCAGTGGATTTGTAAGCACAGCTTTAGCAGCGGCAAGAGTTGTTGCGTATTCTGCTTGAGCTGTCTCTGTCGCAAAGCGGTACTTAGCACTTGTTTGTTGGAACGTTGCTTGTGCTTGAACTAATGTTTCCAAGCTAGCTTTATTAGGCTCAAGTCCGTCAAGGTTTTCCATGGCTTGTTTGAGGATGGCAAGAGCTTGATCGACTTCTGCTTGACTCGCCAGTGGATTTGTAAGCACAGCTTTAGCAGCGGTAAGAGCTGTTGCGTATTCTGCTTGGGCTGTCTCTGTCGCAAAGCGGTACTTAGCACTTGTTTGTTGGAATTCTACTTGATCAGCTACTAGACTTTCAAGGTTTGCTGTATAAGCAGGACGACCATCAAGATCTTTGATTGCTTTTTCAAGAGTTGCGATGGCTTGGTTGACTTGCTCTTGAGTAGCAGCAGGGTCTGTTAAGATTGCTTTAGCAGCATCAATACTTGCTTCATACAAGGCTTTTTGAGGCTCTGTGGCAAATACATAGCTAGCAGCCGTTGTTCGTAATGTCTGATCTTGGCTCACCAATTCCTTAAGACGGCTAAGGTTGGTTGGTTGACCGTTCAAGGCAGCTTGGGCGTCAAGAAGTTGTTGAAGACCAGCATCCACGTCTTTTTGCGTCATACCTGCTTTATCGACCAAAAGCTGAGCCACACGGTAGGTGGTGTCATAGATTAGCTTTTTATCACTATCTGCATTGAAATAGGTCGCAGAAGCCACAACTGGGCTGTACTGTTTCAAGGCTTCAAGGAGTTTGCTGAAGTCTGTCTCTTTTCCGTCCAAAGCCTTAAGCGCAGCTTCTAGTTGAGCTGTTACCTTATCTAACGTTTCTTGAGTTTGTTTTTGACTAGCAATTTCTTTTGCTGCTTGAAGGCTTTCTGTAAAGGCAGTCAGGGTTGCCTCTTGAGCGTTGAAGTAACGAGCTTCTTCAGAAATCGCTTTTAACTGCTCAATCAAGGCTAGGAGATTACGTTTGTCAATAATGGTTAGTGCTTGGTGGTTTGTCACAGCTGGAGACACGATCAATTCCTGAATGTCTTCGAGGAGCTCAAGCCCTTCTGGCAAGGTAACTTGTAGTTGGTAATTACCAGTTGGTACATCTTTTCCGTAGGTATTTGCCAAGTATTTTTCAAGTGGCAGTACAAATGTACGTCCTTCAGCGTCTAACAGAGTGACTTCCACAGATTGTGCCGCTTGATTAAACTGGATATCCACAGGAGCCCAAGTGAGGGATTTCATGAGGAAATGAAGAGTTGTGTAGCTTTTATCTTCTGAGACTTGTAGTGGCAAGACTTTTGCGCTGACAGGTTTCAGATTATCCCGATCATAGGCTACCAATTCAACATTGTAGTCTCCAAAAGGTAAGATAACAAGACCAGATGGGGTGAGGAGAGGATTTACGACCTGTCCCTTATGATCATGGATGATATAGGTATAAAGTGTATTTAGTGCGTTGTTTTGCTCATCCCTGATACCGATTTGTACGCGTCCAGAGTGATTGTCCGTCAAGATGATTTCAGAAAGAGGCAGGACTTGTCCGTTTCCAGCATGGTCTTCGACTGCATAGTAGATTTCTTGTAGATCTACATTTTCTGGCAGTGTGTAGCTACCGTCTGCGTTGCGCTCAATCAACACTTTATTATCATAGTTTGAAGAGTCTTGAGTGGTATAGGTCAAGCCTTTGTCATCTGCATGGAGATAGAAGACTTGCTCAAGTTTGATACCTGAGCCACCTTCTTCAATGACAGCTCGAGGGGTGAAGTGACGAGTTCCCTCATCATAGATGCCTGTTGTAATGATTGGATACTTGCGATCAAGAATGACATCAAATGTGATGGTTTGCTCTTTTGCTCCAGGAACAAGAGGGGTGTAGCGAACAACGTATTTGTAAGTGCCATCAGCTACATCATTTCCATCTTTATCTGTACCATCCCAGATGCTCTCATCAATAACGCTTGATTTTGGTTTTTTCGGATCTCCTGAGAAGAAGTTTTTATCCCCCTCAGCAGCCTCACTTTGCCAAATCGGATGTTCCATTGCTTGGTCATCTGCTTTATAAACACTAGCCACAAGATTGCGGTAGTTTCTGAGAAATACCCCTTTTAGACCGATAATGTCTTGGTTTTTATCATTGTTTGGCGAGAATGCAAGGAGAACATTTCCTGTTTCATCCACTTGAATGACAGAGTCACCGTCAGCGTCTACTTGGCTACCCAAAATGACTACCCCACGGTTTTCTCTTTTCTTGAGGGAAACGACGTATTCAGAGCTAGCTGTCACCAAGGCAGTTGCATCGCTATCGCTTGCGGCTGTGTGATCATCCACACGCGCAAAATAAAAACCATCCTTATTATCTTTGAGTAATTCATAGATAGAGCTTTCAAGAACAGCGAGATTCTGCCATTCGCCGTTGAAGCCGACATAAGGGATGCTGACAACTTCTTTTTGGTCAGCATCAAGGAAACGCACAAAGCCTTCTAAGTAGTACCCATTTGGCATTTGCTCGATGAGTTCATCGTGGAATTTACTAGCATCGACCTTAACGGTAATTGCAAGGCTACTATTGGCTTTGACAGTAACGGTTTCGCCCTTTAACTGCTCCAGTAAGCGAGGTTTCAAGGTAATGTGACCATCTTCAACAGTATCTGTGTTGACTTCCGTCACATAAGTGAGGGTCTTATCTGTATCACTGATGTTGTGGAGTAAGAGTGATAGGGTGAAGTTCGAATCGACATTGCCGAGGCTGAGACTAGCGTAGTTATTTGTACCAGTCACATAGAGGTCTGTTGAAACAGCTCCATGTGTGTCAACAAGCCCTGCCCCTTGTTGACGTGGAGAAGTATAGGCTAGCGTTTCCTCATTAAAATGAGGTTTTGCCGTACTCATAATCAAGTTTTTCACCAAAGATTCGATTTCTTCTGGTGTTTTACTTGGGTATTTTTGATTGAGGTATTGTTTGACAAGGACAGCAACTCCAGCGACATGTGGTGAAGCCATACTGGTTCCGTTTTTAGATTCGTATTTTCCATTGTTGATAGAGGAGTAAATCGCACCACCTGGTGCTGCTACATCCGGTTTTAATTCGCCATCAACGGTTAATCCCCAGCTAGAGAAGTCAGATAATTGCTTGGCTTCTGGATTTGGAATCATACCATTTTGCTTGTTGAATTGCACTTGGTAGTTGCCTTTTACTAATTCTTCCCCGAAACTGAGCGGGATAAAGGCACTTGGGACCACTTTTGTCAATTCATCAAGACTCATGCTGATGTTGGCACCTTCTTGGTTGTTAAAGATAATGGCACCAACGGCTCCCTTTGCGACAGCATTGCTAATCTTTTCAACGAAGGTAATTTCGCCACGCTTGATGAGGGCAAGTTTTCCTGTGACATCGATATTTTCAAAATCTTCTTCTTTTCCAAGTCCTGCAAAGACATAGTCGTAGGACTCTCCAGCTTCAAAGGGGATGACGCTGTCAGAAACGATGACTGGCACCTTGCCGTTATAAAGAGGCTGGTTGCTATCAGAGCTTACCACATTCATGATTTCTGTTGTAATGGTGGAGTTATTGTAAGACGCCACAGAAATAGCACCAGCAGCGGTAGAAGGACTTCCGACCAGGCCGTAGTCAGGATTTTCAGCTAAAGGAGCGGCATGCCCTGAGCCAAAAGCTCCGTCATTTCCAGCAGCGATTACAACGCTAACTCCCGCTTTTTTCGCGCGGTCAATCGCTTCATCAAGAGCAGAGCCGACATTGATGAGAGAACCATTTGCGCCTCCGAGACTGAGGTTGATACTATCAGCGCCTAACTTAACAGCATCCTCAATCGCACGGACATACAGGGAAGCATCTGTACCCTGGATGGTATCTGAGAATACCCGCATAAACATCAGCTGTGCTTCTGGAGCGACACCGTAGATGTACTCGCCACTGCTATCTGGTTTGGTTGGATTTCCCACAGCGATACCAGCAACGTGCATGCCATGCGATCCCTCTTCTGATTCCTTGATTTCAGAATTGCTTTCCATGTAGTTATAGCCAAAGATGACCTTGTCGTTATACCAATTTCCATAGGAGATTCCTGCGGCTGTTTTCACCGCTTCAAAGGATTCTTTGTCTTTATACTTGGCAGTTAGAGGGTCTGAGAGATGGAGAACGTCGTGTTCGACATCAAGACCAGAGTCGATGACGGCAACTACCATGCCCTCTCCTTTATAGCCTTCTTTCCAAGCAGGAGAAAGGTTGATTAAGGCATTGCTGCTCTCACTGAGAGGTAGAGCCGTAGCAGTAGGTTCTGCTGTTTGCGCTGTCTCAGCTAGATTTTCCACCAGATTGGTAGCTTCTGGAGCTGGAGCAGGCACTTCCAGATTAGGAGCTGGAGTTGCTACCTCAGATGTAGAAGCCACTTCAGGCTGGCTCTCTACGACTGGTTGTGGTGCAGTGTCTGTTGTGCTTGAAACTACTTCTTCGGTTGTTTGCGAAGTAGCACTGACTAGCTCATCGGCTAGGACAGGGCGTCCTGCTGAAAAGATCGCAATTCCAAGTAAAACAGAGGCTAAGCCTAGCTTATACTTACGTAAAGAAAAACGTTGTTTCATAGGAATCTCCTTTAAAAATAATCAAATTCTTTGCGAAAAGATATTTGTTCTCTCTATATTAATAAAAATATTCTGAAAATTCAAGCTTTTATGTAGATTTTATATGTTTTTATTTCAAGATAGTAAAAAATCCCTCTCTTACATAAAAGAGAAGGACGAGTATTAATCGACATAGATAGTGGATTGGTGGTTGAGCCAGTTGTATAGAAAGCCGATAACAAGACCACCACCGACAAAATTGCCAAGACCTGAGAAGAGAAAATTGCTAAGGACAGATAAGACTGTCATCCCCTCTACTGGTCCGCCATTTGAAAAGAAGGCAAGGGAGAATGTAGAGAAATTGGCAATGACGTGTTCAAATCCCATGAAGGCAAAGATAAAGATGATAAAGACCACGGCGATTGCTTTTCCTGCGTCGTCTTTCATTTTCAAAAAGACAAAGACGGCGATGTTGACCACGGCATTGGCAAAAATCCCTTCGATAAACTGAGTCAGTGGACTTTTAGCAATCTTAGCGACCGTTCCCTGGATCAGATAGCTATCAGGAGCGATATGTCCCAGTGCAAAAGGAGCAGTCTGTGATAGTAAAAAAGTCACTAAGATCGCTCCGACGAAGTTAAAGAAGATACAAGTCGCAAGGATTTTCAGAGCGGTCTTTTTAGGAATTGTTTTGCGAGAGATGGCGACTGTCATATACATCATATTAGAAGTGCCAAGCTCTGCATTCATGTAGAGGATCATGAGCAATCCCCAGCCAAACATGATGCCATAGCTAAATTTGCCAAGCCCAGCCACGACATGCTCTAGCTTATCGGCTGTATAGAGGGAAATCGCAATTCCTAGCGCCAAATAGACGCTGGCAAAGATGGATCTGAGGGCATAAGCCCAAAAATTATGTTGAAATAAATCTGCTTTTTTGAGAATACTCTTATCAATCGTCTTCATGAGAGACAAATCTTGTCCTGCCATATCATTTCCTATCTTTCTATTCTTGAGAAGTTTATCACAATATAAGATTATACCAAAAAAACATCAAAAATGTAAGGGCTTTTATGAATAAAAATCACTATTTTCTCCCATTCATGCTATAATCAAAACATGTTGACAAAAGAATTTCAAACGATGATGAAGCTAGATACCGTGGCAACGGCTAAGAGCTTACTAGGCATGGACTTGTACTTAGATGGAAAATTACTGGGACGGATTGTCGAGGTGGAAGCCTATCTCGGAAGTCACGATAGTGCTTGCCATAGCTCAGGTGGTCGACGGACAAAGAAAAATGCCTCCATGTATCTCGCCGCAGGGCATTGGTATGTCTATCAGATGTACGGCTATGCCTTGCTTAATTTTGTGACCAAGCCCGAAAATGAAGCAGAAGCGATTCTCATTCGTGCTTTGGAAATGCCAGACGGACAAGTCCTTGGCAATGGTCCCGGGAAATTAACACGGCAGACAGGGATTTCAATGGCATTTGATGGCGACTACATGCCAGATTCAAGGCTCCAGTTGAGAGTAGGAGCCGTTCCTCAAAAAATAGCCCAACGTCCTCGTATCGGGATCACCTGCCAAGACGAATGGAGAACAGCGCCGCTTTGCTTTTACGTTGAAGGAAATCGACATGTGTCAAAGATTGGAAAGAAAGGCTTGCGTGAGGATCAAGAAACGTGGATCTAGTCTTTTAAGATGAACTCCATATATACGACTTGAATACTGTTCTTTTTAGGCTGCGATAGGAGTATTTTTAAAAGAATTTTCTTCTTGACTATAACGCAAGGTTATAGTTTATAATCATAAAAACAAGAATAGAAAAAGGAGTTCTCCCTGTATGCTCAAGATTTCGGAATTTGCTAGATTGGCAAGAACGACTCGACGGACCTTGATTTTTTACGATGAAAAGGGCTTGTTTCGTCCTGCTAAGACAGCAGAAAATGGCTATCGGTTTTACGAGCCTGATCAGCTCTACCAGTTTGAGTTGATTTCTGGTCTGCGTCAGTTGGGGCTATCCTTGGATGAGATTCAGGAAATTTTGTCTTCGACTGGTGAGCAGTTGGAGTAATCCTTAGCGCAGCACCAGCAAAAACTGCAAGAACATATCCGTCATTTGCAGCTCCTTGAGCGAATGCTCGAGATTCATAAACATCATCCCTTGACCTATCAGGAGATGAAGACAGGAGAGGTTGAAGTTGGCTTTTATCCTGAGAAGGAATTTTGGTGTACGGACTTGGCGGCAGATTGTGCGCCTGATGATATCGCCCAGCTGTACGCGGAGTTTATGACAGACTTGGGAGATATGGCGAGCAGGATGCCTAGCCAACTAGGTTTTTTGACAGAATTACCGCTTGATCAAGCCCAAGACTATATGACTGCTGCCTTTCGCTTTATCAAGGAAACGGCAACTGTTGCTAGCCAGACCCTTATGCCCAAAATCACCAAACCTTCGGGTCGCTATGTGTCGATTAAGATTGACACCAGTTTGGAAAATATCCTGCTAGGACTGGAAAAGCTGCAAGAGTACAGTAAGGAACACGATTTAAAGGTCGATGACATTCTCTGGCAGTTCAATACTGACCAGCGATTGATTAAAAACGGCTCATCCGCCCAACAAGTCTTGCAATATCGAATCGTGGAAGAGTAGGAGGAGCAAGCAAATGAACCTCAAAAACCAACGAGTGCACAAAGGACAAAGCCTGCTAGCTCATCTAGCAGACTACACCGTAGTGGATATTGAAACGACAGGTGTGGCAGGCAGACAGGCTAAAATCATTGAAATCTCAGCCCTCAGAATTCGGAACCATCAGATTGACGCCGAGTTTTCCATGCTGATCAATCCTCATCAGCGCTTGACACCTTTTATCAAAAACTTGACAGGCATTACCGATCAGATGCTGATGAGCGCGCCAGAACTTCCTCAGGTTTTGCTAGATTTTTATGCTTTTCTGGGAGAGGATGTGATTGTGGGGCACAATGTCCACTTTGATGTGAATTTTCTCTATGACAATTTGCTAGTGGTGCATGGCCTTTATTTGACCAATGACATGGTTGACACACTTCGGCTGTCTAGGCGTTTTTTGGACTTGTCACATCACCGCTTGGATGATTTGACTGCTTATTTTCAGTTGCAGGGTCGGGATAAACACCGAGCGCTCCATGATTGCCGGTTGACGCATGAAGTCTACCAGAATTTATATAAACATTTTTCAGAAAATGCTTGACTGTCACGTTGCGGTATAGTGTAAGATAGGACAATAGTGTATTAGAAAGAAGGAGTAGAAATGTCAAAAATCAATCAAAAATTTTCAAATGTTCGTGAATGGCTAGGAATTCCCTACGCGAAAGCGGCACGTTTTCAAAAGCCAGAACTTGTCCCATTTGACAAGAGTCTTCCTTATGATGAAAAGGGGCCAGCGCCTTTGCAGGCGGGAGATACTAGCTGGTTAGAGGCTGACAATGGCTTTAGCGAGGATTGCTTGAACTTGAATGTTTGGGCGCCTGAAGACCGTGGGGATGAGCTCTTGCCAGTCGTGATTTATATCCATGGAGGAGGCTGGGTCCTTGGATCAAATGGGCAAACCACCTCAAATGCTGCTGGTTTAGCAGCGACTGGTAGAGTGATTGGCGTATCCATCAATTACCGCTTAGGACCTTTTGGTTTTCTGTCACTAGCCCAGTATGGTGGCAAGCTAAAAGATGCGACCAACCTAGGCTTGCAGGATATGGTGACTGCTCTGAAATGGGTCAAAGAGAATATTCAAGAATTTGGCGGAGATCCAAACAATGTGACCCTGACAGGGCATAGTGCAGGTGCATTTTCAATTTTTAGCTTGCTTGGTGTCCCTGAAGCAGATGGCCTCTTTCATCATATTGCAGCCTTTTCTGGTATGCCAGCGCGTCTAGTTCCTGCTTGGGTTTCAGAAGAGCGTGCCTTGAAAGTTCTTAAGCATTTTGGCTGCGAAGATGATCCTGAAAAATTGCTCGAAGTGGATGCCTATGAATTGGCAGAAGCTATGAGTGCTACGCAGGCAGCAGACCCAGGAGTTCAACACGGTGTAGATAACAATGTCATTGCCATGACAGATGACCGCCACCTTCCAAATGGAGTGATTGCTGAACATGCCATGACTGTGTTAGAGAGTGGGAAGCATAAAGATGTGGACATTCTCTTTAGCAGTACTTCGCAAGAGACCTATTGGTGGGTTTTACACAAAACGAAAGAATTTGATCCAGGCAGCGTGCAAGGGTTGGTTGAAGAATTTGCTCATAGCAACCGCATCACCTTGACACGGGCGCGCCAGATTATGGAAGTGTTCAATGCGGATGACTTAAAGCCAGTTGAAATCAGAGGCAATCTGCTAACAAACTTCTCCTTCACCCTTCCTCAGACGAGGGGTGCTCTTGCTCATGCCAGTGCTGGTGGGAAAGCCTATTTAATGGCAGTTGGACCAGTTGAGGGAGCAGACTACGCCGTGCATGGTACAGAGATGTATGGAATTGTCGGACAAACCAGCCCAAGTGCTAGCGAGGAGCAGATGGCGCGTGATGTGCAGGTTCGCGATGCAGTTCTTGCTCTTGCAGAAGGAAAAGAACTGCCTTGGCCGACTGTTACTAAGGACCGACTATATGTAAACGGCATCGGAAATCTGCCATATGATGCGACAGAACATGCTAAATTGGTCTTAGAAACATTTGACGGCATTCAACGCCCGTAATGGAGCTATCAACTAAAGGAAGAGGAGGCTAAGTGTGAAAGCCATTCAGTTAGACAAACCATGTGAGACAAAGGACTTAGTACCGATTGAGGTAGAAACGCCAACTGTCAAGGAAGGATTTGCCTTGGTGCGTGTCAAAGCCTTTGGGGTCAATGAATCAGAAGTGACCAGCCGTAAAGGCGAATCGGATGCTGATTTTTCCTTTCCCCGTATTTTAGGGATTGAAGGCGTCGGAGTGATTGAAGAAGTAGCTTCGCATAGTCCGTTTTTAGTAGGGCAACAGGTGGCAACCATGATGAGTGGTCTAGGACGCTCGGTAGACGGCTCTTACGCGGAGTACATGTTAGTGGCAGAAGACAAGCTGATTCCCTTTGATTCTAGCCTTGACTGGGGAAAGCTAGGGGCCCTTCCTGAAATGCTTCAGACGGCTTATGGCTCGCTGACAAAAGGGCTGCAATTACAAGCAGGAGAAACACTTTTAATCCGTGGCGGTACGTCAACGGTCGGATTAATGGCAATTAGTCTAGCTAAATTTATGGGCGCAACAGTCTTCGCCACCAGCCGCAAGGAAGATAAGTTAGAAATCCTGAAGAGTTTTGGCTGTGATGCTCCTCTCTTGGATGACGAAACCCTATCTCAGCAGATTGCAGCAGTCGCACCCCAAGGTGTGGACAAGATCTTGGAATTGGTCGGTATGACCACGCTCTTTCAAGATATGATTTTCTTGAAGGAAGGAGGCTACATCTGCTTTACAGGAGCCTTAGGTGGAGGCTGGACCATGGAGAATTTCTCCCCATTTACAATCCCTAAAGGAAAATACCTAACCAGCTACGGTGGTGATGTAGAAGACCTACCAGCCTCTGTATTTGCGGAGCTATTAACAGCGATTGAACAAGGGAAAATCAAAATCCCAATCGCCAAAATCTATCATGGACTCGCTCAAGTAGGACAAGCTCACGACAACCTAGAATCAGGACAATTTGTTGGAAAACATGTTGTGGTGTTGTGATAAAGTATTGCTACATATTGTAGGAAATGTAGAAATCTAAAATGAAGGATATTGTCTATTTCTTCAAAATATGAGGACATTTTCTGTTTTATGATAATTCTTTATTTGAATATAGTTCCTAAATTTATTCAAAGCTAGAGTAGAATATACAAAAAGCCGAGTCTACAAATGACTTGGCTTAATCTATCTGTTTTAATATACTTCTGAGAGCTTTTATGGTTGGCTCTCTTTTTTCTTTAGGAAGCTGTTCAATATCATCTATTAGTTTAGAAAATTCTGTTCCTCGATGTTGATTTTCTATATTAAAAAAGGTGCTAATATCAACTTCGAGTGCTTGCATAATTTTCTCTATGGTGTCGATTTTCACGTTCAATGCTTTACTCTCTAAACGGTAAATGTAATTGAAGCCTAAATCTGCTCTCTCAGCTAGGTATTCTTGTGTCATTCCTTTTTTCAGTCTTAAATGTCTGATTTGCTTAGCCACAAGTGTTTTTAAGTTAGTATTGGTCATGGTATCACCTCACTAACTATCATACAAGTTTATTCTAAGATAGTTACCAACCCCTAAAGACCGTTTTTTAGAATAAAATATACACCAAAAGACTGAAGTTGTGATATAATATCTTTATAATACGAAAAAAGGAGTTTTATATGGCGAAAAATCAATCCCATAGTGGCACCATTAAGGTGTCTAAGGCTTACGGCGCTGTCGGTGTGTTGGCTTTGTCGGGAGCTTTGGCTCTAGGAGGGGTATCTGTTAGTGCTGATAGTGTTGAGGGTACTAGCACGGCAACCGCTACTGAGGCGGTAGCGCCTACCAGTACAGTAACGGAAGCTCAGCTTACTGAGGCTAAAGAGGCAGTCGATACTACTCATAGTGCAGTCCTCGCTCAGGATAGTACTGTTAAAGAGGCGGAGGCTAGTCTTGAGGCTAATCGTGCGGAGGTAGCTAGTCTTGATACTCAGATTGCGGAGGTTAAGGACGTAGATAGTCAAGCCGTTGCGGAAGCTAAAGAGGCGGTTACTCGTGCGGAGTCGGCTCTTGGTAGCCAGTCAGTCGAAGCCGTCGAAACGAAGGTAGCTGATGCGAGTCAGGCTCTTGCCGATAGTATCAAAACCGTTAGCGACGCTGAACAAGACCTTGCTCTTGCCGAGAGGGGTACTGAAGTAACTGAAACAGTTACGGAGACAGTAGAAGTACCTGCTGAGGGGGCTAAGTCTCAGCTTTATGACCCTAAGACAGCAGATAAGGATGCTCGTATCTTTGTGAACCCTGAGTATATTCAGGCTATCAAAGACCTAGCCAATGGTACTGGCACTGCTGATGCGGTCGATGCAGCCATCAAAAAAGGGGGTACTGAGGTTATTAAGTACTCTAGAAGTGGTAAACCTTTGTTGACTGCTACTTATGGTGACTTGGGTGAGTACAACCTGAAGAATCTAGGCGAGACGGCTAAACATTCAGGTCTTGAAAACTTAGACAACAGTACCAAGTATGACATCCGACAACCACTCCCAGCAGACCTCTCTCGCAATCTCAGCCTTTACGGCGCAGCCGTTTTGAACCATGTCCGCAGTCTTTTTGGTCAACCGTTGCTCGAGGTATCCGAGGCTACAGCAGCCTTTGCTAACAAGTATCAGTCGGTACAGGAGGCTAAGGGGCGTAGTGGGTTATCTTCCGAAGGGGTTACCTTTGATGAGGTCATCAGCAAAGTAGGTCAAGGTTTGAAGTCTGACTATAATACTAGCGTTACTTTACCAATCAATCATGGGGATGATTTCTTCCATGGCGGTAATGAAATCTTCCTTACAGAAGGGTAACTTTACAATTCAATCTATAATTCTCTTATACCATTATTATTTAATAAGTCAACAAATAATTATGCCACTACCTTAAAGTTACTTGGGTTTACTTCTGATGCTAAACAGTTTGTAATCACTCCAGCGGTTGAGTACGGTGTACATGGTATCCCGACTAGTTTTGCACCTATTGCTTTGGTAGACTCTGACTCCCCAGCCCTAGCGAACCCATACGAAGTCCGCTCAGGGGGTACGTCTACCACTAAGCAAGTTACCAAAGAAGTAACCAAAACGGTAGTAGACCCAGTAGCGGTATCTCAAGCTAAGGCTACTTTGGCAGCAGCTAACTCTACTAAGCTTGGCGCTGAAACTCGTCTTGAATCAGCTCAAAATGAATTGGCTAGCGTTCGTTCTTTGGCTCGTGCAGTTAAAGAAGCCAAAGACCTTTACACTTCCCTAGCTCAGGCGGTATCTAGCCGTCAGGAGACATTGGCTCGTTTGATGACTGCTAAAGTGGCAGCCGAAGAAGGGGTAGAACGTCAAGCAGCTTTAGTAGTTGCGGAGCGTGAGGAGCTGAATCGTTTGATGACTGCTTATGAAAATGCGCTTGCTCGTTACTCTGCACTTAAAGCTGAGTTCGATGCACAGCCTCAGCCTGAAAAACACCACGAAGTTGGTACAGGCGTAACTGCTAGCAAGCCTGTATATGAGCTTCCTAAAGTTCAAGACCATGGGACACTCGGAGGAGATAGTCAGATTGGGGTTGGTTCACAAAATGGCGGTGCTCTTGGTGGAAACAAAAAACCTAGTACAACTGTCGGAACTCAAAAAGACAAAACAGATAAGGTTGATACCCTTGGTATGAAGCCTTCGAAATCCGATATGAAAACCCCACAATACATGGGAAGTCAGACTACTTACGGACAAGGAATGCCTGCAAAAGCCGTTTCAACTGTTCGTAACAATCAAGCATCTAAACAAGCTATTCCAACAGCTAATAGCTTACCAAAAACAGGAACAAATAACTCTATCCTAACATTGCTCGGTACAGCAAGTATCAGCCTTGTTAGCTTAGTAGGATTGAAAAAGAAAAGAGGATAAAAAATGGCAGAAGAAATTTTAGCATATCGTCTAGGACCGAGTTCTTCTTTTTCACCACAAGAAGTATTTGAGTATCATTTTGAACATTTAAAAAAATATAAACAGCTACTATTTACTACCAAAACAGATATAAAAACCCCTACAAGTTGCAAAGAAATAATGTTTGTGAACCAAGATAAAAATCAATGTTTTAAAGCATTCATTAATGGTAGCGGTCGATTTCAAGCAAATAATGATAATCTCCAAGCAGTTAAGGGATATAATGTTCCAAAACAGTTCAAGGATTCATTAAATGAAGATATTGAGAAGGGTTATCGTTGGTTTGCATTATCTGCTGAGAATGTTTCTATAGAGCCTTTTTCTAAAGGAAAATATTGTTTATCAAGAATAGATTTGATTGATAGTCTTGGAGAAAATCAAACACCTCACAGATATGTACTTCCTGCTGTTACAAGCAATAAATAATATACATTCATCAAAAAAGCAACTCCTATTCATCATGTGGGAGTTGCTTTTGGATTCTCAGCAATCGTTGGAAAGAACAAGCTATTCTAATATTTTTAGGAATGAAAGTATAAGAAAAGAGGAGTTTTTTGATGAAGCTCCTCTTGCTTTTAATTGTCCGAATCAGTATTCTTATTTCAAATAAAGGTAGTGAAAAATGTAGTGATTCGGTTGATTTCTATTGCAATGTAGTGAAATTCAAAATTTCAAAAATCGCATGAAATCAAGGTTTTTACCGTCTATTGACGTGTAGTGAATGACTACTTGACTTCAGTAAAAATCACGTGTTTACGCAATTTTGGTGAGTATTTTTTCAATTGAAGACGGTCTGGAGTGTTACGTTTGTTTTTAGAAGTAAGGTACAAGCGTTCACCAGATTCTTTGTGTTCAAGTGTGATATTTACGCGCATGGTATCTCCCTTCTATTATTCAGCTGCAGCAGCTTTAGCGATCTTACGTCCTTTGTAGTATCCTTTCAAAGATACGCGGTGAGAACGTGAGTAATCTCCAGTAGTTGCATCAAATTGTACAGATGGAGCTGTCAATTTGTAGTGCGTACGACGTTTGTTTTTCTTCGCTTTTGATGTGCGACGTGCAGGTACTGCCATTTCTTTCTATCCTCCGTTGTGATGATACGAGTAACTTGCTCGTTTAGATTCTAATCTTACTTTGGCTTTCGCCAACTGTACTAGAATATCACATTTTTTTTGTAAAGTAAAGTTACTTGACAGATTTTTTTCATTTTTTAAGAGAAATCTAAAATTGTCTGACATTTTTCATCAGAATATTCAAAAAATTTATACAAATTCCTCCCCTTGGCGATACATTTATGGTATAATATGGAAACAAAAGACACTTGAGAGGAGAGCTTGATGACAGAGAAAAGAGATATCCGTATTCGTAGTAACATCTATCAAGGGATGGTTAAGTCCCCTAACCGTGCCATGTTGCGTGCGACAGGGATGAAAGATGATAATTTTGAAAAGCCGATTGTAGGAGTGATTTCGACTTGGGCGGAAAATACGCCGTGTAATATCCATCTCCATGATTTTGGAAAATTAGCCAAAGAAGGGGTGAAATCCCAAGGTGCTTGGCCTGTGCAGTTTGGAACAATTACCGTGGCGGACGGGATTGCCATGGGAACGCCAGGTATGCGCTTTTCTCTCCCGTCTAGGGATATCATTGCAGACTCGATTGAGACGGCGATTAGCGGACATAACTGTGATGCTTTGGTCGCTATTGGGGGCTGTGATAAAAATATGCCAGGTTCTATGATTGCGATTGCAAATACCGGCATCCCAGCGATTTTTGTCTACGGTGGAACGATTGCACCTGGAAATCTGGACGGCAAAGACATTGACCTTGTATCGGTCTTTGAGTCGGTCGGAAAATGGAATCATGGCGACATGACCGAAGAGGAAGTCCATGCCTATGAATGTAACGCCTGCCCTGGCCCTGGTGGCTGTGGGGGTATGTACACGGCAAATACCATGGCGTCTGCGATTGAGGCGATGGGGATGAGTTTGCCTGGATCGTCTTCTCACCCAGCAGAGTCTCCGGAAAAAGCGCGTGACGTTGAAGAAGCTGGTCGTGCAGTTGTCAAATTGCTTGAAAAAGGCATTTATCCAAAAGACATCATGACTAGAAAAGCCTTTGAAAATGCCATTACAGTGGTTATGGCGTTAGGCGGCTCTACTAATGCGATTTTGCACTTGCTTGCCATTGCCCATGCGGCAAATGTGGAGTTGACCTTGGATGATTTCAATGATTTCCAAGAAAAAGTACCACATTTGGCAGATTTGAAGCCATCGGGAAAATATGTATTCCAAGACTTGTATAATGTCGGTGGTGTGCAGGCTGTGATGAAATACTTGTACGAACGTGGTTTCCTACACGGTGATTGCTTGACTTGTACAGGAAAGACTTTGGCAGAAAATTTGGCAGATGCACCAGATTTGACACCGGGTCAGAAAGTCATCATGCCGCTTGAACAGCCAAAACGTGCGGACGGTCCACTTATCGTCCTTCATGGGAACTTGGCGCCAGATGGGGCAGTTGCTAAGGTATCAGGAGTGAAAGTCCGTCGTCACGAGGGTCCAGCCAAAGTCTTTAACACTGAGGAAGACGCAGTAAATGCGGTTCTTCGAGATGAAGTTGTGGACGGCGATGTTGTGGTGGTTCGCTATGTCGGACCTAAAGGCGGTCCTGGTATGCCAGAAATGCTTTCCCTATCATCTATCCTGGTCGGAAAAGGACAAGGAGAATCAGTTGCCCTCTTGACCGATGGACGTTTCTCGGGTGGTACTTATGGTCTTGTTGTCGGTCATATCGCACCAGAAGCCCAAGATGGCGGTCCGATTGCCTATCTGCGTGATGGGGATATTGTCGTAGTTGATCAGGATACTAAGGAATTAACCATGCGCGTATCGGATGAAGAATTGGAAAAACGCAAGGCAGAAACAGAATTGCCACCACTATACAGCCGTGGTGTGCTTGGTAAGTATGCCCATATCGTTTCCTCATCTTCTAAAGGAGCGGTTACAGATTTCTGGAAACCAGAAGAAACAGGTAAAAAATAAAAAAAGGGAGTGGGGGGCAATTGTGATTTCGTAGAAATCGCTGTTCCTCACTCCTTTCTTTTTGAGTTCGAGCTAAATTGCCTCCCATCCCTATAAGTTGACTAGCTTTCATCATTCTTATTTGTGAAGGGGTGGAACTAGGGCTATCGAAGAGTTACTCGCTAGTTTGTTAATAGAACGTTGGTTTTATCAATGTTTTGGACAAGACTGTATTGTACTATAAAAAACGGTTAGGAATTTTTGGCACTGCACCCCAATAATGAGACCTAAGAAAAACACTATTTTGAGACCTGTTTCCTATATTCTATAGGAGATAGGTCTTTTAATTTCCGTTGAATTCTCGTTTCATTATAAAATATGATGTAATTTTTGACAATATCTGTTATACTATCTTTAGTTAGGTTTCTCCAGTTATGGAGATAGAAGGTTTCAGACTTTAAGACGGAATGAAACCATTCAATACAGGCGTTATCTGCGGGTGTTCCTTTTCGAGACATGGAGCGGATAATGCCTTTTTCTGTGCATGTTTGGTAATAGGCTTTAGAGGTATAGACTGAACCTTGATCACTGTGTAAGAGTGTTCCTTTCGGTAAATCCAACTGATTTAACGTATCTAAAACAAAGTCTGTATCCTGACTATCTGAAATTGTATAAGCTACAATCTCTCGGTTATACAAATCCATAATGGACGAGAGATAAAGTTTACAGTTTCCGAAATAGAGATAAGTGATATCCGTAACCAATCTTTGAAGGGGTTGTTTGGCTTGGAAATCCCGATTGAGCTTATTTTCAGTGACATAGTAAGATTTCCCAAGTTTTGGGACCTTCTTTGTTTTGACACGGCAAAGCCAACCATTTTGTTTCATGATACGATAGACCTTCTTATGATTCACTGTCAAACCATATCTGCTTTTTAAAAGCCGTGTAATGGTTCGATAACCATAAATATAGCCATTTTCAAGGCATAATATCTCAATCTTCTCAGTGACATCATCCATCGTTTTTACCGTTGCTGGCTCAGATTTCCAGCGATAGTAGGTGGATCTTGCCACACCAAAACAAGCCAAAATCATCGGGATTGGATAGTCAGCTTTATAGTCTTCTACAAGCTTGATAAGGGCTATTTTATCGATTTCCTTATCAAGCTGCGATACTTTTTTAGCAGCTTTACCTCTAATCTTAATTGTTCAACCTCAGATAATTCTGTCATCCCTTTACCGTAAGTATATTGTTTTCCGACAGGTTGGTAGAAGCGGTGAAGTTCATTGTTTTGATACCATTTCCACCATGTGTAAATTTGACTATCATTCTTTATCCCTAGGGTTTCCATGATAACCTTGTTGGATTTACCTGCTTTTTTCATTTCGATACAAGCTAGTTTTATGTCTAGTGAATATGCTTTTTTGACCATAAGAAAACACTCCTAATTCTATTATAGTAGAATTCATGGAGTGTTTTTCTTTGGTCTCACTTTATGGGGGCAGGGCCTTATTCCTGCCTATTTTTTTCTTTATCTAGGACTAATCCCCAAGGCAATGCGGCCAAAACGGCTGATACGTGTGATTTTCCAAGCTGGTGACCAAGTAATTTCAACCGTCACCGTCTCAATTCCCTCAATCTGCTTGAGCGAATCCACAATCTCAATCGGAATGGTCTCTGCACATTCACAGGCGGTGTCTGTAAAGGTCATCACCACCTTGCAATGCCCATTTTCATCAAGAGAAATCTCGTAGAGTAAGCCGAGATTGTAGATATCTAGCTCGACATCAGGGTCATAAATTCGCTCTAATCTTTCAATCAACTGGTCTTTGAGCGCTAGCGCTCGGTCATTTATCTGAATATCGTCTCGCATGCAATCCCTCCCATGAACTGAATTGTTGTTATTTTCTCACAATTCTGACATTTTTGCAAGGGATTTGATGATGAAAACGTATTATTTTGAAAAATTCATGTAAAGCTCTGATTATTTTTTCAAGTCAATCCAGTAGCGTTCCATGGTATCACCATCAGGAGCTAGTCTGCTGTCTTCATAGTGGCAATGGGGCTGGGCTAGAATTGTTTGTCTGGAAGCGACATTCCAGCTTGCACAGGTCACTAAAACCTTTGTCAATCCTAGATGTCTGCAAAACTCAAGCGCTTGTGTTAGTTGGACTTTTGCAAGACCTTTTCCTTGTTCGCTTGGTGCAATAGAGTAGCCGATGTGACCGGCTACATTCACTAGAAAATCCTGCTCGATATGATGGCGGATATTGACAATCCCGATGATTTTATCCTCATTTTGACGTTTGAAAATCAGGGTTGTTGAGGGTGCGCGGTCAGGCTTTGGTTGTTCTTCTTGCTGCTTGATGTGGCTGAGCCAAGCAGCGAGGTCAGGCATTTCTGATAGGCGTGAGCCACCGTTGAGATGCTGGTGTTTTTCGCTAAATTCCTGTTTGAATGTCTCAATAAAGGGTAAGTCTTTTTCCGTAGGCTTGCTGAGATAGTAGGTCTCCATGCTCGTCTCCTTTCTGATAATCCTATATTTAGGATAGCAAACAAGGTAAGCTTTGTCTAGGAAATCTGAGGTCTGCCTTTTCTTGTCCTCTGAAATATGATAAAATAGGGGTAATGACACTCTGAAAAGGATAGAAATGTATGAAATTACAAAAACCGAAAGGTACCCAAGATATTTTGCCGAAAGAGTCTGCTAAGTGGCAGTATGTGGAAGAGTTTGCCCGTAAGACCTTTGGCAAGTACAATTACCAAGAAATCCGCACGCCGATTTTTGAGCACTATGAAGTGATTAGCCGCTCGGTGGGAGATACGACGGATATCGTTAGTAAAGAAATGTATGACTTCTATGACAAGGGAGACCGCCACATCACGCTTCGTCCGGAAGGAACTGCTCCAGTTGTGCGCTCTTATGTAGAAAATAAGCTTTTTGCGCCTGAGGTGCAAAAGCCTGTGAAATTATACTACATGGGTTCTATGTTCCGCTACGAGCGTCCACAGGCAGGGCGTCTGCGTGAGTTCCACCAGATTGGGGTTGAGTGCTTTGGATCTAGCAATCCTGCGACGGATGTGGAGACTATTGCCATGGCGGCACAATTCTTCAAGGAAATCGGTATTCAAAACATCACCCTACATTTGAATACTTTGGGTAGCAGCGCGAGTCGTGCAGCTTATCGCAAGGCTCTGATTGACTATCTGACACCGCTCAAAGAGATCTTGTCAAAAGACAGTCAGCGTCGTTTGGAAGAAAATCCACTGCGTGTCCTCGATAGTAAAGAAAAAGAGGATAAGGTAGCTGTGGAGAATGCTCCGTCAATTCTTGATTACTTGGACGACGAGAGTCAAGCGCATTTTGACAGCGTTCGTGAGATGTTAGATAATCTAGGGATTGATTATGTGATTGATACCAATATGGTGCGTGGCCTTGATTATTATAACCACACGATTTTTGAGTTCGTAACAGAGATTGCGGGCAGTGAATTGACCATTTGTGCGGGTGGTCGCTATGATGGTTTGGTTGAGTATTTTGACGGACCAGCGACACCAGGATTTGGCTTTGGTATGGGAATGGAAAGGCTCCTTCTCGTACTTGATAAGCAAGGTGTAGAATTGCCTGTGGCAGACGGCTTAGATGTTTATATTGCGGTTTTAGGACAAGAAGTAAATGGCAAAGCCTTGGAATTGACTCAAGCTCTGCGCAATCAAGGTTTCAAGGTCGAGCGTGATTATCTAGGGCGCAAGCTAAAAGCCCAGTTCAAATCTGCTGACCAGCTGAACGCAACCCTTGTCATCGCCCTTGGTGAGAGCGAAGTAGAAAAGGGTGAAATCACTGTCAAGCATAACCAAACAAGGGAAGAAATCACAGTTTCTCTTGCAGAATTAAGCACAAATTTCGCAGAAATTTTTGAAAAGCTAAAAGCTTAAGAAAACTTTAAGCTGGGGGCGTTATAATAAAACCATCAAATGAAGACCTCCTAACTTTATTTGATAGAATCCTAAACTTTTTCATAATAATCTCCCATAAAAGTCACCAAATTCGGTGGCTTTTTTTGTGGGAAATCGATATAATAAGAATCATGGAGGAAACGATGAAACAGATCATTTTTGTAGCGCTGATCCAAGGTTTGGTACTTTTTGTCATCATCGGCAGTCTGTGCTTCTTTGTGCGCGGAGATTTTTTCTATGCTTATTTGGCGCCTCTTTTAGGTGGGGCAGCGGCTCTCGTCCGTTTTGCAGGTGGGTATTTTTTAGAACTCATGCGCCCAGAAGAGAATAAAGAAGATTAGAACTTGTATTCACAACTCAGCAACTCTATTCAGGGTTTATTGTTCGCTACTCAGCTTTTCTTTTTCTCGAAATACAGTCAGTATAGTCCTTTAGTTTTCATTTATTACGTCGTTAACTCGTCTTGCTTCAACAGTCCAGTGGACTGTTGAAGGTGGGAAATAAGGATTATGAAATAATTCTCAGTTAACCCCAGTTATGCCTGCGACTCGTTGTCTCGTACTAAATCAAAACTAAATAACTATATTCCTTTAAAAAACGCCTTGATGATCGTAAAATAAGATTCCAATTAGAAGACTTTGCTTATGAATGCAGGTTATTAGCTTTGGAGCTGAGCAGTCATTGCCCTAACTTAGAGATGCAAAAAGGTTGGGACAAAAGTATCCAATTTCTTTATTTTTATAGTTTGAATAGTTTGACGCAGTAGTTGTCGGGCTTGTAAAACATTGATAAATCAATATTCTATTAAAAGAAGCTAGCGAACTTATCTTCGCTAGCCCTATTTCCAACCTTTCACAATTCTCAATTGTGAAAGCGTCAACTTGCGGGGGTGGGAGTAAACTAATCCAGTGGATTAGTTTAGCCCGAACTTAGAAACAAAGGAGTGAGGAAAATCGGTTTCTGCGAAATCACGATTTTTGTCCTACTCCCTTTTGTTTTGGATGATGTTATACATCAGATAGATGACAGCAACGATCAAGACAATCGCAAAATCGCCTAGCCAATCAAAGAAGAGGTTTCCACGGCTCAGTAAAAACCACATGCGCCTTGAGAAAGACCATGTGAGAAAAGCAACTAGATATTTTTGCCAAGATTTTGTAAGCATCGAGACCCTCCTTTTATGAGTTTTTCTTTATTATAGCGCTTTCTTGCTAGATTGTAAGAATTTAGAGAAATACGGCTCTTTTTGAGGCTTTTTATGTTAAAATAGAAAGAAGAAATAAAAGTTTGGAGAAAGAAGAATGAAACGTTCAATGTATGCTGGGCGTGTTCGGGCGGAACATGTCGGTCAAGAAATTACCTTGAAAGGATGGGTGGCTCGTCGCCGTGATTTGGGTGGCTTGATTTTCATTGACCTGCGTGACCGTGAAGGGATTATGCAGTTAGTCATCAATCCAGAGAGTGTTACTCCTTCTGTCATGGAGACAGCTGAGAGCTTGCGTAGTGAGTATGTGGTTGAGGTGACAGGGCTTGTGGCTCTTCGTGAGCAGGCAAATGATAAGCTTTCGACAGGTCAGGTTGAGCTACATGTGACGGCTATTACCGTATTAAATACAGCGAAAACAACGCCGTTTGAAATCAAAGATGGTGTGGAAATCAGCGATGATACTCGTCTTCGCTACCGCTACTTGGATCTTCGTCGTCCAGAGATGTTGGAAAATCTTAAACTGCGGGCAAAAGTGACCCACAGCATTCGTAATTATTTAGATGCTCTCGAGTTCATTGATGTTGAAACGCCATTTCTTTCTAAGTCAACGCCAGAAGGGGCGCGTGATTATTTGGTGCCAAGTCGGGTGCATGAAGGGCATTTCTATGCGCTGCCACAAAGTCCGCAAATCACCAAGCAACTCTTGATGAATGCAGGATTTGACCGTTACTACCAAATCGTCAAATGTTTCCGTGATGAGGATCTTCGTGGAGACCGTCAGCCTGAGTTTACCCAGGTCGATTTGGAGACTTCTTTCCTTGATGAGCAAGAAATCCAAGATATTGTCGAGGGCTTGATTGCAAAGGTTATGAAGGATACCAAAGGGATTGACGTGAGCCTTCCGTTTCCTCGGATGAAGTACGATGATGCGATGAATCTCTACGGTAGTGATAAGCCAGATACACGTTTTGAGATGCTCTTGCAAGATGTGACAGAGTTGGTGCGTGGCTTAGATTTCAAAGTCTTTGCGGAAGCACCCGTGGTCAAAGCGATCGTGGTCAAAAATGCGGCTGACCGCTATTCTCGTAAGGATATTGACAAGATGACAGAGCAGGCTAAGCAGTACGGTGCTAAGGGTCTTGCTTGGGTCAAATACACAGATGCTAGCTTGAACGGTCCAGTAGCGAAATTCTTGGCAGATGTGTCAGATAGCTTGACAGAAAATTTAGCTTTGGCTGAAAATGACTTGGTGCTCTTTGTGGCAGATACTCCAGAAGTCGCACATGCAACGCTAGGAGCTCTTCGCTTACGGATCGCAAAAGAGCTAGATTTGATTGATACCAATGCCTTTAACTTCTTGTGGGTTGTGGATTGGCCAATGTTTGAGTGGTCTGAAGAAGAAAATCGTTACATGAGTGCCCACCATCCATTTACCTTGCCACAAAGTGAGACAAGTCATGAGTTAGAAGGGGACTTGAGCAAGGTTCGTGCTATTGCCTATGATATTGTTTTAAATGGTTACGAACTAGGTGGTGGAAGTCTGCGGATCAACCAAAAAGACATGCAAGAGCGCATGTTTAAAGCGCTTGGCTTCTCCCATGAAGAAGCCCATGAGCAATTTGGTTTCTTGCTAGAAGCCATGGACTATGGTTTCCCACCACATGGTGGCTTGGCGCTTGGTTTGGATCGCTTTGTTATGCTCCTTGCAGGTGAAGAAAACATCCGTGAAGTGATTGCCTTTCCAAAGAATAACAAGGCGTCAGACCCAATGACGCAGGCACCAAGTCCTGTATCAGCTAAACAGCTTAACGAGTTGTCATTACATGTAGAAAGTCATGAAGAAAACTAAATTATACAAGCGTTTCCGCTACGGATTGCGACGCTTGGCGCGTCGATTTAAGCTGGTTCGTGTGCTCCAGAGCATTTCTCGAGAAAAGTATGATGAGAAGATTTCTGCCTCCATTCTCTACGGATTTTTGTCTGCGGTAGCGGTCAATTTCTTCTTTCAACCGGGGCATGTTTATTCCAGTGGCGCAACGGGTCTAGCCCAGATTTTGTCGGCTCTGAGTACACGGTTTTTAGGGGTGAATTTGCCAGTAGCTTTGACCTTTTATCTGATTAACCTGCCCTTGATGGTATTGGCTTGGTATCAGATTGGTCACAAATTTACCATCTTTACCTTTATCACGGTGTCCATGAGCTCCTTCTTTATCCATATCGTACCAGAGGTCACGCTGACCAATGACCCGATTATCAATGCCCTGTTTGGGGGTGTGGTTCTGGGTGCTGGAATTGGTTTTGCGTTGCGTTCCAACATCTCAAGTGGGGGTACAGATATTGTCAGCTTGACCATTCGTAAGCGCACAGGACGTAATGTCGGCAGTATCTCATTTTTGGTCAATGGTATGATTATGCTGATTGCTGGTGTGACCTTTGGGTGGAAATATGCGCTCTATTCCATGATTACCATTTTTGTCTCAAGCCGCGTGACGGATGCAGTGTTCACCAAGCAAAAGCGCATGCAGGCTATGATTATCACCAATCAGCCTGAGCAAGTGATTAAGAAGATTCATACCCGCTTGCACCGTGGGGCAACCATCATCCATGGCGCTGAGGGCACCTATAATCATGAGGAAAAGGCAGTGCTGATCACGATTATCACGCGGGCAGAGTACGCGGAGTTTAAGTACATCATGCAAAAAACAGACCCCCATGCCTTTGTCTCGGTCGCAGATAATGTCCATATTTTAGGACGGTTTGTGGAGGAGGATCAGTGAGGACGGCTGCAATAAGCTCAGAACAACTCAAATGATATAGAATAAGCTAGAAGTTGGAATAATTTTCCAACTTTTTTTTGATAGGTATAGCCATTTAGTTTTCATTTATGACATCGTTAACTCGTCTTGCTCCAACAGTCTGGGAGACTGTTGGAGGTTGGAAATAAGGATTATGAAATAATCCTCAGCTAAGTCTGGGAGACTGTTGGAGGTTGGAAATAAGGATTATGAAATAATCCTCAGTAGTTCCAGTTCTGCCTGTGACTCGTTGCCTTGTACTAAATCAAAATTAAACAACTATAACTTTTATTTCTACTGTTTCTTTTCCTTTGTTTCAAAAAACTTTAGACTAAGTGCATAGAATCAAGGGAGGAAATCATGGAGACAGTAATCATCGGATACGCGCGTGTGAGTTCAATGGACAATCGGCAAGAGTTAGGCTTAGAAGTTCAGAAGTCAGCTCTGTGTGCTTGCGATTGTCTATTTTATGAGAAACACTCAGGGAGTGATGACGATAGACCGCAGTTGAAAAAAGCGATTGAGCTTGCTAAAGAGCTGAGTCAGCAAGGAAAGCAGGTTACGTTGATGATTTATAAGCTAGACAGGTTGACTCGCAAAATGCTGACGCTACTTGCGATTATTGAAGAGTTGAATCAGCACAAAATCACCTTGATTAGTCTGAAAGAAAAGATAGAGACAGATTCATTGACTGGAAAACTGCTGTGTATGATTTTGGGCTATGTGGCGGAGATGGAGTTGGAAAATATCCGAATGCGAACCAAGGAAGGCTTACAAAAAGCACGTGAAAAAGGGGTGCAATTAGGCAATAAAGGCATTGGAAAAGACAAGGAAGCACAAATCCTCTCCATGTACCAAGAAAATCATCTGTCCATTCGCAAGATGGCTCAGAAATTAGAGGTTTCAACCTCTACGATTTACAATGTACTCAATCGACATCAAGTACCATTACGTTCAAAAAATAACATCAAATGACTTGCTTTTCTATCTTTTTATGGTAAAATATCGGTGTTGATATTGTTTCGACAAACGTTCGTTTATCGAAACAGGGAAAAATGACACATAAATCATCCACTTTATGCGTAACTTCGGTTACTGATGAAGTGGATTTTTTGTGTTTTCAAGTGTTCCATCTAACGAACGTTTTTTGGAACACTTGTGATGTTTGCATTACAAGGTACCATCGTAAAGAAGGGAGCTGAAAGAGGTAGAGAGTATTTAGGAGTGATTGGATTTTTAAGATTGTAAAAAAAGAAAGGATAGGATATGAAACATACAGTTTATAAAATTCGCAAAACACGGACAGGGAAATTGCTATTTGTAGGAGCAGTCATGCTGGCTTTAGGAGGTGCTGCTTTGTCTGCGTCGAGTGATGTACACGCAGATGAGTGGATGGCGCGCTCTGTCCCAGAGATTCGAGCAGACTTGGAGAAAGAAGCTGCAGACAATCATGTCTACACCATTAAATGGGGTGACACACTCTCAGCGATCGCGCAAGCATCAGGTCTTTCTGTAGAAGGTTTGCAAGCTACAAATGAAATTGCCGATGCAAACTTCATCGTGGCAGGAAATCAATTATACATTGACGCTGAAAATAAAATCGTAGCTTACACAAACGAGGATAAGTCTGTAACCGTCCTTCAAGAGCAAGATGGTGCTTGGAAAAACATCACCGAAGAGCAAAAAGCTGAACGTGCCAAAGAAGCCATGGAAGTACAACCACATAAGGCTATTGTCGATACATCACAAACGAATTCTTCCGATGACTATTTGAGAAAAGATGAATCTGGAAATACGGTGAGATTAGAGATTGCAGTCGCTTCTATGAAAGATAAGGATGCCCCAACACCGGAAAATCCCTTGGAAGCTGTAAATCCAACTATTCCAAGTAACCAAGATAGCCCCACTCCTCCAACTGAAGCAGATATACCGACTTCTCCGTCTCTAGATACAAATCAAGGAGGTAGTGCTAATGTTATCATAGAACCAGCAGTAACGACTATCGACCCTTCTTATCTTGAGGAAGATATTGAGTTTACCGTAGAACGTGTGGCTGATAGTAGCTTGTTTGAGGGTGAGGAAGTAGTCGTCACTGAAGGACAAAAAGGGAAACGATTGATTACCTATCGTGATCTGACAAATGGTGTAGGTTATCTTTTTGAACGTCATATTATCAAGCAAGAGACGATAAAAGAACCTGTCAACAAAGTTGTCAAATACGGTACGAAAAAACGTGATGCAAATTCAGCACCAACGCCAAATGTACCAAATGTACCAAATGTACCAAATGTACCAAACACACCTAGCAATGATGACAACAAAAAACCTACAAACGACCCTACTAAAGTTGTAAGTCATAAAGACGTCACCGAGCAAACGTTGATTGACTTCAAAACTGAACGTGTCGCAGATGATACCATGTTTGAAGGCGACGAAGTAGTAGCAACTAACGGTCGAAAAGGTGTGCGTACAACTGTTTACCGTGAAAACCTCAATGCTGATGGCGTCGTGCTTTCACGTGAAAAAATTGGTGAGGATGAAGCGCCTGCCGTTAACAAAGTTGTGAAATACGGTACGAAAAAACGCTACCAAACTGTAAAAACAACAGTTAAGAAAGCGATTCCTTACGAAACAACGACATTCACGGATTTCAGCCTTCCAAAAGGTCAAACTAAAGTTATCCAAGCTGGTAGAGATGGTGAAGACGTGTACGAAGTGACAAATGAGGTAGACCTTAAGACAGGCCATCAATCAGAAAAATCTCGTACAAAAGTTTCAACCACCGCAGCAACTGCTAAAATCGTAGCAATTGGTGGTTATGAAGCACCAAAAGATACAACAGAAACTCGTCGCATCACTGACAAAATCACACATGGTACTGTGACTACGTTCGACAACAACATGTACGAGGGCGAAACACGTACTGAGGAAGGTTCCGATGGTTACGTGACGTACGAAGTGACATACAACGTGAGTGGATTGACTGGTCAAAAGACTGAGGTATCTCGTCGTGTGGTTGACCGCAAAGATGCGAAAAACACCATCATCTACAAAGGTACGAAAAAACGTCCAGTTGCAACACCTAAACCAGCACCTGCTCCCGTGCAACCTGTAACACCAGTACAAAGCGCTCCTGTTGTAAATACCACACCCGTTGCACCTACAACACCTACTACAAGTACAGGTTCTGTATTGTTGAACGCTAACGATGTGGCAATCGGTAAAGACCGCCCTTGGTACCAAGGTTTGCCTAAGTCAGCTCTTGCATTTGCGCAACTCTCACTTGATGAAAAAGAAAAGATTCGCCTTGGTCTTGACCCAAATGCAGACGTAGATGGTAAAAACCGTAATGCCCATGATTATGCAAGTACGGACGACATGACGCAAGCACAATTGGATGGTTTGATGAAGTACATTGATGTTGATAAGTTGAATGAAGAATTCCTCAAATTGCTCAACGAAGAACGTGCTAAGAAAGGTTTAAAACCTGCAGTTTATGCGGGTAAAAACAGTTCATTGCAACGTGCAGCAACGCAACGTGCGAAAGAAATGGCACACTATGGTTCAAGCCGTTATCAAGCTAAGAAGTCTGGTAAACACAAACGTCCAGATGGTAGCCAGTTTAGCACTGTATACACACCAAGTGAACGTGCTAAATTTGACTTGGTAAATGAAAACGCATTTAATAGCTACGGTGATTTAAGTGTGTTTGAAATTTTGAATGAACGTTACCTCGCGAAACAAATGTTTGAAGAATGGAAAAACTCACCGGGACACTATCGTTCAATGATGGTAGATGGTAAAAATCAAACAGTACATTTCGCAGTTAATTCATGGGCTGGCGAATATGTTCGCGAAGATAACACACATGATGATACTTGTATGATTAGTATGATGTCCATTGGCCTCGTTAATAATTAAGCATTGATAAAATCCTAGAAGGTTCTCCTTCTAGGATGTTTTTCTTATCTCAGCACCACCGCCTGCTTAGCAGGGATGAGAAAGCTGTCTGTTTGTTCGTTAAGCCCGACATGGGGGTAGCAAAGCACCAGTGTTTTCTTTTCGAGATTGTCATAGTGGACATCCTTATCAGAGAAGTTGATGAGGATAGTGAGCTGGTCCTCTTTGGTGCAAATGGTGTAGGAGAGGAGACTCTCTGAGAGCCATTTGACGTCGCAGGCATGTTTTATCTCTTCTTGTGTCTCTAGGCTGAGGCTTCCATGCGCTTTTCGAAAGGCGATCAAGTCACGGATAAAGTTTACATCTTTCTCATGCTCGCAGATCTGGATCCAATCTAGGCGATTGATGGCATCAGGGCTATTGTAGGTATTGCCAATCAAGTCCTTGGTCCGAAAGGCTTCCTGTCCGCTGTGGATAAAAGGCACGCCTTGAGAGAGGAGTACGATCTGAAGTGCTAAGCGGCTGTTTGCGTAGCGTTCTTCCTCGCTAATCTCAGGATTGTGGATTTTAAAGTAGTCAAAGGCTGTCGCATCATCGTGACATTCGACATAGTTAATGGCTTGCTGAGGTTGCACGAAATGCGCGTGACCATTTATTCCGATATTGCCAGTTAGGACATTTTCCATCTGGTGGGCGGGATAGTCTTTCTCAAGCCTGTGCCCGTGTAGGATGGTTTCCTTGACCGTATCTCTAAAATGGTCACTGAAAAAGCCATAGTTAGGGAGTTGCTCAGCGTTGAATTGATGGGCGAGCTGTTGCGTTTCAAGCCCTGTCGGCATTTCCCAGCCCTCGCCGTAGAGATAGATGTTTGGGTAGAGTTCTTTGAGTTCCTTTGCGATTTCCTGCATGGTGATGATGTCTAAAATTCCCATCAAATCAAAGCGGAAACCATCAAAACCGTAGAGTTCAACCCATTGTTTGACAGATTGTTTGATGTAGGAGCGGACCATGGCACGCTCGCTTGCGACATCATTGCCACAGAAGGTGCCGTTGGTGAGGTTACGCTCATCATCATAGCGGAAAAAGTAGCCAGGGACGATTTGCTCAAAAGCGTAGGTTTTAGAGTTGTAGACATGATTGTAGACCACGTCCATGATGACACTGATATTTGCTTGATGGTAGCTGGCAATCACCTCTTGCAACTCGGTGATACGGCTGTATGGATCTTGTGGGTTTGAGGCAAAGCTCCCTTCTGGGACATTGTATTGGACAGGGTCGTAGCCCCAGTTGTAGGCTAGATTGGGATGAGTTTCGTCCACACTGCCAAAGTCATAAAGGGGCATAAGTTGGATATGAGTAATCCCAAGGTTTTTGAGGTAGTTCATGCCGATACGTTGTCCTGCTAGAGTTGGACTTTCTAGCAAGCCTTGGAATTTCCCCGCATGCTGAAATCCAGTCTCTTTTTGCATGGAGAAGTCACGCACGCTCATCTCATAGATAATAGCTTGAGTCGGCTTGATTTGGCTTTTTGCGCGTGTGATAGGCTTTGTAATCTTGCGCTTGTCAATGACAAAGCTGCGATTAGAATTTGTCTCAGAAGACAGAGCATAGGGGTCGTGGACCTCTTTCCATTCGTTTTGGACCTTATGGAGGTAGCTGTAAGGATGCCCTTCAAGGTCGCCCTCGATAATCGCTTGCCAGACGCCTTTTTCACCACGAGCAAGGGCAAAGGCTTTGCTATCTAGCAGTAAAAAGACCTGCTCTGACATTGGTGCCCAGAATTTGAAACGAGTCCGAGTCGGGCTGTACGCTGCGCCCAAATCATCCCCCTCATAGGCAAAGACTTCATCAAAAATAGGCTGGCGGACAATATCTCGGAAATAGAGGAATGACTTGTTGCGATCCTGATCATAAATCCAGTAAGTCGCGTCTAACGAGAGTTTGTGAGCACTTTTTAAGGTCAAGTGGACTTGCTCGTCCTTGTGGGTCAAATCCATCGGTAAAAGCTTTTGTTCTGGATTTTCAAAGCTAAAGCAAAGGTTGTCTGAAAAGAAGGCTTTATCCATCTCGATACGGATGAGATCCTCATCGTCTAAAAAAGCCTGAAAAATACGGAAAACCATACGTTTCCTTTCTAATGTTCGATAATTTGGTGGGGAATGAGCTGGCGGTAGCAAATCTGACGATTTTCTTTGGCGTCGTTGATGATTTGTAAAATCGTGTTAAAGGATGTCCGTCCAAGCTCTAATGTGTTGATGTCGATATGGGCGGAAAGCTCCAATTTTGGTCGTAGCGATGAAAAGGTCAAAACAGGAACGTCTCGCTTATGGGATTCGATATACTTGCAAACTCCTTCGGCAAGAAGGGCGTCTGTCGTGATAATAGCATCAACTTCAGGGTTGTGCTTGAGCAGGCGCTTGGTAAATTGATAGCCCTTGTCCTCTAAAAATTCACTCGCAAAGGTGACGCTGTGATGGTCAAGAGCCAGTCCGTGCTGTTTGAGGGCTTCTTGGTAGCCTTGGTAGCGGTCTTGGGTTACAAAGAGTTTTTTATTTCCCCCTAGGAAAGCGATGTGTTTGCAGCCTTTTTGGATAAAATATTCCGCCGCATCAATTCCTGCTTGGATATTGTCATTATCGACCAAGGGGATAAAGGGAGAGAGAGATTTCCCAAGGATGAGAAAAGGAAACTGCTCTTCGCTCACCATCTGAATCAAAGGGTCATTTTCCTGTGAATAGAGGAAAATCAAGCCGTCCACGCGTTTTCCCATAACCATTTGAGAAATGGCTTCCATGCGCTCTTCTTCGTTCTTCCCTGTGGCAATCTGAATGGCATAGTGGTGTTCTGCGGCAGCCTGTGCGATACCTCGAAAGACAGATGGAAAGAAGGGATTTTGGTAAAAAATATCCGAGTCATCAGGTAAGACCAGTCCGATGACTTGAGTGTAGCTGCTGACCAGACTTCTGGCATTGAGATTGGGGTGGTAGTTGAGTTCTTTCATAGCCTTGCGAACTCGTTTTTTGGTCTCATCGCTAATGCTTGATTTATTTTGCACCACACGGGTGACTGTCGAGGGGGAAACCCCAGCTAATTTAGCGACATCTTTGATGGTAACACGCATAAAAACCTCCTATTGCTCCGTCGCATCATCGCGGAAATGTGTCTTGTAAAATAAAATCACGAGATAAAGGACAAACAAAATATTCTGACAAGTGATCATCGTCGTCATGGGTTGCCCTAGTAAGCCTAAGATAAGGGCGATCATCGTAGGCATCCCCAGACAGTTGAGAATGAAATGATAGCATTCCTTGACTGTTCGAAAAGAGAAAAGGCGTGATTTCTTAGTGAGATACAAAAAGAAAGTTGCCCCTATTGCCACGATGAAAAAGTTCAACGTTAATAAAGCTCCAGATAATCCGATGAGAAAGAGACTAATAGCCAAGCGATTTTGCTGAAACCAGTCTTGGTTAATGGCTTCCATCAAACGTTCCTTACTCTTTAATGCTTCATTGTCAATAGCTTGATAGGCTAGATTGGCGAGTTCCTCTCCAGCTTGGCTGATGACGAGTCGGTTAGGCTCAAAAGCTAGAGTCAGCTTTTGCTGCGGTTTTGTCTGGTCTTGTCCAATTAATACATCACCCAAAGGACTCCTATGTGTAGCAAGAGTGCCTGTATAGCTCAGCTGATGATTGCTGATCTGTGCATGCTGAGAAAAATCTTGCATGACCTCATCGGTCAGAGGTTCAAATACTGGCTCGATAAAGGTCGAAAGCGGATAAGACGTGCGATCCGCCTGCTGGACAGACACAGGAATCAACAAAAGTGCAATCAAAAAGACACTGGTAAACATCAGCTGAAACCAGCTCAAGGATTTGCGATAGGCAAAGGGACGTTTAACCCCCCAAATAGCTGCAAAATAAGAAAATGGATAAGGAAGCATAATCGTACTTTCTAATGGAGAGTGGAGATATTTCCCCAAACTCACAGGATAATACTGGTGACAAATCAAGTTCTAGCTATATCGTCAGTCATGATATAGTTGTTTAGCTTTGATTTAGTACGAGGCAATGAGTCGCAGGCAGAACTTAGGTTAACTGAGGATTATTTCATAATCCTTATTTCCCACCTTCAACAGTCCAGTGGACTTAGTTGAGGATTATTACTTAATCCCTATTTCCAACCTTAAACAGTCCACTGGACTGTTTAAGCAAGACGAGTTAACGACGTAATAAATGAAGACTAAATGACTATAAATGCTAGTCAGGTCTTGATTTGTGAGGTTTAAAGGTTAGGCAGGAAAGGTTCTTATCAAAAAACAGGGTGGGACAAGATTATCCCTTGTCGCCACCACTTGTTAAGCCAGATACAAAGTTCTTTTGCAGGAAGAAGAATAAAATACAGATCGGAAGAGCAGTAAGGATGGCTCCAGCCGCAAAGAAAGCGATTTTAAGGTTTTTCACATCGCTGACAAAGGTTCTGAGTCCAACTGCCACTGTGTAATATTCTTTCTCACGCAGTAAGAAACTTGATAAGATATAGTCTCCAAATGGTCCCATAAATGCCCAGAGAGCTTGCACGGCAATCATCGGACGTACGAGGGGAAGCACGATTTGCCAGAAACGTCTGAAATGACCAGCACCATCTAGTTTTGCGGATTCATCAAGAGACATCGGAACGGTATCAAAGTAGCCTTTCATCAACCAAGCATTCATCGGAATTCCTCCACCGACATAAATCAAGATGAGGAACCAGCTATGGTTTAGAGCGTTTAGCATGAGCGCCATGACAAAGAAGGCTGTTAGAGCTGCCATGGTCGGCACCATTTGGATGATGAGAAAGAATACCAAGCTTTGTTTTCTTGCCAAGAAATTGTACCTGCTGTAAGCGTAACCAGCTAATACTACTATACTGGTTTGCACAATCATTGTCAAGAAAGCAATGATGAGGGTATTGAGATACCAAGTCCCGTAGAGGGTTTCAGAAAAGAGCCTCCTAAAATTATCCAAGCTAAAGTTGATATTGGTATCCAATTTAAAGGCCACGACGTTCCCTGTTTTAAAGGCCGATAAAATGGTAATCAAAATCGGATAGAGGATAATGATGGATAAGGCAATCAGGTAAAAGTAGGTCAAAAAATGACTGAAGCGACGTTTGAATTTTACAGAATTCATCTTATACATCCTCCATTTCAAATGCGTGTAGTTTCTTGAAGGCAATCATGGAGATGGAAATGACGATGAGAGAGATAATCAAGGTCACGGCTGCTGCCATAGAGTATTGCGGAGCCGTTCCTGTCGTCAAGCGATAAATCCATGAAATCAAGATGTCTGTTGAGCCTGCGCCCCCGCCGACACTACCAGGGCCTCCACCATTAAAGAGGTACATGATGGAGAAGTTGTTGAAGTTAAAGGTGTATTGGCTGATGAGGGTTGGTGCTGCCACCGCTAAAATCATCGGGAAGGTAATATTGCGGAATTTCTGCCAAGCATTTGCCCCATCGATATAGGCAGCCTCGTAGAGATCATTTGGAATGGATTGTAAAATTCCTAGCGTCAATACATAGATATAAGGGAATCCTAGCCAGCCTTGCATCATAATGAGGGCAATCTTTGTCCAAGTCGGATCGGTCTTCCAAGGAATGATATGACCATTTAGGAAAGGCAGAACCTTACCAAGCAAAGGAATAACTTGTGTATTGATAGCACCGATACTGTCATTAAACATATTGCTAAAGGTCAAGATGGTAATGAAAGCAGGTACTGCCCATGGAAGGAGGAAGATAACGCCAAAGATTCGTTTTCCTTTGATGAACGGTTGATTGGCTACGATAGCGGTAAAGATACCAATGACAATCTGCACGGTTGAAGCTGCTAAAGCCCAAATAATGGTCCAAGAAAGGACAGAGCCAAAGGCACTGCGGAAAGTACTTAGACGCCAGATGTTTGAAAAGTTGCTAAATCCCACCCAGTCTAAGAGCTTGGTCGGAGGCAGATGTTTAAAGTCATAGTTGGTAAAGGCAATGAGCAGCGTCACCACGACAGGGAAGATAATAGCCGCTGTCATAGCAATATAAGAAGGAATGATTAAAAGATAGGGAAATCCATTGCTGTAAATTTCCTTGCCCATATCTTTTAAGGTGATAGGGATTTTAAAGCCGTCATTCCACCGTTTGGCAACGGTATAGGCGTCTTTTAGATTCAAAGCGTAAAAAATGCCATAAACCACTACCAAAATCAAATGGAAAGCGCCACGGATCAGCATAAAGAGGGAATTATCACGAAATGGTCGCGTTCCCAAGGTCACAAGACCTGCTAATTCTGGACTAGCAATAGCGATTAAGTAAACCAGAAAAACAAGCGTGACACCAAGGAATATCCATCCTTTAGCCTTTTGCTTATTGTAGATTTGTCCAAGTCCTGGAATCAGGGAGAGCAGTAATGCTTTACTTGGATTTTGTTGTGTCGTCATAAAAATCTCCTTTGTAAGAACCTGTATTCATCAGCGAAGTCTTCTAATTGGGAGCTTATTTTATGATCATCAAGGCGTTTTTTGAAGGAATACTGACTGTATTTCGAAAAAAAGCAACGATGAGTAGCGAAAATAAGTCCTGAATAGAGTTGCTGAGTTGTGAATATAGGTTCTAAGCCTTGATGAGTGTGAAAAGGCAATCATCGAGAGAGTCTAGCACAAGATAAAGATAAGACTCGACTGGGAGTGCCTATCGAGTCTTACCTGCTATCTGCTGTTTATCAGCTTATTTATCACCGAATTTTTGATCAATCGTATCTTTGATCAATTTCACAGCGTCTCCAGCAGCCATTTTTGCATCTTTTTTGCCACTTACAGCGTCAAAGAGCATCGTTTTTGCTGGATCCCAAATAGTGCTCATTTCAGAGATATTTGGCATTGGTTGAGCAGCTTGGAATTGTTTGATAACGGCTGTTGTCAACTCATCATTTTTACCTTCTGCGTATGTACGAGCTTCTGTATTTGCAGGGATTTCATTGGTTGCATCGTAAAAGGCTTTTTGTTGATCTGTTGTTGTCAAGAATGACACAAATTTTTGAGCTAATTCTGGGTTTTGGCTACCAGCAGGGATGACCCAAGCTTTTCCTCCACCAAAGGCTTCATAGTTTTTGCCGTTTGGAAGAGTTGGAATGGTTGCAACACCGTAGTTGATTTTCGCATCTTTAAAGGCAGAAGCTTTCCAAGGTCCATCGATAATCGCAGCTGTTTTACCTTCTTGGAATTGAGTTTGGATCAAGTTGCCAGCACCTTCAGTATCTTGCATTCCTTTTGGCCATTTTGCATACCAAGTTTTGGCATATTCGATCCCTTTAATAGAGCCTTCATTTCCAAGTCCGACATCTTTAGGATCTTTTCCATTGTCACCAAAGACGTAGCCACCATTACCAGCTAAAAGTCCATAAGTGTAGTAGAAGTTTGTCCAATCTGCAAGAAAGGCAGTTGTCTTGCCGTCTTCGCCGGCAAAGGCATACTTGCTATCTTTAGCAAGTTCTTCAACTTCTGCAAATGTTTTTGGCGCTTCAGAAATCAAGTCTTTATTATAGTACATGACCAATGTTTCGATAACAGCAGGAGCACCGTAAGTTGTTCCGCCAACTGTTACGAGAGATTTGGTCGTATCATCAGCCATGCCTTCTTTTTCTAGCTTGACTTCTGCTAGCTGACCATCTGTACCAAGGCTACCAACACGGTCATATGGAGACATCATCACATCTGGTGCTTTTCCAGATTGGTTGTCAAGAGAGAGATTTTCAAGACCCGTTAATTGATCTCCGGTTTTGATGGTTACTTTTGCGCCGCTTTCTTTTTCAAACGCAGCTGCCGCTTTTTCAGCGTAGTCTTTGTATTGCTCTTCTACGTAGAAAGTAAGACTCTTACCATCTCCTCCTGCATTATCTGTGGATTTTCCTCCACAAGCGACTAACATCAAGCTAGCCAAACCAACAGTTCCAAGAACTGCAGCACCTTTAAACAATCTATGTTTCATGATTGAGTTTCCTCCTAGAAAATATGGGATAAGAAATTGAATTCGTTTACGCAAACGTTTTCTTAAACTATATTTAGTATATCAGAAATAGAAAGCGTTTGCAAGTCTTTTTGTTAAAAATTTGTAAGAAAATTTTTTCTGTAAATTTTTGGCTATATTAAGGCTAAAACGCATAGATAAAACATAGCTAGCTTAAAAAATAGAAAAAAGTTTCTAAAAATGGTTGCACTTCTTAGCGTTTTAAGTTATAATCAAATCAACGCAAACGTTTTCATGGAAATCAACGCTTGCAAACAGAATTATTCATTGAGGTGATGATATGAAAAAACGACAAAGCGGAGTTCTCATGCACATTTCTTCTCTTCCAGGGAAGTATGGCATTGGTTCTTTCGGAAAAAGTGCCTATGATTTTGTAGACTTTTTGGTTCGCACCAAGCAACGCTATTGGCAAATCTTGCCTCTAGGCACTACGAGCTATGGGGATTCTCCTTACCAATCTTTCTCAGCATTTGCAGGAAATACCCATTTTATTGACTTTGACCTCTTGATGGAAGCAGGGCTTTTGTCATCAGAAGATGTGGGAAATCGTGATTTTGGGGATAATCCTCATCAAGTAGATTATGCCAAGGTCTTTGAAGCACGTCGTCCTGTCTTAGAGAAAGCTGTTCAAAACTTCCTTGCAAAAGGAGAGCTTTCAGACTATGAGCAGTTTGTAGCTGACAACCATGCTTGGCTTGAAGTCTTTGCAGAATACATGGCCATTAAAGAACATTTTGACTTGCTAGCTTGGACGGAGTGGCCAGATGAAGCAGCCAGAAGACGCGATACAGAAGCTCTTGAAAAATACCGTACAGATTTGGCGGATAAATTGACCTATCACCGTGTAACTCAATATTTCTTCTTTAAACAATGGCTTGCCTTAAAAGCTTATGCCAATGAACGCCATGTTGAGATTGTCGGCGATATGCCGATTTATGTGGCAGCAGATAGCTGTGAAGTTTGGTCACAACCACAATTCTTCAAAACAGACGAAGTGGGTCGTCCAACAGCTGTTGCAGGTTGCCCACCAGATGAATTTTCAGCCACAGGTCAGCTCTGGGGCAATCCAATCTATGACTGGAAAGCGATGGATGAAGACGGTTATAGCTGGTGGATTGACCGTCTACGTGAGAGCTTTAAAATCTACGATGTTGTACGGATTGACCACTTCCGTGGCTTTGAGTCTTACTGGGAAATCCCAGCTGACTCTGATGTTGCATCAACCGGTAAATGGGTCAAAGGTCCAGACTATGCCCTCTTTAAAGCAGTCAAAGAGGCCTTGGGTGATTTGAATATCATCGCAGAAGATCTTGGATTTATGACAAATGAAGTGATTGAGTTACGTGAAAAAACAGGATTCCCTGGTATGAAGGTCACTCAATTTGCCTATAATCCAGATGATGAAAGCATTGATAGCCCACACCTTGCACCAAACAACTCTGTCATCTATACCGGTACGCATGATAATAATACCATCATGGGTTGGTACAAGGATGAGATTGATGACAAGACTCGTGCTTACATGGAGCTTTACACCAACCGTAAAGAGTACGAAACCGTACCACACGCTATGCTTCGCACCATCTTTAGCTCTGTCAGCTATATGGCTATTGCAACCATGCAAGACTTGCTAGAGCTAGATGGCTCTGCTCGTATGAACTTACCATCTACTATCGGTGGCAACTGGTCATGGCGCATGACGGCAGACGAATTGACTCCAGAAATTGAATCAGAATTGCTTGGCTTAACTACGACCTACCGTCGAATCAACGAATATTTAGCCAATTAGTTTCTATTTTAAGGCCTTGTGGACAGGCAACTTGCTTTTCCCCGCCACTCTATGTAAAATAAAATTAAAAGACTATATCACGAAAAACGAAGACGAATATGGGAGAAACTATGTCAAACTTACAAGAATATATCCAAAAAAATTATCAAAAAGACCTTGTGGCTTGTAACAACGAAGAATTGTATATTGCCTTGTTAAACTATACCAAAGAATACAGTGCAAAAAAGCCAGTCAACGATAGCAAGAAAAAACTCTACTACATCTCAGCAGAATTCCTCATCGGAAAACTCTTGTCTAATAACCTCATCAATCTCGGTTTGTACGATGACATCAAACAAGAACTTGCTGCAGCTGGCAAAGACTTGATTGCAGTGGAAGAAGTGGAGCTAGAGCCTTCTCTTGGAAATGGAGGCTTGGGACGTTTGGCAGCTTGCTTCCTTGACTCGATTGCAACTCTTGGCTTAAATGGAGACGGGATTGGTCTTAACTACCATTTCGGACTGTTCCACCAAGTGCTGCAAAATAACCAACAAACGACCGTGCCAAACTTTTGGCTTTCTGAGCAAAACTGGCTCATCAAGTCTGAAAAGTCTTATCAAGTACCCTTTGCTAACTTCACGCTAACCTCAACCTTGTACGATATTGATGTCCCAGGTTACAAGACGGAAAAGAAAAATCGCTTGCGCTTGTTTGACCTTGATTCTGTGGACGCTAGCATTATCCATGACGGGATTGACTTTGACAAGACAGATATTGCCCATAACTTGACCTTGTTCCTTTATCCAGACGATAGCGACCGTCAAGGAGAACTGCTCCGTATCTTCCAACAATACTTCATGGTTTCAAATGGTGCTCAGTTGATTTTGGATGAGGCATTGGCTAAAGGTAGCAATCTTCATAATCTAGCAGACTACGCAGTCATTCAAATCAATGATACCCACCCATCTCTTGTTATTCCAGAAATGATTCGTCTCTTGACTGAGCGTGGCATTGAGCTAGATGAGGCGATCACGATCGTGAAGAATATGACTGCCTATACCAACCACACGATCTTAGCAGAAGCGCTTGAAAAATGGCCAATCGACTTCTTGGAAGAAGTGGTTCCTCACTTGGTACCCATCATTCGTGAATTGGATCGTCGTATCAAAGAAACCTATAGTGACCCTGCGGTGCAAATCGTTGATGAACATAACCGTGTACACATGGCGCACATGGATATCCACTACGGATACAGTGTCAATGGGGTTGCAGCTCTTCATACAGAAATCTTGAAAAATTCTGAGTTGAAGGCTTTCTACGACATTTATCCTGAGAAATTTAATAATAAAACAAACGGTATTACCTTCCGCCGCTGGCTCATGCATATCAATCCACGCCTTTCTCACTATCTTGATAGTCTTCTTGGCAAGGATTGGCACTATGATGCAGCGAAATTGGAAGACTTGCTTGACTTCTCTGGCAATAGCGATGTGAAAGCTGAGCTTGAGAAGATTAAGGCTCACAATAAACGGAAATTAGTCCGCCATTTGAAAGAGCACCAACATGTAGAGATTAACCCAGATTCGATCTTTGACATCCAAATCAAGCGTCTCCATGAGTACAAACGTCAACAAATGAATGCTCTTTATGTGATTCATAAATATTTGGACATCAAAGCAGGCAATATCCCAGCTCGTCCAGTCACCATCTTCTTTGGTGGAAAAGCAGCACCAGCCTACACGATTGCACAAGACATCATTCACTTGATTCTTTGCTTGTCTGAGGTTATTGCAAATGACCCAGATGTAGCACCGCATTTGCAAGTCGTGATGGTGGAAAATTACAACGTTACTGCAGCAAGTTTCTTGATTGCCGCAGGAGACATCTCAGAGCAAATTTCCCTCGCTTCTAAAGAAGCATCTGGTACAGGAAACATGAAGTTCATGCTCAATGGTGCCCTTACCTTGGGAACATCTGACGGTGCAAATGTTGAAATTCATGAGTTGGTTGGCGATGAGAATATCTATATCTTCGGTGAAGACAGCGAGACGATCATCCAGCACTATGCACATAGTAGCTACATCTCACGCGATTACTATGAGCGCGAAGCGATTAAACCATTGGTGGACTTTATCGTGAGCGATACAGTAAGAGCCGTTGGGCAAAGCGAACGATTGGAGCGCTTGTATTATGAATTGCTCAATAAAGACTGGTTCATGACCTTGATTGACCTTGAAGACTATATCGCAACGAAAGAGCGTATGCTAAAAGACTACGAAGAGCGCGATAGCTGGTTAGAGAAAGTATTGGTCAATATCGCCAAAGCTGGGTTCTTTTCAGCAGACCGCACCATCGCTCAATACAATGAAGATGTATGGCATTTGAATTGATTTCTTTCCTTTCAATCTTACCTTGCTAATAAAATGAACAAATCCCAGCCTTATCTTGAGGCTGGGATTTTGTGTAGCGATGATAGACATTTACTATTTATATGGCTAAAAATTCAGAAAAATCTGTATTTTAAGCTATAATAGTCTATAATTTTTAGGAGAGGACAGAAACAGCCAATGATTTCATATCAAGAATCCCGTATTCAAATTATCAAAGACTTTGCGAGTCATTTTATTAGCTCTGTTAGTGGCAAGAGTTTTACTTTTGATAGATACAGTAGTTTTAATCCCTAGAATGTTGTCTATTTTATAGAGAAGAATTTACACAATCATCCCTTAAATAAACTTGATATCTTAACATGATTGCGCTATAATGAAATCAATCTTTTTCGTAGAAATGGAGGGAATGATGATGAAAAAGAAACCGATTTACTTATATGTGCTTTTGGTGATTTCAGGGGCTTTGACCTTATGGGGCGTTTTTAGTCAATTTACGACGAAACCTGATTCAGTCCTTGCCGTCATAAAGGAATCCTATCAAAAGCAAAATATTCCAAATGCTCAGACTGAAGAGCTCATGAAGGTTTTTCGCAAGACCATAGAATTTAATCTGAATACCGTCCATAAAGCTTTTGTAGTGGTTGGTTTGGTGCTACTCCTCATTACCCTTTTCCTACTCCTTAAAAAGCAGGTCTTACAGGCAAATCTTTCCTATCTGGCTTACCTCCTTCTTAAAGTAGTGCTAGGAATTTATGGCTTTGTAGGCTCAACCAGTATCGCACGTTCTGTCTATGCAGGTAATCAAGATATGATTGATGCAAGTATCCAAGGAAGTAGAGTGACGCTTATCGTGACCGTTGTGGTTTATCTAATTCCGATTATTCTCGTTTTCTACAAACTCTGGCAGCAACAAAAAGCAGCAGATACTACGGAAGAATAGTATTTTGGTAAATAGTTGACAAAAAACATCTATCACTTTAGAATTTAGAGTGATAGATGTTTTTGATTAGAATGGAGAATTCATGAAAATTTCCCTTGTATATATTAGCTTAAGTGGCAATACGGAGAGTTTTGTCAAACGCTTGAGCACTTTTTTAGAAGACAGACATCCTGATGTGGAGGTGGAACAAATCAACATCAAGGATATGGTCAAGTACGACCATCCCTTTTATCCTATGGAGAATTCATTTGTAGCATTCTTGCCGACCTACTTAGAGGGCGGTAATGGCTTAGACAATGGAGATGTAGAGATTTTGACCAATGATTTGGGTCGTTTTATCGCTTTTGAAAATAACCAAGACAAGTGTCTAGGGATTGTGGGGTCTGGGAACCGTAATTTCAATCACCAATATTGCCTAACAGCTAAGCAGTACGCTGAGAGGTTTGGATTTCCTGTCCTTGATACTTTTGAATTGCGGGGCATGCAAGATGACATCAAGCGCATTGGACAAACGATTGAGGCATTGTATGGCTTAGACTCATAAGATTTTTACAGTCTTGCGTAAGAGATAGTCATTTAGTTTTCATTTATTATGTCGTTACCTCGTCTTGCTCCAACAGTCTCCCAGACTGTTGGAGGTTGGAAATAGGTAATCTTCAGATAACCTAAGTTATGCCTGTGACTCGTTGCCTCGTACTAAATCAAAACTAAACAACCATAGAAAAAAGAGCAGAGAGTCTGCTCTTTTTGATCGTTACATTTTTTCTGGTGCTTTTACGCCAAGTAAGCGGAGAGATTCTTTGAGGACAAGACCTGTTGCGTAGCTTAAAGCTAGGCGGCTGTCACGTTCTGGACTGTCATCCAAGATCCGTGTGTGGGCGTAGTATTTGTTGAAACTTTGTGCCAAGTTGATAGCAAATTTTGCCACAAGCGATGGGTCAAAGTTATCTGCTGCCCGCTCAATGATACGAGAGAAGTCCTGCAAGAGTTTGATAATTTCCCAGCTTTCAGGGTCATTGAGTTGGTAATGAGCGTCTTTATTTGGTGTAAAGTCAGCTTTTCTAAGGATAGACTGAATCCGCGCGTGAGCGTACTGGATGTAAGGTCCTGTTTCTCCTTCAAAAGATACCATAGCTTCAAGGTCAAAGTCATAGCCATTTCTGCGATCTGTTTTAAGGTCGTAGAATTTAATAGCGCCGACACCGACTGCTTGTGCCACTTCTTCCTTGTTTTCAAGGTCTGGATTTTTCGCTTCGATTTGGTTTTTCGCACGTTCCACAGCTTCAGCGATAGTTGGCTCAAGCAGGATAATATTTCCCTTACGCGTGGAGAGTTTTTGTTTATTTTTTGTGACGAGCCCAAAGTCTACATGGGTCATATCATCGCTCCAGTCAAATCCCATTTCTTTCAAAACGGCTTTCAACTGGCGGAAGTGGTTGGCTTGCTCTTGCCCAACGGCATAAATGCTCTTAACAAAATTATAGTTGCGTTTGCGGTAAATTGCTGTTGCAATGTCACGAGTGATGTAAAGAGTAGTGCCGTCTGATTTTTTGATCATAGCTGGTGGGAGATTGTAGTCTTCGAGATCCACAATGCTCGCTCCTTTAGACTCAAGCAACAAGCCCTTGTCTTCAAGGATTTGAATCCCTTCATCCATCTTGTCATTGTAGAAGGCTTCACCATTATAGCTATCAAAGGTGACACCAAGTTGGTCATAGATACGGTTGAATTCGACCAAGCTTTCATCACGGAACCATTGCCAGAGTTCGGTTGCTTCCTTGTCTCCGTCTTCCAATTTTTTGAACCATAGACGTGCTTCGTCATCAAGTTCTGGATTGGTTTCGACTTCGGCATTGATACGAACGTAGAGTTTCAAGAGTTCGTCGATTGGATTTGCTTTTACCGCTTCTTCACTACCCCATAGTTTATAGGCTGTAATCAAAAGACCAAATTGTTTACCCCAGTCTCCCAAGTGATTGATTTTGATGGTATTGTAGCCGACTTTTTGGAAGATATTGGACAAAGCGTCTCCGATAACCGTTGAGCGAAGATGACCGACAGAGAAAGGTTTTGCGATATTTGGACTAGACATGTCGATGGTGATATTTTCCCCGTGTCCGACATTTGTTTGCCCGTAGTTTTCTTTTTCTGTGATGATTTGGTGCAAGACCTTGTCAGAAATCACGCCTTTATCGAGGAAGAAATTGACATAAGGTCCTGTTGCTACGACTTTTTCAAAGTCTGTTGCGTCAATCTTTTCAGCAATATCTGCTGCAATCATTTGAGGGGCTTTGCGCTCGACTTTTGCAAGTGAAAAGGCAGGAAAGGCAATGTCTCCTAAATCAGAGCTTTTTGGCTGCTCGAGCAAGTTGGTGATAGCTACGACGTCTAGGCTTGGAATGACGTTTGCCAGAGCCTCAGCGACCATTTGTTTATTATCCATAGGATTCTCCTTTAAAGTGTATCTAGGCTGCCATAATCGATGACAGAATCTTTCTTACTATTTTATCACAAGTTGATGAAAAGAACCAATTTTTTTGTTATAATGAGTAGTATAAATATACACACAATGAGGGTAAAATGAAAAAAAGTAAGCGTCATGACTTGATTAAACGAATGATTAAGGAAGAACAGTTAGGAACACAAAAGGAAATCCAAGACCGCTTAGAGGCAGAAGGGATTGTTGTGACTCAGACGACACTTTCGCGAGATTTGAGGGAAATTGGCTTGACCAAGATGAAAAAAGACTCCAAGGTTTATTATGTTTTGGCAGATGAGACAGCTAAGATTGATTTGGTGGAGTTTTTGTCTTATCATTTGCAGGGAGTGGCGAGGGCAGAGTTTACCTTGGTCCTTCATACACGTCTGGGAGAGGCTGCAGTGCTTGCCAATGTCGTTGATGAAAACCGTGATGATTTTGTCTTAGGGACTTTAGCAGGGGCAAATACCTTGCTCTTGATTTGCCGAGATGTAGCGGCAGCGCAACAGATGGAAGAGCGTTTGTTGGCAAAAATGAATGAACTCTAAGAGGAAAAAGGGAGTAGGGCAACTTGCTCTTTCTCTATTATGGAGCACAATATAGCAGTATAGCCATTTAGTTTTCATTTATTATGTCGGTAACTTGTCTTGCCTAACCTAAGAATCTGTATTCATAGCTCAGCAACTCTATTCAGGGTTTATTTTGCGCAACTCAGCCTTGCTTTTTCTTGAAATACAGTCAGTATTCCTTCAAAAAAATGCGTTGATAATCGTAAAATAAGCTCCCGATTAGAAGACTTCGCTGATGAATATAGGTTCTAACTTCTGCCTACATCTTGTTATCTCGTACTAAATCAAAACTAAACAACCATAAAAGAAAGGATGAGAATGGCGACAGAAAAGATTTCACCAGGAATGCAACAGTATTTGGGGATTAAAAAGGATTATCCAGATGCATTTCTCCTCTTTCGAATGGGAGATTTTTATGAATTATTCTATGAGGATGCGGTTAATGCAGCCCAGATTTTAGAGATTTCTCTGACCAGTCGAAATCGGAATGCGGAAAATCCGATCCCGATGGCGGGGGTACCCTATCACTCAGCTCAGCAATACATTGATAGCTTGGTAGAGGCAGGCTATAAGGTTGCCATTGCTGAGCAGGTTGAAGATCCGCAAAAGGCGGTCGGTGTGGTGAAACGTGAGGTTGTACAGGTCATCACCCCAGGGACAGTGGTGGATTCTAGTAAGCCAGACAGTCAAAATAACTTTTTGGTGGCCTTGGATAAGGAAGGTAGTCAGTACGGCTTGTCCTACATGGATGTAGCGACAGGGGAATTTCAAGTGACGACGCTGACGGACTTTTCCATGGTCTGTGGCGAGATTCGCAATCTCCGTGCCAAGGAGATTGTGCTAGGCTATGAGTTGGAAGAAACAGAAAGAGTTATTTTATCTCAGCAGATGAATCTGCTTTTATCGCAGGTCGATGTGGTGTTAGACGATGCTCGCTTGCTAGGAGACCGTTTGACGCCGCTTGAGCATCAGACGGCTGGGAAATTGTTGGAGTACGTTCATCGGACGCAGATGCGTGAGCTGAGTCATTTGAAGAAGATTCATCATTATGAGATTCGTGATTTTCTACAAATGGATTTTGCGACAAAGAGTAGTCTTGATTTGACAGAAAATGCACGGACAGGTAAGAAACACGGGAGTCTTTATTGGCTATTAGATGAGACGAAGACAGCTATGGGAACACGGCTTTTGCGGACTTGGATTCAAAATCCTTTGATTGATGAGGAGAGAATTACGCATCGACAAGATGTGGTGCAAGTCTTTTTGGAGAATTTCTTTGAGCGGAGTGACTTGGCAGATAGCTTGAAAGGGGTTTATGACATTGAACGCTTGGCGAGTCGGGTTTCTTTTGGTAAGACCAGTCCTAAAGACCTCTTGCAGTTGGCGGCTACCTTGGAGAATGTTCCTCAGATTAAGTCCATTTTAGAAGGGCTTGGAAATCCGATTCTTGCCCTCTTGATTGAACGCCTAGACGCCATTCCAGAGTTGGCTAGCTTAATCAGCTCTGCTATTTCCCCTGAGGCTCAAAATAGTATCACAGATGGCAATATCATCCAGACTGGATTTGATGAGTTGCTAGATAAGTACCGTGTGGCGCTTCGTGATGGGACGAGCTGGATTGCTGAGTTGGAGGCCCGTGAACGAGAGGCGAGTGGTATTGCTAATCTGAAGGTGGATTACAACAAAAAAGACGGTTACTATTTCCATGTGACCAATTCACAGTTGGCAAATGTTCCAGCGCATTTCTTCCGCAAGGCGACACTGAAAAATTCAGAGCGCTATGGGACAGAAGAGCTGGCTCGGATTGAGGGCGAGATGCTAGAAGCGCGCGAGAAATCGTCCAATTTGGAATATGAGATTTTTATGCGGATTCGCACAGAGGTTGGCAAATATATCGGACGCTTGCAAAAATTGGCTCAGACCTTGGCGACGATTGATGTCTTGCAAAGTTTTGCATCAGTCGCAGAAAAGCAGCATTTGGTACGACCTGAGTTTACCGAGAAATCTGCGATTACCATCGAAAAAGGACGACATGCGGTGGTCGAGAAGGTCATGGGAGCCCAGAGTTACATCCCTAATAGCCTATCGATGAGTGAGGAGACCAATATTCAGCTGATTACAGGGCCAAACATGAGCGGGAAGTCCACTTACATGCGGCAGTTGGCTATGATTGCGGTCATGGCACAGATTGGCTCTTATGTGCCAGCTGAGCGCGCGGTCTTGCCGATCTTTGATGCGATTTTCACCCGTATCGGTGCGGCAGATGATCTAGTCAGTGGGCAATCAACATTTATGGTGGAGATGATGGAGGCTAATCATGCTATTCGCCATGCGACGGAGCATTCTCTCATCCTTTTTGACGAGTTGGGGCGTGGTACGGCTACCTATGACGGAATGGCTTTGGCGCAAGCCATTATCGAATACATTCATGATCGCACAGGGGCTAAGACTCTCTTTGCGACTCACTATCATGAATTGACAGACTTGTCAGAAACTCTTTCACACTTGGAAAATGTTCACGTTGCCACCTTGGAAAAAGATGGTCAAGTCACCTTTCTTCATAAGATTGAGCAGGGACCAGCTGACAAATCTTACGGAATTCATGTGGCAAAGATTGCAGGCATGCCAGAAGATTTGCTTGAGCGGGCGGATCAGATCCTCAGTCATTTGGAAGGTCAGGAGAAAAAAGAAACGCTTCCTACTTCCATAGAAATCAATGAACAGATGAATTTGTTTGAAGAGCCACAATTACCAGATGAAGTGACCGAAAAACTACGCAACTTAGACATCTATAACATGACACCGCTTGATGTGGTGAGAGCCGTTGAGAGCTTGCAGCAAGCGTTAAAACAACAATAAATGAAAAAGACCTTTGGTCTAGGTTTTACCTAGCCAGAGGTCTTTTTGATGATTATACTCATTGAATTTTAAAAATAGCAGTTTTGCGACTATTTCAAACAAGATGTGACTTTTGATGAATATAGGGTTACTTTCGCTGTTGCGAATAACGGAAATTTTGAGACTTTTGGCTCAAAATTTAGCAATGAAACTCCGAAGGAGGTTGCTTGCGTCCGCACTATTTAAGAAAGTAACAAAAATGCTAATTTTGATTTTTAAAGAGTATTACTTGCTGTCTTTTTCTTGTCGTTCTTTGAGCTGCTGGTTGATAGCCTTTACCTTGCGGTATTCGATAAAATAAGACGTGCACCAAATCAGGATATAAATCAGTGTAAAGATGAGAATAAGCCCGATAATATCCTTTCCTCGAATAGTAAACCAGCCTGCTAGTGTAGCGATAGGGAAAAATCCTAGCAGGGTGATGCCGTAGTGGGTTAAGGACATCTTAAGCAGACTCCAGTTTTTCTCAAAAATACGACTGCTAAAGCTAAAGAGAATACCAATCAAAGCCCAACAAGCCATGGAGTAAAGGAGCACCAAGGCTGGGTGAATCTGATGGATCATGAAAAAGGCTCCGATTTGAGAAAAGGGACTAAGAGGATAGTAGAATTCGCTGTTTCCTAGTGAAAAGAAAATCGAGAGAATAAGTCCGATAAAAATACCGACAAGGGCATCATGGAAAAGTTTTTGCTTGGTCATAAGTTTAAAGCCTCCTTGATAGATTTGAGGTAGCGACGAGATGAAAAAGTATAGGTGCCATTGGTCAGAAAAATCTTCACTAATCCATTTTTGGTAAATTCCAGCGAGCGAATTTTCTCGCTATTGATGATTTCTGACTGGGAGATTTGCAAGAAAGTCTTGGGAAGTAGGTCAATTAGCTGATAAAGCGGCTGTTCCAGCTGATAGGTTTGATTTTCTGTCTTTGCGAGAACGACTTTATTTTCCGTGACAATGTGGAAAATATCCTTGATATCTAAAAAATGAATTTCCTTTCCCCTATGGGCAGTGAGTTTTGGGGTCTTCATCTTGTGGATAAGATTGAGAATGTCTTCCCATTCCTTATTTAGCTCCCGAATGGAAATGTGAACTTCTTCTTGAGAAAGATGGGGGTCGATGTGGATTTGGATGTTCATAGTAGCCTTCTTTCTTCTTTATTAAACTCTTTTTGGATGTGAAATACAAGAGCTTTTTCACATTTGGTTGTTTTTAGTGTTTATCTGGTTTTCCTTGTAGAATAGCTGGGGAAGTGCTATACTAAATGTATATAAAAGGAAAAAAGAGGAAAGCCATGTCTTTATGGACTGTAAAGGTATTGGTCGAAAAAGCATTCACTCCAGAGTTGGTAGATAGCAGCCATTTTTCAGAAGTGACGGTCATAGGAGCATTTCTTGATTTTGTCAAAGAAGATGAATTACTGCCGTCAAGAGATTTGCTGGCACTTTCCTGTCTCTGGTTTTAGGACTTGCGATTCTATGGGAGAGCAGGACTGAATTTCGTCTGTTCTATGGCTTAGTCTTGGTGCTGATGTGGGTGCGATTGTATGATGATTACTCAGACTCGTCAAAAACTAAAATCTGACGTTGTTAATTTCCCTTGCTGAACTTCAGTTTTATCTGTGGTTTCGTTGCTTAGTCAGAGTTTGATTTTTATAGGCTTGAATTTACAATATAAGTGCACAATAAAAACTCATAAGATTTTTTCTAGTAAAATAAAACTGAACAAACATCTTACGAAAGGAAATCTTATGAGCTACCATCATTTTACCATAGATGAACGAGAAAGTATTCTGATTTATCGTACTAAAGGGATGACCTTTTCTCAAATAGCACGACTATTACATCGGCACCCCTCAAGTATTAGTCGTGAATTAAAACGTCATTCAAAACAAGGCAACTATTCGCCTAGTAGGGCACAAACAGCTTATCATCTCGCTAAATCGCATTGTGGGCGAAAAAGGAAATTAGAAATAGACACTGAACTCAGTCAGACCGTCAAGCATCTTTTTCTTGAGTGTCAATGGTCGCCAGAAGAAATTGAGGGGCGATTACGTTTAGAACGAGAAAGACCCGTCATTAGTTATCAAACCATTTATAGAGCTATCTATCGCGGTCACTTTGACGACACGCCTCTTTCACATGGTGCTCGTGGGGTTGTTCGCAAACTTCGTCACCATGGTAAAACACGCCATACACAATCCCATGTGGAAAAGCGAGGAAAAATTCCTATTTCTCATACCATTCATGAGAGGCCAACAGCAGCTAATGAACGCTCGAGAATAGGTGATTGGGAAGCCTATACTGTTGCTGGAAAGACTGGAAAAGCTTGCCTAGTAACACTCACTGATAGGCATTCCCGCTTCCTCAAAATTCAGAAAGTAGCTGTCAAGAAAAGTAAATTGGTTATAGAAGCCATGGTAAATATGTTAGAGTCCCTACCAAAAGAAACAGTGACTCCTGATAGAGGTAAGGAATTCTCAGGACATCCTGAACTCACCGAGAAACTAAATGTCGAAGTCTATTTTCCTGATCCTCATGCTCCTTGGCAACGAGGAACAAACGAGAATACAAATGGCTTATTGCGAGAGTATTTTCCAAAAGGAAGTGACTTAACAGAGGTAGAACACTTGATCATTCAGGAATGGGAAGATAAATTAAACAACAGACCACGAAAATGTCTAAACTGGAAAACACCTTATGAAATTTTTTATGGGATAAATGTGCACTTAATTTGACAATTCGCCGGGTAAAAAAAGGAGAAAAGTGTGAAAAAGATTTGGTTATTTTTAGGAACGATATTTATGGTGCTGGTTGCGGTGCTTATGCCTATTGGCGTCTATGCGGAGTGGCAATCAGGTGAGCTCCAGTTAGAAAAAAGTGCCTTTCTCTTTCAAGCCTACTATCTTTCTTATGTTTACTTTCAGTATTTAGGAAACTATTTAGCAGAAAAAAATGGTCGGTTAACAGTGCTTCGTCGTGCTTATCTGGTTCATGCAGTGCTAGGTTTTGTTCTCTTTGGCTTTGGCATATATGCTATTTTAAAAGTAGGGTTCACAATGCCTCTTGGTTTAGGGACAGCCTTGACGATTATCTTGATGTTACTTGCGATATTTCATTTTATCAAGACTAAAGACTAAATGGTCCAGTTTTTTCTGGACCTTTATTTTGTGATATAATAGAGCCATTAGAGAAATGGAGAAATTCTCATCTATCCAAAGACAAAGAAAAAGAGTCTGTTTCATATCTTGAGAAAGCTATCAATTCACTTTAGTTCACAAAAAGGTGGACAAATTAGGAAAATGAAAGAGATAGATTTATCAAAAGGCTATTCTATCAACCTTTAGAAAGGGTGAAAATAAAAACTATGGCAACTATTATCGAATTACCAGAAGTCCTTGCTAATCAGATTGCGGCTGGTGAGGTGATTGAGCGACCTGCCAGTGTAGTCAAGGAGTTGGTGGAAAACTCTATTGATGCTGGAAGTCGGCAGATTACAGTGGAGATTGAAGAAGCAGGACTGAAAAAAATCCAAATTACAGATAACGGGGAAGGGATTGACCATAACCAAGTCGAGCTTGCTCTTCGTCGCCATGCAACGAGTAAAATAAAAAATCAAGCGGATTTGTTTCGGATTCGGACTCTTGGTTTTCGTGGCGAGGCTCTCCCTTCGATTGCTTCTGTCAGTATGCTGACGATTGTCACTGCGACTGAGGCTGGAAGTCATGGCACAAAGTTGATTGCTCGTGGGGGGCAGGTGGAGTCTTGTGAGCTAGCTACCAGTCCTGTCGGAACAAAGATCACGGTCGAAGACCTCTTTTTTAACACTCCAGCTCGTCTTAAATATATCAAGAGTCAGCAGGCAGAGCTGTCTCATATTGTCGATGTGATGAATCGTTTGAGCTTAGCGCATCCAGAAGTGGCTTTTACTCTTATTCATGATGGGCGTGAGCTCATGCGAACCGCAGGAACAGGTAATCTCAAGCAAGCTATTGCTGGGATTTATGGACTTGCGACAGCCAAGAAAATGGTTGAGATTGAAGCTTCGGATTTGGATTTTGAAGTGAATGGATTTGTCAGTCTTCCAGAGCTGACAAGAGCCAATCGCAACTACATCACTCTTCTCATCAATGGTCGTTATATCAAGAATTTCTTGCTCAATCGAGCGATTTTAGATGGGTATGGCAGCAAGCTCATGGTTGGGCGTTTTCCGCTTGCGGTTGTCAACATCCAGATTGACCCTTATCTAGCCGATGTCAATGTCCATCCGACTAAGCAAGAGGTCAGGATTTCCAAAGAAAAGGAACTGATGGGCTTGATTTCAAGTGCCATTGCAGCGAGTTTAAAAGAGCAGGATTTGATTCCAGATGCCTTAGAAAATCTCGCAAAATCAACTATTAAACGACTGGAAAAGCCAGAGCAGACAACTCTTCCATTAAAAGAAAATCGACTCTACTATGATAAGGAACGCTCGGACTTTTTTACGCAACCAGAAGTAGCAGAAGAACCGCTTGGTTTAAAAGAAGTTGACAAGTCTGACAAGCAGATTGACAATGCTGACAAGGAAGTTGACAGACCTGTTTCCATTAAGTTTGCCGAGCGAAAAACATCTGATTATGGTCAACTGGATCATCCAGAGCTAGACCAAGCTAGCATTGAAAAAGCAGTTGTTAAGCTGAGTCATGAAGAGACCTCAACCTTCCCAGAATTGGAATTTTTTGGGCAGATGCATGGGACTTATCTCTTTGCTCAAGGCAAGGAAGGGCTTTATATCATTGACCAGCATGCGGCTCAGGAACGGGTCAAGTATGAATACTATCGTGAAAAGATTGGTGATGTTGACAGTAGTCAGCAGCAATTATTAGTGCCTTATTTATTCGAATTTCCAGCTGATGACATGATTCGCTTAGAAGAGCGCTTGCCCCTTTTAGAAGAAGTCGGGATTTTCTTAGAGCGTTACGGAGAAAATCAATTTATCCTTCGAGAGCATCCTATCTGGTTTAAGGAAGAAGAGATTGAGACAGGCGTCTATGAGATGTGCGACATGCTTCTTTTGACCAAGGAAGTGTCCATTAAGAAATATCGGGCTGAGCTAGCGATTATGATGAGTTGTAAACGTTCGATTAAGGCAAATCATTCTCTGGATGACCATTCTGCGCGTGATTTGATTTATCAGCTGTCTCAGTGTGATAATCCTTATAATTGCCCGCATGGTCGTCCGGTCTTGGTCCAGTTTACTAAGTCAGATATGGAGAAAATGTTCCGACGGATTCAGGAAAATCATACGAGTCTTCGGGAGTTAGGCAAGTATTAAGCCATTAAGGAGATGGTTATGAAAGAGTTTTTTGCCCTGCCCAAACAGATTCAAATCCGTGAGGGGTTCAAATTTTTATCCGCCATGTTGGGAAATACCATTTTCCCTTTTATGGCACTTTATTATTCCCATTATTTTGGGAATTTCTGGACCGGAATTTTGCTGATTGTCACCCAGCTTGTCAACTTCGTGTCAACCCTGTACGGCGGACACATGGCAGACTCTATGGGGCGAAAAAAGGTGGCTGACCTTGGAAATTTAGGTGTTTGTCTAGGCTTTGTTGTGGTTCTTTTGGCAAATATCCCTCATCATACCTTGCCAGTCTTCACTTATGTTGGATTTCTTTTGGTAGGAGCTATGCACAACTTTTCGCAGCCTGCCTATGAAGCCATGTTGATTGATTTGACAGATGAGAGCAATCGGCAGTTTGTTTATACGATTAGCTATTGGTTAATCAATATTGCCATTATGTTGGGTTCTGCCTTAGCTGGTCTCTTTTACGAAAGTCACTTTTTCGAGTTGCTCCTTGCTATGACTCTGCTCTATCTTTTCATTTTTTTCTACATGTGGAAAAACTTTGAAGAAACAAGACCAGCAGATGTGGACTTTACACACGGTACAGGGGTTTTTGATCTCTTTCAAAACTACGGTGGAATCTTGAAAGATAAGGTCTTTCTCCTCTATGTGGCGGGCTGTGTAGGATCAGCCTGCATTTGGTTGCAGATTGACACGTGGCTACCCATCCATTATACTCAGGATTTTCAAGTAACGAAGTTGTTTGGTGTCACGATTACAGGTCCTAAAATGCTGAGTTTATCGGTCTTTATCAATACCTTTATGGTGGTCTTTCTCATGACCCGTGTGGGCAAATGGACCAAGAAAATGCCTGTATTGCCCCAGTATGTGATTGGGTTTCTGATCTTTGCGACAGGGATTTTTCTGGCCATGCAGTTTCAGACCTTGCTTGGAATTGCCTTTGCAGCAGTGGTTTACACGATAGGCGAGATGTTGCAGGTTCCAGCCAGTCAACTGTTGCGGATCGAGATGATGGACGAGGACAAGCTTGGTTCCTACTCGGGATTTATGTCTTTGGCGCAGCCTTTGGGAAATATCCTAGCCGGTATGATGGTGTCTTTGACTGCTGTGACAGGTTCGATTGGCTTACATATCAGCTTTATGGTTATTGTCGCAGTCAGTCTTGGTTTGATTGTAAAAGCAGCGAAATTACATAGAAAGTAAGGAAACATGTACGAATATTTTAAAGGAATTATCACAAAGATTACAGCGAAATATATTGTCGTAGAGGTGAATGGCATTGGCTATCTGCTCAATGTCGCAAATCCCTATGCTTATTCAGATAAGCTTCAAGAAAACATCCAAGTCTATGTTCATCAAGTAGTACGAGAAGATGCAGAGACCTTGTACGGCTTTTTGTCAGAAGACGAAAAAAGTCTATTTCTCAGTCTTATTTCCGTTTCAGGGATTGGTCCGACATCAGCTCTTGCCATTATTGCAGCTGATGATAATGAGGGATTGGTGCGTGCGATTGATGAGAAAAATATCACTTATCTGACCAAATTTCCAAAGATTGGTAAGAAAACTGCTCAGCAGATGGTGCTGGATTTGGAAGGTAAGGTTTCAAGCGTAGCCGGACAAAGCGAGAAAAGTCCAACTCCTCAAAAGGATGATAATCAAGCCTTGGAAGAAGCCATGGAAGCGATGCTCGCACTGGGCTATAAGGCAACAGAACTCAAGAAGATTAAGAAATTCTTTGAAGGAACGACCGATACGGCTGAAAACTACATCAAATCAGCCCTTAAAATGCTTGTAAAGTAGGTGAGCTAGATGAAACGATGCGGTTGGGTCAAGGAAAACAATCCCTTGTATGTCGCTTATCACGATGAGGAATGGGGACGACCTGTTAAAGATGATCAGGTGTTGTTTGAACTCCTTTGCTTGGAAAGTTACCAAGCTGGTCTGTCTTGGGAGACCGTGCTCCATAAACGAGTTGCTTTCCGAGAAGCCTTTTACAACTACGATGTGGAAAAAGTCGCCCAAATGTCAGATCATGAGCTAGAAAAGCTCCTTGACAATCCAGCCATTATCCGCCATAAGGCTAAGATTTTTGCAACACGGCAGAATGCTGCTGCCTTTCGAAGAGTGCAAAAAGAATACGGCACTTTTGCTGCTTATCTCTGGTCTTGGGTGGACTTTACACCGATTGACAATCCTTTAAAGGACTATAAAGATGTCCCTAACAAGACAGTGTTGTCTGAGACAATTTCTAAAGACTTGAAAAAACGAGGGTTTTCCTTTGTCGGACCTGTTTGTGTGTACTCTTACATGCAGGCAGCAGGGCTTGTCAATGACCATGAAGTAGAGTGCTTTTGTAAAGGAGATATTGATGAATGAAATAACTGTAAAACCCTTGGTCGCTTTTGCTCAGCACACCCATATTGAAACCGAGCGCTTGCTACTGCGCCCAATGACAGTAGCAGACTTGGAGGACTATCATGCGTTCACATCTGACGATGAGCTTTTGAAGTATAATTACCATGCGCATAAAGACAAGCAGGAAAGTTTGGAAGGCCTCGTCATGTACAATATGGCAAGTCCTCTTGGTCGTTACGCAATAGAGCTAAAAGAACAGCAACGAATGATTGGCAATATTGTCCTCTATTTGAATGAGGAAGAAGAGTCAGCGACCATTGGCTATACCTTACATGCAAACTATCACCATAAAGGTTATGCCATCGAAGCTGCCCTGGCTTTGAAGGAGTTATTCTGGCAAATTGCCGATTTAAAAGTCTTAACTGCTTCCTGTGATTCTCGAAATAGTGCCAGTGAGAAAGTGATGAAAAAGTTAGGCATGACTCTGGCTAGACGCCGTGAGGGGGCAAAGAATTTACGTGGGGAAATCGTAACCATGTTGGATTATGAGCTAAGAAAGTTTGAGTAGATCATTGATTTATATAGTCGTTTAGTGTTCATTTATTACGTTGCTAACTTGCCTTGCTAACTCTAGTTATGCTTGTGGCTCGTTGCTTCGTATTAAATCAAAAGGAAATAATATAATTTTCAATTTTTACGAATAAGCAGGTAGGAGGTTTTATGAAGGCAGAAATCATTGCGGTTGGCACAGAAATCTTAACAGGGCAAATCGTTAATACCAATGCCCAATTTTTATCTGAAAAACTAGCAGGGATTGGGGTTGATGTTTATTTTCAAACAGCGGTCGGAGACAATGAAGAGCGGCTCCTGTCTGTGTTAGCGATTGCTAAAAGTAGGAGTGACTTGGTGATTCTGACAGGAGGTTTAGGACCGACTGAGGATGATTTGACCAAGCAAACCTTGGCTAAGTTTTTAGGATGTGACTTGGTGTTTGATCCAAAAGCTATGGAAAAACTGGACGCTTTTTTTGCAGACAGACCTTCTAAAGCTCGAACGCCAAATAATGAGCGACAAGCCCAGATTCTCTCAGGCAGCACCCCGCTACAAAATCACACAGGTCTTGCAGTAGGAGGACTTCTTCAAACAGATGGTGTGACCTATGTGGTCTTACCTGGTCCGCCGAGTGAGCTTAAGTCTATGGTGATTAAGGAACTCTTACCCTTGCTGGATCAAGGAGAGGAGCTGTATTCGCGCATCCTTCGTTTCTTTGGCATTGGAGAAAGTCGCTTAGTGACGATTTTAGCAGACTTGATTGACCAGCAGACAGATCCGACATTGGCTCCTTATGCCAAGGTGGGCGAGGTAACCTTGCGTTTATCGACGAAAGCAAAAACGCAGGCACTTGCTCAAGAAAAACTTGATAAACTAGAGGATAAAATCCTTGCTTACGACGAAGTAGCTGCTTGTCTCTACGGCTATGGAGAGGAAAATTCTCTCTTACAAGAGACAGTTGCTTTGTTGAAAGAGAGAAATCTGACCATTACAGCTGCAGAAAGTTTGACAGCAGGGCTGCTCCAAGCTAGTCTGGCAGACCAAGCTGGCATTTCGCAGATTTTCAAGGGTGGCTTTGTCACTTATAGTTTGGAAGAAAAGAGCAAGATGCTAGGGATTCCTAAAAAAGACTTGGAGACTCATGGCGTTGTGTCTGCCTTTACAGCTGAAAAAATGGCAGAGCAGGCTAGACGGCTAACGGATAGTGATATCGGAGTGAGTTTGACAGGTGTTGCAGGTCCAGATAGTCTAGAAGGACATCCTGCGGGGACTGTGTTTATCGGTCTTTCTACCGAGCGAGAGAGTCTGGCTACTTTAGTGACAATCGCAGGAAGAAGTCGGCAAGATACTCGTTATATCGCTGTCTTACATGCCCTAAACCTCGTACGGAAAACTTTATTAAATACCAATGATTTGGTATAATAGAAGAGTTATGCAAGAAAAAGGAGACCAATCATGGCAAAAAAACAGAAAAAATTAGAAGAAATCACCAAAAAATTTGGTGATGAACGAAAAAAAGCCTTGGACGATGCTCTAAAAAACATTGAAAAAGACTTTGGAAAGGGCGCGATTATGCGTCTTGGCGAACGTGCAGAGCAAAAAGTACAAGTCATGAGCTCAGGAAGTTTGGCTCTCGATATTGCTCTTGGAGCTGGGGGGTATCCTAAAGGTCGTATTATCGAGATTTATGGACCAGAGTCTTCTGGTAAGACAACCGTTGCCCTTCACGCTGTTGCCCAAGCGCAAAAAGAAGGTGGGATTGCAGCCTTTATTGATGCCGAGCATGCGCTTGATCCAGCCTATGCTCAAGCTCTTGGTGTCAATATTGACGAATTGCTCCTTTCGCAGCCCGATTCAGGAGAGCAGGGACTAGAAATCGCTGGGAAGTTGATTGATTCAGGGGCTATTGACTTGGTGGTTATCGACTCGGTCGCAGCCTTGGTGCCACGTTCTGAGATTGATGGGGATATTGGGGATAACCATGTTGGTTTGCAGGCACGGATGATGAGCCAAGCCATGCGTAAACTGTCTGCCTCTATCAATAAAACCAAAACGATTGCCATTTTCATCAATCAATTGCGTGAAAAAGTAGGCGTTATGTTTGGAAATCCAGAAACGACTCCTGGTGGACGTGCCCTTAAATTCTACGCGTCTGTCCGCCTAGATGTTCGTGGAAATACCCAAATCAAAGGTTCGGGTGACGAAAAAGATGTCAATGTCGGAAAAGAAACCAAGATTAAGGTCGTGAAAAACAAGATTGCTCCACCGTTTAAAGAAGCCTTGGTCGAAATCATGTATGGAGAAGGTATTTCACGAACTGGTGAGCTGATCAAGATTGCCACAGACTTGGATATCATCAAGAAATCAGGGGCTTGGTATTCCTACAAGGATGATAAGATTGGTCAAGGTTCTGAAAATGCTAAGAAATACTTGGTAGAACACCCAGAAGTCTTTGAGGAAATTGACCGCCTAGTCCGTGAACACTACGGCATGCCAACAGGAGCAGAACAGCCAGCTGAAAATGCTTCAGAAGCAGGAGAAACAGATACAAAATCTAAAAAAGCGAGCAAAAAAGACAAGGAAAAAGTAGAAGTCGAAGAGGTAGAAGATACCGAAGAAATCACCCTTGAATTGGATGACGCGATTGAAATTGAAGACTAAAAAGAATGAGTTAGCTGTCAAGCTAGCTCTTTTTACAAATAGATATATGCTAGAATTATCCTAAAAACACAATATCTAGTAAAAAATTCCACGATTACCACAAGAAATAGTCAAAAAATAGCCGAAAATCGTAAATAAATTGAAAAATAGGTCGCAAGACGGATAGGATTTGTGGTATAATTGTAGTATAGTGTTGTTAGCGTGTAGCGAAAGGAGTACTTACATGATTACAATTTATACTGTCTCAAGTTGCACTAGCTGTAAGAAAGCAAAGACTTGGCTCAATGCCCATCAGTTGACCTATAAAGAACAAAACCTCGGAAAAGAAGGAATTACCAAAGAAGAATTACTAGATATCCTCATCAAGACAGAAAATGGTGTGGCAAGTATTGTTTCTTCGAAAAACCGTTATGCAAAGAGCCTTGGTGTTGATATTGAGGATTTGAGTGTGAACGAGGCGATTGACTTGATTATGGAAACCCCTCGTATTTTGAAAAGTCCGATTTTAGTCGATGACAAACGTCTGCAAGTCGGCTATAAGGAAGATGATATCCGTGCCTTTTTACCGCGTGCGGTGCGTAATGTTGAAAATGCAGAGGCTCGTCTTCGAGCAGCTTTATAATAGAGGATTGGTTGTGTTCTTTTCAGATGAAAGTTCACAGCCATTTTTTGACATTTTGCGCTAAAATATTCCAAAAAACTGGAGAAATGTGGTAAAATGAGTGGTAAGAAAGGTGTCATAGATATGAAGAAAACAATTGTATTACTCGGACTTGTCGCTCTTGTCTTGACAGGATGTGGGCAAAAAAAAGAAGCTGCCAAAGAGGGAACAAAGAAGGATCCTCTTAGTACGACCTTACCTGTATTTGAAAATGCAGAAAAAAATACCGTGATTACCAAAACACTCACCTTCCCCAAAACTGCTGAAGGAGTAGAGCAAAAGCAGGTTGTGACTTATAAGGACAATCAATTCTTAGAATTGGTGATTGAGCAAATCACGCCAGCTAATGATGATATTAAAAAGGCTATTGCAGAGATTGGGATTCCTGAGACTCAAAAGTTGCTTGATGAGTCACTCAGCAAAGATGAGGCTTTTACAAAGGCAAAAGACTTACCAGGATTTACGGCAACTATTGAGATTATCAATGAAAATCAGCTAAAACGAGTCAATAAGCTGGATTTCAAAACCTTAGATATTGACAAAGCAAGCCAGCTAGAATTGCTTAAAGGTTTGAATTTGAAGGAATTTATTAAGATTCCGCCAGCTGATTACATCACCAACCAAGTAGCCGGTGGAGCGAGCGTTTCGCCTAACTAAAGATGAATAGCAAGTCTGTGACTATCTGTCATAGGCTTTTTTGATTAAAAACAGCAATATAGTCATTTAGTTTCAATTTATTACGTCGTTACCTCGTTTTACTTCAACAGTCCAGTGGACTGTTGAAGGTGGGAAATAAGGATTATGAAATAATCTCCAGTTAATCCCAGTTCTGCCTGCGACTCGTTGTCTCGTACTAAATCAAAACTAAACAACTAAAATATGCAGAAAAATTTCTTTTTTTGCATATTTTACCAAAAATCCTTGACTTATGTTTTTTTATGCTTTATAATGTTTAAAAAATACAGGATAGGAGTAGGGATATGACAAAAGAAAAATTGGTGTTGGCGTATTCAGGTGGCTTGGATACTTCCGTTGCGATTACTTGGTTGAAGAAAGATTATGATGTCATTGCAGTTTGCTTGAACGTTGGCGAGGGAAAAGACCTTGATTTTATTCATGATAAGGCCTTGAAAGTGGGAGCCGTCGAATCGCATGTCATCGATGTAGAGGATGAGTTTGCAGAAGACTATGTCCTTGTAGCCTTGCAAGCTCATGCTATGTATGAGCAAAAATATCCCTTAGTGTCCGCTCTTAGCCGTCCCTTGATTGCTAAGAAATTAGTCGAGATGGCACATCAAGCAGGGGCTAGTTATATCGCTCATGGCTGTACAGGAAAAGGGAATGATCAAGTGCGGTTTGAGGTGGCTATTGCAGCGCTTGATCCGAATCTCACAGTCCTTGCTCCTGTGCGGGAATGGAAATGGTCACGGGAAGAAGAAATCGAATATGCTAAAGCAAATGATGTGCCGATTCCAGCGGATTTGGACAATCCTTATTCGGTGGACCAAAATCTCTGGGGACGAGCCAATGAGTGCGGTGTTTTGGAAAATCCATGGAATGAAGCACCAGAGGAAGCGTACGGAATTACAACCGCGCCTGAGCAAGCTCCTGATACGCCAGAATATGTCGAAATAGAATTCCAATCAGGAGTACCTGTTGCTTTAAACGGCGAGCCATTAAAATTAGCAGATTTGATTCACCAGCTAAATACTATTGCAGGTCAGCATGGTGTGGGTCGGATTGACCATGTGGAAAATCGTTTGGTGGGTATTAAATCAAGAGAAATCTATGAGTGTCCGGCAGCTGTCACGCTTCTTGCTGCTCATAAAGAGATGGAGGATTTGACCCTCGTTCGTGAGGTGGCTCATTTTAAACCAATCATTGAGCAGGAGTTGTCCAATTTGATTTACAATGCTCTGTGGTTCAATCCTGCGACAGAGGCCTTGATTGCTTATATCAAATCTACCCAAAAATACGTGACAGGGGTCGCTAAGGTCAAACTCTATAAAGGGACAGCGAAGGTCATTGCACGGAAATCTCCTTATTCTTTATACGATGAAAATCTAGCGACTTATACTAGTGCAGATACGTTTGATCAAGATGCGGCAGTTGGCTTTATCAAGCTCTGGGGATTACCAACCAAGGTGCATGCAGAAGTTCAAAATGCGACAAATAAGGGAAATTAAGAGATGAAACAAGAAAAATTATGGGGCGGTCGATTTGAGGCTTCTTTAGAAAGCTGGGTGGAAGAATTTGGGGCAAGTATTCCATTTGATTACCAGCTTGCGCCTTATGACATCAAGGGAAGTCTCGCTCATGTCAAGATGCTTGGTAGGACAGGGATTATAGCGAAAGAAGAGAGTCAAGCCATTCAAAAAGGCTTAGAAGTCCTCCTTGATAAATGTCAAAAGGGAGAGTTGGCGTTTTCGCTTGTCAATGAAGATATTCACATGAATATCGAGAGTTTCTTGGCAGCAGCGATTGGTCCTGTGGCGGGAAAACTCCATACAGCGCGCTCGAGAAATGATCAAGTGGCAACAGACCTCCATCTTTATCTCAAGGATCAAATCGAGCAGGTGTTAGAGAAGATTACTGCTTTGCAAGAAGTTTTGGTAAAGTTAGCTGATCAGCACATGAAGACGATTATGCCAGGTTACACGCACTTGCAGCATGCGCAGCCTATTAGTTTTGCCCATCATTTGCTGGCGTATTATCAGATGTTGAAGCGAGATAAGGAGCGCTTTTCGTGGAATTTGGAGCATACGGATATGTCTCCGTTGGGGTCTGCGGCTTTGGCGGGTACGACTTTTCCGATTGATCGTATGGAGACAGCAAGCACTCTTGGTTTTCGAGAGAATTATGCCAATTCTTTAGATGCGGTGAGTGATCGGGATTTTGTCTTGGAATTTTTATCCAATAGCAGTATCTTGATGATGCACTTATCCCGCTTTTGTGAGGAAATCATTCATTGGTGTAGCCATGAATACGGTTTTGTGAGTCTTTCAGATAGCTTTAGCACAGGATCATCTATCATGCCTCAGAAGAAAAATCCAGATATGGCAGAGTTGATTCGTGGCAAAACAGGGCGTGTGTATGGGAATTTAGTTGGTTTGTTGACAGTGTTGAAATCCCTCCCATTGGCGTATAATAAGGATTTACAAGAGGATAAGGAAGGCGTATTTGATACGGTTAAAACTGTGAAAACCTGCCTTGCTGTGATGGCAGGGATGCTTGATTCGATGACGGTTCATGGTGAGAAGATGAAAGCAGCGACCCAGCAAGATTTTTCAAATGCGACTGAATTAGCAGATTATCTGGCGAAAAAGGGAATTCCATTTCGTAAGGCCCATGAAATTGTCGGAAAGCTAGTGCTTGATTGTATCAAATCAGGTCATTATTTGCAGGATGTGCCCTTAGTGACCTATCAAGCTATTTCGCCCCTAATTGAGGAGGATGTCTATGAAGTGCTTGATGCGGCAGTGGCTGTGGAAAAACGAACTTCGTATGGAGGGACAGGATTTGCTTCAGTTAGAGAGCAGTTGCAAAAAGCGAAGAAAGACTTAGGGGAATAAGAAAGAACCAAGCGTTTGCTTTGTGGCTTTTGACTGTGGAAAAGTCTGAGAAAGCGTGCCCTTTGGTTTGTGAAAGTGCTGTGAATATGCTATAATAGAGATATTCTAATGAAAGAGGGTGTAATTGTGGGATTTACAGACGAAACAGTACGGTTTAATCTTGATGATTCAAATAAGAAAGAGATTAGTGAAACCTTAACAGATGTATATACTTCTTTGAATGATAAAGGCTACAATCCGATTAATCAAATCGTGGGATACGTACTTAGTGGCGATCCTGCCTACGTTCCTCGCTATAATAATGCACGAAATCAAATTCGGAAGTATGAGCGCGATGAAATTGTAGAAGAATTGGTGCGCTACTATCTGAAAGGGCAAGGGATCGATCTATAATGAGAATTATGGGACTGGATGTCGGCTCTAAAACAGTTGGCGTGGCAATCAGTGATCCGCTTGGCTTTACAGCCCAAGGTTTGGAAATCATCTCGATTGACGAAGAGCAGGGTGAATTTGGCTTTGAGCGCATCAGTGAGCTTGTCAAAGAGTATCGGGTTGATCGCTTTGTGGTAGGCTTACCTAAAAATATGAACAATACGAGCGGTCCGCGCGTGGAAGCCAGTCAGGTTTATGGAGAAAAATTGACAGAGTTGTTTGATCTGCCAGTGGAGTATCAAGATGAGCGTTTGACCACAGTAGCTGCCGAGCGTATGTTGATTGAGCAGGCAGATGTCAGCCGCAACAAGCGCAAAAAAGTCATTGACAAATTAGCTGCCCAGCTGATTTTACAAAATTATTTAGATAGAAATTTTTAAAGATAGAAGGAGACACTATGGCACACGATCACAATCATGACCATAATCACGAAGAACGTGAATTGATTACATTGGTAGATGAGCAAGGCAATGAAACCTTGTTTGAAATCCTTTTGACGATTGATGGTAAGGAAGAATTTGGTAAGAACTATGTTCTTCTCATCCCAGCAAATGCAGAAGAAGACGAAAATGGTGAAGTAGAAATTCAAGCTTATTCTTTCGTTGAAAACGAAGACGGCACAGAAGGTGAACTTCAACCAATCCCAGAAGACTCAGAAGATGAGTGGAATATGATTGAAGAAGTCTTTAACAGCTTTATGGAGGAGTAAAAACATCCAGTGGATGTTTCTAGCCCTGTCCCTAGAAACTTAAAAGGACAGGAATGTCCGGGGGACGTTTTTAACCCCTGTACCCAGAAACTTACAAGGACAGGGAATATTCAATCCAGTGGGCTATTTTAGCCCTGTCCCTAGAAACTTACAAGGACAGGAATGTCCGGGGGACGTTTTTAGCCCCTGTACCCAGAAACTTACAAGGACAGGGAATATTCAATCCAGGGGACGTTTTTAGCCTCGCTCCTGAAAATAAGCAAGAGCGAGTAGCCCATTTTCTGGAAAATAGGAAAGGGCAGTTCGGTGAGTTCGACAGACTTTGTCGGCTAACCAAGTAGCAGATGATAGAAAGGAGCGGTCGTTAGTGTCACTTAAAAGAGACTATCCCGCTCTTTTTTTTGAAAGGAAATTTATGCAAGAAATAGAAGAATGGTTATACAGCCGTGTGGGTTTAAATTTTCGAAAAGGCTTGGAGAGAGTTCAGCAAGCCCGTTTGTTGCTGGATGAGCCAGATGAAGCCTATCCGATTATCCATGTGACTGGAACGAACGGCAAGGGTTCTACAATCGCCTTTTTACAGTCTTTATTAACCGCCCATGGTCAGAAAGTAGGAACGTTTACCTCGCCTCATATGGTGAGCATTCATGATCGAATCTGCATTGATGGTGAGCCGATTTCAGATGAGGATTTTATTCGTCTAGCGCGGCGTGTAGAGGAGATGGAGGTGATTTTGCAGCAAAGTCAGGATTGCCTCTCTTTTTTTGAAATTCTGACCTTGATGGCGCTTCTTTATTTCAAAGAGCAGCAGGTGGATGTGGTGCTTTTAGAAGTGGGTATTGGCGGGCTGCTTGATACGACCAACATTGTTACAGGAGAGCTGGCGTTGATTACCTCAGTTGGATTAGACCATCAGGAAACCTTGGGAAATTCTGTGGAAGAAATTGCACGGCAGAAGGCAGGGATTTTTAAGGCAGGCAAGCAAGCCTTGATAGGTCCTTTGCCAAGTGAGGCTTTAGCCGTCTGTCAACAGGTCGCACAAGATTTATCCACAGATTTACAGATATATGGAAGAGATTTTCAGTTGATTGATGGGATATTCTCGGCTGAGAATCAAAGAATTTCGATTCCTGCTTTGGGCTTGAGGGGGACTCATCAAGAAGAAAATGCGGCTCTGGCTCTAGCAGTTTTTTTAACGTTTATGGAGTCACATTCCCTCCCAATACATGTGGAAAAAGTTCAATCAGCTTTGAGGGAGACTCGCTGGGCAGGGCGCCTAGAGTACTTTGAAACTAATATCTATCTGGATGGTGCCCACAATGTGGCAGCTTTGGAGCGCGTGGCACAAGTTATTTCGACTTATCCACAGGAACAGGTAACCTTGTTGTTTGGTGCTCTTCGACGCAAAGAGTACAGACCCATGATAGATTATTTACAGAAAACATTTCCTAAAGCCTCCCTTTCTGTCACAACCTTTGCAGAAGATGGAGCGCTTCAAGCAGAGGATGTGGAAAAATTGCCGTTTGTGCCGTCTTATTCTGCGTTCATAGAGGAATTTCGCAGGACTAGGGATGAACAGCAGGTATTGTTTATCCTAGGTTCACTTCATTTTATCTCAGAAGTTAGGTCTTTTTTACTATTTTAAGCAAAAAGATTGACGGTAGGAAAGTGAGATAGGTATAATAAAGATAGGGGCTTAGTCTCCTAATTGATGAAAGGATTTTTATATGAACATGAAAAAACAAACGATTGCAACACTTCTATCTTTAGCAGGAATGGTGGTTTTAGCAGCTTGCTCAAATCAAGCCAATCAGCCAGCTCAAACTAATCAAGCGAGTGCGAGCTCCTCAGAGATGACTTCTACATCTAGTTCAATGGCTATATCAAGCTCTATGGTAAACAGTGAGTCATCAGCTGCTAGCTCATCTAGCCAAGCAACTGCTCAACCATCTAGTATTGACGGTACCTATAAAGGAATGGACGAGGGAGATGAGATTACTTTGGTGATGACTGGGGAGACAGGAACGTGGACCAAGGTTGAGCGTGACGGTGAGCAAGAAATCAAGCAAGTGAGATTAGATGCAGCGAATCAACAAATCATCATTGGAGATGACGTAGAGCGCTACCTTGTCAATGGTAATCAGTTAACGATTGAGGAATTGGATCAAGACTTTGATAAAGATACTATTGTCTTAACCAAGCAATAATCTGGATAAGGAGAAGAGGGGGAACGTGATGATGAAAACTCCCTCTTTTTATACCTGAAAATAAAATGATTTTCAAAAATAGGCTTGCATTCTGAAAATGACCTCGTTATACTAGAGGATATAGCGATGTGTAGTGAGATATAGTCATTTAGTGTTCGTTTATTACGTCGTTAACTCGTCTTGCTCCAACAGTCTCCTAGACTATTGGAGGTTGGAAATAGGAGAGTGGGACAGAAATCGATTTGCCTCACTTCTTTATTTTACTCCCACCCCCCGCAAGGTTGACTAGATTTGTAGAATGTTGATTTATCAACATTCTACAAATCAGACAACTACTGCGCCAAACTGTTAGAACTATAAAATGTAACAAGGTTGGATACTTTTGTCCCACTCTCTTGTCTAACCTAGGTTCTGCCTGCGACTTATTACACCGTACTAAATCAAAACGAAATGACTTTAAACGATAAGATGAGCGAGAAGGAGGAAGCAATGAATTTTCGAAAAGTTCGACTACTGATGTCTAAATATGGTTTTAGTATTATCATTATGCTAGCAGAATTGGCTCTGATTTTTTGGCTATTCTTTCTTTTGGGAAGACTGACTCCGCTGTTGTGGATTATTTTAGTGATTCTGCTCAGTGCAGCGACCGTTTTATCTATTGTCAATCGTTCCATGACGCCGGAAAGCAAGGTAACCTGGTTATTAGTTTCCTTTACGCCTGTTATTGGACCTCTTTTGTACCTCATGTTTGGAGAAAGGCGTTTGTCAAAGACTGAGCTCAAGCAGCTCCATAATCTCAATCAGATGAAATTTCGTGAGGACAATAGTAAGCATTTACGAGAAGAGCTCAAGCAGGAAAATAAATCTGCCTATGGAATTATCAAGTCGCTACTTTCTATGGATCCTAATGCAGATGTTTATGACGGGACTTCTGCCAAGTATTTTGCTTTGGGCGAGGAGATGTTTGAATCTATCTTAGAGGATTTACGGCGCGCAGAGAAATTCATCTTTTTGGAATATTATATCGTTGATGAGGGCGTGATGTGGGATAGCATCCTGGAGATTCTCAAGGAAAAGGCTGCTCAAGGCGTGGAAATCAAGATGCTCTACGACGATATTGGCTGTATGGCGACCTTGGCAGGGGATTATCCCAAGCAATTACGCAGCATGGGGATTAATGCCCATAAGTTTAACAAGGTGATTCCACGAATGACCGTGGCTTATAATAACCGTGATCACCGCAAGATTTTAGTCATTGATGGGCAGATTGCCTATACAGGTGGAGTCAATCTAGCGGACGAATACATCAACCATATCGAGCGCTTTGGGCATTGGAAAGATGGCGGTGTGCGCTTGGATGGTCGAGCGGTCAAGGCGATGACCCGTCTCTTTCTCAACAACTGGTATGTCAACCGTGGGGAAATCACGGACTTTGACCAATACCATCTGGACAATCAAGCGGTGGAAAACCAAGGGCTTTATATTCCCTATGGGAGCGGACCAAAGCCCATGTATAAAGGGCAGGTCGGCAAGAAAGTCTATCAAAATATTATCAGTCAGGCAACGGATTATGTCTATATTACGAGCCCGTATTGGATTATTGACTATGACTTGACAGAGGATATTAAAAATGCTGCTATGAGAGGAGTAGATGTGCGGATTGTAACGCCCTACATTCCTGATAAGCGCTTGATTCAGCTGGTTACACGAGGGGCCTATCCTGATCTTTTAGAGGCGGGTGTGCGAATTTTTGAATACACGCCTGGCTTTATCCATAGTAAGCATGTGGTAGCAGATGACGAATTTGCAGTGGTGGGGACGATTAACTTTGATTATCGTAGCTTGGTGCATCATTATGAAAATGCAGTGCTTATGTATCAAAGTCCTGCCATGGAGGATTTAAAAGCAGATTTTGCAGCAATTTTTGCAGTATCGCAAGAAATCTATCCCCACACGATTCATACCAGCTGGTACCAACGCTTGATAAAAGATATTGTGCAATTATTTGCACCGATGTTGTAATAGGATATTATTTGACTGCTGTTTCTGCTAGGAACAGCAGTTTTTTTCTTTCTTTTTCGAATAGTTTAGAAAAGGAGAATTTGCCATGACCAAGGAAGAGCAGGAATTTTTGAAAAGGTATGAGGAGCAGGTGTTTCACTCCTTTTATGAGGTGGAGCGTTATGCCTTGTTACTAGAGTTAGATAGAGAGTTTCGGAAACAAGCTGACAGATAGGCGTGATTTTGATATACTAGAAAAGAATAAATCAAGGAGTCCTGTATGTACGATAAGAAAATCGATAGAGAAAAGCTGCTAGAAGGCATGGAGATGGAGAAGCACGAAGCGCCTAAATTCAAGGAGCCAGTAACTCCGCCCTTTTCCCTTCCTCTTTTGTGGAGTGGTTTACTTAGTGTTTTTAGTGTTGCCAATCCATTTTTGAGTTCGCTTGCGACCAATCTTCAGTCGCAAAATCTCTATGCAGGATGGGCTATGGCGCAAGGAGACGTCATGTATGGGCAGATCTATGGCACGAGTGGCTTGCTCTATTATTTACTAAATTGGCTGTCAAATCTTGCTTTTGGACCGATTGTCATGGCAGTGGTGCAGTTTATCTGTTTGTGGTTTGCAGGACGTTTTCTGTTTCAGATTGCCTACCAGCTCATGCATAAGGAGAACTTGGCAAAACAAGTTTTACATCTGTTTTATCTACTGGCTTTGGGTTTAGGTTTGGGCGGATTTTATGCAAGTTTATTTGCTTTTCCTGTCGTATTTGCAGGCATTTATTTTATCTTACGTTATGTTGCAGGAGAAGCCGAAGATAAGAGTTTTGTAGGTTTTGGAGCCTTACTTGCTGCTCTCTTTTTACTAGATCCTCTTACTGCTCTCATGTTTGCGACCTTAGCCTTTCTTGTTCTGATGGTCTACAATATCTGGAGCAAGAAATTCGCACATGGTCTTTATCAATGGTTGGCAAGCATTTTAGGCTTTTCGATTGTCTTTTATCCTTTGGGTTATATCACCGTTTTAAATGGCACATTCGGTCTTGCCATTAGTCAGATTACCTATCCTTTGGAGAGTTTGAGTGTGGGTAGTCATGTGCTTAACCATGCTCCTCTCTACCTTGGTTTGGGAATGGGGCTTGGAGTTTTTACAGCGATTGTGGGCTCTCTGTCGGGCGCAAAAAAAGAGCTAGAAATTGTTTTGCAGATTTTTTCTAGTCTTGCAGTGGTGGCTGTTCTTCTCTTTTCGCTCTTCTTGCCAGAAGATGGAGCCTATCATCTCTTACCTGTTCTTCCGTTTTTGATGGTGCTCATTGCCATTTGGCTGGGGAAAGAGGGTTATGCCAAGCGCGGACGACATAGCAGCCGTGCGGAGCAAACCCATTCTGTTTTTGGAGCTTATTTTAAGAAAAATCTCTTGTTACCAGTCCTTGCTCTCCTCTACTTGATCGTTTATCCTATTGCCAATCACTATGCTTTTCTAGTCAGTGAGGGAAAAGAACGTGCACAAGCTGCGGCTTATATTAAAGCAGAAGCCAAAAGTGGGGATCGCATCTATGCGTGGGACAAGACAGCGCATTTGTATCAGGAAAGTGGTCATTTGTCAGCAAGTGCCCTGCTAACTCCGAGCCTTTACGGAGATACAGCGGAGAATCGCTTGATTTTAGCTCAAGCAATCACGCAAAATCATCCAGTTTATATCCTTGTCCATCGTGACCTTCCTTTGTTAGCAGATGTTCAAAAAGAATTAAAAGAATCCTACCAAGAAGAGAATTTGGAGCTGGATCATTTTACTCTCTATAAACTAAAATAACAAATCAATATCTTGTGTTTGAAATATAATTTTTCTAATTTTAACACAAGATGTTGATTTTTTTGTTGAGAGTGTTATAATGGAGGAGTAGATTGGAGGAGCAAATGGTTTCCTTAAATAAAGAAAGAATAGGAATGGTAGAGACCATGCTCGTTTTAAAACGAGACGGACGGATGGTTGCTTTTGATGCGGATAAGATTTTAGCGGCTCTTGGTCGGGCGAACGCCGAGCTAGAGCATCCTTGCTCGGAAGCTGCACTCCGACAGGTGATAGAGGCTGTATTGCTAGAGATTGGTCGTAGGTTTCATCAGGATATTCAGATTTATGAAATTCAGACCATTTTGGAGCAGGAATTGCTCAAATCTCACCTGTATGAATTAGCAGAAGTTTATATCCAGTATCGGACCAAGCGAGATTTTGAGCGCCACCAGGCTATGGACATCAACTTTACCATTGAGAAGCTCTTGACAAAAGATCAGACAGTGGTCAACGAAAATGCCAACAAGGATAGTGATGTCTTTAACACCCAACGTGATTTGACAGCAGGAATTGTCGGAAAGTCAATCGGGCTCAAGCTCTTGCCATCTCATGTAGCGAATGCCCACCAAAAGGGAGACATTCATTTTCATGATTTGGATTATAGCCCTTATACGCCCATGACCAACTGTTGTTTGATTGATTTCAAAGGGATGCTTGCCAATGGTTTCAAGATTGGCAATGCCGAGGTAGAAAGTCCCAAGTCGATTCAGACAGCGACAGCGCAGATTTCGCAAATTATTGCCAATGTTGCTTCAAGCCAATATGGTGGCTGTACGGCAGACCGGGTGGATGAATTGCTGGCTCCCTATGCAGAATTGAATTACCAAAAGCATTTGAAGGATGCAAGCCAGTGGGTTTTGCCTGAAAAACAGGAAGACTATGCGCGTGAAAAGACAAAAAAAGACATCTATGATGCCATGCAGTCCTTGGAATATGAGATCAACACCTTGTTTACCTCAAATGGGCAGACGCCTTTTACCTCTTTGGGATTTGGTCTAGGGACTTCTTGGTTTGAACGTGAAATTCAAAAAGCGATTTTGCGGATTCGGATTAAGGGCTTGGGTAGTGAAGAGCGGACAGCGATTTTCCCTAAGTTGATTTTCACCTTGAAACGTGGGCACAACCTGGAAGAAGGAAGTCCCAACTATGACATCAAGCTGTTGGCCTTGGAATGCGCGACTAAGAGAATGTATCCGGATGTCTTGTCCTATGACAAAATTATTGACTTGACAGGATCGTTCAAGGCGCCCATGGGTTGTCGCTCCTTCTTACAAGGATGGGTCGATGAACAGGGCGAAGAAGTCAATTCTGGTCGGATGAATCTTGGAGTCGTGACCCTCAATCTTCCTCGGATTGCTATGGAATCTGGCGGTGACATACTCAAGTTTTGGGATATTTTTGAGGAGCGGATGGGGATTGTCAAAGACGCTCTGGTCTACCGTATGCACCGAGTCATGGAGGCGAAACCAGCTAATGCTCCTATTCTTTACCAGTACGGAGCTTTTGGAAATCGGTTAGGGAAGAACGATGAGGTGGGACAACTCTTCACCAACCGCCGAGCAACGATTTCTCTAGGTTACATCGGTTTATATGAGGTTGCGACTGTCTTTTATGGAAGCGATTGGGAGACAAATCCAGCTGCCAAGGGATTTACCCTCGACATTATTCGGGTCATGAAAGAGCAGGTGGGTGCGTGGTCGGATGAGTACGATGTGCATTTTTCGATTTACTCAACGCCGTCTGAGAGTTTGACAGATCGCTTCTGTCGACTTGACCGAGAAAAATTTGGTTTGGTCAAGGACATTACGGATAAGGAATATTACACCAATTCCTTCCATTATGATGTGCGGAAAAATCCAACGCCGTTTGAAAAGCTAGAATTTGAAAAGGATTATCCAGAGGCGGGGGCAACAGGTGGCTTTATCCACTATTGCGAATACCCTGTCTTGCAGCAGAATCCCAGGGCCTTGGAGGCTGTTTGGGACTTTGCCTATGACCGTGTGGGTTATTTGGGGACCAATACACCGATTGATCGCTGTTATGAATGCCATTTTGAGGGGGACTTTACACCGACTGAGCGGGGCTTTAAGTGTCCAAATTGTGGCAATACAGACCCGAAAACGGTCGATGTGGTCAAGCGGACCTGTGGCTACTTAGGCAATCCGCAGGCGAGACCTATGGTCAATGGCCGTCACAAGGAAATAGCCGCGCGTGTCAAACACATGAACGGCTCAACGATAAAGATAAAAGGAGATTAAGATGGGAAAATACCAACTAGACGATAAAGGAAAAGCACTTGTCGAGCGCTATCACGAAAAGCATTCCAAGGGCGGGATGAATAAAAAAGATAAGATTGCCCAGTTGCGGGAACAATTTTTGAAAAAACAAGGGAAATAATGATGGGAGTGGGACAAAAATCGTGATTTCGAAGAAATCGATTTTGTCAATTTCGCTTTCTCATTTCTAGGCTCAAGTATTAACAGTCCACTGGACTGTTAATACCCCGCAAGTTGACTAGCTCACACAATTGAGAATTGTGAGAGGTTGGAAATAGGACTAGCGACGTTAGTTTCCTACGTATAGATTGTTGATTTATCAGCATTCTACAAGCCATACAAGCTTCGCTTTTCAGTTTTTAGGCTCAGGTATCAATAGTTACTTCACTGACTATTGATATACGTCAAACTGTTAAATCTATAAAAGAAGCGAGGCTGGACACTATTGTCCCAGCCTCGTATCGTAAGGAGGAGTCGATGAAACTAAGAAGACTAACGCTAGCAGATAAAGCGGCTATTGTAGAGATGATAGGGGAATTTCGTAGTGTGAATAGTCCTACGGATGGCTTTTTTGGCGGAGAGGATTTCGACTATGAAAACTGGTTAGAAAGCAATGCTGCTACGGAAATTGGGCTGGGTCTTCCTACTGGCTTTGTGCCCTATATCCAGGACGTCTTTTTTGACAATAGCAACCGAGCGTTGGGCTTTTTGAATCTTCGTTTGCGGTTAAATGACAAACTACTACAACACGGCGGTCACATCGGCTACAGCATTCGCCCTAGCGAGCGTGGGAAGGGGTATGCCAAGGAGCAGTTGCGCTTAGGGTTGCTAGAAGCGCGGTCCAAAAACATCTCTCGCGTACTTGTGACCTGTCATGTGGATAATGAAGCCAGTCGCCGTACGATTTTGTCGCAAGGTGGGCAGTTGGAAAATCGGGTTGGGGAGACTGAGCGCTATTGGATTAACCTAGAAAGGGTGAAATGATGAAATTACGACGTCCAAGTTTACAAGATAAGGCAGCATTTTTGGAAATGCTAGCAGAGATTGACCAAGATGGTTCACGTATGAGCAGCGGCAATATCTATGCTTGGCAGAAGGCGGGTGGTGATTTTGATATGTGGCTCAGCTTGATTCAGCAACAGGAGACAAGAGACATATTAGGTAGTGGACTTGGTCCCTTTTCCATGTACTTATCTTATGAAGGAAATCGTTTAATTGGATTACTCGCTCTTCGGACAACAGATACTTCTGCTGTTCTAGGTGAATACGGTCACATCGGCTATTGTATTCGTCCTAGCGAGCGAGGGAAGGACTATGCCAAGGAGCAGTTGCGCCTAGGTTTGCTAGAAGCCAAGTCCAAAAATATCTCTCGCGTGCTTGTAACCTGTCATGTGGATAATGAAGCCAGTCGCCGTACGATTGTCTCACAAGGTGGGCGGTTGGAAAATCTGGTTGAGGAGACTGAGCGGTATTGGATTCATCTGGAGGAGTTATGAACAATCCCAAGCCACAAGAGTGGAAAAGTGAAGAATTGAGTCAGGGACGGATTATTGATTACAAGGCCTTTAACTTTGTGGACGGAGAAGGGGTGAGGAACTCCCTCTATGTTGCAGGCTGTATGTTTCATTGTGAAGGTTGCTACAATGTTGCCACCTGGTCTTTTAAGGCAGGGATTCCCTATACTCAGGAGCTGGAAGAACAAATCATGCAAGATTTGGCGCAGCCCTATGTGCAGGGCTTGACCCTGCTAGGTGGTGAGCCCTTTTTGAATACAGGGATCCTCCTTCCCTTGGTCAAGCGGATTCGCAGAGAGCTGCCTGAGAAGGATATTTGGTCTTGGACAGGGTACACTTGGGAAGAAATGATGCTAGAGACGCCTGATAAGATGGAATTGCTACGTCATATTGATATTTTGGTGGACGGGCGATATGACCGTACCAAACGTAATCTTATGTTGCAGTTTCGTGGCTCAAGCAATCAGCGCATTATTGATGTGCAGAAATCGCTAGCGAAAAACCAAGTCGTCATTTGGGAAAAATTACAAGATGGTAGAATTCAATATGAACAAATTGAGAGAGGTGATAAGTAGGCTGATAAAACCTACTTTTTTGCTAAAAAAATGAAAAAATATATTTAAACCGCTACCAATTCTATTCTAGAACTATTTTAACTTGACATAGCCTCGTTAAGGGAGTAGAATAAAATTGATACATTTTGTACAAAAAAGGATAAGGGAGTTATGAGTAGTAAAAGAAGGATGAGACTATCACGAAAGTCGAGACATTATCGGATTGTAAATAGTGCTTTATTGACCCTTTTAGTGGCCATGGCTGGCTGGCTCATTTTTGTAATGTTCCGCTATCAATTATTAGCGTTTCGGTACATTAATGTGATACTCACAGGATTAGCAATAGTCTTGGCTATGTTGTTTCTTGTCTTGATTTTACACAATAAATGGCGATTGTTTACAACGATTAGTCTGTTGGTGTTAATTATGGCAAATGCAGGCTCTATCTATGCAGTGAAGTCTGTTCTTGATTTGTCTCAAGGATTGCAGAATAATGCAGACTATTCTGAGTATGAGATGAGCATTGTTGTGCCAGCAGATAGTGAGATTACAGACATCAGCCAAGTGACTGGTGTTCTTGCACCAACAGGCAATGATAGTGACAATATCACCAAGCTCATGGATAACCTAGCTCAAATGAAGCAGATTAACCCTACGATTGATGCAGCGCCGTCTTACTTAGCAGCTTATGATAGCTTGACGAAAGGCGAAGCCAAGGCGATGGTGTTAAACAGTGTCTTTGAAAATATTATCGAAGGGGACTATCCAGACTACGCTTCTAAAATTAAGAAACTTTATACCTATACAATTACGAAAAAAGTGGAAGCAGCACCAACTCAGGCAGAAGGAGATGTCTTTAACATCTACGTCAGTGGGATTGACACCTATGGTCCAATTTCATCGGTTTCACGCTCAGACGTTAATATCATCATGACCGTCAATCGTAAGACCAAGAAAGTTCTCTTAACGACCACACCAAGAGATGCTTATGTGCCGATTGCAGATGGTGGAAATAATCAAAATGATAAATTGACCCATGCAGGGATTTATGGCGTTGACGCTTCGATCCATACCCTTGAAAATCTTTATGGTATCAAGATGAACTACTATGTCCGCCTTAACTTTACCTCTTTCTTAAAATTGATTGACTTGGTGGGTGGGGTAGATGTCTATAATGACCAAGAATTTACAAGTCTACATGGGAAATACCATTTTGGAGTTGGAGAAGTTCATCTAAATTCTGATCAAGCACTCGGTTTTGTCCGTGAGCGTTATTCGCTTCAAGGTGGTGACAATGACCGTGGGAAAAACCAAGAAAAAGTCATCGCAGCTTTGATTAAAAAGCTAACTTCTACAAATGCTCTTCGCAACTACCAAGGCATTCTTTCCGGTTTGGAGGATTCAGTTCAGACCAATATGAGTTTTGAGACGATGGTGAGCCTTATCAACGCCCAGCTTGAATCAGGCCAAAGCTACACGGTAGACTCACAAGCTCTCACAGGTCAAGGGACCATGGGATTACCATCTTATGCGATGCCAGGAGCCAATCTCTATGTCATGGAAGTCAACCAAGACAGCTTAGCAGCCACAAAAGCCGCTATTCAAGACGTCATGGAAGGAAAGTAAGCAGATGATTGATATTCATTCTCATATCGTGTTTGATGTTGATGACGGCCCTAAAACGCAGGCAGAAACTCGAGCTTTATTAGAAGAAAGTTACCGCCAAGGAGTTCGGACCATTGTTTCGACCTCTCACCGCAGAAAAGGTATGTTTGAAACGCCTGAAGAGAAAATTGCGGCGAATTTTACACAAGTGAAAGAAATCGCAAAAGAGGTTGCAGATGATTTGACCATTCTCTACGGGGCAGAAATTTACTATACCAGTGATGTCCTTGAAAAATTGGAGCAAAAACGGATCCCAACGCTTGCCCAAACAGGTTATGCTCTCATTGAGTTTAGTATGAGTACCCCTTATAAGGAAATTCATACAGCACTTGGGAAAATTCAGCGTTTAGGAATCACACCTGTTGTTGCTCATATCGAACGCTATCATTGTTTAGAAAATGACGTGAAAAAAGTCAGAGATTTGATCAATATGGGTTGCTATATGCAGATTAACAGCTCAAGCGTCTTAAAACCAAAATTATTTGGGGATAAATATAAATTTATGAAAAAACGAGCTCAATTTTTCCTAGAGCATGATTTGGTTCATTTTGTAGCCAGTGACATGCATAATTTGGATAATCGCCCTCCTTATATGGAGGAAGCTTATCAGATTATTTCCAAAAAATACGGACAAGCCTATGCTCGTAAACTATTTAAAGAAAACCAAGAACTGCTTTTAGCAGATGAAATTATTTAGGAGAAACTATGAATAACCAAGCAAATCAAACCGTTGAAATTGATGTTCTTTCATTGATTAAAACCCTTTGGAAACGAAAATTTCTGATTGTCGTTACAGCTTTCTTAGTGGCTGTTCTCGCTTTAGGATACAGTATGTTTGTGGCAAAGCCAAAATACGATAGTACAACTCGTATCTATGTGGTCAATCGCCAGCAAAATGAAGGCAATACCCTTACTAACCAAGACCTTCAGGCAGGTGCTTACCTCGTAAAAGACTACAAGGAAATCATCTTGTCACAAGACGTTCTTAGCCGTGTAGCAGAAGAATTGCAATTAAAGTCAGGTTCAGGAGACTTGGCGAAAAAAATTAAAGTTGCAGTACCAACTGATACACGTATCGTATCAATTACAGTATCTGATGACAGCCCAGAAGAAGCAGCTCATATCGCTAATACCCTTCGTCAAGCAGCAGCAGAAAAAATCATTGATACAACTAAGGTATCAGATGTAACCACACTAGAGGAAGCATCAGTGCCGACAGCTCCATCTTCACCAAATATCAAACGAAATGTGATTCTTGGCTTTTTAGCAGGTGGTGTGGTGATGTCTCTCGTCGTTTTAGTGGTTGAAATCCTAGATGACCGTGTGAAGAAACCAGAAGATATTGAAGAAGTGATGGGCTTGACACTCCTAGGTGTTGTGCCAGATATTGAGAAAGTGAAATAGGGGAAGATTATGCCGACATTAGAATTAACGAAAGCAAAATTAGAATCACAAAAAAAAGTAGAAGAGTATTACAATGCTCTGAGGACCAATATCCAGCTGAGTGGTGAAAATATCAAAACCATTGCGTTGACCTCTGTGCAACCAGGAGAAGGAAAGTCAACAACCTCTATGAATCTAGCGATTTCCTTTGCGCGTGCGGGTTATCGTACCCTTTTAGTGGATGCAGATATTCGGAATTCTGTGATGCTAGGCGGGGTGCTAAAGACACGCTCAAGTATTACAGGTTTGACAGATTATTTATCTGGAAATGCTGATTTGTCAAACGGCTTGTGTGATACCAACGTGGACAATCTCTTTGTCATTGACTCAGGTCAGAATTCTCCAAATCCGACAGGATTGCTACAAAGTAAGAACTTTGTGACCATGATTGAAGTTTTGGAACAGCATTATGACTACATCATTATTGACACCCCACCAGTTGGTTTGGTGATTGATGCGGTCATCATTGCTCAAAAATGTGATGCAAGTCTTCTTGTGACCCAAGCAGGAAGCATCAAGAGAAAAGCAGTCCAAAAAGCTGTGGAGCAGTTGGAAGCTACTGGCACACCTTTCCTTGGTGTTGTGTTGAATAAATACGATTTACAAATTGATAAATATGGTTCGTATGGTGCCTATGGCAATTATGGGAATTACGGGAAGAATAAGAAAAAGTAGGAGGTATTTATGGAGGATAGGAGAGCCTTTCAGCAATTAGCGTTTGTTTTGATTCAGTTGATGGTTGTCTTACTTATTGCGAGTTGTATTAGTACTGTTTCATATACAGATTTGACACGCAGTGGTGTTATCATTCTATCCTTTTTACATATCGTTGTTTTTTACCTGAGTAATTACAGTGAAAAACTCCTGCAAAGAGGGTATTTAGTAGAGTTGACACAAACCTTGAAATATAGCGTTTGCTACACGGTTCTTATCACTTTTGCGTCGTTTATGCTGAAGGATAATTTTTCAATCTCACGCCGTGGTGTCATCTATTTTATACTAGTCAATGCTGTGTGTATATATATTCTTAATACCTTAATAAAGCATTATTATCATTATCTTTATCCAAGATTGAAAAATAGCCGCAAAATTTTGGTAGTGACGGTTTTAGATCGAGCAGATCGTACATTAGAGCGCTTGGAACAATCTACTAATTTTAATGATAACGTTGTAGCAATATCAACCATAGATAGTATTGCGTATAGAAGTGCAGATGTTACGTTTGTCGTAAAAGATCAATTGATTTCTTATGCAACAAAATCAGTGGTGGATGAGGTGTTAATTAATCTTCCTAGCGAGTATCCGATTAGAGATTACATTACCCAGTTTGAAAATATGGGAATCGATGTGAATGTCGTGTTGAATGCCTTTGATTTTAATGCTGGTGAGAAAAAATTACGCGAAATAGGAGATTTTAACGTAGTTACCTTTTCGACGAATTTCTACAAGCATAGCCATATTTTAGCAAAGCGTATTCTGGATATATTGGGAAGTCTAGTTGGTCTTTTATTGTGTGGCATTGTTGCTATTTTCCTTGTTCCGAAAATTCGCCAAGATGGCGGTCCTGCTCTATTTAAACAAAAACGTGTCGGAAAGAATGGACGGATATTTGATTTTTATAAATTCCGCTCCATGTCTATGGACGCAGAAGAACGTAAAAAAGAGCTCATGGCACAAAACACGATAACAGGTGGAATGTTTAAGATGGATGATGATCCTCGGATTACTCCTATTGGTCATTTCATTAGAAAGACAAGCTTGGATGAATTACCCCAGTTTTATAATGTTTTAAAAGGGGATATGAGTTTAGTCGGCACACGTCCGCCAACCAAGGATGAATATGATCAATACACACCAGAACAGAAACGCCGTTTGAGTTTTAAACCAGGGATTACAGGCCTTTGGCAGGTAAGTGGGCGTAGTGAGATTACAGATTTTGATGAAGTAGTGAAGCTAGACTTGGAGTACATTGACGGCTGGACTATCTGGTCAGATATCAAGATATTACTAAAAACACTCAAGGTAGTGTTGATGAAAGATGGAGCGAAATAGGATTTCAAATACAAATATGAAACAATCTGTTTATATTATAGGCTCAAAAGGAATTCCAGCTAAATATGGTGGGTTTGAGACTTTTGTGGAAAAATTAACTGAATATCAAAAAGCATCAAATGTGAAATATTATGTCGCTTGTACACGAGAAAATTCTCTAAAATCGAATATTTCTGAGGATGTTTTTGAACATAATGGAGCAACTTGTTTTAGTATTGATGTTCCTAATATTGGTCCAGCTAAAGCGATAATTTATGATTTGTTGGCTTTGAAAAAAGCTATTCAAATGGCTAAAGAACATCATGATAAAAATCCTATTTTTTACATACTTGCTTGTCGCATAGGTCCATTCATTTCTTATTTTAAAAAGAAAATTCATAAAATAGGAGGACAGTTATTTGTAAATCCTGACGGTCATGAATGGCTAAGAGAAAAATGGTCTCGTCCTGTGCGTCAGTATTGGAAAATATCTGAAAGTCTAATGGTAAAACATGCGGATTTAGTGATCTGTGATAGTAAGAATATTGAACAATATATTCAGCAAGATTACGCCAAGTACTCTCCCAAAACGACTTACATTGCTTATGGAACCGATTTATCAAAGTCAAATCTGACTTCAGAATCTCAAGAAGTTCAGGAATGGTTTGCTTCTAAATCAATTCAAGAAAATGGATATTATTTAGTAGTAGGACGTTTTGTACCTGAAAATAACTATGAATCCATGTTGCATGAGTTCATGAAATCAAACTCAAGTAAGGATTTTGTACTGATTACCAATGTTGAAAAAAATGCTTTTTATGAAAAATTAAAAGCAGAAACCGGTTTTGATAAAGATCCTAGGGTGAAGTTTGTTGGAACTGTTTATGATCAAGAATTATTGAAGTATATTCGGGAGAACGCCTTTGCTTATTTCCATGGTCATGAGGTAGGAGGAACCAATCCATCTTTGCTAGAGGCTTTATCATCAACTAAAATAAATTTGCTTCTTGATGTTGGCTTCAACCGTGAAGTTGGAGAGAACGGAGCGATTTATTGGAGGAAAGATAATCTTCATCAGGTGATTGATGAGAGTGAAAAATTGTCTGAGGTGGAGATTCAGCAAATGGATAATTTATCAACTGAACAAGTGAAGCAGCGCTTTACTTGGGATTTTATTGTTGATGAGTATGAGGCTTTATTTGAAAGTTGTGAATAAATGAAAAAAATTTTGTATCTCCATGCGGGTTCAGAAATGTACGGAGCAGATAAAGTCCTTTTGGAACTGATAAAGGGGTTAGATAAATCTGAATTTGAACCTCATGTTATTTTACCAAATGATGGTATTTTAGTAGAAGAATTGAAAAATATAGGCGTGAAAGTAGCAGTTTTAGATTATCCTATTCTTCGAAGAAAGTATTTTAATCCTAAAGGTATTTTGGAATATATAAAAAATTATGCTAAATTTTCTAAAGTATTGCTAACTTATGTCAAAAAAGAAGAAATTAATCTAATTCACAATAACACAACAGCAGTTTTAGAGGGCATATATTTAAAAAATAAGGCAAAAATTCCTTTGATTTGGCATGTCCATGAAATTATTGTAAGACCAAAATTTATAACTGATTTTATTAATTTTTTATTAGGATGTTACGCAACAAAAATTATTACAGTCTCAGAGGCTGTAGCTAAACATATAAAAAAATCAAAATTTGTTTCTGAAGACAAGGTAAATATTATCTATAATGGTGTAGATAATAGAGTATATTATCCTTATTCTGATAAAGAAAAGTTAGAACTCAAAAAAGAAAATAATATTTCTTCTGATTCTCTAGTGGTGGGTATGATTGGACGTGTAAATTCTTGGAAAGGTCAGAATGATTTTTTAGATGCTACTGTTCCACTTTTGGAAGAGAATCCTAATTTAGTTTTGATGCTAGTGGGTGGAGTCTTTGAAGGTGAAGAATGGAGAATGAGAGAATTGAAAGAAAGAATTTCACAACTTCCTTGTTCTGAACGAATTATAATCAAAGATTTTCAGAAGAGTACGACAAAGTTATATAATCTTTATGATATCTTCATATTGCCGAGTACTAATCCCGATCCATTACCTACAGTTGTTTTAGAAGCGATGGCCTGTGGCAAGCCAATTCTTGCTTATCGTCATGGAGGTGTTTGCGAAATGGTGGAAGAGGATAAGAATGGTTTGCTGTCGGAGCCAAATATACCAAAAGGTTTGACTAATAATATTTCTTACCTTCTTCAAAATAAGGAGAAGAGAGAAGAATTTGGAAAGCACTCTATTCAAAGGCAGCGTGATTATTTTTCATTAGAAAGTTATATCTCTAATTTTAGTAATTTATATAGAGATTTATTATCAGATAAGTAAAAAGAAAGTATTAAGAGACTGTATATGGATTCTAGAATTTCAAGAAAAGATAAAATGATAATTTACATGATGGCGGGAGTAAAAGCTTTAAGAGGAATATATATAAAAATATTCTTGAAAAAATCAACAGGAATCCTTTTTGTAGGTAAGGATGTTAGTTTAACTCATGCTTCGCATATTTCTTGTGGTAAAAATGTAAAGTTTGAAGATTATTCAGAGATTCATGGATTATGTTCAGATGGTCTAATATTTAGTGATAATGTAACAATTGGTAGAGGGACTAAAATTAGACCATCTAGTTATTATGGAGTTGATTTAGGTTCGGGATTGATTATTGGAGAGAATTCTTCCATAGGTCCGGAAGGCTATGTAGGGTGTTCGGGTAAGATTATTATAGGAAAAAATGTAATGTTTGGTCCTAAGTGTAGTCTATTTGCAGAAAATCATAATTTTTCTGAGAGTGAAAAAAGTATAAAAGAACAAGGTGTATCACAACAAGGTATCATTGTTGAAGATAATTGTTGGATTGGTAGTAATTGTATTATTCTAGATGGTGTTACTATTGGTAGTGGAAGTGTTATAGGCGCAGGAACATTAGTTAGTAGAGATGTCCCGAGGAATAGCCTAATAATTGACAAGCGAAATAAAAAAGAGAAACAAAGGATTTTAAATGTCTAATAATAGATTGTTTTCATTAGAAGATACATTTATTTTGAAAGGTGCTGCTATATTTTTAATATTTTGTCAACATATTGGACAAGCTTATAATATAAGCATTTTGAATCCTTTGGGACCAGTAGGGGTTTGTTTATTTTTATTTCTTTCTGCGTATGGTTTGAGCTATTCTTATGATCATAAAGGGAGCCAATATTATTTTCTTAATAAAATTGTTAAAGTATATATCCCTTATATACTCATAGTATGTATATATGTGATATGGAATTTTTTTCTTGATAAAATGACAGATATGGAGACTTTCTTGAATTATTTAATGCTAATACAACTTCCGCAAGCATCGTATTGGTATCTAATTCTTATGTTCTGGTGGTATTTAGTTTTTTACTTTTATATTTGTATTTTAGAAAAAACAAAGGATAAATATTACATTCCAAAATATATCGATTATTTAATATGTATTGTATTATCACTAGTGATTTCTTTTTTGATGAATATGGACAGATTATTTATTTGGCAAATATTTTCTTTTCCGCTAGGAATAGTTGCATATAATTTTGAAAAACAGGGTAAAGTAACCCTGATTGTTGATAGAATTAGAAAAAAAAGTTTATCAGTCTTACTTGTGTCAGTTTCTATTTGTCTAATTATTTTAAAAAGAACTTCATATATTCAGAGACATGAATTAGGTTTTGCTGATACTATTATTCAAATTATATTAACTCTTGTTTTATCCTCTTTAGTAATTGTTTTTGAAAAAAATTTAAAAGGTTTTCAAGTATTATCAAAATTAAAGATTATTTTTTTTAGAATAGGTATAATCTCTTATGAGATTTATTTATCTCATGCTTTGTTATTAGATTCTTTAAAAAAACATCGAATAAATTTTCTTCAATATATTTTTGCTGTCTTAGTTGTAATTTTTTTATTAAATAAAGTTACTGACTTTCTAAAGCAAAAATTATATGCACCATACAAAATTTGATTTTATATCATATCACATATGGCTGATATAAATGATTAAGAAGCTTGTTATAAATAAGTGTATGGAACGAATATACTCTTATAAAAACGCAAACATAAAGAAACTCATATTTATAAGCTTTCGTGACATTTTCTGTGTTTATTTATATTGTCTATATTAAAGATTCTTAGTATAAAAATAGTGATTAAGGAAATTTTCAGTATTTATAAAAATAATTTCATAATAGAGGTTAGAAAATGAAAAAAGTTATGCTGGTATTCGGTACACGTCCAGAGGCTATTAAAATGTGTCCACTAGTTAAAGAGTTAGAAAAGAATAAATATTTTCAGACAGTAGTTTGTGTAACAGGTCAGCATCGTGAAATGTTGCAACAAGTACTAGATGTTTTTAATGTAGAGCCTGATTATGATTTAGAAATCATGAAAAAAGAACAGACTTTATTCAGTATTACAACTAGTATTTTAGAAAAGATGAAACCTATACTGGAGTATGAAAGGCCAGATGTCGTACTAGTTCATGGAGATACTTCTACGACATTTGCGACATCGCTAGCAGCATTTTATTTGGGAATAAAGGTTGGTCATGTAGAGGCAGGATTACGAACGTATAATTTACAAAGTCCATTTCCTGAAGAATTTAATCGTCAGGCAGTATCTATTGTCTCAGACTTTAATTTTGCTCCTACAGAGCAAGCTAAGAAAAACTTGTTGCAAGAGGGAAAAGATGGAACATCAATCTATGTGACAGGTAATACAGCTATTGATGCCTTGAAAACGACTGTACAAGAAGAGTACCAGCATGACATTTTAGATAATTTGAAGGATTCAAGAATTATCTTGCTAACAGCTCATCGCCGAGAAAACTTGGGATTTCCAATGGAAAATATGTTCAAGGCTATCAAACGCGTATTAGATGAGCATGATGACATTTATGTTATTTATCCTATTCATAAAAATCCTTTAGTTCGAGAAACAGCTACTAAAATTCTTGGAGAAACAGATCGCCTATTATTGATTGAGCCATTAGAAGTTCTTGATTTTCATAATTTTTTAAATAGAAGTTATTTGATTTTAACTGATTCTGGAGGGATTCAAGAAGAGGCACCATCTTTAGGAAAACCTGTACTAGTCATGCGAGATACAACAGAGCGCCCAGAAGGAGTCGAAGCAGGTACTTTGAAACTTGTGGGGACAGATGAAGAGATTATTTATCAAGAATTTACACGTTTATTGACAGTTCCTGAGGAGTATGCAAAGATGAGTCGTGCAAGTAATCCTTATGGAGATGGTACAGCTAGTCAACAAATAGTGAGAATTCTTCAGGAAACATTGTAAAGTTAGTGGAGTATAATGACTAAAATTGATTTTGTTGTGACATGGGTTGATGGTAATGATCCAATCTGGCGCGAAAGTAGAGATAAATATCAAGGCGTTGCTTATAAAGGGCTAAATACGGAATCGCGCTATCGAGATTGGGAACTCATGAAATATTGGTTTAGAAGTGTTGAACGGTATGCGCCATGGGTTAATAAAATATTTTTCATTACTGAGGGTCATTTGCCGGACTGGCTAAATACTGAACATCCTAAATTAGTGATTGTAAAACATAGTGACTATATTGAAGGCAAGTACCTACCAACATTTAATTCAAATGTGATTGAGTTAAATATTCACAAAATAAAAAATTTATCAGAACATTTTGTTTTATTTAATGATGATATGTTTGTTAATGGGGAAGTAAAAGAGGAAGACTTTTTTGTTAATGGGTTACCTAAAGATATTGGTGTTTTTAGCCCATTAGTTCCTAGCAGAGGAACTATTGCTTCAATTTCATTAAATAATATTGAAATTATAAATGATTATTATAGCTCACGATTAGTTTTAAAAAGATATTTTTCTAAATTTTTTAGATTCTATTATTATAAGCATTTGGTGAAAAATATAGCAGTACTACCTTGGAAACCGATTTTAGGTTTTTATGATCATCATCTCCCTATTTCTTATAAAAAATCGACATTTGAAAAACTGTGGGAATTGGAGTCGGATATTTTGAAGCAAACGAGTGCCAATCGTTTTAGAACAAGAGAAGATATCAATCACTGGTTAATGAGATATTGGCAACTTTGTACTGGTAATTTTGCCCCGCGTAGTGTACATTTTGGTCAATACTATAATATTGATTCTGATATAGATAATATTTGTTTAGATATAGAGTTAGGAAGACATAAGATTATATGTCTTAATGATGGAGATAAGATACTCGATTTTGAATCTGATAAATTAATTTTAAGTTCTTGTTTCGAAGATAGATATCCCCAAAAATGTAGTTTTGAAAAGTGATATAATTGAATTGTTTTACTAATTATAATAGAGGTCTACTAAATTGAAGAAAATATTACAAGTAGGAAGTGAAAATTTTGGTCGTGGTGGTAGATCTGTCATTACATTTGAATTAATGTATGAAATGTTTCAAAGTTATCAAATTGATTTTTTATCCACACGTCAAATTGAGAGTTGTTTACAAGTTGACTATATAGAATCACATGGTGGTAAGGTTCAATTATGTGTAGAGAATCCAAAATATGGGAGGATTCGAAGAGAAATTGATAGAGTATATAAACTCTACTCAATATTTTCTAAAGAACAATATGATTTAGTACATATCAATGCGGATCATGCTTGGGAAGTATTGAAAACACTTTTAGTAGCAAAGTTAACAAAAACTCAAAATATAGTGGTTCATGCTCATGCTACCTCCTATTCTTTATCATCTTCATCTTGGAAAAATAAAGTGAAAAATAGTTTGATACTATTATCTAGATTATTTATAAATAGATTAAATATTTTAAAGCTTGCTTGTAGTTCAGAAGCTGCGAAGTTTATGTTTGGCAGTGACAGTGATATTCATATTATAAATAATGGTATAGATATGACTAAATATTTGCTAGTTGATTCAGATAGAAGACATGCTCTTCGTAAAGAGTTGAAAATCGAAGAGGATACCTTAGTGATAGGAACTGTGAGTCGATTAGAACCTGAAAAAAATCCTCTATTTTTATTAGATATTGCTCAAGACATTAGTAAATATACTTCTAAATTTATCATGCTTATTATTGGAGATGGTAGCTTAAGAGAATATTTTATAGATATTAAAAATGAAGAATTGAAAAATAAGGTATTATTTTTAGGGTACCGAGAGGATATTCCACAATTACTTCAAATTATGGATGTGTTTGTCTTAACTTCTTTTAAGGAAGGTTTTGGTATTGTAAATATTGAAGCACAGGCAGCAGGTCTACCTTGTGTTGTGAGCGATGGAGTTCCTGCTACAGTTAAGGTGAATGATAATTTTTATTTTCTTTCTTTAGCTAATGGACCAGAGAGATGGGCTCAAAAAATTCTTTCTTTGAGAAATACTAGATTAACTAATTATGATGTGATCAAAGAAAGAATTTCAGTTGCGGGATTTTCAATTATAGATAGTCGGAAAGAACTAAAAAAATTGTATGAAGATTATTTTCACAGGAATAAATAGATTATAAAAGGAAGGTTATTAGTGGATAGAAAGTTTAATAAAATTACAATAGTACATGTCGGAGATTTTATGGGGTATCCTCCGGTACTTAATCTTGTTGAAAATCTATTGTGTAATGGATATAGCGTACAGCTCGTCAGTATGACTAATTGTGAAAAGATACCGCAGAAGTTGATACAAAATGAAAATTTTAAATACATAAAAAGTACCTTGCCACTTAGTGGAGGTCTAGTTCCCAAGCTAAGAAGAGTTATATCAGAAAAGAACAAGCTAAAAAGTGTTGTAGAGAACTGTATGTTAGATTCAGATATTTTATGGACTACAACAGATCTTACTGTCAAGATATTAGGGAACATGCTTTTTAAATATCGGCATGTGATGCAGCTTATGGAATTGAAGGAGAGAATGCCTCTTTTCTTTAATTCCAAACGATTTGACTTTCCATTAAGTATATATGCACAAAAAGCTTGGAAAGTTGTAGTTCCAGATTTAGATAGAGCTTATATTCAGCAAGTTTGGTGGGATTTGCCAGTAGTTCCCACTGTGTTACCTAATAAACCTTACTCAGTTGATTATGGGCAGCTGTCTTCAGAAATTATGGATATAATACAGCGAATGAAAGAAGGAGAAAAAAAAATTATTTTCTATTTAGGAGCTATAGGACCAGATAGAGATTTAGAAACATTTGCTGAAGCTATACAGAGGAAAGAGAATTATTGTTTATACATCGCTGGTAAGGATATATCGGGGGGAGCATATTTGGATAGAATATTAGAGAAATTCTCTAATATAGTATATTTAGGTTTTTTTTCTGCTCCTCAACATTTAGCTCTACTTGAGCATGCTCATATTGGTCTTACACCTTATATTCCTGAAAAAAATTCGGATAATTCAGAACTCAATGCTTTATATTGTGCACCTAATAAAATTTACGAATACAGCGCCTTTGGTATTCCTATGATTGGAACAAATGTACTAGGCTTAAAAAGACCATTTGAACAGTATAATATTGGAAGATGTTGCGAAGATATGACAGAGGGATCTATTCTAGCATCACTTGATGACATAGAGAAAAATTACGATGAAATGCGATCTAATTGTTTTAAGTTTTATCAGAAAGATGATTTAGACAATATAGTGAGAGAAATTATTGAGGGTTGATTAATAAGATGAAGAGAGGAATGAGATGGTAAAATTATCTACTATATATAAGGCGATAGTAATCTTATGTGCATCTATCATGGTAGGAGTACCATTATTGTTCCCTACTGAATTTATTGGAGTGTATACTCAGAGAACATTTATATTTATATTAGCTTTAGGATTCTCTTTATATGTGCTTGTAAGTAAAGATTATTTATTGCGAAAGCAGATAAAATTTTTAAACTATTATGCAATACTATATGTTCCAATTATTTTAATAATGTCCATCTATTCTAGTACAAAATATAGCTATCCACTAGATCAGATGTTAAAGATCACAATTATCCCGCATTTATTTATATTTGTTTCCTATTTAATTATTTTTATATTTCATTCAGATAATTCAGTAAACAAATTTTTGAAAATAATAGCAATTTTAGTTGTTACTATGCTAAGTATTCGTATGTTTAGTTGGATAATGTATAATTTTAGGGGAAGTATTTATTTTCCTAGACTTCTCTTTCAATATGAAGGTTGGATTCGAGATGGTTTTCAACGTGTGGAAGCTGGAGTGTTATACGGAATAGCTTTAGTTACTGTGGCTGTTAATTCATTAAGATCAGGCATAAAAGGAATAATCTATAAAACGATTTTGGTATTTATGGTACTATTTCTTGTATTGGTTACAAGGGTACGTTTTCAATCGTTTTTAGCTGTCATCACAATTGGTATGGTGTATGTATTTTATAAACCAAAAACAAGAAATGGATCAATTTTAAAGATTTTGTTTTATATTATCGCAATTCTATTCTTACTATTAAACTCTCAGTTATTAGGAAATGCTTTTGATACTCTTCTATATTCAGAGAGCTACAGTTCATCTACAGGAGTTAGGTTTGAAGGTCTTCGACATTATTTGTCTATTATGTATAATCAGAATGCTATATTTGGTTTGGGATTTTTAAATCCAGGCAATTCTATTGTGCATGGACTAATGTCAAGGAATCAATGGAGTATCTACTATATAGATGATTTAGGAATCTTTGGAACGATTATTCAATTGGGAGTATTTACGTTTATAACGCATGGTTTACTCTTTATGAAAGCAGTTAAAGTGACTATGAAGAGTCTGAGAAGCAGAAAGAGAGAATATATATTATATACAGTTGGTTTAACTACATATATGATTGGTTCAAATCTTTTGTTAAATATGTTTGATGATCAAAGGATTTTTGATGTTCCTTTCTACTTAGCAATATATAGTTATTTAGATGGTGTTTTAATGGAAGAATTATCAGATAGTAAAGATAGGGCATAGCTCTTATCTTAATTATAAATTTGAAAGACTTGGAATTAGATTGAGAGATGGAAGAAAAATTTAAAGTAAAATCTATAAAATATAATTTTTTAATGAATATTATATTGAAAATGTCCAGTGTTATTTTTCCTTTAATAACTTTTCCCTATGTATCAAGAGTATTGCTAAGCGAAGCTAATGGGAAAATCGCCTTTGCTTCATCTGTAGTTAGCTATTTTTCTTTGGTTGCCTCACTAGGAATACCTTCATACGGAATTAGAAAATGTGCGGAAGTTAGGGATGATAGATCTAGATTATCAAAAATTGTGCAGGAATTGTTAATTATAAATACGATATGTACACTATTATCATATATAGTATTTATTATTTTAATGTTCACTATTCCTAAATTTTCAGAAGAGTCTACATTATTTTATATTACTTCCGTTACTATTTTATTTAATATGTTGGGAGTTGAGTGGTTTTATCAAGCAATTGAACAGTATCAATATATAACTGTTAGAAACATTTTATTTAAAATAGTATCTATCATTTTGATGTTTGTTTTTATTCATCATCCTAGTGATTACGTATTGTATGCAGGAATTACAGTTTTAGCTTCAGTTGGATCTAATATTATGAATATCATTCGTTTGACCAAGTATGTTGATTTGAATATTCAAAGAAATCAAACTTATGAGTTTGCGATTCATTTGTTGCCTATTTTTACATTATTTTTATATAATGCAACCACAGTAATTTTTACGAGCTTAGATCAAGTTATGCTTGGTTTCATGAAAGCAAATGATAGCGTTGGGTATTATGCAGCTGCAATCAAGATAAAAAATATATTAGTTAGCCTTGTTACAGCACTAGGTGCAGTTATGTTGCCCAAAGTTTCTTATTCATTAAAAAATAGCAGTCAATCAGATTTTAAGAGATTAATTACTAAATCTTTTGAATTTATTTTTATTTCTTCCATTCCGATTTCCCTATTTTTTATTATAATGGCAGGAGATATTATTCAAGTTTTAGCTGGGGATACTTATGCTCAATCTGTTCCAATTTTACACTTTTTAATGCCCTCCATTATTTTTATTGGACTCAGTAGTGTTACAGCATGGCAGTTATTAATTCCATTAGGAAAAGAAAAATATACGGTAGTGGGAGCTATAATAGGAGCTGTCATGAATGTGGTGGTAAATATTTCGTTAATTCCTCGCTTGGGAGCAGTGGGAGCAGCGATTGCTTCCTCTTTAGCAGAATTATCTGTTTTGTGTTTTCATATGAAGGTTTTAAAATCTATTATAAAAGAAACTTTTGAACTCAGAGAATTAATTATTGCTTTACTAGCTAGCTCTATTTCAGGAGGAATAATTTTAGTGATGAATTCTTATGTATATATTGGGAATTCGTTTGTAAAATGTGTTATCTTTGGAATAGTATTTTTTGGGATCTATCTAACAATTTTATATATTTGTAAAGAAAAATTGATTTTTGATTTTTCTAAGCAGATAAAAGGATTTGTGAAAGGGAAATTTGGATGATGGATGTTTGTTGCATGATTTTGAATTACAATGATTCAGAGACAGTTTTGAAATTATTGGATACGATTCAAAATTTTTCAGTATTTTCTCATATTTTAGTGGTTGATAATTGTTCCACAGACGATTCATATGAACGACTACAGACAGTTGTGTCTGATAAGATTATACTCATTAAAACTGATAAAAATGGTGGTTATGGCTATGGAAATAATTTTGGAGCCAAATACATACAAAAGCATTTTAATTGTAAATATGTTTTATTATCAAATCCAGATGTTGTATTTTCTAATGAGTTAGTTGAACGATTCGTAGGTTATATGGAAGATGACGAGAGACTTGCGGTTGTTTCAGCTATTCAGCACGATATAAATGATGAGCCTATTACAGATTTAGCTTGGAAGGTACCTACTTCGTTTGAGTATGCTATTTTAAATTCTAGTCGCTTATCTAAATTTTTTCCTACTAATTACCAGCTGAATTTTAATAGAAAAGAACAGTATGTAGATTGTGTTCCCGGAGCCTTATTGATGTTTAATTTGGAAATATTTCTTAAGGTTGAAGGATACGATGAAGAAATGTTTTTATTTGGTGAGGAAACAACGTTAGGTTTTAAATTGAAAGAATCTAATTATAAAACAATGTTGGTGTTAGATGATTTTTATCGCCATGAGCATTCAGTGAGTATTAATAAATCAATTGACAAAAAAAGTAAGCAACTTGAAATTCTGTATAAAAGTCGCTTGCTGTTCATGAGAAAATATTTAAGATCTGGTCGCTATATGATAAGATTAGCTCAATTTTTTCAGAATCGGACACTTAGAAAATTACAATCAAGTAATTTGGAGATGATTGATGGATAGAGACTTTACAGTTAAAGAAATTCAAGAATTAGAATTTGAAATTTTAAAATATTTGAAAGAAGTCTGTGAGAAGAATAATCTACGTTATTACTTGGCTTATGGAACACTAATTGGTGCAGTTAGGCATAAAGATATTATACCTTGGGATGATGATATTGATGTTATGCTACCAAGAGAAGATTATAAAAAATTAGTTCAAATTTTAACAGAAAATCCTCATCCGTATTATAAGATAATATCAGTAGATACAAATAGTAAATTTCAAGTTCCGCTACCAAAACTTGTAGATACAAGAACAATTCTTATTCAAGATTATGATATTGTTGAAACAGTTCCTTTAGGATTATATGTTGACTTATTTTTGATAGATGGAGGGGGAGATAATTTTGAAGAGAGCCTTCTTCACTATAATGAAGCATTTAACTTATATAAAAAATGGAAAAAATCACGTTTAAAATTATTTCCAACAGGATTTTCTAAAGTCCATGGTTTTCTTAGATGGGTAAAAAATATTTATTTTAAAGTTCGAGGAAGTTGCCATTATATGAAAATGTTGGAAGAACATAATTCGAAGTATTCATTTTATCACAGTAAATATGTAGCTACCTTAGAGACTGGGACAAGCGATGCCAATAAATGTATTTGGAAGTATGAAGATTTTGGCGAAGGAGTATTACTGGAGTTAAGAGGAGAAGTTTTTAATGTCCCTAATAATTATGCTAAAATTCTAGAAAGTGAGTACGGTAACTATATGGAGTTACCGCCTGAAGAGAAAAGACAATCTCATCATTCTTATCATTTGAAATGGAATGAACATTTTGCATATAGTGGAGAAATAGAGTAACAATAGAGCCTCTTTATTGATAGTTTATAAAGAGGTTCTATTATATAAAGATTGTTCAAAAAAATAAATAAAGGAAAAAATATGAACATTATAGAAAGTGACATACTTTTATATCTAGAGAGTAGAAATTATACGAATCAAAGAAAAATATCATTAGAATTAGGATATTCTTTAGGATTAGTAAATCGTACTATTCGGAAATTAAAAGAAGAGTTATACATTGATAGCGAGAATAAATTATCGGAAAAATCCAATAAAATAATAATGGAGAATTCTCCCAAGCAAGCGATTATATTGGCTGCTGGTTTTGGTTTTAGAATGGTTCCAATCAATCAAGAAAAGCCAAAAGCATTTCTTAATATTAGAGGAGAATTACTAATTGAAAGAATCATTAGACAACTCCATGAAGTTCAGATATCAGATATAACTATAGTAGTTGGTTTTATGAAAGAAGAATTTGAATATTTGATTGATAAATTTGGAGTAAAATTAATTGTTAATCCGGAATACAGTCAAAAAAATAATCTTCATTCTTTAAAATATGTGAAACACAAATTAGTAAATAGTTATATTATACCTTCGGATGTATGGTTTGATAAAAATCCATTTCGACGTAGAGAATTAAACTCTTGGTATATGGTTACAGACAAGATAGAAGAAGACTCAAATATACGTTATAATAAGAAGCGAGAGCTAATCGAGACTGACTCGAGAGTTAAAGGTAATCAAGTGATTGGAGTTGCGTATATATCTCAAGAAGATGAGAAGAAGGTATATAAGAATATCGAAAAACTTATAGCTTTGTCTGAATATGATGATTCTTTTTGGGAGAAAAGTTTATTTGATAACAAAAAAATGATTATTTCAGCTCGTATATTTCCTTTTTCTCAAGTTATTGAAATCAATACCTATGAGCAGTTAAGAGATATTGATGAGAATTCTCAACAGTTGAATGTTGAACCAATCTCTATCATTGAGAAATGTTTAGGAATTGACAAGACTGAACTTTCTGAAATTGATGTGTTGAAAAAAGGAATGACGAATCGCTCATTTTTATTTAAAAGTAGGAATGATAAATATATAATGAGAATTCCAGGAGAGGGAACGGATTCTTTAATTAATCGAGAACATGAGGCTGCTGTTTATCAAGTGATTCGAGATCAAAAAATTTGTGATGATATTATTTATATAAATCCCACTAATGGATATAAGATTACAAAATTTTTACCAAATGTTCGAAGTTGTTCATCAGATAATTGGAAAGATGTAGAGAGTTGCATACAATTTTTAAAGAAGTTTCATCAGTTAGAGCTACAAGTTGAGCATGAATTTGATTTATTTGGACAAATTGAATTTTATGAAAGTCTATGGGATGAAAAACAATCAGCCTATAAAGATTATAAACTAACCAAAAATAATATTTTGTCATTAAAAGATTATGTTGAAAAACACATTGAGAAAAAAGTATTAACTCATATTGATGCAGTTCCGGATAATTTTCTATTTGTCCAAGATGATCAAGAAATACGTTTAATTGACTGGGAATACGCAGGGATGCAAGATCCTCATTTAGATATCGCTATGTTTTGTATATACTCTTTGTATGAACGACAAGAAATAGATCATGTGATTGATTTATATTTTTCAGAAAAATGTCCACACTCAATACGTTTAAAGATATACTGCTATATTGCAATTGCAGGGCTTCTATGGAGTAATTGGTGTGAATATAAAAGAAGTTTAGGTATTGAGTTTGGAGAATATTCATTGCGTCAGTATCGATATGCAAAAGATTACTATCGAATTGTCCAGGAAGAATTACAAAAGGAGTTGGAATATGAATCGGATTAAGAGAGCAATTATTATGGCTGCGGGTGAAGGAACTAGGTTAAGGCCTGTTACACTCCAGACCCCTAAACCACTTGTTAAAGTTAATGGTGTTCGGATGATTGATACAGTTATTGAAGCTCTGCATAAAAATGGAATTAAAGAAATTTATATTGTTGTTGGGTATTTAGCAGAACAATTTGAAGTACTGAAGCAAGAATATGAAGGTATAAGCCTTATTTATAATAAATATTATGAAACTTGCAATAATATCTCATCTTTATTTGTAGCAAGAGAGCACTTAGAGGATGTCATCATTCTGGATGGAGATCAAATAATTTATAATTCTAATATTTTACATGCAGAATTTGATGGATCTGGCTATCATGTGGTATGGTCAGAGGAAGAAACAGATGAATGGCTATTAACTGCTAGAGATAATATTGTGGTTAATTGTAGTCGAACAGGAGGACAAAAGGGATGGCAACTCTATAGTGTATCTAGATGGACTAAGCATGATGGATGTAGATTAAAGAAACATATTGAAACGGAATTTATAGAGAAGAAAAATAGACAAATTTATTGGGATGATGTCGCAATGTTTTGCTATCCTAAAGAATATAATTTGGAAATCTATCCTATGAAAAAAAATGATGTCACAGAAATTGATAATTTTCAAGAATTGATAGCTTTAGATAGTAGTTATTTATCATATGAAAAACTAAGGGGAAGCAAATGAAAAAGAGTCAGCTTGATTGGTTTATAACGATAGTACCACTTGCTGTCGCTATAATTATAAGTACTGTCTTTTTTATAGCGCCTAAAATATCAAACGATGTATTGCAGAAGGTACGTTTCTTTTTTGGAGATACTTTAGGAGTGTACTATCTTGTTATTGGTTTGGGAGTTTTCATCACAACTTTATGGGTAGCTATTTCTAAGTATGGAACTATAGTATTAGGAAATCAGGACGATAAGCCTAAATATTCCTTTTTTACATGGGGCTCGATGATGTTTACAGCAGGATTGGCTGCTGATATTTTATATTATTCTTTTTCGGAATGGATACTATATGCTCTAGATCCACATTTATCTGAATTAGGTAATGTAAATGAGTGGGTAGGAGTATTTCCTATTTTTCATTGGGGATTAATACCTTGGGGATTCTATCTAATACTGGCTGTAGCATTTGGATTTATGCTGCATGTTAAAAATATAAATAGACAGAAATTTTCAGAGGCTTGTCGTCCAATTTTAGGGAAACATATTGATGGTATGGTGGGAAGAGGGATAGATTTATTAGCAGTTTTTGCTATACTTGCAGGTACTGCAACCACTTTTTCATTGGCTACACCATTAATGTCCTCACTAATTAATCATGTATTTAAAACAAATTTTGACTCTAAGGTGTTAACGATTGTTATATTAATACTGACATGTTGCGTTTATACATTAGTTTTGTTGAATAGTTTTAAAGGAGTTTCATTTTTAGCAAAAATTTGTATTTATTGTTTTGTAACTCTATTACTTTATATTTTATTCATAGGTGGAGAATTTCAATTTATTGTGGAAAATGGCTTTCTTTCATTGGGAAAAATGTTCCAACATTTTTTTGAGTTATCTACTTATACGGACCCTCAAAGAACAACCTATTTTCCTCAAAAATGGACGATGTTTTATTGGTCTTATTGGATGGTATGGTGTGTAGCTGCTCCTTTTTTCATTGGTAGTATTTCCAAGGGACGGACTATTAGGCAAACTATCTTTGGAGGATATCTGTTTGGCGCAGGTTCCACAATCTTAAGTTTTATCATTCTTGGAAATTATTCGTTTGGGAAACAGTTATCAGGAGTTTATGATTTTATTGGTAGTTATCAGCATAAAGGTACTTTATATCCTGTAATTATTGAGATGATTGAGAGTCTACCATTATCTAATTGGATTTTATTACTGTTACTTATTACAATGATTATGTTTTATGCTACTTCGTTTGATTCGATAGCATATATAGCTTCTTGTTATAGTTATCGTACTTTGAATGATTATCAAGAGCCACATAAGTTAGTTCAGTTAGTATGGTGCATACTTTTGATTATACTACCAATTGCCTTAGTTTTCTCGGAGAGTTCGATGGAGAACTTACAATCCTTAAGCATTATATCTGCTTTTCCCATAGGGATAGTGATTGTATTGATTATTGTGGGTTTTATAAAAGATATGAGGATATTCTACAGAACTATAAAAAGAGATTTGATTTAGCTATTTAATGTGTTTAGTTTTTTAATTAGGAGAGTGAGAATATTTTATTTTAGTAGATTGAGGAATTTATAAGATATATAGAAAGAGTGATTGCTTAAATAAATATAAAAAATAGTTGTGTGATTTATTATTAAATATGTAGGATACATTTAGATCAGAGATAAAGTTATTATATAATACTTTGTCTCTGGTCTTTTAATATTTAAAGACTCACCTGTTTAAAAATATATAATTATTACTCGTGGTGCTAGTTAATCTCGAAGTATCTCAGATTGTAAGCCAGTATAATTTGCTCCAGCCTTAACTGCAGACCTGCTAAACTTCTAGTCAGTGTGTGTTCTATATCAAAAAGACCGCAAAGCTCTGAGAAGCGAGTCTCAATGGTTCGTCTCATAGCCATCAATTTCCAATGATTATGTTGTTTAGCTCCTGCCATATTTTGGCGTAAGGGAGTCCATAGATGATAGCCTTTTTGGGTCAAATGATCTTTAAGTTCCTTACTAAGATAGCCTAAATCTGCCAAAATATAAGGTTGTCGGCAATTTTCTAGTAAGTCATCAACTGCCCTAATATCATGGACTGATGCAGGTGTCACAACATAATTCAGAATATAGCCTGATAAAGTTACCAGCAGGTGTACTTTGAATCCATAGAACCACAGATGTTTGGAAGCATTGTAGCCAATATCTGCTAAGTCGTTAAAAATACGTGTTCTATAGTTACGGATAGGTTGGCAAAGTGGCAAGGGAAAGCTATCTATAATAACAATGGAAGCAGGTGAGATTTGAGTATTCATTGCTTGTCTAATGACTTGAACTAACCAAATCAACTGTCTTGCTCGTCGATTAAAACGGCTTCGTTCAAGAAGATGACCACAAGGAAATAAGTAACAGAGACGGTAGAAATGACGTTGTGACTTAATCCCTAGTTCAGCTTGCAAGAGAAGTAAGACTAATAGAGATTGATCTGAAACCTTAGATAGACTGACATTATGACGATGTTTGAAAGATTCAGGACAATAATCCCTATACAGTTGATGACAAATTTTTGATAATTGCTTCAAATTCCATTGTAAGTGATGAGATTTAGCGGTATACTGTAAGTGGCTCATTTGGACTACCTCCTGTTTGTTCCGGCACTTACAGTATAGTCCTTTTGAGCTTTTTATTGTAGTTTGAAATTAACTAGCACCACGAGTAATTATTATGATATAATATTATAAAAAGCATCGAGGAGACAGAGTATATATGCATAAAGAATTTGAGAAATGGTATAAGCAAGAACAAAAGAATAGTAATGATGGTGTTTATAATCAAGCTATAGTTACTAGAACTATGAATGCTTTAAAGTGGTATGAAGACTTTCTAAGTATTGATCTATTTGACTGTTATGAGGAATTAGAGCACCTAAAAGAACAGTTGAAACAAGATCTGACAGTTAAGGATTCTTATTTTAATGTTATTGATCAAAGTATTGATGCATTAAAAAAATTTTTGAAAGAAGATTTAGTAAATCAATTAAAATGTAAATTATTAAAATCAAAAAATATTATTTTACATGGAGCTCCAGGAACAGGAAAAACACATTTAGCTAAAACAGTTGCTGCTAAGTTAATTCGATGTAGTGTGGAAGAGTTAGAAAAGTCTAATAATTTTGTATTTATTCAATTTCACCCTAATTATGATTACACTGATTTTATAGAGGGATTAAGACCGTTTCGAGATGGAAAAGAGATTGGATTTAAATTAACAGATGGTATATTTAAAGAATTTTGTAAATTTGCACAAAATCCTTTATTATCATTATTTATACAATTTTTATTGGATTGTAAAAAGGAACGGAGAAAACTTGAATTTGGAAATAACACTCCTTTCACAGTGCATGAGATTCACAATGATGATATAAAAATTATTAAAGTTTCAGATGTAAAGACAAAACAATTATCTGTAAAAATATCAGATATAAAAATCCTCTTAAGCAATATGCAGGAGATAGCACAGACAAAAGATGTCACACGTGTCTTGAATAGAAATAGTCCTAATGGAGGAGGAGAAGATTCAAATTTATTTACTTTATTGCAGTGTTTTTTGGATCATTGTACAGATAGGATTATAGATTCTGAAAAATTATTAAAAGAGTGTTATCGTTTATTTAGAAAAGAAATGGTAATGAAACAGCAATTGACTTTACCTTTAGAAGAAAAAGAATTTGATATAGAATTTGATAGAACTACTGTAGATAAACCGCTTAAATTTAGTATTTATCCAAATGGCTTATCTGAGTTATTGAAATATAAACAAAATATACAAAGAAAGGAAAATTCGTCAACGGATGATAGTGATTATTATAAAAAATGGTTTGCAATCTTAAAATACACAATTCAGCAACATATAGATATTATTGCATCCCCAAATTATTTTGTTTTTGTTATTGATGAGATTAATAGAGGAGATTTATCCAAGATATTTGGAGAATTGTTTTTTTCTTTAGATGCTGGATACAGAGGAGAAAAAGGTAGTGTCCTTTTACAATATTCTAGTATGTATACAGGATCTGAAAGATACTTTTATATTCCAGATAATGTCTATATTATTGGAACAATGAATGATATTGACCGTAGTGTTCAAGCTTTTGATTTTGCAATGCGTCGAAGATTTCGATTTATTGAAATAACAGCTGAGGCACGTAAAAATATGTTAATGGAAACCTTAAGTGAGCAAATGGCAGATGAAGCATATAAAAGAATGAGTCTTTTGAATATAAAAATTGATAAAATATTTAATGGAGATACTAGTTACCACATTGGACCGTCTTATTTTTTAAAATTACAGGAAATTGATAGTGATGATCCTTTTAAAGATTTGTGGCTAGATTACTTAAAACCAATATTAGAAGATTATTTGATTGGTGTACCGAATGCATTAGACATTCTTAAAAGTTCAGAACATATTATTGTAGAAGGAAAAGAGAATGACTAAGAATTATATTACTGATAAGGATCCTTGGGAAAACGTAACTGAATTATGTGAACGATTACATATAGAAGAGGAAGAATTCTGTCATCTTTTTATGAATGAAAGTAAGAAATTTAAATCGATAAGCGATTTAATAAAGGAAAAACATTTTTTATTTCCTCTGAGGGAAACATCATTTGCATTAGGGAACAAAGAAGCACATAATGTAGATGGAGGGTTTGGACTAGAAGATTCTATTTTTATGGAGAAGGATTCAAAAATTAAACTAGGGAATCATGTGGGTTTTTTAAAAATAGGAGAAGATGTAATTGATATAAGATCTGAATTTGATAAATCTAATAATAATGCTTATTTTTTAAATTATATGATTCAACAAATTGTGCTCGGTAATCAAAGAGTTCCTTTGTTAAACATAGATGCTTGTTTTTCAAATAATCCTATTTTAGATGCATTGATATTAAAATTTCCTAACGAACTAAATAGGGCGATGGAAAAAGGATTATATAGAGAATATCAGACTACATATCATCATAATAGTAAGTTAAGAGGGAAGATTGATATTGTGAATCATTTAAAAAGGGATATTCCTTTTTTGGGAAAATTTTCTTATTGTACTTGTGAATACAGTTCTAAAAATCGAATTTTTTTCCTTATTTACTATACTATTTTAGAGATAGAGAAGCATCCGTTTTTTCGTGAAATTTTATATAGTAGAACACTTTCTTCTAATATTTGTGAACAGATACAGTTAGTGAAACGTATTGTTGGTATCTCCAGACCATCTTTATTAGATATTTTAAAAGATAATAGACAAACTAGTATTAATCATAAATATTTTATAGAGTACAGAGATTTACAAATGTTATGCCTTGATATATTAAGTCATATTAGAATGAATTATACATCTGGAAAAACAGATAATGAAATATCTGGTATCCTATTTGATATATCTTGGTTATTTGAAGAGTATGTTGGAACTCTTATAAAAGGATTGTTTTGGCATCCTAGTAATAAGACAGGATTTGGTATACACTATATGATTGCAGATGAAAATAGACGCTTAAAACCGATATTTCCTGATTTTATTTCAAGAGATAAAGAAAAGAGAATGATTTTAGATGTAAAATATAAATTACTTGAATCAAAAAGTGAAATTAATGGAGGAAATGGTAAAGCTATTGATTCGAAGGATGTAAATCAGTTAATGTCTTATATGTATAGGTTTAATACAGATCTTTCATTCATTATTTATCCCGCTACAACTAGAGAGCAGTGTAAGGAATTTACAATTATTGATGGTAGTCATCTTTGGGGAAATGAGATTTTGAAAGGAAAGAGAAAAATAGTATCTATTGGAATGTATATTCCTCAAGCTGTTCAGTGTGGTGAGGAGTTTGTACAGCAAATGAGGGTAAGTGAGAATAATATCTTACAAGTATTAAAAAAATACAGAGAAGAGATTTGATTACTTCTCATAAATTAATATTTAATATTTTATTTTTCAATAAATGTTTGACAGTTTATATATAAGAACATCATTTTTATCATTTTCTGTGACCAATCCTTATGGTAGGACCAAGTTGATGTTGGAGGATATTTTCAAGGATCTTTGTACTTCGGATTCATCTTGGAATATTGTTCTGCTTCGTTATTTTAATCCGATTGGAGCACATATTTCAGGAGATTTAGGAGAAGATCCCGCGGGCATTCCAAATAATCTCCTGCCGTATGTTACTCAGGTAGCGGTAGGGAAGTTGCCAGAAGTTCAGGTTTTTGGCAATGATTATGATACACCTGATGGTACTGGAGTTAGGGATTATATCCATGTTGTGGATTTAGCCAAAGGGCATGTAGCTGCGCTTCAAAGGCTTAAGGAAGGTTCTGGACTATCTATTTATAATCTAGGAGCAGGAGTGGGATACTCTGTCCTTGAGATGATTAGAGCTATGTCAGAAGTAGTAGGAAAACAGATTCCTTATAAAATCGTTCCTCGTCGTACAGGAGATATTGCCACCTGCTATGCAGATGCGAGTAAAGCTAAGCTCGAGCTAGGATGGGAAGCTCAGTATGATATTAAGCGTATGTGTGAAGATGCATGGCGCTGGCAAAGTAAGCATCCAAATGGGTTTAAGTCTGTCTCGCTCCGTTGACTATGATCTGTATTTGTGATCCTTTGCAGATAATCCGAATTATACATATAAAATTTTTTAACCAGTAATATTGTTTAAGATATGGTTAACATTAGAAACTCCAATATAGAGAATGATGTGATAATTGTTTTTTAAAAATTTACTATATAAATTATCAATTTGTAATAAAAATAAGAGAGGAATATAAGTAATGGAAATTGGAGATGTAAAATCAAAACTGCAAGAACATTCAAACATTTTAGTGAATCTAAAAAATGATGGAATTTTAAGAACAAATAATAGTCCAGTTGGAGATTATGCTGAGTGGCTGGCTGTAAAGGTATTAAATTTAAAGTTAGAGAAGAATAGTGAAAAAGGAATTGATGCGAAAGATAGGAAGAATTGCTATCAAATAAAAGCTCGTAAAGCCAATGTAAATGGTAAGCTTAATAGAATGTTAGGAATCATAAGAGATTATGATGAGAATGATAAGGGAAATAAGAATAAATATTTGATAGTTCTCTTTTTTGATTTTGAATATAATGTTAGTGAGGCATATGAAATTCCATATTCTATATTAAGTAAATTAAAAGGGAATAAATCTAAACATGAGAATGGTTTGAAAATCACTCTTGGAGAACGTTTGATTGAACAATATAAGAAAGAAATAAAGAATATAACAGATAAATTTACAGACAAAGGAGCCTAGAGTACTATTATAGTATTATTTTAGTAATCTGCGTATTGGCGTAGGTATGATGTTAACCACTTCTATCATAAAACATATTGAAAAAGTTCCAAAGTCTTGATTGACTTTGGAACTTTTTCAATTGTAGTAGATAATTTATCATCCTATACGAGAGAGAATCACATTGGTTCTTTCTTTTTCATAATAGCAATTTTTCAAGAGCCAAGATAGGAAGATTATTGTAATTTCTCCTTATAACATTAAAAAAAGAGGAGATGCAATATTTTTGATGATTATAGGTGCTGTTTATTATCTTCTATAATTATATTAATAGGATTATGTTGGGATAGAATTTCTTGTTGCTTAGCTTGTGAAACATGGGTATATATCTGTGTTACAGAAATAGAACTGTGACCAAGTATTTGTTGGATACATCGAATGTCGACATCACTATCTAATAGCATAGTTGCAAAACTATGGCGAAACATATGAGGTGTGATAGAGATGGTTAGATGAATTTGTTTTTGAATGTTTTTCAATGCTAAGCGAACACTCTGTTCAGATAACGGATTATTAGAAGATTTACCTAAAAATAGATATGTGTTAGATGGGTTACAATATGTAGAAATATATTTTTTTAATAATAAGAGTGTTGTATGATCGCCTAAATAGATTATCCGTTCTTTTTTGCCCTTTCCGATAATATGGAGCGAGTGATTCGAAAGATTGATATTATTTAGTCTGATATGGCATAGTTCTGAAATTCTAATACCAGTAGAAAGTAGGAGGGAAATTATGAGTAGATTTCTCAATGCTTTTTGTTTTTGGTATTCAGTTTTTGCATTTGTCATTTTCTGTTCTAAATAGAAATATATATGTTTCAATACTTGCTGTGGGATTGTTTTTGGAAGTGTTTTTTCTGTTCGAAATTGGAATCGCATCTGATCAAATGGATTATTCTCAATAAGATTTTGAACTTTTAAATAATGATAAAATACCTTTAAACTTGCGATTTTTCGACGTAAAGTACTTGTTTTAAGATTTGATTTAGTCAGGTATTCGATATATAGTTCTACATCTTTCTGGTTAGAATTGTAGAACTGCGTAAGATCATTTTTGTATGCTCGAATGGTATGCGGGCTTAGGCGTTTGTGAGTTTTGCAATATTTTAAGTAAGTTGAAATAACAGCGTTATCCATTAAGAACTCCTTTATAAATAATTACGCTATTATAAACTTATTTAGACGCTTTGTATAGTGATAATAAATAGTTATCGGTAGGAGAATTGAATAGAGAATGGATAAAGTTAATCCTGATGTAGTCAGAGAGTTTTACAATAAACATGATCAAATGTGGGAAATAAATAATTGGTACAAATACAGTCAAAACTATATTATCTCATTTTTGCAAAAACAACATTATACTGGAAATATTTTAAATGCAGGTTCAGGTGGAAATACTTATGGTATCACATCGCCAATGATACACTTGGATATTTCTGAGGAAAAGGTTAAAGATATAGAAAGTGCAGTTATTGGAAACTTAGAATCCTCTAATCTTTTTCAGACAAATAATTTTGATTCTATTATTTGTGTTGGTAGTGTAATTAATTATTGCAATTCTTATAAAGTTATAGAAAATTTTCAAAAATGGCTTAAGGAAGACGGAGATTTAATTCTAGAATTTGAAAATAGTAGTTCTTTCGAATATCTTTTCACTGATTATTATGATAAACCTATGACAACTGTTTCAACAAATTACATTGACTCCAATCATGTTATATATATTTTCTCCTTCGATTATATTATTTCCCTTTTGAAACTAAATAATTTTGAAATTATCGAAATTACTGGTTTTCATATCTGGAGTTCGCTAGTTCTAAGATTTTTCAAATCTGAAAACTTTGCGAGTAAATTTACATTTCTAGATAAATTTTTAAATAAAATCCATTATTTTAAAAAGCATTCTGCTAACGTCATTATAAGATGTAAAACAACTAGCACTAAAGTTTAAATGCTAGTTGTTTATTATTATTTTTTCTTATTTGAGTTAGTGAAAATGCTACTAATTACTGGAATTGCCATTGTACCAGCAATAATAGAAGCGATTATTTCACCTTTATCAGTTATATTGTTAAAAGCAAAATGTACAGTAATTAGACTTAATATTACTCCTAAAGCTAAAGATATAACAGCTGTCACCAAATATTTAGATATTCCCTTTAATATATAGATCAAATTATTTGATTTGGTTATTGGAGTAGGTCCAGTTGTTTCCTTAAAGACTTTATAACCCTCATCTAAAATCTGGATTGGATCAGAAATTGTATCGATACTTTTTTCTAATTTTTTATAAGTTGAGCTTAATTCATTTTGATATTCAGAAAAGTCATTTTTGGATAATAGTTTCTGATACCATTGGAAGTAATAGTCAAAGAATATAGACTTTATTATGCCTCCGTATATTGCTTTAGAAAGTGATTTGACATTATCAATTGATTTAATCAGAATGTACGCCTCAAATCCTGGTACATCAGTCATACCTAAGCTTGGTGTTTTAAATGGGGCATCAATTTTTTTATATCCTTCAATATCTAGGATTATTTGAAACATTTTGCTTTCAGAATCAGTTCCTTGGCCATTCTTATCATTGTTGATATCAGTGATCCAATAATTAATGGAGTAATTTTTTTCATTACTGAAATATTGTCCGAGCAGATTTAGACAAGAAAGATATACGACATTTTTTCGATATGGTTTTTCGACTGCAATATATTCTAATATCATTGTTTTTGTGCGACTAAGAAAACTAGTCATTGTCATTCCAATAAGTTTTTCATTACAGTATATTTTAAAAATATTTATTCTAAACTCTTCGATGGGATTATCGACCCAATAAATAAAGTCATTTGGGTCAGTCTTAATAGTAACTGGAGTAACATTATCATAGATTTTTAATGCTTTTAAAAAATCATCATCATCGCCTTTATTAACTAGTTCTATAGAATAACTTTCTCTCATAAATTTTCTCTTTCCTACCGATAACTATTTATTATCAATAGTATATCAGAAATATTGAGATTTGAAAATATTTATAATAGTTACTTTGAGATAATATATCATTTAAAAATTATATTATCCTAGTTAGTTAGAAGATGAAAGTATCTATTTAGATATGTTGAATTGATGGGAACAATTGAACATCCTACACTTTTAGACAAGTATTATAGACTAAAGAAAATGGAATAAAAAATGTTATGTTTAGTAAAACTACATTGACAATTCCCAGAGGAATCTAAACAACAAGAGTTTTTAGAAGAATTGACGATTTGACTGAAGAGTAGTGTGACGTGATTGAGTTTAGAAAATGAAAAAAAGATTTTAAAATGTTGATAGACCTTAAAGCAGGGCATATATAGTATTTCCTATGTGCTTACTAAAGTGAGATTACTTCACTTAGTCAGAAGGAAAGAATTTGATTCCCCCATTTTCATGAAAGAGTTTTGACTCTTTGTTTTTTTTGTGTTATACTTAACCAGTAAAGAATTAACTGGTTAAGGAGGAGTTGTGATGTCTTCTTTGGCACATGAGATTGATCATTTTTTGAGTGAGATTATTTTAAGGGCGGAAAATCAGCATGAGATTTTAGTGGGCTCTTGTACGAGTGAGGTGGCCCTGACCAACACGCAGGAGCATATTCTGATGTTGTTATCAACAGAAGCTTTGACCAATCGGGATTTAGCGAAGCATTTGAATGTGAGTCAGGCAGCGGTGACAAAAGCTATTAAGGCTTTGATTGCGCAAGAAATGCTTGAGACTTTTAAGGATAAGAGAGATGCGCGTGTGGTGTACTATCGTTTGACAGATGTGGCGCAGCCGATTGCAGCAGAACACCAGCACCATCATGCGCATACGCTTGAAACGTATGAAAAGATTGTGCAGGAGTTTTCTCAAGTAGAGCAAGAAAGTATCAGACGATTTTTAGAAATGTTAGTAGGAGAAATCGGAAAATGAGGTATATTACAGTCAAGGACCTCTCCTTTTATTACGATAAGGAGCCTGTTCTTGAGCATATCCATTATTTTTTAGATAGTGGAGAGTTTGTGACGTTGACGGGTGAAAATGGTGCGGCTAAAACGACGCTGATCAAAGCCAGTCTAGGGATTTTGCAGCCACGTCATGGGGAAGTGACTATTTCAAAGACCAATAGTGCGGGGAAGAAATTGCGGATTGCTTATCTGCCACAGCAGATTGCGAGTTTTAATGCGGGATTTCCAAGTACGGTTTATGAATTTGTAAAATCAGGGCGCTATCCGAGAAAGGGCTGGTTTCGTCGGTTGACGGCTCATGATGAGGAGCATATTCGTGTGAGTTTAGAGGCTGTTGGTATGTGGGAGCATAGAGATAAGCGGATTGGTTCTTTGTCTGGTGGGCAAAAGCAGCGGGCGGTTATTGCACGGATGTTTGCTTCAGATCCAGATATTTTTGTGCTTGATGAGCCAACAACAGGGATGGATGCAGGCAGTAAGGATGAATTTTACAACCTTATGCACCATAGCGCTCATAAGCACGGTAAAGCGGTACTCATGATTACGCATGATCCTGAGGAGGTCAAGAAATATGCGGATAGAAACATTCACTTGGTGCGCAATCAGGACTCGCCTTGGCGGTGCTTTAATGTCCATGAAAATGATGGGGAGGTGAGCCATGCTTGATTTATTGCGATATGACTTTATGCAGCGAGCCTTTCTAGCAGTGATTGCCATGAGCTTGTTTTCACCTGTTTTGGGCACTTTTCTTATCTTGCGTAGGCAGAGTTTGATGAGTGATACGCTGAGTCACGTTTCCTTATCAGGGGTAGCTTTTGGCTTGGTTTTAGGGATTTCGCCGACCATTTCAACAGTCGTGATTGTCATGATTGCTGCTGTGTTTCTGGAATACCTACGGACGATTTATAAGGATTTTATGGAAATTGGGACAGCCATTCTCATGTCCACAGGGCTTGCGGTGTCCTTGATTGTTATGAGTCGTGGGGGTAGTACCAGTTCGATGAGCTTGGACCAGTATTTATTTGGCTCGATTGTGACGATTAGTAGTGAACAGGTCTTCTCACTCTTTGTGATTGCTGCGGTAGTCTTGGTGTTGACCTTCCTCTTCATTCGTCCTATGTATATTTTGACCTTTGATGAGGATACGGCTTTTGTGGACGGTCTTCCTGTGCGGGCGATGTCCATCCTCTTTAATATTGTGACAGGGGTAGCGATTGCTCTGATGATTCCAGCGGCAGGGGCGCTTTTGGTATCGACGACTATGGTCTTGCCAGCTAGTATTGCGCTGAGAATTGGGAAAAATTTCCGTTCGGTGATGATTCTAGCTAGTGTTATTGGATTTTTAGGAATGGTGGCAGGTCTGTATAGTTCCTACTATGCGGAGACGCCTGCTAGTGCGAGTATTACACTCATTTTTGTAGGAGTGTTCCTCTTGGTGAGTTTGTTCAAAAAATTTGTAAAATAAGGAGATAAGATGAAAAAAATTAAATTAGCCTTGCTATTGCTTGCAGGGATTTGCTTGGTTGCCTGTGGCAATCAAAAGCAAGCAAATGGCAAGTTAAAGATTGTTACGACTTTTTATCCGGTTTATGAGTTTACCAAGCAAGTAGTAGGTGAGGAAGCGGATGTTGATCTTTTGATTGGGGCTGGGACAGAGCCGCATGATTATGAACCTTCTGCAAAGGCGGTTGCGACGATTCAAGATGCGGATGTCTTTGTCTATGAAAATAAAAATATGGAAACATGGGTGCCAGATGTCTTGAAAAATATCACTAAGGACAAGGTCAAGGTGATTGAGGCGACTGGCGATATGCTGCTTTTGCCGGGGCTAGAGGAGGAAGAAGACCATGATCATGGAGAAGAAGGTCATCATCATGATTATGATCCGCATGTCTGGTTATCTCCGAGTCGTGCGATCAAGCTAGTAGAGCATATCAGAGATAGTTTAGCTAAGGATTTTCCAGAGAAAAAAGCTGCTTTTGAGAAAAATGCTGCTGCTTATATCGACCAGCTAAAAGCGCTTGATAAGGAGTACCAAACTGGACTTTCAAATGCGAAGCAAAAGACCTTTGTCACTCAGCATGCTGCTTTTCGTTACCTTGCTTTGGACTATGGGTTGAAACAGGTGTCAATTTCAGGGATTTCTCCAGATAGTGAGCCATCTGCAGCTCGCTTGGCAGAGTTAGCCGAGTATATCAAGAAAAATAGTATTAAGTACATTTACTTTGAAGAAAATGCTTCTCAGGCTGTGGCTTCTACCTTATCAAAAGAAGCAGGTGTGGAGTTAGCGGTGTTGAATCCTCTCGAAAGCTTGACGGAAAAAGCCATGAAAGATGGCGCAGACTATATCTCTGTCATGCAGGACAATCTCAAAGCACTCAAGAAAACGACTGATCAAGCAGGAGGCGAGATTCAGCCAGAAGAAGAGGAAAATACAAAGACCGTGCAAAATGGTTATTTTGAAGATAGCGCTATCAAAGATCGAACTTTATCTGATTATGCTGGAAATTGGCAGTCCGTTTATCCATATCTAACAGACGGAACTTTGGATCAAGTTTTTGACTATAAGGCAAAATTAAGTGGTCAAATGACGGCTGCTGAGTACAAGGCTTACTATGATACAGGTTATAAGACTGATGTCTCTCATATCCATATCACAGATAAGACAATGGAATTTGTCGTGAATGGTGAATCTAAAAAATATACCTACAAATATGTTGGTAAAAAGGTTTTAACTTATAAGAAGGGCAATCGTGGTGTTCGCTATCTATTTGAAGCAACAGACAGCGATGCTGGGCAGTTTAAGTATGTGCAGTTTAGTGACCATAATATCGCCCCTGTAAAGACTGGGCATTTCCATATCTTCTTTGGTGGTGAAAGTCAGGAAAAACTCTTTGATGAGTTGGATAATTGGCCGACCTACTATCCTGATAGTATGACAGGGCAAGAAATTGCTCAGGAAATGTTGGCACACTAATATCAGACAGCATCTCAGAAATCTATGTTCTGAGATGTTTTTTGTATGAGCAGATGATTGGAATCTATTGCTAATTAGTGATAATGTGGTAAAAAATAACAGAGGAGGATGAGCCATGGATGAGTTGGGCATTCGTACATTTGGAGAGACAACACCGCTAGAAGGAAGTAGCAAGGTAGTATAGTTGTTTAATTTTGATTTAGTACGAGGCAACGACGTAATAAATTAAAACTAAATGACTATATCGCATGAGGAGTGCCTTCGGCAAGTGCTAGCAGAAATAGAGTTGGCAGATGGAGTAGGGCTTGATGTGTATGGAATTGGGGAGCATCACCGAGAGGATTTTGCGGTGTCAGCTCCTGAGATTATCCTAGCAGCAGGGGCGGCAAAGACGAAGAAGGTTCGTTTGACTAGTGCGGTCAGTGTCTTGTCAAGCTTAGATCCTGTACGTGTCTATCAGCAGTATGCGACTATTAATGCTTTGTCAAATGGTCGGGCAGAAATCATGGCTGGTCGAGGTTCTTTTACCGAGTCTTTTCCTTTGTTTGGCTATGATTTAAAGGACTACGAAGAGCTGTTTGATGAGAAGTTAGACTTATTACTGAAGGTCAAGAAGGACAAGAAGATAGACTGGCAAGGGCATTTTACGCAGACTATTTCAGGGCGTGAGGTTTATCCGCGAGTAGTGCAGGAGGACTTTCCGATTTGGGTCGCAACGGGTGGAAATGTGGAATCCACGATTAAAATTGCTCAAAAAGGCTTGCCAATTGCTTATGCGATTATTGGAGGTAGTAGTGAGTATTTTAAAAAATTGATTGCAGTCTATCACCAAATTGGGAAAGAGGCTGGCTATACAAACGAGCAGCTAAAGGTAGCTTCTCATTCCTGGGGCTTTATCGCTGAAGATGGGGATGAGGCTGTGAGAAAGTATTTCCATCCGACAAAGACAGTGGTGGATAGCATTTCCAAGGATCGTCCGCATTGGCAACCCTTGACCTACGCCCAGTATTTGGAGCAGGTTGGAGATAAGGGAGTGATGTTTGTGGGCAATCCTCAGCAGGTAGCGGATAAAATCATTCGTATGGTAGAGGATTTGGGCTTGGATCGTTTTCTTTTTCATCTACCCTTGGGCTCTATGCCGCATGAGGATGTGCTAGATGCCATTCGATTGTTTGGTGAGCAAGTAGCGCCGATTGTGCGCCAGCATTTTGACAAGTAATCACAGAGGTTGAGCCGGAAATGCTCAGCCTTTTTTGATGTTGAGTACGATTTTAATTTTTTGTAAGAAAACTTGACAAATTTTGTTTACAGGTGTAAACTAGAAATGCGGATTACATTTGTAAACAAAAGGAGCAATAGATGAAGATGAGTCAAGCGGAATGGCAGGTCATGCGTGTCTTATGGGCCTATCCTAATATCCGCAGCACTGAGGTTGTTTCTCGTTTGGAGGAAGATTTTGATTGGAAGCCAGCAACGGTGAAAACACTGCTCAACCGTTTAAAAGGCAAGGGGCTTATTCAGATGGAAAAGCTGGAAGGAAAATTTTACTACCGAGCGGAAGTATCAGAAGAATGGCAGTGGGAGGAAGAATGGCGGGCTTTTCTGGGAAATATCTGCCAGACGAATCATGGCAAGGTCTTATTGTCCGTGATAGAAAGTGTGAGCCTTAGTGTGCGTGATTTGGAGGTCCTAAAAGGTTTGCTAGATGATAAGCTTATTAGCGCTCCCAATCAAGTAGCCTGTGCCTGTCCTAAGGGGCAGTGTGCTTGCCATCATGTATGCGAAAGGAAGTGAGGAAATGACAGTAAAGAGGCTTGAATATCGGGTGCATGGGATGAGCTGTGCTTCCTGCGCCATGACGGTGGAGATGCTGGCAGGAGAGCTGGACGGTGTGGAAGAGGCCAAGGTCAATCTAGCCACTGAAACCCTAACAGTCTTGCCACAGGCTGATTTTAACGCTGGAGAGCTAAAAAAAGCAGTGCTAGACGCTGGTTATAGTCTTGTGGAAAAAGATGATGAGGAGCGCAAGGCTGAAAAAGAAGTTCGTAAAGAAAGCTTGGAGACCATGAGACGAACGTTACTCGGTCTTGTCATCTTTACGCTTCCCCTTTTGTATCTATCTATGGGGAGCATGATAGGACTTCCTTTGCCAAAGCTGTCAGCGAAAGTATTAGTCAGTTTGCAGCTGTTGTTGACCTTGCCCATTCTATATTTTGGACGTGGTTTTTACAGTCGAGGATTTCGTCATTTGATTAAGCGTCATCCTAATATGGATAGCTTGATTGCAGTGGGAACAGGGGCAGCTTTTTTATATAGTCTGCGGTCTATGGCAGATGTTTTTGCGGGGAATTCTGCTGTGCTTCATCATCTCTACTTTGAATCGGTGGGGGTGATTATCACCTTGGTCTTTTTAGGGAAATATCTGGAAAGTTTAGCCAAGGGGCGGACTTCGCAGGCGATTGAGCAACTTATGGATTTGCTTCCTCAAACGGCTCAAGTGTTCCGAGATGGCATTTGGCAAACGGTGAAAAGTGAGGAGATTGCTCTTGGTGATCTTATCCGTGTCAAGGCAGGGGAACGCATGCCTGTGGACGGCGTGGTTGTTCGTGGGGAAACCTATGTGGATGAGTCGATGATGACAGGTGAGAGTCTGCCTGTGGCAAAGACAGTAGGAGACCGTATTACCAGTGCAACAGTAAATCAACTGGGGATGATTGAATACCAAGCGACTCAGGTCGGTGAGGAGACGACACTGGCGCAAATTCGACGTCTGATTGAGGCGGCGCAGGGATCAAAGGCGCCAATCGCAGCTTTAGGGGACAAGATTGCGCTGTATTTTGTGCCAACGGTTTTGTGCTTGGGGATTTTAGCAGGGCTTTTTTGGCTCTTTATGGGAAAGAGCGTGGATTTTGCGCTTTCGATTTTTGTATCTGTTTTGGTTATTGCTTGTCCTTGTGCTTTAGGTCTAGCAACGCCGACAGCCATTATGGTAGGGACTGGAAAAGGAGCAGAAGCAGGTATTCTCATCAAATCAGCTGAGAGTTTGGAACGATTGACACAGGTTGATACGGTTGTCTTTGATAAGACGGGTACACTGACGCTGGGACGTCCTGTTTTGACAGATATTCAGCCAGTTGGTGGATTGAGTGAAGAGGAGTTTCTTAAGCTAGTGGCAAGTAGTGAGCAGCACTCTGAACACCCTTTGGCGCAGGCATTGGTCACAGCTGCTCAGGAAAGACAGCTGGAGTTGTTACCTGTGGAAGATTTCACGGTCTTACCAGGACAAGGTTTATCTGCCAAGATAGGCGAACAGCACTTGCTAGTGGGAAATCGTGCGCTGATGGACCATCACGGAGTTTCTCATATGGATATCGCTAAGGGTGAGGTGCTAGCTGAGGATGGAAAGACCGTGATGTTTGTAGCTTTGGATGGAGTGTTTGTGGGGCTATTAGCCGTGGCAGATGCTGTTAAAGAAGGGAGCGTAGAGGCGATTTCTCATCTCAAAGATATGGGAAAACAGGTCGTGATGCTGACAGGCGATAATAAAGAGACGGCACAATCTCTAGCAAGCCTACTCGGGATTGAGAGTATCATCGCCCAAGTCTTGCCAGATGGAAAAGCACAGGAAGTTGAGAAACTGCAAGATGCCGGTCATCATGTGGTCATGATGGGAGATGGGATCAATGATGCCCCTGCTCTTACTCAGGCAGATGTTGGGATGGCTATTGGTGCTGGTGCAGATATTGCCATGGAGTCGGCAGACATTGTCCTCATGCATAGTGATGTGCGAGATTTAATCAAGGCTTTTCATCTCAGCCATCTGACGCTTCAAACGATTAAGGAAAATCTCTTTTGGGCATTTGCCTATAATGTTCTAGGGATTCCGCTAGCTATGGGGGTCTTTTATTTCTTTGGTGGACCGCTTTTAAATCCTATGTTTGCAGGACTTGCCATGAGTCTTAGTTCAGTCTCTGTGGTTCTCAATGCTCTTCGACTTCGTAGTCGCATATCACTTCCCTAGAAAGGAAAACTAATGAAACAAACCTTACAACTCAATCATTTATCTTGTGACCACTGTGTGAGTCGTGTTACAGAACGCTTTTTAGCGCTTAGTGGTGTCACGCAAGTGACAGTTGATCTGCCAAAGCAAGTCGCTTTTGTGGAAACGAATCAAGCTTATACCAAGGATGATTATCAAGCAGCACTTGCAAAAACGATTTACCAAGTCTTGGATGTAAGCTAGAATCTGAGCTAAAAAGTTCCTGACTACTAAAAGAACCAGAAGTTCCGTCAATAGAACTTCTGGTTTTTAAGTTTATGCTCTTCTTAGGTTGTATTGGAGGAGATTATTGACCGTAAGGACCAATCTCATATCGATTTTCACCTGACGATTTCCCCTCTAGCTACATTGTCTGTACCCCCCCAATCAGCCTTTATCTATTCAAAGACAGGTTTCACATCCACTTTCCCTTGTGTGAAAATCTGCCTGTCTTCTTTTTTACCTGTTGGTATCGCTCATTGATATAGGGTCTCTTCACGGGACTTTTAGTTTTTTACTTGTGCTAAGACTGCTTCAAAGCTACTGGACTTTGCAGTGACACGAATGGGTCTTAGGGTTAAGGGATGGGTGAGGCTGAGCGTGTGGGCATGGAGCATGAGGCGATTTTTAGGTTGTGGATGGTAGAGTGGGTCGCCTAAAATGGGGCGATTGTGGTGCGATAAGTGGACACGGATTTGATGGGTGCGTCCCGTTTTCAAACGACAGTTGACAAGAGACGCTCTGGGAAAAGTCTTGAGAACGTGAACGTGAGTTTCGGCGTATTGACCATTTCTCTTATCCACCAAGCGCTTTCTACGGTCATGGCGGTCGCGTCCAATCTTATCCTTGTAGACCATGGATTTGCCAGAAAATTTTCCATCCACTAATGCCCAATATTCTCGTGAAATCCGCTTGTCCTCTAACAGGCGGTTGAGAATGGGGAGGATAAAGGGATTTTTGGCAAAAAGAACAGCTCCGCTCGTCTCCATGTCCAGACGATGAACGACGTAGCAGGTAGCACCGACATAGGCGCTCACATGATTGAGCAGGGCTAGCTCGCTAGGCTCATTTCCATGAGTTTTCATGCCTTCGGGCTTATTGACAATGATGAAATGCTCGTCTTGGTAGAGTTCCTCTACAAGGCTGGCATTTCCAAAAGGAATCGTTTTTTGAGGATAATCCTCTTCATCAAAGATAAGGGTCAAATCATCTTTAGCATTTAGCAGCGTTTGCCAGTGGCAAAACTCGTCATTGACGAATACATGCTTTTTAGTGCGCAGAAAATGGCGGATTTTTCGTGGAATGAGGAGCTGCTCTTCGAGCACTTCTTTGAGAGTGAGCTTGTCCCAACTTTCTGGAATGGTGATGTGAATCTTCATGATGTTATTGTAGCAAAAAGGCAGACGAATGAAAAGGAAATCTTAAAAAATCCTGAAAGGCAGTGCTTTTGAGCGGTTCTTTCTTGTAGGAGGTTCGATAAGGTGGTAAAATATAGCTATGAAGAAGATACAAGATTTATTTGAAAAAGCGCTAAACTATTTTAAGGAAGAAGAGGAGACACCATCTCTTGCAGAGCCAGAGGTGGAGATCAGTGAGAAAGAGATCGAGCCTGCTTTTAGCCGTTCTGGTAAGTCAGGTCGTAAAAAGTCTGCCTCTCAGCATCCATTTCGTCGTTTTTGGCGAAAATATCATTTGACCAAGATTGTCTTGATTGCGAGCCTTGGTGTGAGTCTGGTGGTGGGTGGCTATCTCTTTTATGTCGCAAAGACCACCAATGTCAAGGACTTGCAGGATGCACTGAAAGCTACGACGATCATCTATGACCGTGAAGGCAACGAAGCAGGTAGCTTATCTGGTCAGAAGGGAACCTATGTCGAACTTGCCGAGATTAGCAAAAATATGCAGGATGCGGTGATTGCAACAGAGGATCGTAGTTTCTATAAAAATAGCGGCATTAACTACCAGCGTTTCTTTCTTGCTATTTTGACAGCAGGTTACTCAGGGGGTGGCTCCACCATTACCCAGCAGTTGGCAAAAAATGCCTATCTTTCACAAGATCAGACCATTGAGCGTAAGGCAAAGGAATTTTTCCTTGCCTTGGAATTAACCAAAAAATATAGCAAAGAGCAGATTCTGACCATGTATCTCAACAACTCCTATTTTGGCAATGGCGTTTGGGGCGTGGAAGATGCGAGTAAAAAATACTTTGGCGTATCAGCAAGTCAGTTGACCTTGGATCAAGCAGCGACCTTGGCGGGGATGCTGAAAGGACCTGAGATTTACAATCCGCTTTATTCCGTTGAAAATGCGACCAATCGCAGAGATACAGTGTTGCAAAATATGGTGGCAGCAGAGATGATTGACCAAGGGACAGCAGATGGGGCAGCAGGACAGGATATGGCTAGCCAGTTGTCAGATACCTATGCAGGTAAGGTCAAAAATTACAGTTATCCGTCGTATTTTGACGCTGTAATCAACGAAGCTATTCAGGAATATGGTCTGAAGGAAGCAGATATTGTCAATAACGGTTATCGGATTTATACCGAGCTAGATCAGAATTATCAAGCCAGTATGCAGGTGATTTATGATAAGACGGAGCTGTTTCCAGTGGCTGAAGACGGTAGTCATGCCGAGTCTGGTAGTGTGGCATTAGACCCTAAGACGGGGGGTGTCCGTGCCTTGGTGGGTCGGGTTAATAGTGATATTGACGCTGAGTTTCGCATGTTCAACTATGCGACCCAGTCTGGGCGTAGTCCAGGCTCAACTATGAAGCCCCTAGCTGTGTATAGCCCTGCGATTGCTGCTGGCTGGTCGATTGATCAAGAGTTGGATAATACGACAACGACCTATGGCAATTACACTGTGCATAACTATGCAGGTCTTCAAACAGCACCTACGATTCCCATGTATCAAGCTTTGGCAGACTCGCTCAATATCCCAGCTGTTGCAGTGGTCAATGAACTTGGCATTAACAAAGCCTTTGAGTATGGTAAGAAATTTGGTCTTGATATGGACAAGGTCGATCAGACCTTGGGTGTCGCTCTAGGAGGTGGCGTTGCGACCAATCCACTAGAAATGGCACAGGCTTATGGCACTTTTGCAAATGGTGGTGTGATGAATGACGCGCACTTGATTACCAAGATTGAAAATGCAAGTGGACAAGTGGTCAAGACCCATAAGGCTAGCTCGACTCGTATCCTTAACAATGCAGCAAATGACAAGATGACTAGCATGATGCTTGGAACTTTTAGTAATGGTACAGGGGTCTATGCAGCACCATATGGCTATACGATGGCAGGTAAGACTGGAACGACGGAGACAGATTTTAACCCTGATGTGGTTGGTGACCAGTGGGTGATTGGCTACACACCTGATGTTGTGATTAGTCACTGGCTTGGATTTCCAACGACAGACGAAGGGCATTATCTGACAGGGACGAGTGCCAATGAAGCGTCCACCATTTTCCGCAGTATCGCAAATAGCATTCTTCCCTACACAGATGGTACTAGCTTTGAGGATAAAAATGCCTATGCCCAAAATGGGATTGCTCCTTTGAATGTCGATGAGACAAGTGGCGCTACGCAGCAGGAAAATTCAGATATTCTAAGAGAAGTAAAAGATAAGGCGCAAAATCTCGTAGAGCAAGCCAAAGAAGCGCTTGAAAACGCCCAATTACCAGAAAAAGCGAAAAATCTCTGGGATAGCATTACAGGATTTTTCAAGCAAGAATAAAGAAACTTGTCAAACTAAGGAAAACTTGCTATAATAGGGTGAATGGAGGCGTTATGGCATTAAAAAAAGCAAGTCTGGCGTGTGCGGTTTGTGGGTCTCGAAACTACTCAATTAAGCTCAGTAGTACGCCAAAACCAAAGCGTCTAGAAGTGAACAAATTCTGCAAACATTGCAGCAAATATACGATACATAAAGAAACCAGATAGGAGAATGGTGTGAGATTTATTGCAGATACCTTCCGCGTGCTAAGAGATACCTCTTGGCCAACCGGAAAGCAAAGTATGAAGGATTTTATTTCCGTTATGGAATACACTGCCTTCTTTGTTGTGATTATTTACTTGTTTGACATCCTTGTATCACGAGGTTTGATCAACTTGCTCAATATTTTTTAATACTCATCAACAATCACACTCTGACGTCGGAAACTCGCCTTGTTGAATGTGGCTTTGTTGCCTAGTTAGATGGTGATGCTTATAGAGTATAAAATAGCAGAATCTCGCTTGGTATGAAAGTGAGATTTTTTTGTGTAAAATCCGTTGTATTTTTAGATTTTATGGTATAATGAAAGTAACGAAATCCCGAAAAAGCCAAAGGCTTTTTTATTATACGAAAGGATGCAAACATGGATAGTTTTGACAAAGGCTGGTTTGTACTGCAAACCTACTCAGGATATGAAAATAAGGTGAAGGAAAACCTTCTCCAACGAGCACAAACCTATAATATGCTTGAAAATATCTTGCGGGTGGAAATTCCAACGCAGACTGTTCAAGTGGAGAAAAATGGAAAAACCAAGGAAATCGAAGAAAATCGCTTCCCAGGTTATGTTTTGGTGGAGATGGTCATGACAGATGAGGCTTGGTTTGTGGTGCGTAATACGCCAAACGTTACAGGATTTGTCGGCTCACATGGGAACCGTTCAAAACCAACGCCACTTTTGGAAGAAGAAATTCGCAATATCTTGATTTCCATGGGACAAACGGTGCACGAATTTGATATGGATGTGCGCGTGGGAGATACAGTCCGCATTATCGACGGTGCCTTTACAGATTACACTGGTAAGATCACAGAAATTGATAACAACAAGGTGAAAATGGTCATCTCTATGTTTGGAAATGATACGATTGCAGAAGTGAACTTGAGCCAGATTGCGGAATTGTAATCTCGACTTTACCAATAAACAAAAAGACATTTATAATCCCTTGATGATCTATTGTAGATTTTCTAAGGGTATGAATGTCTTTTTTACTATGGATAGAGTTGACACTTAAGAAAATTTCTCAGAGGTGAGATAGTAGGGCTATGCAGTCTATAGGTATAGCCTGTTTTTGTGACTTTATAAAAATAAGCAGCTCCTTTATTGAGAGAGCTGCTTATTCGATAAACAAATAAAAAAGGCGGTAGACGGATTTGAACCGACGATCAAGCTTTTGCAGAGCCGTGCCTTACCACTTGGCTATACCGCCATGACTATCATCTATTGTACCTTATAATTGTCCAATCGTCAACCTCATTTGAAAAAAATCATAAAAAAGTCATAAATTACACCAAAATTTATACAAATATATTATAATAGAATAAAAAGAAAGTTAAAAAGGAGACGAAGATGAAGCGTTATGGAAAAGGGCTAGCAGGTCTATTTTTATGTGTAGCCTTGTTAGGAGCTTGTGGACAAAAAGAGGTTGTCACAGAAAAAGAGACGGAAAAGAGCGCAAGTAGCAGCCAAGAAGTATCCTCTAGCAAAGAAGAGCAAAAACCAGACAAAGTAGAGGTTCAATCCTCAGTAGCGCAGCCCTTGTGGGACCAAGAAAAGTCTGCTCAGCTGGCAAACTTTATCGAAGAGTGGAGCAGGCAGATGGGTCAAGTCGGCTATACAGTGGATCAAGACGGGATTAAAATGGTGGATCGCATCTATTCCTATGGAGATAATGTGGAGTCTCAAAAGTTAGATACTCAGTTTTCACCGACAGGCGAGGGGGCAGCAACTTATCGGATTGTAGAAGTCTATAAAAATTGGAACAAATTTCCTGATGTACACACCTACTATTTTGCCATTACTGGTGATGGCAAAGGGCTCGTGTTTCATTCACCCACGACAAATGGGGGCAAAGTCTACGTCAAGCCGACAGAAAATAGGGAGATACAAGCCGGATTTGAAAGTATTCTAAATGGCGAAAAGGTAAGCCCGGCTCCTAGCAGTGTGACTTCTGTGGACCAGAAAAATTTGACCATTGACCAGTGTTCAAATTGGGCGAGGGCGCACAGGGCGAGATACTATGGAAATCCATATAGCAAAGATGATTTTATCGCTTCTATCACGACCCATACAGAGTCGCCAGATGGTTTTGTCTATATCGAGGTGCGGGAAAACCACAATAGCCCAACGATGCGAGCAGCTGGGGCAGACGCTAGCGTTAGCTCAGCTTTAGCGATTTATCGGATCAATCAGAATGGTCAGCTAGAGTTGCAAGATATCTCAAAAGGTAGCTTTCAAGTGGTTGCAGATCAGTATTTTGAATAGATTTGTAGTTGCGATAACTTTCTTATAAATCCTAGTATTCCTATAAAATTTGTGATAAAATAAAGAGAAAAAGGAGGCGATTTCATGGAAATCAGACGAAAAAAAGGGAAGTGGTTTGACGAAACAGGGCGTGAGTTACAACCAGACGAGGTCAAAGAGATTTTTGAGCGGATTTCTCAAGAGCTAGATAGTGATTTGGCAGACACAGGATTTGAAGGGGTGATCAAAGGTGTGGCAAAGAAAGTCATAAAATTTGCTCCAAAAATCGTGGATAAAAAGATAGCGGATTCTGATGAATGGGATGAAAGCGAGGATGTAAGGGAAGAGCTAGCAGATAAGCTGGAGGAAATCAAGGATATTGAACAAGAAATAGAGGATTTGCAGAAGGAGTTGGAACAACTGACGAAAGAAAAAGCAAACTTAGAAGAAGAGTACAGGCAGTTGAAGGACGAGTTGCCAATAGCAGGTCAATAGGGAGAAAAATATGAAAGGTTTAGGAAAAAGTATTGCAATTGTATTGTTTAGCATGGGAGTGCTAACAGCTTGTGCGACAAAGACAGAGCATTCAGCTAAAGAGCAGGTAAGTAGCGATAAGCAAGAGCAGGCAACTTCTTCATCTTCTGATGAAACAAAGAAAAAAGAGGTGAAGCAGGATGAGAAAGCAGCTTATGCCTCTGTCTTTTCAGACTATGAATTGATGTTGCAAGTGGCGCACACGGATGGTGCAATGCATGAAAAAGTAGGAAAAATTTTACCAAACTTGAAACAGCCGATTAATTCATGGGTGGTGGAGAGTTTTCTTGCTGGACCGTCAAAACAGCGTTATGTCTTCTATGATGTAGATGGAAATGGAAGTAAGGAGCTACTTACAGCGTCACTCAATGACAATCAGACAATATTTGTCACAGGAATCTATTACCAAAAGCAAGAACAAGCGACTCTTCTATCTCAAGGTTTTGTAGCTGGGAATGGTGGTGCTCGTAGTACATTTAACGTATATAAAGATGGAACAGTGTTGTCAGTTGGATGGAGTTCAGGGACTGGAGAGGGTGTTGGTATCCTCTATCAGTTGAGCAAAGATGGTGGAGAAGCACAAAAAATCGAGGAGAAAGATTTTAATGTAGTTGGTACAGATTCGAGTGACGTTTTTGGAAAAAGTAATGATCTAAAAATTGATGTGGATAGCCTAGAGTGGCAGATATTTGACCAACCAGTAGTTCCTTCAGAAGACAAAAAGAATTCAACAGTGCAGGGAATCTTGCCGGCAGACTTGTCAAATCTAGAAGGAACTTGGACAGGTCAAGTATCACAATTTTCTATAAAGATGACGATCTCGCCAGACGGACAGGTGACAAGCGATGTCGATGGTCGTTCGTCTAGTAGTCATTTTGAGGGAGTAGAAGCAGTTGGTAAGAATACGTATCGTTACCTTATTTCACCAGAAAGCACTCCTTTTGCACTGATACCTGGATACAATGGTTTAGGTGGTATAGGAGTGAAATATGACTATGGATTTAAACTGGAAGGTAATCAGCTCATAATCTTAGTGTGGCAAGCTCCAGCTGATGGAGATTTTGATTATACAAATCCTCTGTCGCCATCAGTGACATTAATGAAATAAACCTTGAAAAATAGTAGAAGATGTGCTATAATTGTAATAATTATTTGTCGTCTGCTTTATTTGAAATATTGTCCATATAAAGCGAACAGCAGTTAAATCAAGCTTTAGAGAGTCCGATTTAGCTGCTCTTTTTGTGCCTATTTTTTAGAAAAAGATTGTTTGTCATGTAAACTTAAATTTTCTGAAAATAGAACAAAAGGACAAATGGAAGATTTCATGAGCTTTAAAAAGTGGCACCAAAGCAGACAATCGCCCTTTTTGTAAGCCATGAAAATCAGGAAGATTATCTTCCAAAGACTAATGAAACTCGGGCTAAAAGTTCTCCAAAAAAGATAGATTTCCTTGTGTTTACGGAGCACGTCGTTAATCTCCTATTTTTGTTTGGCTTTTTACGCCCTTAGTATCTTATAATTGAACTCGGGCTAAAAGCTCTCCAAAAAAGATAGATTTCCTTGTGTTCACGGAACACATCGTCAATCTCCTATTTTTGTTTGGCTTTTTACGCCCTTAGTATCTTAATAAAGGAGTTAGAAACTTGGCAGGACATGAAGTTCAGTACGGAAAACACCGTACGCGTCGTAGTTTTTCAAGAATTAAAGAGGTTCTTGATTTACCTAATTTGATTGAAATCCAAACGGATTCGTTCAAGGATTTTTTGGACCATGGCTTGAAGGAAGTCTTTGAGGATGTGCTTCCTATTTCAAACTTTACAGATACCATGGAATTGGAATTTGTAGGCTATGAAATCAAGGAGCCAAAATATAGCTTGGAAGAGGCTCGTATCCACGATGCCAGCTATTCTGCGCCTATTTTTGTCACTTTCCGTTTGATTAACAAGGAAACTGGTGAAATCAAGACTCAAGAAGTGTTCTTTGGGGACTTCCCTCTCATGACTGAAATGGGAACCTTCATCATCAATGGTGGAGAACGGATTATTGTTAGTCAGTTGGTGCGCTCTCCTGGTGTTTACTTTAATGATAAGGTTGATAAAAACGGAAAAATCGGCTATGGCTCAACTGTCATTCCAAACCGTGGGGCTTGGTTGGAGCTTGAGACCGACTCTAAAGACATCGCTTATACACGAATTGACCGTACGCGTAAGATTCCATTTACAACGCTAGTGCGTGCTCTTGGATTCTCTGGTGATGATGAGATTTTTGATATCTTTGGAGATAGTGATTTGGTTCGCAATACCATTGAAAAAGATATTCACAAAAATCCAATGGATTCTCGTACGGATGAAGCCTTGAAAGAAATCTATGAGCGTCTTCGTCCAGGTGAGCCAAAGACAGCAGAAAGCTCTCGTAGCCTTTTGATTGCTCGCTTCTTTGACCCACGTCGTTATGACTTGGCTGGCGTTGGTCGCTACAAGATTAACAAAAAATTAAATGTAAAAACACGTTTGTTGAACCAAACGATTGCAGAGCCATTGGTGGATCCTGAGACAGGTGAAATTCTTGTCGAAGCTGGAACAATCATGACTCGCAGCGTAATTGATAGCATTGCAGAGCACCTAGATGGTGATTTGAACAAAATCGTCTATATTCCAAACGATTCAGCCGTTTTGACAGAGCCTGTTACTCTTCAAAAATTCAAGGTTGTGGCTCCGACAGATCCAGAACGTGTCGTAACTATTATCGGAAATGCCAATCCAGATGACAAAGTTCGTGTAGTGACTCCGGCTGATATTTTGGCAGAAATGAGCTATTTCTTGAACTTGGCAGAAGGTCTTGGTCGTGTGGATGATATTGACCACCTTGGAAATCGTCGGATTCGTGCCGTCGGTGAATTGCTTGCCAACCAAGTACGTCTTGGTTTGTCTCGTATGGAACGTAATGTCCGCGAGCGCATGAGTGTGCAAGACAATGAAGTATTGACACCGCAACAAATCATCAATATCCGTCCTGTGACCGCTGCGATTAAAGAATTCTTTGGTTCATCTCAGTTGTCTCAGTTCATGGACCAACACAATCCATTGTCAGAGTTGTCGCATAAACGCCGTTTGTCAGCCTTGGGACCTGGTGGTTTGACGCGTGACCGTGCCGGCTATGAAGTCCGTGACGTGCACTATACGCACTATGGTCGTATGTGTCCGATTGAAACGCCTGAGGGACCAAACATCGGTTTGATTAATAACTTGTCTTCTTATGGACATTTGAACCGTTATGGATTCATCCAAACACCGTACCGTCGTGTTGATCGTGAAAACGGTGTTGTCACCAACGACATCGTGTGGTTGACCGCTGATGAAGAAGATGAGTACATCGTGGCTCAGGCAAATTCAAAATTGAATGAAAAAGGTGGCTTTGCAGAAAGCGTCGTGATGGGACGTCATCAAGGGAATAACCAAGAATTCCCATCTAGCGAAGTAGATTTCATGGATGTATCGCCTAAGCAGGTAGTTGCCGTTGCGACAGCATGTATTCCTTTCCTTGAAAACGACGACTCCAACCGTGCCCTCATGGGAGCCAACATGCAACGTCAGGCTGTGCCATTGATCGATCCAAAAGCTCCTTATGTGGGAACTGGTATGGAATATCAGGCAGCGCATGACTCAGGAGCCGCAGTCATTGCTCAGCATGATGGGAAAGTAACCTATGCAGATGCAGACAAGGTAGAAGTACGCCGTGAAGATGGATCACTTGATGTTTACCATATTCAAAAATTCCGCCGTTCAAACTCAGGTACAGCTTACAACCAACGTACCCTTGTGAAACTTGGAGATACCGTTGAAAAAGGTGACTTTATCGCGGATGGACCTTCTATGGAAAATGGGGAAATGGCGCTTGGACAAAACCCAATCGTTGCCTACATGACATGGGAAGGATACAACTTCGAGGATGCGGTTATCATGAGTGAGCGCCTTGTGAAAGAAGATGTCTATACGTCTGTTCACTTGGAAGAATATGAATCAGAAACGCGCGATACTAAGTTAGGCCCTGAAGAAATCACTCGCGAAATTCCAAACGTTGGTGAAGATGCCCTTAAAAACCTTGATGAAATGGGAATTATACGCATTGGTGCTGAGGTCAAAGAAGGGGATATCCTGGTTGGTAAAGTTACGCCAAAAGGAGAGAAAGATCTTTCAGCAGAAGAACGCCTTCTTCATGCCATCTTTGGAGATAAGTCTCGTGAAGTTCGTGATACATCGCTTCGTGTACCACACGGTGCCGATGGTGTCGTTCGTGATGTGAAAATCTTTACCCGTGCAAATGGGGATGAATTGCAATCTGGTGTGAACATGCTGGTTCGCGTTTACATCGCTCAAAAACGTAAGATCAAGGTCGGAGATAAGATGGCGGGACGCCACGGAAACAAAGGGGTTGTCTCTCGTATCGTACCAGTCGAAGATATGCCGTATCTTCCAGACGGAACACCGGTTGACATCATGTTGAACCCACTTGGGGTGCCATCACGTATGAATATCGGACAGGTTATGGAACTCCACCTTGGAATGGCTGCCCGCAACTTGGGTATCCACATTGCCACACCAGTCTTTGACGGAGCAAGCTCAGAAGATCTCTGGTCAACGGTTAAAGAAGCAGGTATGGATAGCGATGCGAAGACGATCCTCTACGACGGTCGTACCGGTGAGCCGTTTGACAACCGTGTCTCTGTTGGGGTCATGTACATGATCAAGCTCCACCACATGGTTGATGATAAACTTCACGCACGTTCTGTTGGACCATACTCTATGGTTACGCAACAGCCGCTTGGAGGTAAGGCACAATTTGGTGGACAACGTTTTGGTGAGATGGAGGTTTGGGCACTTGAAGCGTATGGTGCGTCAAACGTTCTTCAAGAAATCTTGACCTACAAGTCAGATGATGTCAATGGACGTTTGAAAGCCTATGAAGCCATCACTAAAGGTAAACCAATTCCAAAACCAGGTGTACCAGAATCATTCCGCGTATTGGTGAAAGAATTGCAATCACTCGGTCTTGACATGCGTGTCCTTGATGAAGATGATCAAGAAGTAGAACTTCGTGATTTGGATGAAGGGGAAGATGACGATGTCATCCACGTTGATGATCTTGAAAAAGCGCGTGAAAAAGCCGCTAAAGAAGCAAAAGCAGCCTTTGATGCTGAAGGAAAAGAAGAGCCAGTAGTCGAAACAAAAGAAGACTAGGCGCTATGTAGAACATGAAGAAAGGTAAGAAATAGTGGTTGATGTAAATCGTTTTAAAAGTATGCAAATCACCCTAGCCTCTCCAAGCAAGGTCCGTTCGTGGTCTTATGGAGAAGTGAAGAAACCTGAAACAATCAATTACCGCACACTAAAACCAGAACGGGAGGGTCTATTTGATGAAGTCATCTTTGGGCCGACCAAGGACTGGGAATGTGCCTGTGGAAAATACAAACGAATCCGTTACAAGGGAATTGTTTGTGACCGCTGTGGGGTTGAGGTAACACGTGCGAAAGTCCGCCGTGAGCGTATGGGGCATATTGAATTGAAAGCCCCAGTGTCTCACATCTGGTACTTTAAAGGGATTCCAAGCCGTATGGGCTTGACCCTTGATATGAGCCCTCGTGCCCTTGAAGAAGTTATTTACTTCGCTGCTTATGTAGTGATTGATCCAAAAGATACGCCGCTTGAGCACAAATCAATCATGACAGAGCGTGAGTACCGTGAAAAATTGCGGGAATACGGTCCTGGCTCATTTGTTGCCAAAATGGGAGCGGAAGCTATTCAAGACCTTCTCAAGCAAGTTGATTTGGAAAAAGAAATCATTGCTTTGAAGGAAGAATTGAAAGTTGCAACAGGACAAAAGCGGATCAAAGCTGTTCGTCGTTTGGACGTGTTGGATGCCTTCTATAAATCTGGAAACAAACCAGAATGGATGATTTTAAACATTTTGCCAGTTATTCCACCAGATTTGCGTCCGATGGTTCAGTTGGATGGTGGACGTTTCGCGGCTTCTGACTTGAATGACTTGTATCGTCGTGTGATTAACCGTAACAACCGTCTCGCACGTCTCTTGGAACTCAACGCCCCTGGAATCATCGTGCAAAATGAAAAACGGATGCTCCAAGAAGCGGTTGATGCTTTGATTGACAACGGTCGTCGTGGTCGTCCGATTACAGGACCAGGTAGTCGTCCGCTTAAATCCCTCAGTCACATGCTGAAAGGGAAACAAGGACGTTTCCGTCAAAACCTTCTTGGAAAACGGGTTGACTTCTCAGGACGTTCGGTTATCGCTGTTGGTCCAACTCTCAAAATGTACCAATGTGGTGTACCACGTGAAATGGCGATTGAGCTTTTCAAACCATTTGTGATGCGTGAAATCGTTGCTCGAGACATCGTGCAAAACGTAAAAGCAGCAAAACGCTTGGTAGAACGTGGCGATGAGCGTATTTGGGACATCTTAGAAGAAGTCATCAAAGAACACCCAGTGCTTTTGAACCGCGCACCGACCCTTCACAGACTTGGAATCCAAGCCTTTGAGCCTGTCTTGATTGATGGTAAAGCTTTGCGCTTGCACCCACTCGTGTGTGAGGCCTACAATGCCGACTTTGACGGAGACCAAATGGCGATTCACGTTCCACTTTCTGAAGAAGCACAAGCCGAAGCACGTATCCTTATGCTTGCGGCAGAGCACATCTTGAATCCGAAAGACGGAAAACCAGTCGTAACTCCATCTCAGGATATGGTTCTAGGGAACTACTACTTGACCATGGAAGAAGCTGGACGTGAAGGCGAAGGAATGGTCTTCAAGGATGCGGATGAAGCAGTCATGGCTTTGAAAAATGGCTATGTTCACTTGCATACTCGTGTGGGTATTGCGACAGATAGCTTGAACAAGCCTTGGACAGAAGACCAAAAACACAAGATTCTCTTGACAACGGTTGGTAAGATTCTCTTCAATGCGATCATGCCAGAGGAATTCCCTTATCAACAAGAGCCAAACAATGCGAACTTGACAGAAGGCGTGCCTAGCAAGTATTTCTTGGCACCAGGTCAAAATGTCAAAGAAGCGATTGAGGCCCTTGAGATCAATCCTCCATTTAAGAAGAAAAACTTTGGAAATATCATCGCAGAAATCTTCAAGCGTTTCCGTACGACAGAAACTTCTGCCTTCCTTGACCGCTTGAAAGACCTTGGTTACCACCATTCAACCCTTGCTGGTTTGACAGTGGGGATTGCCGATATTCCTGTGGTTGATGACAAGGCAGAAATCATCGAAGAGTCTCACCACCGTGTAGAGCAAATCACGAAGCAATTCCGCCGTGGTATGATTACGGATGATGAGCGTTACAATGCTGTAACGGCAGAATGGCGTGCAGCCCGTGAAAAATTGGAAAAACGCTTGATTGCCAACCAAGATCCGAAGAACCCAATCGTTATGATGATGGATTCTGGAGCCCGTGGTAATATCTCCAACTTCTCGCAGCTTGCGGGTATGCGTGGATTGATGGCCGCACCGAACGGTCGTATCATGGAGTTACCGATCTTATCTAACTTCCGTGAAGGTTTGTCCGTTCTTGAAATGTTCTTCTCAACACACGGTGCTCGTAAAGGGATGACCGATACGGCGCTTAAGACAGCCGACTCAGGTTATCTTACTCGTCGTCTTGTTGACGTTGCTCAAGACGTTATCATCCGTGAGGATGACTGTGGTACAGACCGTGGACTTCTCATCCGTTCGATCACAGATGGCAAGGAAATGATTGAGCCACTGGAAGAGCGTTTGAATGGTCGTTATACCAAGAAAACAGTTAAACATCCAGAGACAGGAGTTGTTATCATCGGACCAAATCAGTTGATTACCGAAGATATTGCTCGTGAGATTGTGAATGCTGGTGTTGAAGAAGTAACCATTCGCTCTGTCTTTACCTGTGATACTCGCCATGGGGTGTGCCGTCACTGTTACGGTATCAACTTGGCAACAGGGGATGCTGTTGAGGTCGGAGAAGCAGTCGGAACCATCGCTGCCCAATCTATCGGTGAGCCAGGTACTCAGTTGACCATGCGTACCTTCCACACGGGAGGGGTTGCCTCAAATACCGATATCACACAGGGTCTTCCTCGTGTCCAAGAAATCTTTGAAGCCCGCAATCCAAAAGGGGAAGCGGTCATTACAGAGGTCAAAGGGGAAGTTACTGCTATCGAAGAAGATGCTTCTACTCGTACTAAGAAAGTCTTTGTTAAAGGTCAAACTGGCGAAGGTGAGTATGTGGTGCCATTTACAGCCCGCATGAAAGTGGAAGTGGGAGACCAAGTCTCTCGTGGACAAGCCCTCACAGAAGGGTCAATCCAACCCAAACACTTGCTTGCTGTTCGTGATGTCTTGTCTGTTGAAACCTATCTCCTGTCTGAGGTTCAAAAAGTTTACCGTAGCCAAGGGGTAGAAATCGGAGACAAACACATCGAGGTAATGGTTCGCCAAATGATTCGCAAAGTTCGTATCATGGATCCAGGAGATACAGACCTTCTCATGGGAACACTCATGGATATTACAGACTTTACCGATGCCAACCGTGATGTAGTCATCTCAGGTGGTGTTCCTGCGACAGCTCGTCCAGTCCTTATGGGAATTACCAAAGCCTCACTTGAAACCAATAGTTTCTTGTCAGCGGCTTCCTTCCAAGAAACCACTCGTGTCCTCACAGATGCGGCGATCCGTGGTAAGAAAGACCATCTCCTTGGTCTCAAGGAAAATGTTATCATTGGTAAGATTATCCCAGCTGGTACAGGTATGGCACGCTACCGTAACTTGGAACCACAAGCGGTTAATGAAGTTGAAATCATTGATCCAGAATTAGACACAGATGAAATTGTAGAAGAAGTTCTTGCAGCTGAACCTGTTGTTGAAAAATAAGATTACAAAAATCGCAGTGCTATGAGCCTGCGATTTTTTTGTCTGAATAGAGAGTGAATGGAATAAAGATTAGGACACGGTCCAGTCGTTTTGATGAATGTAAGTTCTATCTATACTCTTTGTTTTATCCTATTTCTTTCTCAATCCACTATGGTCATGGAATGCTCAAGCTATTATGTTCTTAACTCGTTATGCCTAGGACTTCCTGCTTAAAATTTATGGATAGGCAAGAAAAAATCTCTCTCTATTTCATAGAGAGAGATTGAGAGTTAGTCTTCGTCAGGAGTGAGAATCATAGGAATAATAATGGGTTCTCGCTCTGTATTTTCGTATAGGAATGGTCGGAGGGCATTGACAATGGCACCATTGACCGATTGAATACTAGCGTCCTTATTCTTTAGCGCGATACGGATAGCGTTAAAGAGCAGCCGCTGGCTTTGGCGAATGAGGTCACCAGACTCACGCATGTAGATAAATCCACGGCTGAGGATGTCTGGTCCAGCTAAAATCATCTTCGATTTAAAATCAACGGTCGCAACAGCTAAGACAACACCGTCCTCAGATAGGTCTTTGCGGTCACGAAGGACAGCTGCTCCGATTTCACCGATTCGATTGCCGTCAACATAGATGTCTTGGGCATTGAACGAGCCTGCAATACGGGCAGAGTTTGCTGTCAGAGCAAGGACATCACCGTTGTTCATGATGAAGATATTTTCTTTTGGAATACCAGTGTCCACAGCCAGTCCAGCATGGACTTTCTGCATACGGTATTCACCATGGACAGGCATAAAGTATTTGGGCTTGATGAGGCGGAGCATGAGTTTTTGTTCTTGCTGCCCACCGTGCCCAGAGGTGTGGATATTGTTAATCTTACCGTGAATGACATCAACACCTGCTTCGGAAATAATGTTAATCAAGCGGTTGACGCTTGTCGTATTTCCAGGGATTGGGCTAGAAGAGAAAATCACGGTGTCTCCTGGTTGCAACTGCACATGGCGGTGCATGCCGTTTGCAATCCGAGAAAGGGCTGCCATAGGCTCCCCCTGACTTCCCGTACACATGATGAGAATCTCATCTGCTTGGTAATTTTTCAAATCATTGGAATCAATGAAAGTTCCTTTTGGTGCCTTGATATAGCCGAGCTCAATTCCGTTTGCGATAGCTTTTTCCATGGAACGTCCAAAGACAGCGATTTTACGTCCTGTCTTGACTGCTGCCTCTGTTGCCTGTTGCAGACGGAAGATATTAGAGGCAAAGGAGGCAAAGATGATCCGTCCTTTGATACCTTCAATGATTTTCATGATAGATTGTCCAACCACTTTTTCAGAGTTGGTAAAGGTTGGAACTTCGGCATTGGTGGAGTCCGATAAAAGAGCTAGAACGCCTTCTTCACCAAGGGCTGCCATACGATGGAGATCGGCTGGCTCACCCACTGGTGTAAAGTCGAATTTAAAATCGCCCGTGCAAACAATCTTTCCTTGCGGAGTGTGAATCACAATCCCCAAAGGCTCTGGAATCGAGTGCGTTGTCCGAAAGAAAGTCGCTTTTAAGTGTTTAAAGGTTAATTCTGTGTTTTGGTTGATTTCGTAGAGTTTGGCATCACGGAGCAAACCGTGCTCTTCTAACTTGCCACGAATGAGGGCAAGAGCCAAAGGTCCAGCATAGATCGGTACATTAGCTTGTTTAAGAAGAAATGGGATACCTCCGATGTGGTCTTCATGTCCGTGAGTGATGAGAACACCCTTGACGCGGTCGATATTTTCTACGATATAGGAGTAATCCGGGATGACATAGTCAATCCCCAAGAGGTCATCTTCGGGGAATTTAATCCCAGCGTCCACGATGATAATCTCATCTTGGTATTCAATTCCGTAGGTGTTTTTTCCGATTTCACCGAGTCCGCCAATGGCAAATACCCCTACTTCTTCAGGTTTTAAGGTATAAGACATGGTTAAAACTCCGTCAATTCAAAGTTGCCTGATTGCTTTTCGTATTCTAGGTGCTTGTCAGACAATAGCTCGATAAATTCAATATTGTAGTTGGTATTTTCTTCCACGAGTTGGCGCACTTTGATACGACCATCTAGTTCGTTTGCTGCTTCTACTTCCATGTAGAGCGAACGCGTGTTCTCACGGCGTGGGCTGCGGTCTTTTGTTTCTTGGTAAAAAACTTTATAAATCATTTCATTTCCTTTCCTTTCATCTTCATGATCAAACTATCAGAAAATCGCCCCTGTTTTTCTTAGAGGCAGCAAATTATTTTGTTTTCTGGGTAATAGATTGACCTTGATTCGTTGCAATTATATCAATTATATCATAAAATAAGAGGGAGAATCAAGTAAGGAAAGTTGAATGATGAAAGTTTTAAGCATTGATACATCCAGTAAAGCCCTAGCACTTGCTATTTTAGATGATAGAGAGCTTTTAGCTGAGATGACGCTAAACATCAAGAAAAATCATAGCATTACCTTGATGCCAGCAATTGAGTTTTTAATGGGGAGTGTGGACTTAACCCCCAAGGATTTGGAGAAGATTGTTGTAGCAGAAGGACCTGGGAGCTATACTGGCTTGCGGATTGCTGTGGCAACGGCAAAAACCCTTGCTCACACGCTAAAGATTGATTTGGTTGGAGTGTCGAGCTTACAAGCGCTTGTTCCTGAAGGAAAGAAAGGCTTGGTGATTCCGATCATGGATGCACGACGAAATAATGTTTACGCGGGATTTTATGAAAATGACCTCTTGGTTGAACCTGAGGCTCATTTGTCGTTTGAGGAAGTTTTGGGGCGTGCAAAGAAGGCAGACGTGGTGAGCTTTGTCGGTGAAGTGGCAGGCTTTGTGGAGCAGATTAAAGAGAGCTTGCCAGAAGCTAGCTGGCAGGAAACCTTGCCAAATGCCTATCGTATTGGAAAGATGGGTTTAGATTTAGCTTCTTCTCGTGTGCATGATTTTGTTCCCAACTATCTCAAACGAGTCGAGGCAGAGGAAAATTGGCTAAAAGACCATCAAGAGGACGGTCAGTCCTACATCAAACGCCTATGATAAAGCTACAAACGCTAGATAAAAAACGAGCAGATCTGGCGGTGCAGGTCCATGATTTGCTTCGCGATGTGTATGAGGTAAGCCCGTGGACTCTAGCGCAGATAGAGAGCGATTTGGAGAATCCTTTGATAGAGTATCAGCTTGCTCTAGTAGGTGAGGAAGTGGTGGGCTTTCTTGCTACGCAGGAGTCAGATTTTGAGGTGGAGATCTTGCACATTGCTGTCAAGAAAGCGTATCAAGGTCAAGGGATTGCAAGGTGGCTATTTACAACGCTTCCTAAGCAGAAGGATATGTTTCTCGAAGTTCGGGCTTCTAATCAGCCAGCTCTGCTATTTTATAAAAAGGAACACTTTACCCCAATCGCTCGGAGGAAAAACTATTATCACGCGCCAGTGGAAGACGCGATTATCATGAAGAGAGAACCAAATGAAAGATAGATATATATTAGCTTTTGAAACATCCTGCGACGAAACCAGTGTCGCTGTGATGAAAAATGAAACAGAATTATTGTCCAATATCATTGCCAGTCAAATCGAGAGCCACAAGCGCTTTGGCGGTGTGGTGCCAGAAGTGGCGAGCCGTCATCATGTGGAGGTCATCACAGCCTGTATCGAGGAAGCATTAGCGCAGGCAGGCATTCAAGAGAGTGATGTGACAGCTGTTGCGGTGACTGTTGGTCCTGGGCTTGTTGGGGCACTTCTTGTGGGACTTGCTGCGGCAAAGAGCTTTGCTTGGGCACACGGCATTCCCTTGATTCCAGTCAACCACATGGCAGGGCATTTGATGGCAGCGCAAAGTGTGGAAAACTTAGAATTTCCTCTGCTTGCTCTCTTGGTCAGTGGCGGACATACCGAGTTGGTCTATGTAGCAGAAGCAGGGGATTATAAGATTGTTGGTGAGACGCGTGATGATGCGGTTGGTGAGGCTTATGATAAGGTCGGTCGTGTCATGGGTTTGTCTTACCCAGCAGGACGTGAGATTGATGAGTTAGCCCATCAAGGAAAAGATATCTATGATTTTCCGCGCGCTATGATCAAAGAAGACAATTTGGAATTTTCTTTTTCAGGTCTGAAATCTGCCTTTATCAATCTCTACCACAATGCTGAGCAAAGAGGAGAGGTTTTGGACAATAAAGATCTCTCTGCCAGCTTTCAAGCAGCAGTGCTTGATATTTTAATGGCGAAAACCCAAAAAGCCCTTGAAAAATATCCCGTTAAAACGCTTGTTGTAGCTGGTGGTGTTGCAGCCAATCAAGGTTTGCGAGAAAGGTTAGCAACTGATATTTGCGATGTCAAAGTCGTGATTCCACCTCTACGCCTTTGTGGGGACAATGCAGGTATGATTGCCTATGCCAGTGTCAGTGAGTGGAACAAAGAGAACTTTGCAGACCTCTCCCTCAATGCCAAACCGAGCCTTGCTTTTGATCCTTTGGAAGAATGAAGAAAGAGCCGTTGGCTCTTTTTTTGGAGATATTTTTCGGAAAATTCTGTCTAAATAATTAGTATTATGATACAATAAATAAAACAGAAAGTAGAAAGAAAAGACTTGAGAGAGCTAAAGACATAGACAGTGTTATTTGGTATATCTATGCGTTACATTAGGCTTGGGATTTGCCTGTATTTCGCTGATTATTTTGGTGACAGATGGATGCGAGTGATTGAGAATGTAGCAACACCATTTTTTCTCACTCTTTCTTTTTTACTCTTAGAGCTTACAGTCAGTAAAAGTAAGCCCTGAATAGAATTACTTCACTTATGAATACAGGTTCTAAGAATAAGGATTGACATAGAGGAGACTCTCATGACAGAAAAAATCAATTTAGGAGAATTTTATAAGGAATTACGCATGGCGCGTGGAATCAAGCAAAAAGAGGTGGCGAAAGGCTCTTTAACTGCCTCGCAACTATCTAAATTTGAACTAGGTCAGTCCATGCTTTCGGCAGATCGTTTGCTGTTAGCGATTGATGGGATCAATATGACTTTTGATGAGTTTGCTCATAAATTAAACGATTATAGGGAACCCAAGCATATCCGTATGGGAAGAAAAATCGTTGCTGCCTTTGCTTATCAAGATAGGGATTCGCTAAAAGTCCTATTGGATAAGCTAGAGCAGGAAGACAATCATCGCTATGCTCGATTAAATGGTATTGTTATTAAGAATGCTCTGCACTCGCTTGATCCAGCTTATGTCTTACTGGAATCAGACAAGGTCTTTATCACGGAGTATCTCTATGCGATTGAGTCCTGGACCTGGTTTGAGCTGTATCTTTTTTGCAACACCATGCCATTTTTCTCTGATCAAGATCTTCTTTTTTTAGGGCAGGAATTGCTTAGAAAATCAGAGGAATTTTGTAATTTATTGCAGAATAAGCTCTATATGAAGCAGGGGCTACTCAACCTTATCTCTGAAATGATGGAGAGAAAGCAATTTCAATATGTCAGCATTTTTGAGCAGGCGCTAAAAGACATGCTTGGACCCTATGATGTGTTTGAGCAAATTGTTTTGAAGTATTTACAAAAAATGAATTATTTTTTGCAGTATAATGGTGAAAATAAAAAAGAGATTGAAGACTATATTCAATCTCTGGATGTCATAGGAAATGAACATCTACTAGCTTTATTGACTCTAAAATTATCCCAATACGAAAACCTGCTTAATAAAATATAACTGGAAATACGATAATAATATCTGCCACAATTCCACAAAGTAGATAGACTAACCGCTTACTCATAAACATCAGCAAGATTAAAAAATCGCAAATAAGAAATTTTTACTGAAAAAATATCAAATATGCGATTTTTAAAGATCCCTTTATGGAAGTGATATACTAAAATCGTAGTCGATACATTCAAATGCTAGCTAGGATAGAGGACTATCTAAAAATAGAAAGGAGCATGGTTATGCTTCATTTAAAAAATGCAGCAGTCATGGACTTGACACTAGAGGAATTGATGGAAGTTGGGGGAGGACAACGTGTACCGGTTGTTGGAGGAGGCTATGCAGCAGTAGGTTCAGCGGCGGGCGCGCCTACTATGAATCAATATAGTTCTATGTATAATGGTTTTGGATGGTGGGGAAATGTTCCTAGTAGCTATTATACAAGACGTGATCCGTAAATTTTAACAAAAATATGATTTATATTTGATAGAGATAGTAATTAACGGGGAGTAGAATTTTATACAAACTACTAAATATTTTTAGTTACTATTCTACTCCTCTTTCTTTTTATTATTCAAGGAGAACTATCTATGACCAAACACAAACTAATAATGATATATAGCGGAATTGCTTTTTTGCTTTTCTTTTCTCAGTTTGGTGTGCAGGAAATCATGGCACTTTCCTTCATACGCTCTTTATCTGATACAGGCTATTTTATCGTGTGGCTCTTGTTAACCCTTTTACAAGGCGTAGGAGCTATTGGTTTGCTCTATTTGATGGGAGAAAGCAGGGTATTTTGTAGATTTGAGTGGAAGTTCTCCTACTTAGGGGCAACGGTAGGAACTGTTATCCTCATGTATCTCTGGTGGAACTTAGCAGCTCTCTTTTTACCTCTGCCGCAAAATCAAGCGAGGGGAGAACTCCTGTTTCAAGACTTATCAGGAACAGCTTTTTTTATCCAATTTGTCTTGAATATCAGCCTTTTTGGACCTATTTGTGAGGAGTTGGTCTATCGTGCTTTGCTGATGACGAGTTTGAAATCCTTTCAGGAGTATTATTTGGATGTTCTCTTGTCGTCTGTTCTCTTTAGTTTGATGCATGTTTTACCGCACGGCTGGAGTTTTTCTAGTTTTATCATTTATCTAGGTGGTGGTCTCTTGTTTGCTGCTTTGTACCGCAAGACTAAATCCATCTATTACCCAATAATGCTTCACATTGCTTGGAATAGCTTTGTGACCCTCTTGCAGTTGACGATGATGAGATAGGGTTTCCTATCTTTTTCTTTTTTGTGGAGAAATACTGCTACATAGCTAAAAAAGCTATTGGGTGGGGATTTAAAAGTTAAGATTTTCCTCTGCAACTTAGAGCTGCTTTGTGACCACTTACTGAGGATAGTTATCCACCTACTAAAAATCCCTTGTAAACGAGCTTTTTTTGCGTATAATAAAGTCATTCAGATCAATAGAAACGAGGAGATGTTTATGAAATTATTGGTACGCAATCGCTTTTACCGTCTGTTAACCCTGTCAGACTTCTTCAATGGATTTGGGGCGTCCATCTATAATCTGGTCTTTATCGTATTTGCCTCTTCTATGGATCATCGTAAGCTCGCCATCGGGATTGCAGCGATGATTACGTTTGTCCCTACGATTTTTAATGTCTTGATTTCCATGTATGCGGATCGGACCAAGGACAAGGGGCGGATTTATCTAGCTTTGGGCTATGTGCAGGCAATCCTCTTTATCCTGATTGCTTTTTTGACCCAATCGGTGAGCTGGCTCGCCTTTTCGACTGTTTGCCTCATCAATATCCTGTCTGATATGCTATCCACCTATCGTTCTGGCCTTAAATTACCCATGATTCAGACCCATGTGGCAGAAGAAGATTTAATGGAAGCTTTTTCTTTCCGTCAAGTGGTCAGTGTGGTGAGCCTCTTGGGTGGGCAGGCTTTGGGAGTCTGGTTACTTTCCATTAGCCACAATCACTTCTTCTTGGTGAGCTTGGTCAATGCGGCGACCTTTCTCACATCGACCTTGATTTTACTAGGCATGAGACAGGAGCTGACCTACCAAGTCCGAGGAGAAGAACTCCGCCAACCCTTCTTTCGTCAATTTAAGGAGCTTTACACCAATCTCCGCAAGGTGTTTCAAGGATTAAAAACAGGGAATTTTGAGCTTTTCTTACTAGCGGTCCTTCTGATCAATGCCTTGGGTGGCAGTATAACGCCCATTTATCAGCTTTCTTTTACAGATGCGCCTTTGTTTGGCTTGTCTTTCAGCCAATCGCTTTTTCTCCTGCAAGTCATCTCAATTACTGGGACGATTTTAGGGGGGCTCACACCTAATGATTATTTCAGCAAGCAGTCTTTCAATACGATTTTAAAAATAGTAGCAGGGCTTTTGGTTCTCATTGCGACTAGTAATGCTCTTGCTTTCTCGCCTGTCATCTCGCTTTTATTGCTTATTTTTCTGAGCTATCTTGCAGGGAAAATCAATCCTAAATTGCAGGCCATGCTGATGAAAGAGATTCCATCAAATGTCTTGGCTCAGACAGGTAGTTTTTTAGAGTTGCTTTTTACCTTGTCCATGCCTTTGGGAACTGCCTTGTTTACCAGCTTAGCTCTTGCGAGCATTTGGCTTAGTTGGGTGATATTTGCAGGCTTGGCTCTTTTGACCTTGGGAATTTCTCTATGTTTAAGTGCTAGAGGCTAATACTTCACATCTAAAAAGTCTGATCACCTTCTTTTCAGCATTTCTCTTCTGTGGTATAATAAATGAGAATTTTTAGAAAAAGGAAGGGTTATGAGACAAGAAAAATGGATGGCAGGGATTCAGGCAGGAATGCCGACTGCCTTGGGATATATTGGAATTGGTCTAGCTTGTGGCGTGATTGCAGCCCCTTATCTGACACCGATTGAAATGCTCTTGATGAGTATTTTGGTCTATGCAGGGAGTGCTCAGTTTGTCATGATTGCCATGATGGCATTAAATAGCAGTGTGACAGATATTGCACTGACAGTCTTTCTCATCAATATCCGATTTTTCCTGCTGAGCCTACATACTTCGACATTTTTCAGAAAAGACAGCTTTTTGAAAAATCTGGCGATTGGAACTCTCTTGACCGATGAGAGCTACGGGGTTCTGCTGGGAGCTCAGCTACACGGTGAGGAGACAAATGCTACTTGGATGATGGGAAATAATCTCATCAGCTACCTATCTTGGGCCTGTGCGACGGTTTTAGGAACAGTGTTAGGCAATCTCTTGCCAAATCCTGAACTGTTTGGACTGGATTTTGCCTTAGTGGGGATGTTTATTGGGATTTTTACATCGCAATTTTTAGTCATGATGAAAAAGGAGTCTGTGAGAAAGATTTTGACCATTCTTTTGGTGACGGCGGTGAGCTTTTTTGTCTTGACTATGCTGGTGTCCCAGGCTCTAGCCGTTTTATTTGCGACCTTGATTGGTTGTTCTGTGGGGGTGATTTTAGATGGGAAATAGTTACATTTTACAAGCTATTTTGCTAGCTGCGCTGGTGACTTGGTTGCCACGGGTGATACCGTTTCTCTTGGTGAAATACCGTGGATTGCCAGCTATTGTCATGCGTTTTTTGAAGTTTCTGCCCGTTACGATTATCTTTGTCTTGATTTTATCGAGCTTAACAAAGGGGGAAATTGGTCAATTCCCAAGCTTTAAGAGTTTGGATTTGTTGGCTGCGATTCCGACGCTTTATGTGGCTTTCCGCTACCGCAATCTTTTAGGCAGTGTTATTTTTGGCGTGGTCTTGCTAGCCTTCTTACGATTTATATTCTAAAAAACCTCCACCGAGTGAGAAACTTGGTGAAGGTTTTCTTAGTAATGGAGACTTCCAGCCACCCAGCCAGTAGAGAGGGCAGAAGTAATGTTAAAGCCACCTGTGTGGGCATTGATGTCCATGACTTCCCCAGCAAAATGTAAGCCAGAGACCAACTTACTCTCTAAGGTCTTAGGATTGATTTCTTTTAAATCAACGCCACCTTTGGTTACAAAGGATTTAGCGAGAGACATCTTGCCAGTGACAGGGATAGGGAGGGCTTTGATACGTTGGATGAGTGATTCCAAGTCCTTATCACTTAATTGCTTGACTTTTTCAGGGAAATCTTGGCTGAGAAAGTCGCTTACTCGCTCTGGTAACAGGAGTTTGAGGGCATTTTTCAGAGATTTTTCACGCTCGGTGTGAAGTAGGTCCAAGATAGCTTCTTTACTCATCTGAGGAAGAAAGTCAAGAGTGAGAGTCTCTCCGCCTTTGACAAAACTTGACATCCGTAGCGCTGCAGGGCCAGACAAGCCAAAGTGGGTAAAGAGTAGATCATGGGTGATGTGGTGCTTGTCGTAGCTGAGGCAAATATCATCAAGTGAAATGCCTTGCAGAAGTTTGTGTGGAAAATCTGTTAAAAGAGGACTTTCAGCTGCCTCAAGAGGGGTAATTGTATGATTGAAATGACGAGCAATATCATGACCAAATCCGGTAGAACCCGTAGAAGGATAGGATTTACCGCCTGTGGTGACGATGAGTTTATCACAAGTCCAGCTTTGCTCAGCGGATTTGAGGATAAACTGCTCGTTTACTTTTTTGACAGAGACGATTTCTGTTTGGGTGAGGACTTGTCCACCTAGTTCGTGAATTTTTTTCTCCAAAGCCTCAATAATAGTTCTTGACTTGTCAGACTTGGGAAAGACACGTCCGTGGTCTTCTACTTTTAACGCCACTTCATTTTCTGTGAAAAAATTGATAATGTCATGGTTGTCAAATTGGGAAAAGACGCTGTATAAAAAGCGTCCGTTTCCTGGGATACCCGCCATGAGATCATCAAGTGTACCGTTATTGGTCACATTGCAACGACCTCCCCCTGTTCCGGCTAATTTTTTACCAAGCTTACGATTTTTTTCAATCAGGAGGGTCTTTTGCCCATAAAAGCTACTCGCGATGGTTGCCATCATGCCAGCAGGTCCGCCTCCGATGACGATAGTGTCAAAATGTGTCATGTTTTTCCTCTCTAAAAAACAATAGTGTTTTTAACGAATTGTGCAGGTTTATTGTATCATAAAAGCTAGCAAAATTTGACAGTCAAGCCTTGTTATGTTAAGATTTAGGTAGTTACATCAAGAAAAAGTTTCAGAGGATATTATGACGATTGAAAAAACAGTCAGCGAACTAGCCGATATTTTGGGGGTTAGTCGCCAAGCGGTCAACAATCGGGTCAAGGCCTTGCCGCCTGAGGATACCGAAAAAAATGAAAAAGGCGTGACCGTGGTCAAAAGAAGTGGCTTAATCAAGCTAGAAGAGCATTACAAAAAGACCATTTTTGAGGACGAGCCAGTTAGCCAAGATGTGCAACACCGTGAATTGATGGAAATCTTGGTTGATGAGAAAAATGACGAAATTGCTCGCTTATATGAGCAACTGAAAGTTAAGGACGCTCAGCTAGCTGAAAAAGATGAGCAAATGCGGATCAAAGATATCCAGATTGCTGAAAAAGATAAGCAACTCGATCAACAGCAGCAGCTCACCCATCAAGCACAGCAGCTTGTAACAGAAGCTAAAAATGATCAAGAAGTCCTATTGTTAGAGCTAGATGAAGCGAAGAAAAAAGTAGAAGCCCAAGAAAATAAAGGCTTTTGGGCGCGTTTATTGGGAAGATAAAAAACTGGCTTTGGGTCAGTTTTTCTATTATGGAGGGAAAATGAAATCGTTAGAAACCTATATCGCCTTTGACTTGGAATTTACCGAATATAAAGGATTTTTTCATTTGATTCAAGTGTCGGCTGTCAAGATGGACAAGCATGTCGAGATTGGGCAATTTGATAGCTATGTGCACACCGATGTTCCCTTAAAGAGTTTTATCAATGGATTAACAGGAATTACGTCGGAGCACTTACTTCACGCGCCAAGAGTAGAGACAGTCTTGGCAGAGTTTGAGGATTTTGTGGGAGAGCTACCTCTCATCGGCTATAATGGGCAAAAAAGTGATTTACCGATTTTGCTAGAAAATGGTTTGGATGTTACTAATCAATACTGTGTCGATGTATATGAAGAGGCGCTTGCGAGAAGAAGCAAGGATTTGCATGGGATTGCCAATCTTCGGCTCAGCACGGTTGCTCGCTTTCTAGGATTGACAGGTCGAGCGCATAATAGCTTAGAAGATGCGCGCATGACTGCCCAAATCTATGAACAGTTCAAGGAACTAGACGAGAGTAAGTCTTGGCTTCATGAACAAGAAGAGGAATTTCAAGGGACTTTTAATGGCTTAGATCTCTCTGCCTTTTTCGGAGGAGACGATGCGTAAGAAAAGGCCAGTCCTAGAAACTCTTTATCGCCAGTTTGATAAGGTTTTAGTCCTCTTTTTCCTACTCTTTCTATTTATGGAAGGGATTTGGATTCCCTTTAGTTCCTTGGTGTCAGACTTTTTACTCCAGCAAACGGGCTTTTTGTATCTGTCTTACACAAATGCAGTAGCTGTGATGCTTGCCTCTCCCTTGGTGGCTCTTGCTTTACTGCTGGTGTTTCTGCTCAATCTTCTTCTTGTGTACTGGCAAATGGGGACGATTGTGGTAGGGATTCATGAGCTATGGGTGAAAGGTCATGAGACGCTTCCTGCTTTTTTACGGGCAACGGCGCAAGAAAGTTTGCGCGTGCTAAAGCAAGCTAGACTTAGTAAGATTCTCTTTGTCCTCCTTTATGCCAGTGGTCTCTTTCCTTTTTTGAGACGGATTCTGAAGATTTATTATCTCAATAAACTCTTGATTCCTGAGTTTATTTTGGAATACATCAGTCGAAATTCTTGGGTTGCCTTGCTTTTGCTAGCATTTTCAATTCTCGCCTTTTGGCTTAGTACACGTTTAATGTTTACGCTGCCACAGATATTTTGCGAGGGGAGAACTGTACGAGAAGCGATTGCATACAGCGTCGCTAAGACTCATCGGAAGTTCTGGCGCTCTATGTGGCGTTTGATGTGGCTGACGATGAAAGTAACGATTTTGTGTTCGCTAGTTATATTTATGGTGATAGTGACTCAATCCTTTGCAGATCAGCTGGATAATGCTATTTCATTTTATGCAGCGGTCGCCAACTATGTATTTCTTGAATTTTGCTATTATGCTGTTTTGGTTTATTTTCTTTTGGCATTTGTAGCATTCTCTTATGAGGAAGGACGTAGGCAGGAGAAGTATCGCCGTCCGAGGCTTGTGCGTCTAATAGCTATTCTAACAATGTCAGCTGGGATTTTCACTCTGCAAGCCGTGATTTACCTGCAATTTCCAACGGAAAAAATGCCCTTGACCATCTCCCATCGCGGGGTCGATCAGGCAAATGGTGTGCAAAATACGCTTGAAGCTTTAGAGTTGACCGCAAAACTCAAGCCCGACTTGATTGAGATGGATATCCAAGAAACCAAGGATCATGAGTTTGTCATGATGCACGATGCCAATTTGAAAGAGCTAGCTGGTGTTGATGGTCGTCCGCAAGATTTTACCTTGGCAGAGCTGACAGCGTTAGAAGTTTCTGAAAATGGACATCAGGCAAAGATTCCAAGTTTTGAGGCTTATCTTGAGCGTGCGGACGAACTCGGTCAAAAACTTTTGATTGAAATCAAGACCAGTCCCAAGGATTCACCAGAGATGATGAAGCGATTTTTAGAAAAATACGGCAAAATCATCGAAGAAAAAGGGCACCAAATGCACTCTCTTGACTACCATGTGGTGGAGTCTGTCCTAGAGAGTCCGTATCAGATTCCTGTCTTTTTTATCCTGCCTTATAATACCATCTTTCCGCAGACAAGTGCGACCGGCTACACCATGGAATACTCGACATTAGATGAAAATTTCATATTGAAAGCCCTCTTCAGTCAGAAAGAGGTTTATGATTGGACTGTGAATGATGAGGAGACGATCGAGCGCTCGCTCCATCTAGGCGTCAATGGCATTATTACAGATGAGTTAAGCTTGCTGAAAGAGAGCTTGGAAACTTATAAAAAAGATAGAAGTTATCTGCAAATGCTCACTTTGCGGATGGTGGATATGTTTAACTTTTAGCCAAAAGAGCGATTGCCTATAAAAAAAGGAGTGGGGCTCAATCGTGATTTCGCAGAAATCGATTTTGTAGTCTCCACTTTCCAATTTTTAGGCTCAACTATGAACAGTTCACTGGACTAGCCTCGCTTTCGAATTTCCAAGCTCGGGTACTAACAGTCCACTGGACTGTTAGTATCCCGCAAGTTGACGCTTTCACAATTGAGAATTATGAAAGGTTGGAAATAGGGCTAGCGAAGATAAGTTCGCTAGCTTCTTTTAATAGAATATTGATTTATCAATGTTTTGGATAAGTTGCTCACAACTTTCTGTTCTCGTAAATAGCTCCACTGATGCATTGAACCCAGCGACAAGACTGCGTCAAACTGTTCAAACTATAAAAATAAGGAAGTTAGGTACTTTTGTCCAAACCTCCTTTTTTTGTTCTTAGAATGGTAATTTGCCAGCAAAGGCACCCAATTTTTGCTTAGTAGCGTCGTCGATTTGTGATAAAGCATGATTCACTGCTTGCATCGTCATGTCAGAGAGTGTTTCGATGTCTTCTGGATCTACGACAGCTGCTTGGAAATCAATCTTGACTAATTTTTTATCTCCTGTAAAAGTCGCTGTCACCAAACCTTGGGCAGATTTTCCGACAAATTCGGTCGCAGCTAATTCTGCTTGACTTTTTTCCATTTGCTTTTGCATTTTTTGCGCTTGTTTCATGATATTTTGCATGTTCATCATAGGTGGTGATTCTCCTTTTCTTTTATTCTCTCTATTATACCATATTCTAAAAGAAAGCTAGAAACTAGACTTGAAAACTCAGTAGGCAATATCAAGGATATTGTCTCAGTTTGAAGAAAAGGTCTTTTTAATGCCACCATCCTTATGTGCTTTCGGACATCAGCGACTTTCTTTGGAATTCCATGATTAATCTTCGAGTCTAAAGTCTCGAAGATTCGAGTGACAGAAAACGTCATTCATATCAGCGCTTTCTGTCACTTTTAGTACGGCGGCGGTATTGTGCTCGCCACTCTCGTAAATTTTCTAACCATGAAACCACAGAAAATTAAATATAAATGCAACGTTTTTCTGAAGTTGGAGTTTGTCTTCAGTCTGAGGGACTATTTAGTCCTTTTTACGATGTTTAGAAAGAAGTGATGGAATTTTTTAGAGAAAGCGTGCTCCTCTTTATAGGATTTTCCTAAATCTCACTAGGAATTAGGATAGAAGAGGCACTCAAATCCACGGTTAGCTGGTAGTCTGTTTTGTCACGAACGGTATGTTCAAAGTCTGTCGTATAGAGAATAACACGGAGCTTGTCTCCTTTTTTCATACGATAGATCGTTGGTTGTAAGCGCAGGTCGCATTCCATACATTCTTGAGGCTGAATATCTTCAATGACCAGTAAATCGGTGCGATTTTGCAAATTCATATGACCCTTGCTAATGACCCGATGCGATGTTTCGACAAAAGGCAATTCCATCAAATGCTCTTGGGCAAAATATCGTCCATTATCAAGAGAGCGTGAGCTGATGACACGAGGGAGAGAAGTTAAGCGTTTTTTCTTGCCTAAATCAAGAACCTGTGCGGAAATCAAGCCTTTATTGCTCGATGAGGCTAAGCGTAGATGAAGCGTGATAGCACCATTGATGAAGAGATCTTCTTCCAGAGTCAAATCAATCGTTACCTGCTGGGCTTTATCGGTAAATAAATCGTCTTTAAAAGTCTGATAGTTCTTGCTATAACGCTCATAGTCTTCTTGTTTGTATGGATTATGGATGGTTTTTTCCTCATCTCCTAGAGGAAGTGTGCAGATTTTCTTGGTGCCAAAGTCCTCCAAAGTCTCCCAGTTTTGAGGGGTTTGGTTATCCTGCCAGATGATTGTTGGAAGCTCAAAATCAGATGGTTCTCCGATGAGTTTTTTTGTCAAGAGAGCATTCATAGACTCGCGGAAGTCAATGGACTGCCAGTTGTTCATATAGACATGCTCACCGTGGTGGAAAAAGAGATGTTTTTTGATTGTGTGAGGAAGGGCGTGAAACATTTGGTAGACATGGATTGGCTTCACATTCCAGTCTTGTGTACCGTGGGTAAAGACGACCTCAGCCTTGACCTTGTGGGTATGAGGCAGATAGTTGCGGTCATGCCAAAATTGATTGTAATCACCAGATGTGCGTTCTAGTTCAGAGCGTTGCTTGTCAAAGAAATTTTGATAAGCAGCATGGTTGCGTAGATAATCTCCGCCTAGAAGATCGCGCGAATAGGTAAAAGCTGTGAGCGAGTCCAAATCCTCACCGGGATAGCCCCCAGGACTCGTGACCAATCCGTTTTCACGGTAGTAATTGTACCAAGATGAGATACCAGCTTCTGCGATAATGACTTCTAGTCCATCAACCCCTGTTGTAGCTAGACCATTTGACATGGTGCCGAGATAGGAAAGACCTGTTGTAGCGACCTTGCCATTTGCCCAGTCGGCTAAGACGGCAGTTGTTCTAGTGTGATCCGTATAGGCTGTTGCGCGACCGTTGAGCCAGTCGATGACATTCTTATAAGCTTCGATTTGCTGGTAGTCACCGCTTGTCATCATCCCTTGGGAATTTTTCGTACCAACGCCTGAGACATAGAGATTGGCAAATCCTCGTGACAAAAGATAGTCGTTTAGACTGTAAGTACCGATAGGACCGAGTTTTTCGGTGCTGTTGCCGATGTGTTTTGGATGCTGTGGCTCAAGAAATGAGACAGTGCTATCTTCTACCGTGATGGTGTGGGCTTTTTTGACCTCTAAATCAACATTCATATTTTGCAGGGCTTTGTCACTTGCCTTGTCGTTGACTCCTTGGTGGTAGGGGCTTGCTGTCATCATGGCAGGGATTTTAGCGTCAGTCTTAGGTCGTAAAATGCTAACCTTGATGAGATCTCCTAGACCATCGCCGTCTGTATCGACCAAGCTTTCAACATAGACTACTTCACGAATGAGATTATGGGTGTCAAAGGTTGCTAGGCTCTTTCCATTAAAGAAATGGTAGTGATTATCTTCTGCGATGAGACCTTGGCTAACCAAGCTGTCAATCAAGGTATTGCCATCTTTCTTACGGGTATTGAGTAGCTGATAGAGATTGTCAAGGAGATTGCCAAACGGAATCGGAAAAGCAATCTCTTTGCGGAATTTGTCAATCTCGTCAAAATCCACATGTGGCACAAAGCCAAGGAGTTGAAAGGCGACCATATAAAAGATGTCGCTTGTCAAATCACTCTCAGATTGGCAGAAGGTCAGAAAGTCTGTTTCAAAATCTGCCAAGAGCTGGTAAAGAGCATAGTCGGTGTTTTCATAGGTAAACAAGCAACGACGAACGAAATGTTCGAGATTTTTCTTATCAGAAACTTCTTCATGATAGGAAAATCCAAGCTCTTCCAATTCTAGTTTCATTGTTTTTTCATCGTTTTTCGTGTAACTAAATTGATTAAAGCGCATACATCTCTCCTTTTTGTATTTTTTGTGAAAATAACCTTTACATTCTCCATTATACTTGATAGAATAGGGTTTGTCTAAAAATTATATAAAAAGAGGAGAAAAAAATGGACGTTACATGGACTGTGAAGTATATCACAGAATTCTTGGGAACAGCCCTACTCATCATTTTGGGAAATGGTGCCGTTGCCAATGTTGAATTAAAAGGAACAAAAGGTCACCAAAGTGGTTGGCTTGTGATTGCGATTGGATATGGTATGGGTGTGATGATGCCAGCCCTTATGTTTGGAAATGTATCAGGAAACCACATCAACCCAGCCTTTACTTTGGGACTTGCTGTGAGTGGCTACTTCCCATGGGCACAAGTAGCACCATACATCTTGGCGCAAGTCTTGGGAGCTATCTTTGGTCAGTTGATGGTTGTCGCAGCTTACCGCCCATATTTCTTGCAAACAACAAATGCAAACCACATCTTGGGAACATTTGGAACGATTTCAAGTATTGACCACGGAACTGCAGAATCTCGCAAAGCAGCAACTATCAATGGATTTGTTAACGAGTTCATCGGTTCATTCGTGCTCTTCTTTGCAGCGATGGGCTTGACTAGAAATTACTTCGGTGCAGAAGTAGCAGCCTTTGCAAAAACACAAGGTATGGATGTTGCAAATATCCAAGCAAAAGTAGCACTTGGTGCGCACTTGAATCCAGGGATTGTTGTGGCTCACATGGCACTTGGTTTCCTTGTGATGGCACTTGTAACATCTATCGGAGGACCTACTGGACCTGGTCTAAACCCTGCGCGTGACTTTGGACCTCGTTTCCTTCACTTCCTCCTTCCAAAATCAGTTCTTGGTGAGCACAAGGGTGATTCAAAATGGTGGTATGCTTGGGTACCAGTTGTAGCACCAATCCTAGCAGGTATTGCTGCTGTGGCACTTTACAAAGTCCTTTACGGATAAGATTAAAAATCTGGAGTTTGACCTCCAGATTTTTTTGCTGCCTCTTGGTAGATTTGATGATTGGTTAGGAGCCATACATACCGAAGAGTACGGATTTTTCGTCTGTGCTCTTTTTTGCAATAGTTATTTAGTTTTGATTTAGTACGAGGCAACGAGTCGCAGGCATAACTGAGGTTAGGCAAGACGAGGTAATGACATAATAAATTAAAACGAAATGACTATATTTGTAGAGTTTTCATGGTTAGGGCTCACGTGCTTCTGTTGTAGATCCTATCACTTCTGTTGTAGATCCTATCAGTTGTAGAAGGAGTGGCATGAAATGGATGAATCAGTGGATTTTTTTACGTGTAGGAAGAGTACATTTGCGTATAAATGATTGAAAAATTTATAATTTTTTTTTACAATAGAAAGACTGGAGGAAAGTATGACTGACAGAAATAGGATTGTAAGAGCCGTGCCAACCTTGGCGATCAATAATCGAAAACACAATTTGCTCTTCTATACGCAAGTGATGGGGATGACGAATCTCTTAGAAGATGCTGGCTTTACTAGCCTTGGAGATAAGACACGACTTGAGAAGTTGATTTTAGAGGAAGTTCCTAGCAATCGAGCTCGAAAGGTTGAGGGGCCAAAAAAGCTTAAAAAGATTTGTATAAAAGTAGCTAATCCTCGAGAGATTGACAGTTTATTAGCAACTGAACAAAAAGGGGTGACTTTCTACAAGGGAGAACATGGCTTTGCTTTTGAAGCACTCTCACCTGAGGGTGATTGTTTCTTACTTCATAGTGAAGATACTCTTGACACTCTTGTTGCTGTGGCGTCTATTGAGGATATAGAGCCTTTAGAGGATTTTCAAGGATTGACGGAGTTTGAGGTAGAGAGCCTTCAGCTGAATGTATCTGCTTTAAGCAAAGCAGATTTTTATCAAAATTTAGCAGGTAGTTCAGATTTCTTGGCTTTTGAAGAGGCAAGTGGTGCTGATTTGGACATAGAAGCTAGAAAAACTTGGGATTTAGCAGCCATTCACTGGATGGTAGACAGCATAGATGTTGCTGATTTAGAGCAGCAATTTGTCGGAAAAGAGAATTTTGTTCCAAAATCTCGCAAATTCTTTGTGACCAAGGACGAGAGCCAGATTGAAGTCTGGGTTGAAAGCGTGTGAGTATGAAAACAGTAATCTCCTATATCAAGCAGCAAATGGAAGATGGGCTTTATCCAGGTGCGAGCCTAGCGGTGTATCAAAAGGGTGCGTGGCAGGAGCATTATATCGGTCAGAGTGATCCGGAAAATCACCAAGCGACCAGTGCTGGTTTGATCTATGATTTGGCTAGTGTCAGCAAGGTTGTTGGTGTTGGAACTCTCGCGATCTTTGCTTTAGAGCAGGGCTTGATTGAGTTAGATCGGACTTTTCAAAGTTATCAGCCAGCTTTTCGCCATGCTGATATTACGATTCGCGAGCTTTTGACTCATACTTCAGGACTAGATCCGTTTATTCCAAATCGAGATAGTTTAGAATCTCGTGAATTGAAAGCAGCCTTGTATCAGCTTGATATACGGGATGATAAGGCTTTTCACTATACAGATGTGAATTTTCTTTTGCTTGGTTTTTTACTAGAGGATCTATATGGAGCGTCTCTTGCTCAGATCTTCGATAGGGAGATTTTTCAGCCTTGGGAGATGCTTGAGACAAGCTTTGGTCCACGAGAGATTGCTGTTCCTACGGTTCGTGGGAAAAAGGCAGGACTTGTTCACGACCCTAAGGCGCGTGTCTTGGGGATTCATGCTGGCAGTGCGGGGTTGTTCTCGACAGTCAAAGACTTGCAGCTCTTTTTAGAGCATTATTTGCAGGATGATTTTGCAGCAGATCTTTTTCAAAATTTTTCCAAAGAAGCGGGTAAAACGCGTAGCCTTGCTTGGAATTTAGATGGAGATTGGCTGGATCATACGGGCTATACTGGTCCTTTCATCATGGTCAATCGTAAATCACAAGAAGCTGTGATTTTTCTCACCAATCGGACCTATAATAAGGATGACCGTCCTTTATGGATAGAAGAACGCAGAAAATTACGAGATGTGATTAAGAATTGTTTGATTGCATCAAATGGAGAAATATAGGAGTGAAATCGTTGATTTTTAGAAAATCACGATTGAGTCTCACTCCTTTTTTTCTGTCTTGAATTTACAATATAAGTGCACAATAAAAACTCATAAGATTTTTTCTAGTAAAATAAAACTGAACAAACATCTTACGAAAGGAAATCTTATGAGCTACCATCATTTTACCATAGATGAACGAGAAAGTATTCTGATTTATCGTACTAAAGGGATGACCTTTTCTCAAATAGCACGACTATTACATCGGCACCCCTCAAGTATTAGCCGTGAATTAAAACGTCATTCAAAACAAGGCAACTATTCGCCTAGTAGGGCACAAACAGCTTATCATCTCGCTAAATCGCATTGTGGGCGAAAAAGGAAATTAGAAATAGACACTGAACTCAGTCAGACCGTCAAGCATCTTTTTCTTGAGTGTCAATGGTCGCCAGAAGAAATTGAGGGGCGATTACGTTTAGAACGAGAAAGACCCGTCATTAGTTATCAAACCATTTATAGAGCTATCTATCGCGGTCACTTTGACGACACGCCTCTTTCACATGGTGCTCGTGGGGTTGTTCGCAAACTTCGTCACCATGGTAAAACACGCCATACACAATCCCATGTGGAAAAGCGAGGAAAAATTCCTATTTCTCATACCATTCATGAGAGGCCAATAGCAGCTAATGAACGCTCGAGAATAGGTGATTGGGAAGCCGATACTGTTGCTGGAAAGACTGGAAAAGCTTGCCTAGTAACACTCACTGATAGGCATTCCCGCTTCCTCAAAATTCAGAAAGTAGCTGTCAAGAAAAGTAAATTGGTTATAGAAGCCATGGTAAATATGTTAGAGTCCCTACCAAAAGAAACAGTGACTCCTGATAGAGGTAAGGAATTCTCAGGACATCCTGAACTCACCGAGAAACTAAATGTCGAAGTCTATTTTCCTGATCCTCATGCTCCTTGGCAACGAGGAACAAACGAGAATACAAATGGCTTATTGCGAGAGTATTTTCCAAAAGGAAGTGACTTAACAGAGGTAGAACACTTAATCATTCAGGAATGGGAAGATAAATTAAATAACAGACCACGAAAATGTCTAAACTGGAAAACACCTTATGAAGTTTTTTATGGGATAAATGTGCACTTAATTTGACAATTCGCCGTCAAAAAATCGCTTTTTTTTGTGAAATATATTAAAATATATAATAGAGAAACGCGAGAAAGAGACTATGACAAAAGAAATGGGTGTCGGAAAGGCACATAGTAAAATTATTTTAATTGGGGAGCATGCTGTGGTCTATGGTTATCCAGCGATTTCGCTACCGCTCAATCATATCGAGGTGACTTGTCGCATTGTCCCTGCAGAGAGTCCTTGGATGCTATATGAGGAAGATACGCTATCTATGGCGGTTTTTGCTGCGTTGGATCATCTGGGGATTGATAAAGCTTATATCCGTTGTCAGGTGGATTCTATGGTGCCTGAAAAGCGGGGGATGGGGTCATCCGCTGCGGTCAGCATTGCTGCGATTCGGGCTGTCTTTGATTATTTTGAGAAAGATTTAGACGAAGAAACCTTGGAAATCCTCGCCAATCGTGCGGAGATGATTGCCCACATGAATCCGAGTGGGTTGGATGCAAAGACTTGTTTGAGCAATCGTGCGATTAAATTTATCAAGAACGTTGGTTTCACAGAGCTTGATGTGGACTTGGATGCTTATCTTTTGATTGCAGATACAGGCATCCATGGGCATACGCGTGAAGCCATTCAAAAGGTGGAAGAATCAGGAAGGCTCGCTCTTCACAATCTCCATCAGCTGGGAAATCTCACAAAGCTTATAGAAGAAGGCATTGAGGCGCGTGATTTAGAAATGATTGGACAGGCTATGACAGAAGCTCATAGCTATTTAGCTGCGATTAGAGTGAGTTGTGAAAAAGCAGATGAGCTAGTCAAGTTAGCTCTAAATGAGGGTGCTTTAGGGGCAAAGATGAGCGGGGGTGGTCTTGGAGGCTGTATTATCGCTCTTATTAAAGAAAGGAAAGAAGCTGAACGATTGGCTCAGCGATTACAGGAGAAAGGTGCGGTCAATACATGGATAGAAAGCCTATAACAGTGCGTTCATACGCCAATATTGCCATCATCAAATATTGGGGGAAAGCGGATGCGAAAACAGTGACACCTGCAACGAGCAGTATTTCGCTCACACTGGAAAATATGTACACAGATACCAGTCTATCTGCTTTGCCAAGTACAGCAGTTGCAGATGAGTTTTATATCAATGGACAACGGCAAAGTCAGGCAGAGCATGAAAAGATTGGAAAGGTCTTAGACCGTTATCGTCCGATGGGAGCAGGCTTTGTCCGTGTGGATACCACCAATAACATGCCAACTGCAGCAGGTCTTTCGTCTAGCTCAAGCGGTTTATCTGCGCTTGTGAAAGCCTGCAATCTCTTTTTTGAATTGGGGCTATCTACCAAAGAATTGGCACAGGAAGCAAAACTCGCCTCAGGTTCGTCGTCTCGTAGTTTTTACGGACCTTTGGCGGCTTGGGACAAAGATAGCGGAGAGATCTTTCCTGTTAAGACAGATTTGCAGCTAGCCATGATTATGCTTGTTTTAGAAGATCAGAAAAAGCCGATTTCGAGCCGTGAGGGGATGAAGCGTTGCGTGGAAACTTCTACAAACTTTGCAGAATGGATTGCCCAGTCAGAAGTGGACTATAAGAATATGCTCCAGTATTTAGAGACAAATGATTTTGAAAAAGTAGGAGTCTTGACTGAGCAAAATGCCCTTGCCATGCATGGGACAACTAAGACCGCAACTCCAGCCTTTTCTTATCTGACAGAGGCAAGTTATGAGGCTATGGATTTTGTACGAAAGGTGCGAGAAAACGGGCATGCCTGCTATTTCACCATGGATGCAGGACCCAATGTCAAAGTGTTGTGCTTGGAAAAGGATTTAGAAAACTTAGTGCCAATCTTTGAAGAGAAGTACCGAGTGATTGTCTCTAAAACAAAGGATTTGACTCATGACCAAGTATGAGGTAAAAAGTGGAGGGAAACTCTATCTAGCAGGGGAATATGCCATCTTAACTGCAGGTCAATCAGCCATTATTAAACACATCCCTCTTTATATGCAGGCTAGTATAGAGCCGAGTGCTTACTATCGTTTGCAGTCAGATATGTTTGATTATACGGTGGATTTGACTCCAGATCCTGCTTATGCTCTTATTCAGGATACGGTGGCGGTGATGGAGAGCTATCTCACAAGTCAAGGGATTGAATGCATGCCTTTTTCTTTAAGTATCACAGGAAAACTAGAAAAAGAAGGTAAGAAATTTGGTCTTGGCTCCAGCGGTAGTGTCGTGGTTTTGACAGTTCGTGCCATAGCAGCTCTTTACGGTGTGACTTTGAGTTTTGATATGATCTTTCGCTTAGCGGCGGCAACGCTTTTAAAGCGTGGAGACAATGGTTCTATGGGAGATGTGGCTTGTATTGCCTATGGTGACTTGATTTGTTACACCTCTTTTAATCGTGAGAAAGTTGCTAGAGCCTTGAAGCAAGATCCTTTAGAAGTCGTATTAGAGAAAGACTGGGGATATGAGATTCAAGTGTTAAAGTCATCATTATCTTGTGATTTTTTAGTGGGTTGGACTAAGCAACCAGCTATTTCAACTCACATGGTCGAAGACGTTAAATCCGCGATTACAGACAGATTTTTACAAGAGACAGACCAGCAGGTCAAGCAGTTAGCGCATGCATTGACAGTTGGGGACAAAGAGCAGGCAATAGCAAGTTTAGAAAGAACTTCTCAGCTGTTAGAAGCTTTGAGTCCTAGTATCTATCCCCCAGCTCTTAAAGTCTTAAAAGCAGCTGCAAATGAGTTAGACGCTGTCGCAAAAAGCAGTGGTGCTGGTGGAGGCGATTGTGGGATTGCCCTATCCTTTTCAAACGAGAGTAGTTTGCTGCTTAAAAAACGTTGGGCTGAACAAGGCATAGAAGTATTATATGAGGAGAAATTAGGATCAAATGAGTGAAGAGCGAAAGGATCAGCATATCAAGTATGCGTTGGAGCAGCCTTGGGGGTATAATAGTTTTGATGATATAGAGCTGATTCATCGCTCTCTTCCCTTGTACGACTTGGCTGAGATTGATACGACGACTCACTTTGCAGGACGCGATTGGGATTTTCCCTTTTATATCAATGCTATGACCGGAGGGAGCAAAAAAGCAGCAGATATCAATCAAAAATTGGCTCAATTGGCAGAAGCCTGTGGCATTTTATTTGTCACAGGTTCTTACAGTGCAGCCTTGAAAAATCCCAAGGACACATCCTATGCGGTGCGTGAAGATCATCCAGACTTGCTCCTTGCGACCAATATTGGTCTTGATAAGCCTTATAGTTCGGCGCAAAAGGCGATTGAAGACTTATCCCCTCTCTTTTTACAAGTTCATGTCAATGTCATGCAAGAATTGCTCATGCCAGAGGGTGAGCGTACCTTTGCCCACTGGAGAGATCATCTCAAAGACTATGTAGAGAAATCTCTAGTTCCTTTGGTTCTCAAGGAAGTGGGCTTTGGTATGGATGTGAAAAGTATGGAGTTGGCATATGAGCTAGGGATTAAGACAGTGGATATTTCTGGCCGCGGCGGAACGAGCTTTGCCTTTATTGAAAATCGTCGCGGAGGCAATCGTGACTATCTCAATGACTGGGGACAGACGACTGCCCAAGTTCTTCTTCATGCACAAGATATGCTAGATAAAATAGAGATATTGGCTAGTGGTGGTGTTCGTCACCCCCTTGATATGATCAAAGCCCTCGTTTTAGGTGCTAAGGGAGTGGGGTTGTCGCGTACGCTTTTAGAGCTTATCGAAACAAAACCGCTATCAGAAGTCATTGCTATTGTTGAAGGTTGGAAGAGTGATATCCGCCTCATCATGTGTGCTTTGAGCTGTAAAACGGTCGAAGAATTACGTCAAATACCGTATCTGCTCTATGGTCGCTTAGCGCAGGCTCAACTAAAAAATAAACAATAGAAAAATAGGAATTTTGCCAAATTCATCACTATTTTTTAATCAGAAATATGTTACAATAAAGCTAGAAAGAATAGTGAGTTATGAATTATTTGAAAAAATATGCCTTTGATCGCTCGAAATTTCGCTTAGGCATGCGGACGTTAAAAACTGGCTTAGCTGTGTTTATCGTTCTTCTCCTCTTTCATCTGTTAGGCTTTAAAGGTCTTCAAATCGCAGCTTTGACAGCTGTTTTCAGCTTGAGAGAGGATTTTGATCAGAGTGTGCATTTTGGTACATCACGAATCTTGGGAAATAGTATTGGCGGATTTTACGCCGTTCTATTTTTTATCATCAATCAACTATTTGCAGATAACTTTATCATCACCTTAGTGCTGGTTCCGATTTGTACCATGTTAACCATCATGACCAATGTTGCGATGAACAATAAAGCAGGTGTGATTGGTGGTGTATCTGCCCTCTTGATTATCACCTTATCCATTCCTGAAGGGGATACCCTTGTTTATGTTTTGGCAAGAATATTTGAAACATTTATCGGTGTTTTTATTGCCATCTTGGTCAATTATGATGTGGAAAGACTTCGCCAAATTCTCCTGAAGGATAAAAAATAATATATGTGTTAGAATTTCTAACATATATTCTTGACAGACAATAATTTTCAGACTATAATAGTGTGTAAGAAAGGAAAAGCAATGAAGGAAAAAGAGTTTCGCCGCAATATGGCAGTTTTTCCCATTGGCAGTGTTATGAAATTAACGGATTTGACAGCTCGTCAGATTCGTTATTATGAAGATCAAGATTTGATCAAGCCTGATCGAAACGAAGGCAATCGCCGCATGTATTCTTTAAATGATATGGATCGCTTGCTTGAAATCAAGGATTATATTGCTGAAGGCTATAATATCGCTGCTATCAAGAGAAAATACGCTGAGCGTGAAGCTAAGTCCAAACGGACCATTACTGAAAAAGATGTTCGCCGTGCGCTTCACAATGACATCTTGCAGCAAGGTCGATTTGCTTCATCCCTTCCACCCTTTGGTCGTATGCAATGACCAAAAGATGAGATCAGGATTTATAAGGAGAAAATATACCCATGCCAATCACAGCAGCTGACATCCGCCGCGAAGTCAAAGAAAAGAATGTCACATTTATTCGTTTGATGTTCTCGGATATTTTAGGGACCATGAAAAATGTCGAAATTCCTGCAACGGATGAGCAGCTTGAAAAAGTTTTGTCCAATAAGGCGATGTTTGACGGTTCTTCTATCGAAGGATTTGTGCGCATTAACGAGTCTGATATGTATCTCTATCCAGACTTGGATACATGGACTGTCTTTCCTTGGGGAGATGAAAATGGCAGCGTTGCTGGCTTGATTTGTGATGTGTACACGACAGAAGGTGTACCATTCCAAGGCGACCCTCGTGGCAATCTCAAACGTGCTCTTAAACACATGGAAGAGCTAGGCTTTCAGTCATTCAACCTTGGACCAGAGCCAGAATTTTTCCTCTTTAAGCTAGATGAACAGGGCAATCCAACGCTTGAAGTCAATGACAAGGGGGGCTATTTTGACTTAGCGCCGACAGACTTGGCGGACAATACTCGCCGTGAAATCGTGAATGTCTTGACAACGATGGGCTTTGAAGTAGAAGCGAGCCACCATGAGGTAGCGGTTGGTCAGCACGAGATTGATTTTAAGTATGATGAGGTCTTGCGTGCCTGTGATAAAATCCAGCTCTTTAAGCTTGTCGTAAAAACCATTGCTAGAAAGCATGGCTTATATGCGACCTTCATGGCAAAACCAAAATTTGGTATTGCAGGATCTGGTATGCACTGCAATATGTCTCTTTTTGACAAAGACGGAAATAATGCTTTTTATGACCCACAAGATCCAAAAGGGATGCAGCTATCTCAAACAGCCTATCATTTCTTGGGTGGTTTGATTAAGCATGCGTATAACTTTACAGCCATTACAAACCCAACGGTCAATTCATACAAACGCTTGGTTCCAGGTTATGAAGCGCCCGTTTATATCGCTTGGGCAGGACGCAACCGCTCACCATTGGTGCGGGTACCAGCATCTCGCGGTATGGGGACACGCTTAGAACTTCGTTCAGTTGACCCAATGGCTAATCCTTACATTGCCATGGCAGTTCTCCTTGAGGTCGGCTTACATGGCGTGGAAAATAAAATTGAAGCACCAGCTCCTATCGAGGAAAATATCTATATCATGTCTGCAGAAGAGCGCAAAGAAGCAGGGATTACAGACCTACCCTCAACGCTTCACAATGCATTGAAAGCCTTGGCAGAAGACGAAGTTGTAAAAGCAGCCCTTGGTCAGCACATCTACACTAACTTTGTAGAAGCGAAACGAATCGAGTGGGCAAGCTATGCAACCTTTGTCTCACAATGGGAAGTGGATAACTACCTTGACTTGTATTAAAAATGAAAAAGGGAGTGGGACAAAAATCGTGATTTCGACGAAATCGATTTTGTAGTCTTCGCTTTCCAATTTTTAGGCTCAGGTATGAACAGTCCATTGGACTGTTCATACCCCGCAAGTTGACTAGCTTTCACAATTGAGAATTGTGAAAGGTTGGGAATGGGAGCTAGCGAAGAACAATTCGCTAGCTTCTTCTATAAACCAGACAACTACTGTGTCAAACTGTTAGAACTACAAAATATAACGAGGTCGGGTACTTTTGTCCCAACCTCTTTTTGCTAGTTTTAGTTCTCTCCAATCACAATGACTTGGTCGTACAAGGCTAAGTCTTTAGGAGAATAGTGATGGATGACTTCGATTAGGGTGTGTGGGTGCGTGAAGAGAGCTTTTTGGACTTTCTTTGCGGTTGTGGTATCTAAACTCGATTTGATTTCATCGGCTAAGAGGAGGTTTTTGTCGTGGAATAGGCCGCGGCCAATGTCGATTCGTTGGCGTTCCCACCTGAAAAATGTTCCTGAGATGAATGTTCTGCTAGTCCCAAGGAAGATAGGAGGGTTGGGATGGCTTGACAATTATGATTTTTTCCAAGTGTGATATTTTCTACTAAAGTTAAACTAGGAAAGTAGTGATTATCTTGGAGGATGTAGCCGATAGCTGACCTCCTTTTCTCAGGTGATAATTTGTGTCCAGCAAAGAGAATGCGTCCTTTGTCGGGCTGTTTATCTCCAGCAATCAAGTCTAGTAGAGTCGTCTTTCCACTCCCACTTTTTCCAATGAGAGCGATTTTTTCTCCTTTGTGAATGGTCAGTTGAAAATCTCTGAAAATGACTTGATTTCCGTAGGAAAAGTCTAAATTTTCTATGGTGATTGGAAACAGTTTATCAGGATGTTCCATAGGAAGATCTGTATCTTCTTCTAATAAAAATGCATACTGTTGGCGCAGTGAGGCTGTTGATTTGTAGGTATTTAAAAAATAAGAGATTTCTTGAAATTGATAGCCAATATTATGGCTGACTAAATAGATAGCGATGAATTGCGCTGGAAGAATCTTTTGCTGATAGGTCATGAGTCCACCGATGAGAATGGGACTGATAGAGCAGACGAGGTCAATGCCATTGATGACAATGCTGTTTAATGTGCGCTGTTTCTCATAATGGAGCTGGCTTTGGATAGTCGTTTGTAGGGACTTAGAGGCTCGGTATGTGATAAATGCTCCTGCCTGATACTGACGGATAATACGACTACCTCTGACAAAGTCCGTCATTGTCGTAAGAAAGTCTTTTTGAGTCTGCGCTAATTCTGTCGTATAGTGGTTTAGTTTTTTACTTCCGATACCAGAGCAAAGAGCGGGAATGGAGTAAAAAAGGATAAAAAGACTTTCTAGAAAGAAATTGGAAAAGAGTGCATAGACAATGGAGAGGCTGGTAAAGCCGATGGCTGAGAGAATAATGAGGCTGGGTTCTAAGTAATTTTGTTCTAGTTGAAGCATGTCTTTTTCGATAGCTGCTACTATTTCTTCACTTTTCAAGATTTCTTTTGTAAAAAAGTTCTTTATAAGGCGTGTCTTAGTGTGAAGATGAAAGTCTGCTAGAATTTTAGCATAGAAATAGCGCTTACCAGCTAAACCAACCAATAACACCCCATTTCCCAGCAAGCTAAATGTGATAATAGCACCAAGCCTGTTAAATTGTTGGGACTGGAATGTTGCAATGATCTGACTAGGGTGGGGGTGATGATGGCTTCCAGCCAAGTAATGCTGATAGCCAAAAAGTATAGAAATAGATATTTTTTAGAAACGAGTTGTTTGAGCATGAAAATTCCTCCTTTAGAATTAAGTTAAAGTTGGAATGCTTGGTTCATGAGTTTTCACCTCCGATATAATCCTATTTTTATTATATCATAATAGGAATGGTTTTTAAGAAATCCCTCTTATTTAAGCAGTAGCAGTTTTCTTCTGCTTCTAAAAATGGTAAAATGATAGGAAGAATTGGAGAGAAAGATGCCAAAAGAAGTAAACTTAACAGGCGACCAAGTGGTAGCCTTAACCAGAGAGTATTTATCCCCAGAAGATGTGGCTTTTGTGCAAAAGGCTTTGATTTATGCAGTAGATTGTCATAGTGGGCAATTCCGCAAGTCAGGGGAACCTTACATTATTCATCCGATCCAGGTAGCAGGGATTTTAGCAAAGCTAAAATTAGATGCAGTGACAGTGTCCTGTGGTTTCTTGCATGATGTTGTGGAGGATACGGATGCTACGTTAGATGATTTGGAGCGCGAGTTTGGCGAAGATGTGCGCATTATTGTAGATGGTGTGACCAAGCTCGGGAAAGTCAAGTATATGTCTCACGAAGAGCAGTTGGCTGAAAATCACCGCAAGATGTTGATGGCAATGTCCAAAGATATTCGTGTAATTTTAGTCAAGCTAGCCGATCGCCTGCACAATATGCGTACACTCAAGCACCTTCGCAAAGACAAGCAGGAGCGGATTTCACGAGAAACGATGGAAATTTATGCTCCGTTAGCACACCGCTTGGGGATTTCGAGCGTCAAGTGGGAACTGGAAGACTTGTCTTTCCGCTATCTGAATGACGTTGAATTTTATAAGATTTCCCACATGATGAAGGAAAAACGCAGGGAGCGGGAGGCCTTGGTCGAGGAAGTAGTCGGTAAAATTGAGACGTATGCAGCTGAGCGCCACCTGCATGGAAAAATCTATGGTCGTCCTAAGCATATCTATTCGATTTATCGAAAAATGCAGGATAAGAAAAAGCGTTTTGATGAGATTTATGACCTGATTGCTATCCGTTGTATCCTTGACACGCAGAGCGATGTTTATGCCATGTTGGGCTATATTCATGAGTTATGGCGGCCAATGCCAGGGCGGTTTAAAGACTATATCGCTAATCGCAAGGCTAATGGCTATCAGTCCATCCATACGACGGTTTATGGACCAAAAGGTCCGATTGAGTTTCAAATTAGAACCAAGGAAATGCACGAAGTGGCAGAGTATGGGGTTGCAGCTCACTGGGCTTATAAAAAGGGGATTAAAGGACAGGTTGATAGCCGTGAATCCGCTATTGGGATGAATTGGATCAAGGAGATGATGGAGCTCCAAGACCAGTCCGATGATGCCAAAGAATTCGTAGATTCGGTCAAGGAAAATTATCTGGCTGAGGAAATCTATGTCTTTACACCAGACGGAGCGGTTCGCTCGCTTCCGAAAGACTCAGGTCCCATTGACTTTGCCTATGAGATCCACACTAAGGTCGGAGAAAAAGCGACAGGTGCTAAGGTTAATGGTCGCATGGTGCCTCTAACGACCAAGCTCAAAACAGGGGACCAAGTTGAGATTATCACCAATAGTAACTCCTTTGGACCGAGTCGTGACTGGCTCAATATGGTCAAAACCAGCAAGGCTCGCAATAAAATCCGTCAATTTTTCAAAAACCAAGACAAGGAATTATCCATTTCCAAAGGTCGTGAACTTTTGCAAGCACAATTCCAAGAGCAGGGATATGTGGCAAATAAATACATGGATAAAAAGCACATGGAAGAAGTGCTGCAAAAGACTAGCTACAAGACTGAGGATGCTCTTTTTGCAGCCATTGGTTTTGGAGAAGTAGGAGCTATTTCCATTTTCAATCGCTTGACGGAAAAAGAACGCCGTGAGGAAGAAAAAGCCAAGGCTCGTGCTGAAGCAGAAGAATTACTCAAAGGTGGCGAAGTCAAGGTTGAAAACAAAGATACCTTGAAGGTCAAGCATGAAGGTGGTGTCATTATCCAAGGTGCATCTGGACTTTTGATTCGAATTGCTAAATGCTGCAATCCTGTACCAGGTGATGCTATTGTGGGCTATATTACCAAAGGACGTGGTGTAGCGATTCACCGTGTGGACTGTATGAACTTGAAAGCTCAAGATAATTATGAGCAACGCCTGCTAGATGTGGAGTGGGAAGACCATCACTCAAGCAAGGAATACATTGCTCATATTGATATTTATGGACTGAATCGGACAGGACTTTTAAACGATGTCTTGCAGGTCTTGTCAAACAAAACTCGGAACATCTCTACGGTCAATGCCCAACCAACCAAGGATATGAAATTTGCCAATATCCATGTTTCCTTTGGGATTCCAAATCTATCGATGCTTACCACAGTCGTTGATAAGATTAAGAGTGTGCCAGAAGTTTATTCTGTTAAGCGGACGAATGGGTAGGTGAGTCGATGAAGATTGTGATTCAACGTGTAAAACACGCTTCTGTGAGTGTTGATGATGAAGTGATTGGCGCTATCCAGCAAGGGCTCTTGCTCCTTGTCGGTGTTGCTCCTAGTGATACCATGGAGGATATAGAGTATGCTGTCCGAAAAATTGTCAATATGCGCATTTTCTCGGATGCTGATGGCAAGATGAATCTGAGTGTCAAGGACATCCAGGGAGAGATTTTATCCATTTCGCAATTTACCCTTTATGCTGATACGAAAAAAGGAAACCGTCCAGCCTTTACAGGCGCAGCAAAGCCAGAAGAGGCAAAGAGCATGTATGAGGAGTTCAATAGACAGCTCTTACTTGAAGTATCAACTCAAACCGGTCAATTTGGAGCAGATATGAAAATTGAATTACTCAATGACGGTCCTGTGACGATCATACTGGATACAAAAAATCGCTAAATAGGCATAAAAAGAGGTTGTGATGAAAGTTCTTTGGCTTGTTTCCTTTTAGAGAGCTTGCGGTTTGACGCAGACTTTTCGGGTTTGTAACATATTGTTCAATCAATATTCTATAAGCTGTGCCAACATTAGAGATAAAGGAGTGAGGAGAAATGATTTCACAGAAATCATTTCTCCTCACTCCTTTTCCATGCTCTAACCTTCTATGAAAATCGATGAAACAAATGATAAAATTTCTAATTCTAATGAAATCACTTGCATTTTTTCTTAATTAGTTATATAATAGGAATGTTGAAAGATGATTTGTATCTTATCAAGTTACTCTTTTCACATAAAAAAATCTTTTTGATTTTCAATAAGGAGGAAATCACAAATGGTAGTTAAAGTTGGTATTAACGGTTTCGGTCGTATCGGACGTCTTGCATTCCGTCGTATCCAAGATGTAGAAGGTGTTGAAGTTACTCGCATCAACGACCTTACAGATCCAGTTATGCTTGCACACTTGTTGAAATACGACACAACTCAAGGTCGTTTCGACGGAACTGTGGAAGTTAAAGAAGGTGGATTTGAAGTTAACGGTAAATTCATCAAAGTTTCTGCTGAGCGTGAGCCAGGAAACATTGACTGGGCTACTGATGGTGTAGAAATCGTTCTTGAAGCAACTGGTTTCTTTGCATCTAAAGAAAAAGCTGAGCAACACATCCACGCTAACGGTGCTAAGAAAGTTGTTATCACTGCACCTGGTGGAAACGATGTGAAAACAGTTGTATTCAACACAAACCATGACATCCTTGATGGTACTGAAACAGTTATCTCTGGTGCATCATGTACTACAAACTGCTTGGCTCCAATGGCTAAAGCACTTCAAGACAACTTCGGTGTTGTTCAAGGTTTGATGACAACTATCCACGCTTACACTGGTGACCAAATGATCCTTGACGGACCACACCGTGGTGGTGACCTTCGCCGTGCTCGCGCTGGTGCTGCAAACATCGTACCTAACTCAACTGGTGCGGCTAAAGCTATCGGTCTTGTAATCCCAGAATTGAACGGTAAACTTGACGGAGCTGCTCAACGCGTTCCTACACCAACTGGATCAGTAACTGAATTGGTAACTGTTCTTGAGAAAAACGTAACTGTTGACGAAGTAAATGCTGCAATGAAAGCTGCTGCAAATGATTCATACGGTTACACTGAAGATCCAATCGTTTCTTCAGATATCGTAGGTATGGCTTACGGTTCATTGTTTGACGCAACTCAAACTAAAGTTCTTGACGTTGACGGAAAACAATTGGTGAAAGTTGTTTCTTGGTATGATAACGAAATGTCATACACTGCTCAATTGGTTCGTACTCTTGAGTACTTTGCAAAAATTGCAAAATAATTGACTAACTAAGGAGAGGGGATTCCCTCTCCTTTTTTGATAAGCTAAGTTCTGCCTGCGACTTGTTGACTCGCATGAAATTAAAACTAAACAACCATAAAAAATTTTCTTTCGATTTTTCTTGTGAAATCTTTCCCTTAATTTCCAAAATATGGTATAATGAGAGAGTATAAAATAAAGAAGAGGAGTTTTTGTAAAATGGCAAAACTTACTGTAAAAGACGTTGACTTGAAAGGGAAAAAAGTCCTTGTTCGTGTTGACTTTAACGTACCTTTGAAAGATGGCGTGATTACAAATGATAACCGTATTTCAGCAGCGCTTCCTACAATCAAGTATATCCTTGAGCAAGGTGGACGTGCAGTGCTCTTCTCTCACCTTGGTCGTGTGAAAGAAGAAGCTGACAAGGAAGGAAAATCTCTTGCACCAGTTGCTGCAAACTTGGCAGAAAAATTGGGTCAAGATGTTGTCTTTATCCCAGGAGTAACTCGTGGTGCTGAGCTTGAAGCAGCAATCAATGCGCTTGAAGACGGACAAGTTCTTTTGGTTGAAAACACTCGTTTTGAAGATGTTGACGGTAAGAAAGAATCTAAAAACGATGCAGAACTTGGTCAATACTGGGCTTCTCTTGGAGACGGTATCTTTGTCAACGACGCATTTGGTACAGCTCACCGTGCGCACGCTTCAAACGTAGGTATCTCAGCAAACGTTGAAAAAGCAGTTGCAGGTTTCCTTCTTGAAAACGAAATTGCTTACATCCAAGAAGCTGTTGAAAACCCAGTTCGTCCATTTGTTGCCATCCTTGGTGGTTCAAAAGTTTCTGACAAGATTGGCGTTATTGAAAACCTTCTTGAAAAAGCAGACAAAGTCCTTATCGGTGGTGGAATGACGTACACATTCTACAAAGCACAAGGAATCGAAATCGGAAACTCACTTGTGGAAGAAGATAAATTGGATGTAGCAAAAGCTCTTCTTGAAAAAGCAAATGGTAAATTGATCTTGCCAGTGGACTCAAAAGAAGCAAATGCCTTTGCAGACTACACTGAAGTAAAAGATACTGAAGGCGAAGCAGTTGATCCAGGATTCCTTGGTCTTGATATCGGTCCAAAATCAATTGCAAAATTTGACGAAGCTCTTACAGGTGCGAAAACAGTTGTTTGGAACGGACCTATGGGTGTCTTTGAAAATCCTGACTTCCAAGCTGGTACAATTGGTGTGATGGATGCTATTGTAAAACAACCAGAAGTGAAATCAATCATTGGTGGTGGTGACTCAGCAGCAGCAGCTATCAATCTTGGTCGTGCAGACAAATTCTCATGGATCTCTACAGGTGGTGGAGCTTCAATGGAACTCTTAGAAGGTAAAGTGTTGCCAGGACTTGCAGCTCTTACTGACAAATAAGATTGGGCCGGTCAGTCTCTGCAAAATCTTGATTTTGTAGAAAAAGGAACAAAATCGTAATGATCACAAAAGGGGGACTTGCTTCCCTTTTTGTGATCATGGAGATGTTTGTGACGCAATTGAAGGCTAGAAAAGGTGTCGATAGGCACCTTTTTTTATATTGCGTAGAGTTTCTGCGAAGCTTAGCGAATGAACAAATCCAGCAGGAGATAGAGTCTTACTTTGCTGAAAAATGAATGATTGTAAAGTCTTGTGAGTTAGAAAAAGACGTATCTTGTGTATAGTTCCTGTGAATAAAGCCAGTCTTAGAAAACTCCTCTCTACAATTTTTCTGCTATATATCTAAATGAGGTTGGAAATAAGAATTATGAAATAATCCTCAGCTAACCTAAGTTCTGCCTGTAACTCGTTGTCTTCTACTAAATCAAGATTGAATAACTATGGAATATGAAAACGTCATCAACGTTTTTTCTTCTTGATTATAGTATAATATATCTAAATGTAGCAAAGGAAGGAGCGGGCGATGCAACTAGGAGATATCATGGAAAAGGCAGAAGCTGGTCAATATCTTTTGCTTTCTTTATTAGCACATAAAGAGATGTCGATATCTCTTAAGGAGGTGGGGAGAGCTACTAATCTTTCTCGGGCAACTCTCTTGAAATATCGAGATTCCTTAAATGATCTTGCTAAAGAGAGACAACTGGAATTTGCTATTTGTTATCAGGAAGAGACATTATGGTTAGAGATGGCGCCTGATTTAGCCTGGGAATCTTTGGTATCAGTCTTGTTGGAAACTTCGGTCAAATATCAGATTTTGTGCTATGTGTTTAATCATGAGCATTTTTCTATTCAGTCCTTGTCGCAAAGGTTAATGGTGAGTGAAGCGACGCTCAATCGTCATTTATCGCTACTAAATCACTTGTTAGCAGAATTTGGCATCAGTATTTCTAATGGTCGTCTTAAGGGACAGGAACACCATATTCGCTATTTTTATTATGAATTATTCTGGAGGACTTGGCCTCTTTCACAGGTGCAAAAGCTCAAGCAAGAAGAACACAGCAAACATGAGATTATTATTTTGGAGCGTTTGGCGAGCTCTTCCTTTACGGAACACCAAAAAAGTCAGCTGACCTTGTGGTTTTATATTAGCAATCAACGAGAGAAGGTAAATGGCAAGGAATTTAAGGCATTAGAAAAGCTTCTTTTACCATATCAGGATAATCGTTTTTATCAGCGTTTGCAGCTATTAGCCCCATCTATATTTCAAGCATCAGATGGCGATGCGGATTGTTTGTTCACATTTCTAGTTTCCATGTCCTTGCTTCCGGTTTCCACTATGGAATATATTTTAGGATTTGGTGGTCCTGTGATGGAATTGACTACTAAGGGGATTCGTCTGCTCAAGGAATCGGATTTGTTTGGAGAAGAGGTGCATGAGCAAATGACCTATGTGTTAAGCCAAGCTTTTGGGCAGGTTTATTTTTATCGTGGGGTCATAGCGAGTAGCCCTTTTGACAATTTAGGCATGAAAGACTTGCTTCGTCCCTTGATGACAGAGAAAGAGTTTTCCTTAGCTGAGAAATTAGTCAATTTAGTTGCGCCAAATTCTTTAGCACTGCGTCAAAAAATGGAAGGGGAATTTTTACAGTTGATTTGCTTTGTGGCTGACAAGGTCAGTCATCATGTCCTGCTTGGTTTAGATATGGCAGGCAATAGCACCCAGTATGAAGTCATGGTGACCGCTCTTTCTCACTATCTAGGGAACAATCGCTTGATTTATTTTGAGCCTTATGTGGAGAATCATGACTATGACTGTGTGATTACCAATAGCACGAGGACAAGTTATAGAGCGAGCCTTGTGTATCGTATTAAAGCTCTCGTTTCGAGAAAGGATCTGCAGGCGATTGCTAGTTTACTAAGAGAATGATGATGCTAAAAAGCTAAGAACTGTCTTAGCTTTTTCTTTTTGGGCTAAAGTTTGTGAAATTCTATCAAACTTTTTAGAAATTGTGAAAAACTTGATAGGATTTTGTCAGCAGGATTGTGTATAATAGAAACATGAAGAAACCGCTTTCTTTAAAAAGAAAGGAAGAAAAGGAGATACATATGTCTGAAAAATACATCATGGCCATTGACCAAGGAACAACAAGTTCACGGGCAATTATTTTCAATAAAAAAGGTGAAAAGGTCAGCAGTAGTCAAAAGGAATTTCCACAGATTTTTCCACAGGCTGGCTGGGTAGAGCACAATGCCAATCAAATTTGGAATTCCGTGCAGTCAGTCATTGCAGGAGCCTTTATCGAAAGTGGGATTAAACCGACGGATATTGAGGCGATTGGGATTACGAACCAACGGGAAACAACAGTGGTTTGGGATAAGAAGACAGGTTTGCCGATTTATAATGCCATTGTTTGGCAATCTCGTCAAACAGCTCCTCTGGCAGAACAGCTTAAGCGTGATGGTTACTCAGAGCTTTTCCATGAAAAGACTGGTTTGGTGATTGATGCTTACTTCTCTGCGACCAAGGTTCGCTGGATTTTGGATCATGTGCCAGGAGCGCAAGAGCGAGCAGAAAAGGGAGAATTACTCTTTGGAACCATTGATACTTGGTTGGTTTGGAAATTGACAGATGGGAAAGCCCATGTGACAGATTATTCCAATGCGGCAAGAACCATGCTTTACAATATCAAAGAGCTAAAATGGGATGATGAGATTTTAGAGATCTTGAACATTCCAAAGGTCATGTTGCCAGAAGTACGTCCGAATTCAGAGATTTATGGCGTGACAGCTCCATTCCATTTTTATGGTGGAGAAGTGCCGATTTCAGGAATGGCAGGAGATCAGCAGGCAGCGCTCTTTGGTCAGCTAGCGTTTGAGCCAGGTATGGTAAAAAATACCTATGGAACAGGTTCATTTATCATCATGAATACAGGTCATGAGATGCAGCTGTCAGATAATAGCCTGTTGACCACGATTGGCTATGGAATTAACGGCAAGGTTTATTACGCTTTGGAGGGTTCAATTTTCATCGCTGGAAGTGCCATTCAATGGTTGCGTGATGGTCTGCGTATGATTGAGAGCGCTCCAGAGTCTGAAAGTCTAGCGAGTGATTCAACGAGCAATGATGAAGTGTATATTGTGCCAGCCTTTACAGGACTTGGAGCGCCTTATTGGAATCCAAATGCGCGTGGAGCGGTCTTTGGCTTGACTCGTGGTACGAGCAAGGAAGATTTTGTTAAAGCAACGCTTCAATCCATTGCTTATCAGGTTCGGGATATTATTGATACTATGCAGCTAGATTCTGGTATTGATATTCAGCTCTTGAAGGTCGATGGTGGGGCTGCTATGAATAGTCTTCTCATGCAATTCCAAGCAGATATTTTAGGGATTGATATTGCTCGGGCGAAAAATCTTGAAACAACAGCCCTGGGAGCTGCTTTCTTAGCAGGGCTTGCGGTTGGTTACTGGAAAGATTTGGATGAATTAAAAGCCTTGAATGAAACAGGAGAACTTTTCCAACCAACCATGAACGAATCTCGTAAGGAACAATTATACAAAGGCTGGAAGAAAGCTGTCAAAGCAACGCAAGTATTTGCTGAAGAAGATTAAGAGGAGAAAACCATGGAATTTTCAAAACGTACACGCGAACTCGCGATTCAAAAAATGCAAGACCGTCAGTTGGACTTGCTGATTATCGGGGGTGGAATTACTGGTGCTGGAGTGGCTTTGCAGGCTGCTGCTAGTGGTCTTGATACTGCTTTGATTGAAATGCAGGATTTTGCTGAGGGAACCAGCAGCCGCTCAACCAAATTGGTCCACGGAGGACTTCGCTATCTCAAGCAATTTGATGTGGAAGTCGTCTCTGATACTGTGACGGAGCGTGCAGTGGTTCAACAAATCGCCCCTCATATTCCAAAGCCAGATCCAATGTTGCTTCCTGTTTATGAGGAAGAAGGTTCGACCTTTAGCCTGTTTCGTTTAAAAGTAGCAATGGATTTGTATGATTTACTGGCTGGGGTTAACAATACGGAGTTAGCCAACAAAGTCTTGAGCAAGGAAGAAGTGCTAGAACGTGAACCTGACTTGAAAACAGAAGGCTTGGTTGGTGGCGGTGTCTATCTGGACTTCCGTAACAATGACGCACGCTTGGTAATTGAAAATATCAAACGTGCCAATCGTGATGGTGCTTTGATTGCAAACCATGTAAAAGCTGAGGATTTCCTCTTTGAAGATGGAGAAGTGGTCGGTGTGATTGCGCGTGATTTATTGACTGATGAAACCTTTGAAATCCGTGCTCGTGTAGTTATCAATACGACTGGTCCTTGGAGTGATGAAGTTCGGAACTTCTCAAATACTGGCAAGAAAATCTCTCAAATGCGACCAACAAAAGGGGTTCACTTGGTGGTGGATCAAAGCCGCTTGAAGGTTTCTCAGCCTGTCTATTTTGACACAGGTAAGGCAGACGGTCGGATGATTTTTGTCCTCCCTCGTGAAAATAAGACTTACTTTGGTACGACAGACACAGACTACAAAGGTGACTTGGAAAATCCAATGGTGACCCAAGAAGATGTGGATTACCTTCTTGAGATTGTTAATAATCGCTTCCCACATGCAAACTTGACGATTGATGATATCGAAAGTAGCTGGGCAGGTCTTCGACCGCTCCTATCAGGCAATAGCGCTTCTGATTACAATGGTGGTAATAGCGGTAAGATCAGCGATGATAGTTTTGAAAATCTCATCGCAACGGTGCAGGATTATCTCAAAGAAGAAAAAACACGTGATGATGTGGAAAGCGCAGTTGCTCACCTGGAATCAAGTACATCTGAGAAGGTGCTTGACCCATCTGCTGTCTCTCGTGGAAGTAGCCTTGAGCGAGATGACAATGGTCTTTTGACACTTGCAGGTGGAAAAATCACAGATTTCCGTAAGATGGCTGAAGGTGCCATGCAAAAAGTCCTTGAGATTTTATCTAGCGAATACGGTCGGAGCTTTAAACTCATCAATTCTAAGACCTATCCAGTCTCTGGTGGGGAATTAAATCCAGCCAATGTAGCTTCTGAGCTAGAAGCTTATGCCCAACTTGGTGTCTTGAGTGGTTTGAGCTTAGATGAGGCGACTTATTTGGCAAATCTTTATGGCTCTAATGCACCAAAAGTCTTTGCTCTTGCGCGAACTGTGGAAAAAGCAGAAGGCTTGAGCCTTGCTGAGACTCTTTCTCTTCACTACGCTATGGGGTATGAATTAGCACTTAGCCCAGTTGATTTCCTTCTTCGTAGAACCAATCATGTCCTCTTTATGCGTGATAGCTTAGATGAATTGATCGAGCCAGTCTTAAATGAGATGGCAGCTTACTATGAGTGGGATGAAGCAGTACGTCAGGCAAAAGCAGAAGAATTGCAAACAGCACTTGCTAAAAATGATTTGGCATATTTGAAAGAAAAAGAATAGGAGAAAAAACTAGATGATGACAGAAGTTTTTGGAGAATTTTTAGGCACAGCCCTCTTGGTGCTCCTTGGAAATGGAGTCGTAGCAGGAGTTGTCCTCTCAAAAACAAAAAATAACAATGCGGGATGGATTGTGATTACCCTTGGTTGGGGGATTGCAGTTGCGATTGCAGCTTTTATCTCAGGAAACCTAGGTCCAGCCCATCTCAATCCAGCCGTGAGTATTGCGATGGCGGTCAATGGGACTCTTTCTTGGGGGTCTGTGGTGCCTTATATCCTAGCTCAATTTGCAGGAGCTATGCTAGGCTCACTCCTCGTCTATATCCAGTACAAGCCTCACTATGATGTAACAGAAGATACGGGTGCAGTGTTGGGAACATTTGCGACAGGTCCAGCGATTCGCAATAACCTTACAAACTTTATTAGTGAAATGATTGGAACCTTTGTTCTTGTCCTTGCTATTTTATCCTTTGGCTTGTATGATATGCCAGTTGGTTTGGGAACCTTGTGCGTTGGAACACTTGTCGTCGGAATCGGTCTGTCTCTTGGTGGGACAACTGGTTATGCCATCAACCCAGCGCGTGACCTTGCACCGCGTCTCCTTCATGCTATCCTACCTTTCAAATACAAAGGTGATTCGGATTGGGGCTATGCTTGGATTCCAGTCCTTGGTCCAATCGTAGGAGCGATTCTAGCAGTTCTTGTCTTTCACATGTTTTAATGAAAAAATCGTTTGAGAATTTTCTCAAACGATTTTTTTGCTGTTAAGATGTGCGTAATTCTTTTAAGATGGCTTTTGCAGTATCCAGATTAAAGCGTTTTTGGGCTAATAAGGATTTGACCAAGTGAGGAATCTCTTCCTCGTTAGCGCCTGCTAGAAGTGCTAGAGACTTGGCTTGCAGCTTCATGTGCCCTTCTTGGATGCCTGTGCTGACCAAGGCCTTGAGGGCAGCGAAATTCTGTGCTAGACCAATTGAGGCAATGACGGACGCCAATTCTTTGGCAGTTGGTTGTCCAAGTAAATCAAAGCTCACACGGCTTCCTGGATTTAACCCAATCGATCCTCCTTTTGTCGCAATCGGCAGAGGAAGTGTTATGCTGCCTTCTAAGATTTTCTTGTCAAGATTCACCGTCCATGTCGTCAATCCTTGATAGTGCCCTGTACGGCTAGCATAGGTATGCGCCCCTGCTTGGATAGCTCGCCAGTCATTGCCAGTAGCTAAGACTACGGCATCAATACCGTTGAAAATCCCTTTATTATGAGTGCTGGCACGGTAGGGATCGACTTTAGCGAGTTTACTTGCGAGGGCGATTTTTTCAGCAATATTAAGGGCTTCATCTGATTTTCGGCTAAGAGAGCGGAAATCAATCTGACAAGTCGCAGATACCAAGGCTTCCGTGGCATAGTTTGACAAGATTGCCATGAGGAGCTTACCTTGGCTTAATTGCTCTACATGAGGGCTGAGTGCCTCTAACATGGTATTGAGGACATTGGCTCCCATGGCTTCTTGCGTATCTACTACGAGGTAGACGAGGAGAAATTCATCTTTTGACTCTATGCGAATGTCTTTTGCGCCACCTCCTCGCTGTTTCATGGATGGATGGGCTTGATTAGCAAGGTCTAGTAGATTTTCTTTTTCAGCGAGAATGGCTGCTTTAGCCGTATCGTGATGAGGGACATCATAGAGTGCAATTTGCCCAATCATTTCTCGATTATGGATGTTGGTCTGAAAACCGCCTGAGCGTTTGATGATTTTACTGGCAAAGCTAGCAGCTGCAACGACAGATGGCTCTTCCGTCACAAAGGGAACGTGATAGCTTTTCCCATCTACTAAGACATCTGGCACGATGGAGTAGGGAAGTGCGAAAGTTGCAAGGACATTTTCACTCATCTGGTCTGCAATCGCAAGAGGAAGTGTTTCTGCTTGCTCAAGGCTATGTTGCTCTACTTCGCTTAGGAGTTGGTGTTCTCGTAAGTGGGCGAGACGTTCATCGATGGATTTTTTGGAAAAAAGAGACCATGAGCTGCTCATGCTTTGTCCTCCATAGAAACATAGACCCGCTCATGATTTTTGATTTCAGATAGAGCATAGGTTTGGTTTTCGTAGCCTGAAAAGACAGCAGAACCTTCTTCGTCTAGGACGGTTTCAGCGAAAAATAGTGCTTCGTATTCTGCTACGCTGACAGGTGTACGCTGGTCTAGTTCCTCCAAGCGGTCGCTGCGAAGTTGTTGTTCAAATCCTTCTACCAAGGTCATGCTAAAGAATTCTGCCACAGCTCCACTACCATAGCTAAAGAGAGCAATTTTATCTCCTGCTTTTAGCTGCGGTTGATTTTCTAATAAGGATAACAAACCTAGATAGAGAGAGCCTGTGTAGATGTTGCCTACTTTTTGGCTATACTGAATGGATTGTTCAAAATTATAGGTGAGTTGAGCACGGTGTTCTTCGGGTAATTCCTTGGTTAAAAGTTTTTGGAGTCCTTTTAAAGCCAATTTAGGGTAAGGCAGGTGAAAGCAAACAGCTGCAAAATCTTCTAATGAATGTTGATGACGTTTTTGGTACTCTGCCCAGATCATCTTTAGGCAGTCCAAGTATTGCTTAGTGGAGTACACACCATTGACAAATGGGGTTGTTGAATAATTCGGACGCCAAAAGTCCATGATGTCACGGGTCTGTGCCACATTATCCTCGTTAAAGGAGAGGATACGGGGGTTGCTTGTCACGAGCATAGCAAGAGCGCCAGCTCCCTGAGTTGGCTCGCCAGAAGTTTCTACCCCGTACTTGGCAATATCACTTGCGATGATGAGTACTTTATCCTGCGGATGATTTGCGACGTGGAGTCGTGCGTAGTCGAGAGCGGCTGTTGCCCCGTAGCAGGCTTCCTTGATCTCAAAGCTTCGAGCAAAGGGCTGGATTCCCAGTAAGCCATGGATAAAAACAGCTCCAGCCTTACTTTGGTCAATGCCAGATTCCGTCGCAAGGATGACCATGCTAATCGCTTCTTTGTCTTCATTGGTCAAAATCGACTGGCTAGCTGATGCCCCCAAGGTTACGATATCTTCTGTTAAAGGCGCAATACTCAATTCTTTTAGTAAAAGCCCCTTGCTGAGTTTATCAGGGTCAATATCTCGAGCAACGGCTAAATCCTGCAATTTAAGAACGTATTGACTGGTTGCAAAACCAATCTTATCAATTCCAATCTTCATACTTACCTCAATTCCTTTGATACCTACAAGTATTTCTTCTTCTATTTTATCATAATTCACCCAAAAGACAGGAAAAAGACTATGTAAAGAAACAAAAGACAGAAAATTTAGATTTTTGCAAAAATAACACATCATTCCTTTTATTTATTTTATGTAAAATATAGCAAAGATCTTAAGGCACGATTGATTTGGTACTAGATAAGGCTATCATACAAGGGATGGAGCTTTATCGAGGAATAAAATAATCCGAGCAAGGTGCTTGCTCGGCTTTTCAGTATTAGTGGTGTTTCAAGTGTTGATAGAGTTTTAAGACGATACTGCCAATCGCCATGCTGATTGAGATGACAAGAGCTAAAAGGACAATCAAGGTCGTATTTGCAATGGCGCGATCGTATTGACTAGTCACGAAAAAGGCGGTTGTCCGATAGGAGAGATAGCCCGGTACTAAAGGAGCTAAAGTAGCTAGGATAAAGACGACCGAAGGCGTTTTATAGTGAATGCTTAGAAATTGGCTGAGACAAGAGCCGATAATCGCCGCGATAAAGGTTGCGATAATCACATTGGTTGGACCCTTGAGTAGAAGATAAATCATCCAGACCAGCATGCCCAATAGACTACTGACAATCAGCATCTTCTTTTGAATGTTTAAAACGATGAGAAAGAGAATGGTAGCAAAGAAACTTGCTACCGCTTGGAGCAATAGAGTTGAAATTGTCATATTAGTTCACCAAAATGAGGGCAACGGATGTGCCAGCACCGAGTGCGAGTGTAATTAAGAGAGATTCAAAGAGCTTGCTCATCCCTGAGTTGATATGATTGGTCATGATATCACGGACGGCATTGGTTAGGGCGATTCCTGGAACAAAGGGCATGACGGCTCCGGCAATAATCAGGTCAGCACTGGAGTGAAATGCGGAGAATTGGACCCAACATTGTGCAAAAAGCCCAAAGACAAAGGCTCCAGCAAAAGCTGTCACAAAAGGAATTCGGATGAGCTTGTCCACGTAGAGTGAAAAGGTAAAGCCACAAAAGGTCGCAAGAGCTGCTCCCAAAGCATCGTAGAAGTGTCCGCCAAACATGACAGAGAAAAAGGGAGCACAAAGTGTCGCAGCAAAAATAGTCTGACATTTGGTATATGGAAAGCCACGTTCTTTCACAGCTTTGAGAGCTTTTAAGGCTTCTTCTAAGGATAGCTTGCCTGCTACGAGCTGCCGAGAGATTTGATTGACATCACAGACCTTTTCGATATTGTAGGAGGAGTGCGTAATCCGCTTCATTCTTGAAATATTGGTATTTTCGATCGAGAAGAAAATGGCAGCAGGCATGGCAAGGATATTGCAGTCAGAAATGCCTTTGGCATGGGCAATGCGGAGCATTGTATCCTCCACGCGGTGAATCTCAGAACCGCTTTGTAGTAAAATAGTGCCTGCTAGCATAGCAACATCAATGATTTGGTTGATTTCTCGTGATTCTTCCATAGCTCTGTGTCCTTTTGTCAAGATAAGCCTATTATATCAAAAATTTTAGCAATAGACGGTAGATTTTTATAAATAGGTGACAAAATTCTGCAAATATTTTATAATAACATTACAAATAAAAGGAGGAAGTCTGATGAAATCTTTGGTTCGTAGCTGTAAAATGCTGTCTCTAGCCCTGTTAAGCTTATCTTTAACAGCCTGTGCGCAGAAAGTACCAGATGAGTATGACTTTGGGATATCTCATAGCTCGGTTTTCACAACTTTCAAAGAAAAAGAAGGAGGTTTTGATACACAAGATTATCAGTTGGAGAAAGAAGTGTACTTCAATAACGATTATCTCCTGAAATACGGAAATAGTTATTTGACTCAAGAAGATGGAAAAATGAGTACCAGAGTGCAAATCAATCTGGACACTTTGAGCCTTGAGAGTAAGTCCTCTCTTCCTTATTGTAGGACTTGGGTCACGGATGGTAGATATATCTATGGTATTATAGAGGGCTCATCCGTAGAATTTCGTAAATACGATCAAAAGCTAGAGCAGGTCGAGCAAAAAACGATTGTAGATGATGAGTATGCAAATAGCATTTCTTCGATGACCTTTATCGGTGATCAGCTTTATGCCTTGGTCAATCGGCGTCTGCTAGCAGATGAGAGCCTGGGAACGCAAAGTCATCAGATTTGGAAAATATCGCGAGACTTAGAAATCGAAGAAAAGATTGATTTAGGAAATGAGATTGGTGGCTATATGAGTCTAGCAGCCTTGGGAGATACGCTCTATGTGGCAGAGACTGTTGTAGGAAAGGATGAGAGTGGAGAGTACATTGGTGGAAAACATATCTTTACCTATAACACCAAGACTCGGCATGAAGGAAAAATTGATTTAGAGCTTCCCTATCCGTATCGCTTGTTGGCGGATGAATCGGGTAAGAAACTCTTGATTCAGCATGATCAAACTTATTTGAACGCCCACACTTGGACAGTATTAGATGTAGCAAATGAGGAGCAAGAAGTTCTTGCCTTTCCAAAAGGAGAGTCCTCTTATCGGGCTTTCTCAGCTGTTCATAAAGGTCACTATTATTTTGGCTTAGATAAGAAATTAGTGATTTATGATCCCGTAAAACATTCTCATACAGACTATGATTTGACGACTTATGGGATTGAAGGTAGCTATTCGCTCTTTTTTAAAGAGTAAAGGATAGAAAATAAGAGACTAGGATGTTGTCCTAGTCTCTATTGTTATATGATTAGTTACCTGCAATTTCTGCAGCATGGTCATCCATTGAAAGTACTTCGTGGAAGACACGTTGTGTCAATTCAGTTTTTTGCTCTTTAGTGAGATATTTAGTGTTTACACAGTAACCAGAGATACGTACGATAACGTCTTCACCGTTCATGATCTTGTCATAAACATCTTGAAGGTCCATAACGTTCAAGTTAACGTGTTGTCCACCGTTTTCAAAGTAACCATCAAGGATTGTTACCAAGTTTGTTACTTGCTCATCAAATGTCTTACCGAGTGCTTTTGGTGATACTTGAGTTGTCAATGAAATTCCGTCATTTGCATGTTTGAAGTTCAATTTAGACAATGAGTTCAAGTTTTGCAACCAACCACCACGAGATTTAGAAGTTGGGTTTGCACCTGGTGGGAAGAATTCTACTTTAGAAGTGTTGACAGAACCATCTTCGTTGAGGAATACTCCACGGTGAACAGGTGAGTTAGCTGTTTGTTTAGAGTAAGCAACGTTAGAAGTGATGGTCAAGATAGAAACAGTTGCTTCTGCGTTCTTGTATAATTTATGTTTGTTCAAGCGTGAGAAGAATGCTTCCATGAGCCATTTCGCGATGTCGTCAACTCGGTCATCATCTTCACCGTAACGTGGGAAGTCACCAGTTACTTTGTAATCATAGATGAAGCCATCTTCGTCACGGATTGGTTTTACTTGTGCGTATTTAATCGCAGAAAGTGAGTCAACAGTGTTTGCGAATCCACAGATACCGAATCCCATGTTTGCACGAAGGAAGGTTGGCAAGAAGGCCATTTGAACAGCTTCGTAGTTGTACTTGTCTGTCATGTAGTGGATGATGTTCATCGCATCTACATAAGTGTCAGTCAACCAGTCAAGCGCTTTTTCAAAGTTTGCGATAACTTCGTCGTATTCAAAGATTTCAGAGTTGTTTGGCTCTACGCAGTCAAATACTTTGTAGTCTTTGTGTACATCGTCATAACCGTTGTTCCAGCTTGAAAGAAGGGCTTTAAGAACGTTTACGCGAGCTCCGAAGTATTGGATGTTATGGCGTTTGTCTTCGCTTTCTGGGTCAAGTGGTGACACACAGCAAGAGATACAGCTCATTTCACCATATCCGTCTTTGGCCATTGTTGTTACACCCTCGTATTGGATAGAAGAGTGTTTGTGGCTCATTGCCATACAGTAGCGACGGAATGAATATGGAAGTTGGTCAGACCAAAGAACGGTCAAGTTTGGCTCTGGAGAGTTACCGATGTTGTCAAGAGTGTTCAAGAAACGGTAGTCCATTTTTGTAACACGGTGACGACCGTCGTTACCCATACCTGCCATAGATGTTGTAAGGAAAGTTGGATCTCCTGAGTAGATTTCGTCAAATGCTTTTGTACGAGCAAATTTAACTGTACGAAGTTTCAATACGAAATCATCAACGAATTCTTGGATTTCTGATTCAGTAAATGTACCGCGAGCTAAGTCACGTTCTGCATAGATGTCAAGTACGATTGGCACACGTCCAAGTGAAGTTGCAGCACCGTTGATGACACGACATACTGCCATGAAGGCAATGTTTGTCCATTGGATTGCTTCTTTGACGTTGTAAGCTGGACGGCGCACATCAACACCATAATGGTCACCCAATTTCACAACTTGTGCAAGGGCTTGGTGTTGAAGGTTGATTTCTTCACGAAGGCGGATAGATTCTTCGTCAATTTCTGTGATAGAGTTCCAGTCTTTGACTTTTTCTGCCATCAAGTAGTCTGCTCCATAAAGGGCAAGACGTGCGTACATACCAATGATACGTCCACGAGAGTAAGCATCTGGAAGACCAGAAACGTGGTGAGAGTGGCGGGCACGACGAATATCAGCTGTATAAGCACGGAAGATACCGTCATTTACAGTTGTAGCGTGTTTTGTATAGATTTCATGAAGAAGTGGATCTGGCTCATATCCATTTTCGATAAGAGTTGTTTCAGCCATACGGATACCACCGCGAGGCATGAAGTTCAATTTGAAGAGTTCATCATTTTGAATCCCAAAAATCAACTCATTTTCTTTGTCGATGAAACCTGCTGGGATATCTGCGATAGAAGTCGCACGATCAATATCCATAGGGAAGCGTGTATCTTCATATCCTGCTTTTGTTTCTTCGATGATTTTTTTGATGTGAAGAGAGCGTTCAGTTGGCCCTGCTAGGAAGCTTTCGTCTCCATCATAAGGTTTGTAGTTGGCTTGTACAAAGCGAGATACACTTGCTTTTTCACGCCAATCTTCTCCTTTGAAGCCTTCCCAAGCCTTGTCAAATACGTCTTGAGCTTCAACAACTGTTTTAACGACCATGATTTTTCCTCTTTTTTCTAGTAACACTTCATCTGTTACATTTATAAAACAAGTATATCATACAGTAATCGCTTACACAACAAAAATGTTGAGAATAGCGCGATTTTCTTTTATAATACAGATGAGAAAACAGAGTATAACTGTACTATATTTTTGAAATTCATACTTGTTTTCAATTATTTTAGAAAATCAGAGAAAAAAGGTATAATAGAAATAGGAAAAAATGGGTAAGGAGGTGAGGATATGCTGATTTTTCCTTTGATCAATGATACATCTAGAAAGATTATTCATATTGATATGGATGCTTTTTTTGCAGCGATTGAGGAGAGGGATAATCCAAAGCTCCGTGGCAAGCCAGTGATTATCGGGCATGATCCTCGCTTGTCAGGTGGTCGTGGGGTGGTTTCGACCTGTAATTATGAGGCTAGAAAGTTCGGTGTACATTCGGCAATGAGTAGTAAAGAAGCCTATGAACGCTGCCCTCAGGCTATTTTTATCCATGGAAATTATGCTAAGTATGTCGAGGTTGGTCAGCAGATTCGAGAGATCTTTAAGCGCTACACGGATCTAATCGAGCCGATGAGTATTGATGAAGCTTATCTGGACGTTACGGAAAATAAAAAAGGGATTAAATCGGCTGTTAAAATTGCCAAACTGATTCAGCACGATATTTGGAATGAACTGCATTTGACGGCGTCTGCTGGTGTGTCCTATAATAAATTTTTGGCTAAAATGGCTAGTGACTATGAAAAGCCACATGGTTTGACGGTAATTGTGCCTGAGGAGGCAGAGAGCTTTTTGGCGAAGATGGACATTGCTAAATTTCACGGTGTGGGAAAGAAAACGGTAGAAAAGCTCCATGCCATGGAGGTCTATACAGGAGCGGATTTGCTGAAAATTCCTGAGATGACCTTGATTGATAGCTTTGGACGGTTTGGTTATGACTTGTACCGCAAGGCGAGAGGCATTTCTAATTCTCCTGTGAAAAATAACCGCATTCGCAAGTCGATTGGCAAAGAGCGGACTTATGGGAAATTACTGTATTTAGAAGAGGATGTGAAAAAGGAATTAACCAGTCTGTCGCAGCAAGTTGTCAAAAGTTTGAGTAAGCATGACAAAAAAGGGCGCACGATTGTCTTGAAAATCCGCTATGCTGATTTTTCGACCATGACTAAGCGACGGAGTTTAGACATTTCAACCCAAAGCCTAGAAGACATTGAGCGGATTGCCTTTGAGATTTACGATAGTTTGGAGGAAAGTAGCAAAGGCATTCGTCTACTTGGTGTGACTGTGACGAATTTTAGCTAGAGTGTGTATTTGCATCCATTGCCTTTAAAAAAGTAGGTCTGTTTAAGGATAAAATGATACCGTTTGGAGGATTTTCCTCCTTTCTTTTATTTTCTCGCTATACTAGGGATATAGTATTAGGAGGTAGGAGACGATGATCATGATAAAGGCAAGAAGAGTACTGCAAGTTGGGCTATTAGGCGCGTGTTTACAGCTGATATGCTTGCTCTTTATGAAACCACAGCAGACACAGGTAGGATTCCAATTCTCAAGTTTCTTATTTGTGGTCTTATTGATGGGCTTCTCCATTTGTTACTTCTGTTATTTTTCCCGAGAATTGACCCCTCTTAAGTTGGAATTGAAGGCGTCGTATAGCTTGTTGTTTCAACTCTCTTATTTCATGCTTGTGATGGTCAATGTCATCGGAGCTTATTTGCTGATTGGCCAGCAAGCACTTGGACTTTCAGAGCAGCAAGTGCAATGGATGAGTTTATTTCGGCAGACTTCGTTATTTTTAGTAGGGTTTGATTTGGTGACCTTAATCCCTTTGATGAGTCGCTGGTCCGTCAGTAATCATCATCAAAAACGTGTGTTATTGGCTGTATTTCTCGTATTTTTGGTTCGCAATCCGGCAGGGCTTCTCTGTTTTCTCTTTTATACAGGCTTGGGCTATGGATTTTCAAGACTCGCTCAAAAGACGGGAATTGGACGTGAACTCTCATTCTTGAGTCATATCGTGAGAGACAGTATTTTACTAGGCTTACTACTCATGATTTGGTAAATTGCCTCTTTTAGAAAATGTTTTGAATGTAGTCGGTTTGCAGACACGAAGTAAAGTATTGACAAGACTGCTTGCTATCAAAGAAAAGTTGGAGCAGGTATGAGATAAAAATAGGGGTGGGATCGAAGTTGTGATGTTGCTGAAATCGCCACTTCTCATAAAATCTTGATGGATTAGCGTTTGGGGTAAATTTTATAACTTAAAGACTAAAAGAAACGAGTCTGGAATAAAAAGTTCCAGACTCGTTTTTCTGTCGTCGTTAATAGCGTTTAATGGCATCGACCGTTGAGCGGTCAAGTTTTTGCACCAATGCTTGGAGGAAGGCTTGTGCTTGCAAGAAATCATCCATTGCATAGAGGGTTTGGTGGGAGTGGATGTAGCGAGCGCAGACTCCAATCGTAGTCGATGGGACACCACCACTTTGTAGATGGGCACTTCCAGCGTCCGTTCCACCTTTGCCGCAATAATACTGGTACTTGATACCAGCTTCTTCAGCAGTGCTCAGAAGGAAATCCTTCATAGCAGGGAGCATGAGATGGCCTGGATCAAAGAAACGAATCAAGGTTCCTTCCCCAATCGCTCCTTGATCTCCATAGACATCTCCAGCAGGTGAACAATCCACGGCAAGAAAAATTTCAGGAGCAAACTTGGTTGTGGATGTGTAAGCGCCACGTAGTCCGACTTCTTCTTGAACATTAGCACCGAGATAGAGTTCGTTGTTGAGGGATTTTTCAGAGAGATGACTGGCTAGTTCGCTGATCATGAGTACACCGTAGCGATTATCCCAAGCTTTAGAAATCACATTTTTACCATTAGCTGTTAAAATAGCTGAGCTGTCTGGCACGATGACATCTCCTGGTCGGATACCAAAGCTTTCAGCTTCTGTTTTGTCTGCAAAACCACCGTCAAAGACAATGGCAGAGATAGATGGCAAGGTAGGACCCCCTGCACCACGTGTCAAATGTGGTGGTACAGAGCCAGAAATGACAGGGATTTCACGCCCTTCTCGGGTGAATAATGTAAAACGCTGGCTGCTGACGACTAGCGGATTCCAGCCACCGATCTCAACCACACGGAAGGTCCCATCAGCCTGAATCTGGCTGACCATAAAACCAACCTCATCCATGTGGGCAGCGACCATGACGCGTGGAGCGTCAGCTGCTTGGCTTTTTTTGACACCAAAAATACTGCCAAGACCGTCTGTCACGATCTCATCGACGTGCGGAGTGAGCTTTTGGCGCAGAAAGTCTCTCACAGGACCTTCATGGCCAGAGATAGCAGAGAGTTCGGTTACTTCTTTGATTTTATCAAATAATTGTGTCATAGTTTTACCTTCTTTCTTCTATTATTTTAACATATTTTATTTCTCACTGAAGAAAAAAGGTGGGGTATATTGACTTAATTCGTTAAAACACCGCTCGGCGGCTTCATTGTCTTCACAGATAATCAAGCATGTGTCATCTCCGCAGATGGTTGCCACAATATCAGGAATTTGAATGGAGTCCAAAATGGATCCAAAGGACTGGGCAAGTCCAGGCAGGGTTTTGAGGATAATTTGGTTTTGAACCGTTCGGAGCATGACTAAGGCGTCTTCCATATAAAAACGCAGGCGGTGCTCCCAGCGGCTTTGGCTAATGCTATAAATCTCATAATGATGATCATCGTGGTTGACCTTGACCAGATTTAACTCTTTCATGTCTCGTGAGAGCGTGGCTTGGGTGACAGAAATGCCATTTTTAAGGAGTGCCTGCTGCAATTCATGCTGGGTGTGGATTTTCATTTCTGAAATCAAGGAGCGAATGAGTTGATGACGCGTTTCTTTTTTGTTCATATCTGACCTCTTTTTTCAATACTATCAATATTATTGTATCAAAAAATAAGGAATATTCAAATAAAAGATAATATTATTCAATGAAAGGGGATTCAAGGTGAAAAATATTCCGATTGTATAGGAAAATTAAAGGAATTCTATAAAGATATGTTATAATGAAAAAGAGTACAATAAATAAGTATAGACAGTGAGTGAGCAGATGATTACACGAGAGCAGTACCAGTTTTTACGAAATTTAGAAGAATTTCAATATTTTTCGATTGAACAATTTGATCAGCTGATGGCACGCATCCATTATCGCAAGGTTCCTAAGGGGCAAATTCTCTTTTTTGAAGATGACCGCAGAGATAAGCTCTTTTTGATTTATTCAGGATATGTCAAGGTCGAGCAACACGATTCGTCAGGAACGTTTTTGTATATAGATTATGTGAAAAAAGACCGTGTGATTCCTTATGGAGGCTTGTTTCAAGATGAGCGATACCATTTTTCAGGCTATGCGATTACAGATGTCGAGTATTTTACCCTGCCCACAGAACTGTATGAGAAGTTTTGTTTGACCAATATCCACCAGATGAGGATGTTGTATCGTCGCTTGTCGCGTCTCCTTCATGTGCATGAAATTCGCCTGCGAAATATGGTGACCTCAAGTGCTATGGAGCGTGTGACTCAGGCGCTTGCTATTTTGCTCTATGATATTTGTGATCGTACGAGCGAGGGGAAGATTCCTCTCCCCTTTGCGATTACAACCATTGATCTTGCCAATATGAGTGGGACGACGCGCGAAACGGTAAGCCATGTCTTGCGGCAGCTAAAGAAAGAAGGAGTGATTGAGATGGAAAAGCATCACTTGACTTTCTGTGACAAGGATTATTTTTTACAGTATATTAAATGGTAACACAAGAAGAATAGAAATGAAGTTTCAAAACTTGATTTCTATTTTTTTGATTTTTTTCAAAAAAAATTCAAATCATACTTATGCTTTATGAACAACAAAATGTAAGAATATCAAAAGAAAGCGAATACATTTGGATAGTTTTACAAAAAATGGTATAAAAGTGTGAGATTCTTCACAGTTTTAGTGCCAAATATCACAAAAAAAGAGCATAGAAAGCGGGTACAATAAGAGTGTAAAAAATAACAAGGCGTATTAATCGCAAAACAGAAAGGAACTATGATCATGAGTCACACAAGTCCAATTCATGTTTATTCTGAAATTGGCAGACTAAAAAAAGTTTGCTTACACCGACCAGGTAAAGAGTTAGAAAACTTGATGCCTGACTATCTCGAACGTCTCTTGTTCGATGATATTCCTTACCTTGAAGCTGCTCAAAAAGAACACGATGCTTTTGCAGAAGCGCTTCGTAATGAAGGGGTAGAAGTTCTTTACTTGGAACAGCTTGCAGCTGAATCACTTACAAGTGAAGAAATCCGCAATCAATTTATCGAAGAATACCTTGAAGAAGCTAATATCCGTGGTCGTCAAACCAAGATTGCCATTCGTGAATTGCTTCAAGGAATCACAGACAACAAAGAATTGATTGAAAAAACAATGGCAGGGGTTCAAAAAGCTGAATTGCCAGAAATCCCAGAAGAAGCAAAAGGTCTAACAGACTTGGTTGAGTCTGACTATCCATTTGCAATCGACCCAATGCCAAACCTTTACTTCACACGCGATCCATTTGCAACTATCGGAAGTGGGGTTTCTCTCAACCACATGTATGCAGATACGCGTAACCGTGAAACTATTTATGGTAAATACATCTTTGCTCATCACCCAATCTATGGAGGAAAAGCACCGCTTGTTTACAATCGTGATGAAACAACCCGTATCGAAGGTGGAGATGAGTTAGTTCTTTCTAAAGATGTGCTTGCTGTTGGTATCTCTCAACGGACAGATGCCGCATCTATCGAAAAACTTTTGGTAAATATCTTCAAACAAAACCTTGGTTTCAAGAAAGTACTTGCCTTTGAATTTGCCAACAACCGTAAATTCATGCACTTGGATACAGTATTTACCATGGTTGACTACGATAAATTCACTATTCACCCAGAAATTGAAGGCGACCTTCGTGTCTATTCTGTAACGTATGAAAATGAAGAGTTGAACATCACGGAAGAAAAGGGTGATCTTGCAGAACTTCTCGCAGAAAACCTTGGTCGTGAAAAAGTGGAATTGATTCGCTGTGGCGGTGGAAACCATGTAGCAGCAGCGCGTGAGCAATGGAATGATGGTTCAAATACCCTCACAATCGCTCCAGGTGTTGTCGTAGTTTACAAACGCAATACCATTACCAATGCGATTCTTGAATCAAAAGGACTTCGTTTGATTAAGATCGAAGGAAGCGAATTGGTTCGCGGTCGTGGTGGACCACGTTGTATGTCTATGCCGTTTGAACGTGAAGACATCTAAAATCTCAGATAAACATCAGATGAGTGTTTTGTCAAACCTTATCAATCAATAAAATATAGGAAAAGAAAGAAGAGGAAATAACAATGACATCAGTATTTAAAGGAAGAAGTTTTTTAGCAGAAAAAGATTTTACTCGTGCAGAATTGGAGTATTTAATTGATTTCTCAGCACATTTGAAAGATTTGAAGAAACGCAATGTCTCTCACCGCTATCTTGAAGGCAAAAACATTGCCCTTCTATTTGAAAAAACTTCTACTCGTACACGTGCAGCATTTACAACTGCAGCCATTGACCTTGGTGCACATCCAGAATACCTAGGCGCAAATGATATCCAACTTGGTAAAAAGGAATCAACAGAAGATACCGCTAAAGTATTGGGACGTATGTTTGACGGGATTGAATTCCGTGGATTTAGCCAAGCAATGGTGGAAGAACTAGCAGAATTCTCTGGTGTTCCTGTATGGAATGGTTTGACAGACGCATGGCACCCAACTCAAATGCTTGCAGACTACCTCACTGTCAAAGAAAACTTTGGTAAATTAGAAGGTTTGACTTTGGTTTACTGTGGAGATGGTCGTAACAATGTGGCAAACAGCCTTCTTGTGACAGGTGCTATCCTTGGTGTGAATGTTCATATCTTCTCACCAAAAGAACTCTTCCCAGAAGAAGAAGTGGTAGCCTTTGCTGAAAAATTTGCCAAAGAAAGTGGTGCTCGTATTCTCATCACAGATAATGCTGATGAAGCGGTGAAAGGAGCAGATGTTCTTTACACAGACGTTTGGGTATCAATGGGTGAAGAAGACAAATTTGCAGAACGTGTTGCCCTCTTGAAACCATACCAAGTGAATATGGAACTTGTGAAAAAAGCAGAAAATGAAGACCTTATCTTCTTGCACTGCTTGCCAGCTTTCCACGATACACATACTGTCTATGGTAAAGATGTCGCTGAAAAATTTGGCGTAGAAGAAATGGAAGTAACAGACGAAGTCTTCCGCAGCAAATACGCTCGTCACTTTGACCAAGCGGAAAACCGCATGCACACTATCAAAGCTGTGATGGCAGCAACACTTGGTGACTTATTCATTCCAAAAGTGTAATTTAGTACTACAACTGCAAAAACATAACCTACCAAAAATAACCAATAATACCAACAGGAGGACTGAGACTAAGTGATTTAGTCCAGTCCTTCTTTATAGAAAAAGGAGACTATATGGCAAATCGTAAAATCGTTGTGGCATTGGGAGGCAATGCAATCCTTTCCTCAGATCCATCTGCAAAAGCACAACAAAAAGCATTAGAAGAAACAGCGGCTCATCTTGTTAAATTGATCAAAAATGGAGATGATTTGATCGTAACGCATGGAAATGGTCCGCAAGTTGGTAATCTCTTGCTTCAACATTTAGCAGCGGATTCTGAGAAAAACCCTGCTTTTCCTCTTGATTCATTGGTGGCAATGACAGAAGGAAGTATTGGATTCTGGCTTCAAAATGCACTTCAAAACGCTCTTTTGAAAGAAGGCATTGAAAAAGAAGTGGCGTCTGTTGTGACGCAAGTTGTGGTAGATAAAAAAGACCCAGCTTTTGAAAATCTAACCAAACCAATCGGTCCATTTTATTCAGAAGAAGAAGCAAAAGCAGAAGCAGAACGAACTGGTGCGACCTTCAAAGAAGATTCTGGACGTGGTTGGAGAAAAGTGGTGGCTTCACCGCAACCTGTGGATATTAAAGAAATTGAAACCATTCGGACACTTTTAAATGCAGGACAAGTTGTGATCGCTGCTGGCGGTGGTGGTATTCCAGTGGTCCGTGAAGAAGACGGCAGTCTTACAGGTGTGGAAGCGGTGATTGACAAAGACTTTGCTTCACAACGCTTGGCAGAGCTAGTTGATGCAGACCTCTTTATCGTTTTGACAGGTGTGGACTATGTCTATGTGAACTTTAACAAACCAAATCAAGAAAAATTGGAACGTGTGAGTGTTGCACAACTAGAAGAATACATCAAAGAAGAGCAATTTGCACCAGGTAGCATGTTGCCAAAAGTAGAAGCAGGTATCGCTTTTGTAAATAATCGCCCAGAAGCAAATGCCGTAATCACTTCTCTTGAAAATCTAGGGGCTTTGATCGAGTCTGAAAGTGGCACGATTATTGAAAAATAACAATATTCTCGTATGAGAACAATTATTTCTTTTGTAACTGCAGAAACTTCCACTCTTAACATTCTACTTTCCTCTTCTAAACTAATCCTATTTACGTTTAAGAGGTGGAAGTCATAGTGGATTGAAAAAGGAGTAGGATAAGGCAATAAGCTGCCTAGATAGTGTTCATCAAAGCGGCTTACAATGTCCTAACCTTTATTCAATTCACTATATTCTGTGGGAAAACTGGAGAAAATCCCTTATTTACAACAGTGTTGTAGAGGAACGAAAAGGAGGAAAAGGGATGAGTGAAAAAGTAAAAAAAGGCTTTAAGATGCCATCATCTTATACAGTCTTGATGCTGATCATTGCGCTAATGGCTATGCTGACCTGGGTGGTGCCAGCAGGGCGTTATGTCGATAATGGTAGTGGTAAGAGCGAGTATGCACAGGTAGAAAAAAGTCCTCAAGGAGCTTATGATGTCTTAATGGCGCCTGTTAATGCCATGCTCGGAAAAGATACGGTGATTAACGAAGGGGAAAAAGACGAATATACCATTCATACGGACGGTGCGATTCAGGTTTCCTTCTTCATTATTATGGTTGGAGCCTTTCTTGGGGTTGTGACCGAAACAGGTGCCTTGGATGTGGGGATTGCCTCCATCGTGAAGCGATTTAAGGGTCGTGAAAAGATGCTCATTCCAGTGTTAATGCCACTGTTTGCTCTTGGTGGTTCTACTTATGGTATGGGTGAGGAAACCATGGCTTTCTATCCACTCTTGGTTCCAGTTATGATGGCGGTTGGCTTTGATAGTATTACAGCCGTGTCCATCATTTTGATTGGTTCGCAGATTGGATGCTTGGCTTCTACGGTCAATCCATTTGCGACAGGTGTCGCGTCTGACTCTGCTGGAATCAGCGTGGCGGATGGTATGTTATTGCGCTTTATCATGCTAATTGTATTGCTTGTTGTGGCTATCTATTTTGTTTATAGTTATGCGAGCAAGATTGAAAAAGACCCAACAAAATCTCTTGTGTACAAACAACGAGAAGAAGACTTGAAAGCCTTTAAAGTAACAGAAACCAATGCTGAGTTGAGTCCTGCACAAAAACGGGTTCTTTGGGTCTTTGTTGCAACCTTTGTCATCATGATTATCAGTTTGATTCCATGGGGTGACTTTGGTATTCCTCTCTTTGAAAATATCAACAATATGATTACTGGCTTGCCAGTGATTGGTCAAATCTTTGGACACTCTGCTGCACTTGGTACTTGGTATTTCCCAGAAGTAACCATGCTTTTCATATTTATGGCTGTATTGGTGGGATTGGTCTATGGTATGGCAGAAGATCGTTTTATCTCAGCCTTTATGGCTGGTGCGGCGGACTTGCTAGGTGTTGCTCTTATCTGTGCGGTAGCGCGTGGAATCCAAGTCATCATGAACGATGGTCAAATCTCAGGAACCATTCTTCACTGGGGTGAAGGCATCTTGAGTGGCTTCTCTTCTCAAGTCTTCATCGTCTTGACTTATATCTTCTACCTCCCAATGTCCTTCTTGATTCCATCATCATCTGGACTTGCAGGAGCAACCATGGGGATTATCGCCCCTCTTGGAGAATTTGCCAATGTCAAAGCGTCTCTTATCGTCACAGCCTTCCAATCTGCAAATGGGGTCTTGAACCTTCTTGCTCCAACATCAGGTATCGTGATGGGCGCTCTTGCTCTTGGACGGATTGAGCTTGGTACATGGTTGAAATATGTAGGAAAATTCGTTGCTATCGTCATTGCCATCAGCATTGCCTTCCTTGTACTTGGAACCTTCCTTCCATTTTAGGAATAGCTAGAAAAACTGGGTTTTCCCAGTTTTTTTTCGCTCGTTTATCTTTCATTGTCCTAGGTGATTTTTTATGGTAAAATATGGGTATGAACGCTAAGAAAATCATGTTATCAAGTCTTGCAGTGATCGGTGCAGGTACTGCTTTATATGGAACGCATAGGCTCGTTGAGGATAAAAAACGGGTGAAAAAGCAGGAGGAGTTAGTAGCAGAAGTCCGCTATATGCTTTCAGAAATGGGCACGATTGAGACCTTTTATGTAGAGCTTTACAAATCAAGCGAAGACTGCTTGGTCGGCGGTGCGATCTTTTCAGACGGACGTAGCGTAACGTTTTGCTATGAAAAAGGAGAACTGACCTATGAGGAGGAAGCTAAATGATTACTCCTTACAATCTCGAAGAGTTGGCTGGCTTAATAGAAAAGCCTCGCAAGTGTGTCTTTTTCTTCTCCGCAGATTGGTGCGGCGATTGCCAGTATATCAAGCCTTTCTTGCCAGAAATTGAGGCTGAAAATCCGGAGTTTGATTTTGTATGGGTCGATCGAGATGCTTATTTAGACTTGGCAAAGTTGTGGAATATCTATGGTATTCCAAGTCTTGTAGTCCTTGAAAATGGTAAAGAATTGGGTCGTTTGGTCAATCGAAACCGAAAAAGCAAGCAAGAAATCAATGAATTTTTAGCGAAAGTGAAAGGATAAAAAATGATTTTTACATATAACAAAGAAGGCGTCGGAGATGTCTTGATGGTCATTGTCACAGATAGTGGGGATGCTAAATTAGAAGTTGAGCGCAAAGGAAAAGTTGCGCGTGTATCTCGAGTGGACAATCAAGAGACAGTCGCTTGGAATATTTTTGAAGTATCTAGCTTGATTGAGATTGAAGGACGCGGTCAAGTTTTCTTATCAGACGAAGATGTGGCTATGCTGAATCAAGAGTTGCAAAAAGAAGGCTTTAAAGAGCAGTTGGTCAATGATTGTGAACCAAAATTTGTCGTTGGTGAAATTGTCGAGATGGTAGCTCATCCAGATAGTGATCATTTGAATATTTGTCAAGTCAAAGTGGCAGAAGATACGATTGTTCAAATCGTAGCAGGGGCACCGAATGCTGCTCTTGGTTTGAAAACGATTGTAGCGCTACCAGGTGCCATGATGCCAAAAGGTAACTTGATTTTCCCAGGAGAATTGCGTGGTGAAAAGAGTTTTGGTATGATGTGCAGTCTGCGTGAATTGCAGCTGCCAAATGCCCCGCAAAAACGTGGCATCATTGAGTTGGATCCAGCTGAAGTCGTAGGGACAGCATTTGACCCAGCCAAGCATTGGCAAGGATAATGAAAGAAAGGGCGGAAAAATCCGCTCTTTTTTGCTACTCCTGCGAATAGATAGGTAGGAGGAAAATGATATGTATAATAAAGTTATTCTGATTGGTCGCTTGGTGGGAACACCAGAATTGAAAAAAACACCCAATGATAAATCGGTGGCGCGTGTGACAGTTGCTGTGAATCGCCGCTATAAAGATCAAAATGGGGAGCGAGAAGCTGACTTTGTCAATGTCGTGGTCTGGGGACGCTTGGCTGAAACCTTGGCTAGCTATGCAGGCAAGGGGAGTCTGATCTCCTTGGACGGTGAATTGCGGACACGCAAGTACGAAAAAAATGGTGTAAACCATTATGTTACAGAAGTGCTCTGCAATGGTTTCCAATTACTCGAAAGTCGTGCCCAACGTGCTATGCGTGAAAACAATGTAGCCGAAGATCTCGCAGATCTTGTTTTAGAACAAGAAGAATTACCATTCTAAAACAAATAAAGTCACTGAAAACTCCCTCGCTATTTTAGCGAGGGAGTTTGTGTTAGATGGCTAAAATTATTTGATTAAAAAAGTCAAAAAAGATTTAGTAGAACAAAAACGAAAAAAAGCCTTTAGAATAAGGCTTTTGAGCACTAAAATATGCCCCCTACAGCTAAATATGAGGTAAAATAAGTAATAATTATTATTAGAAACATTGATAAATCAAGGATTAGCAACTCATGAAGTAGTAGGAAAATCATTTTAGTAGAACAGTTAGTAGAACAAATTAATTTGCTATATTTCTATCTAGCTTGCGTAAGTCATTTAGTTATGCTACAATAGTATTAGAAAAGGAGCTGAGCGGTAACTCAACTCCAATGTAGAACCGTTTAAGACGGTGATTCGTTTTTATAAGTTAAAAATAACCGTTAACTCGTTAAAGTTATGGACGGTTATTTTTTTGAATCATTTTTGAAGATTTTATAGCATAAGCCTATTAACCTGATAGTAAAACTACCAAACATAAATAGAACTTCTACAACTTCAAAAGCTGTCAAAATCTAGCTCCTCCTTTCCGTCAGATTTTGATGAATCGCCCATAGGCATCACCACCTTTCAGAATAAGGAGCCACCGTCTTCACTTTTCTACGTCATCTATTATATCATATTCTTGCAAAAGCCTACAAGCTATGCTACAATAGTATTAGAAAAGGAGCTGAGCAGTAACTCAACTCCCATGTAGAACCGTTAAAAAGACGGTGGCTCGTTTTAGTTATAAAAAATAACCGTTAACTCGCCAAAGTTGAGACGGTTATTTTTTATTGCTCATTTTTACGATAACAACAATCAATCCAATGAGTGAGAGTAGAAAACTACCAAACTCAAGCATGAGTTGCATTGCTTCGTAAGTGGACAATAAAATCGCTCCTTTCTGTTAGATTTTGATGAATCGCCCATAGGCATCACCACCTTTCAGAATAAGGAGCCACCGTCTTTGCGATATTCTAGTTCCTTTAGGAACATAGAAAATCACATCTCTTTAGGGACACTTTTCTACGTCATCTATTATATCATATTCTTGCAAAAGCTTACAAGCTATGCTACAATAGGATTAGAAAAAGGAGCTGGACGGCAATCCAACTCCCATGTAGAACCGTTTAAGACGGTAGCTTTATAGAATGATTTAATCTCGTCCTACTCGGCTAAAAGTGGGGACGGGATTATTTTTTTGAATCATTTTTGAAGATTTTATAGCACAATCCAATCAAAGCAATGGTAAAAGTACCAAAACCTAGAATCGTTTGTACAACTTCAAAAGCTGTCAAAAGATGCTACTCCTTTCTAAGTGGATTTCTGTACTTACATTCATAAGCACCACCCCTTTCAAAATTCGTAGCCACCGTCTTTGCGATATTCTAGTTCCTTTAGGAGCTTAGAAAATCACATCCCTTTAGGGACACTTTTCTACGTTACCTATTATACCATACCCTTGCAAAAGCCTACAAGCTATGCTACAATAGGATTGCTGAGCAGCAACTCAACTCTAATGTAGAACCGTTTAAGACGGTAGCTTTGTAATTAGATTAAAAAAATAATCGTCATCACTCTGCTAAAGTTAGGACGATTATTTTTTATTGTTCATTTTTACGTTTGCAATGATTAAGCCGATTAAGGTAGGTAAGAAACTACAGAATGCAAGCATTAGTTGGATTGCTTCCTTAAAAATTTAAACAAGACTTCATTCAAATAATTTCATATAGTCACTTCGTGTCGAAATAATATGAGTAATCACAACTTCTTTTTTAACACTATCCACAAAATATAAAGCTATATAATCTTTCCCTACTGTTAAACCTCGTGTTTTATGACGTTGGTCTAACGTTTTCCCAAATTTTTCGTCAGCATCAAAGCCAACATCTGGAAATATCTCTAAGGCACTGATCTTGTGCATAATATTCTCAATCACTTTGCGAGCTGATCTTTCTGACGCAAAATTACTGATGATATAATCCTTTATCTCTTCTAATGTTTGTAAGGCGCCAATACTATAATTAATCTTATAATCCAAGGCGTTTCCTCACTTCTTCAGCAGAAAAAGTATTTACGCTAGACTCATAATCATCAATAGCTTGTCTTATCTCTCCTTGCAACTGCTGAAATAGAATTTCTTTTTCATCTAACAATTCCATTTTTCCAGTAATAGCAACTTGTTTTACAAACCTATCCATAGCGCTTGAAATTGTCATTCCATTAGCCTTAGCAACAGCTTTGGCTTTTTCAAAATAATCTTTGTTAGTAGTAAATCCTACCCTCTTATCTCTTGCAACGGCTAATGTCATAGTGTAGTATCCTTTTGTTGTTTTTTTCTTACGTTTATTATATCACGTCAACTTACTTTATTCCATGTTTTTTGATTAACAGCCATTTTCTTATAATTTATCAACGACTTTCAAAATAATATCAAAGGAATGTTGTTTCAATATTATCACAGAATATCCATTTTTCTATTCTCATTCTCAAGAAATTGTTGGAATAGCTTGTTCTTTCTAACGATTGCTGAGAATCCAAAAGCAACTCCCACATGAAATAGGAGTTGCTTTTTTTGATGAGTGTATATTAGTTATCGTTTGTAAAAGGAAGGACATATCTGTGAGGTGTTTGATTTTCTCCAAGACTATCAATTACTTCGATTCTCGCCAAGCGATATTGCCCTTTGGAGAGAGATTCGATAGAGATATTCTCGGCAGATACTGCAAACCAACCATATCCATCTTTAACTTCTTGTTGTAATAAATGTTTCAATTCTGATGGAACATCATAACCTTCCGTAGGAGTACTATCAGCAAACTTTCCACTACCATCAATGAATGCTTTAAAACATTGATTTTTATCGTGGTTTACAAATATTATCTCTTCGCAATGTGTAGGAATTTTGATGCGTGAGTCTGTAGTAAATAGTAGTTTTTTATGTTTTTTAAGATGATTAAAATGATGTTCAAATACTTCTTGTGAATCAATTTTATTTTCATCACTTTTTCCAAATCGGAAAAGTAAAATTTCTTCTGTCATTTTTTTATCCTCTTTTCTTTTTCAATCCTACTAAGCTAACAAGGCTGATACTTGCTGTATCGAGCAGTGTTAGGATAGAGTTATTTGTTCCTGTTTTTGGTAAGCTATTAGCTGTTGGAATAGCTTGTTTAGATGCTTGATTGTTACGAACAGTTGAAACGGCTTTTGCAGGCATTCCTTGTCCGTAAGTAGTATGACTTCCCATGTATTGTGGGGTTTTCATATCGGATTTCGAAGGCTTCATACCAAGGGTATCAACCTTATCTGTTTTGTCTTTTTGAGTTCCGACAGTTGTACTAGGTTTTTTGTTTCCACCAAGAGCACCGCCATTTTGTGAACCAACCCCAATCTGACTATCTCCTCCGAGTGTCCCATGGTCTTGAACTTTAGGAAGCTCATATACAGGCTTGCTAGCAGTTACGCCTGTACCAACTTCATGGTGTTTTTCAGGCTTTGGTTGTGCATCATAGGCTTCTTTAAGACTAGCATACTTAGCAAGCGCATTTTCATAAGCCCCCATCAAACGATTCAACTCCTCACGCTCCGCAACTACCAAAGCTGCCTGACGTTCTACCCCTTCCTCTGCTGCTACTTTAGCAGTCATCAAACGAGCCAACGTCTCCTGACGGCTAGATACCGCCTGAGCTAGGGAAGTATAAAGGTCTTTAGCTTCCTTAACCGCACGAGCCAAAGAACGAACGCTAGCCAATTCATTTTGAGCAGATTCAAGACGAGTTTCAGCGCCAATCTTCGTAGCTTGGGCTGCTGATAGAGTAGCTTTGGCGTTGGAAACGGCTGCTGGGTCTACTACCGTACGGGTTACTTCTTTGGTAACTTGCTTAGTGGTAGACGTACCCCCTGCGCGGACTTCGTATGGGTTCGCTAGGGCTGGGGAGGCTGAGTCAGCAAGGGCAAGCTTAACACCTGCTAATGGAATCTCATGCGCACCATAGTGAACATCAGTCATAATAGCAAACTGTTTAGCATTAGAGGTAAACCCTAGCAAATCCAATGTATGTCTATAACTACTTCCTACGCTAAACAAATCACTTACAATAGCATTATACATAATATTGTATAATTGACCTTCTGTTGGGAAGATACCACCCCCTACAAAACTATCAGAACCATTATTCAACCAGTAAGCCCCAGAATAAATTTTAGTATTGTTTAATCCCTTACCGACAGTATTGATGACCTCGTCAAAAGTGAAGTCACGATGACGGTCAGTCTCCTGTACTGATTGGTACTTATTAGCAAAGGCTGCAGTAGCCTCGGATACCTCGAGCAACGGCTGACCAAAGAGACTGCGGACGTGGTTAATCACTGCTGCGCCGTAAAGACTGAGATTACGAGAGAGCTCTGCTGGAAGGGGTTCTCTGATGTCATACTTAGTCGTTAAAGACTGTTCCTCTTGGGAAAGAGAACGCAAATTGTCATTCAAGGTAGGCAGTGAGAACGATTCACCAAATACCCCCTGAGTTCCTTTCTTAACCGCTGCATCTACCGCATCAGCAGTACCAGTACCATTAGCAAGATTCTTGATGGCTTGGATATAGTCATCATTCACCGCAATCGGACGAAGTACATCGTCATCCCAAGAGAACCCAGTATTTGCCAATACAGACTTAGCCCCCTCAGCAGGTACCTCGACCGTCTCAGTAACCGTTTCAGTTACTTCAGTACCCCTCTCAGCAAGAGCAAGGTCTTGTTCCGCATCACTAACGGCTTTGATGGAGTCGGCAAGAGCCTGACTAGCATCAGCTACCTTGGTTTCGACCGCTTCGACAGATTGGTTACCAAGAGCCAACTCCGCACGAGTAACCGCCTCTTTAGCTTCCGCAACGGCTTGACTATCTACTTCCTTAACCTCTGCAATCTGAGTATCAAGACTAGCTACCTCCGCACGATTAGCTTCAAGACTAGCCTCAGCCTCCTTGACCGTACTATCCTGAGCGAGTACTGCACTATGGGTGGTATCGACTGCCTCTTTAGCCTCAGTAAGCTGGGCTTCAGTAACTGTATTAGTAGGCGCTACCGCCTCAGTAGCGGTTGCCGTGCTAGTACCCTCAACACTATCAGCGCTAACAGATACCCCACCTAGAGCCAAAGCACCCGACAAAGCCAACACCCCAACAGCGCCGTAAGCCTTAGACACCTTAATAGTGCCGTGGGATTTGATTGAATTTTCTTTCCTAAGCATGAAGTCTTCCTTTTATAAACTTATTTTTATTATTTACACACCTTTAGGTGTGTAAATTTTTAATTTCCTATATTATAGCACATACTTTCAACACTTACAAGTATTATATTTACAAAAATCATACCTAAAGATGGGTTGAGATATGTTGATAACCTTGTATCATTAAGGTGTGAGGTAGAGCCTATGGAATATAAACAAATAGAGATGAGAGAGTACATTGGAAAAAGAGTGAGGAAACTAAGGTTAGAAAAGGGCATCACTCAGGAGAGCTTAGCTGAAAAGGCAGGTTTGGCACATAACTATATTTATAGGGTAGAAAATCAGCATTTGAATATCAAGGCAGATACGATTGACAAGCTGATAGAAGCCCTAGACGTGACACCAGCTGAGTTCTTTGACTTCCCGCCATTATCTACTAATACAGGTTTGGCTAATTTGATCCGAGTGATGGATGAGCTGTCTGATAGCCAAAAAAATAAAGTTGTAGAAGGTGTTAGTATGATACTTGAAGGTATCAAAAAGTAGTGTATATAGAAGAATCCACCAAGGAAATTTGGTGGATTTTATATTTGTATAAAAAAACAGATGAAGGGATAAATAAACAGGCGATACTAATGAACGTATTTATAAGGGAAAAAATATTTTACCTGTAAGGAAATACTGACGAGGGTCAAATTGAAATGAAAGAATACCCTATGTTAGTATATGGGTGTGCTAAATGAGTGAAAAAATTGAGCACCGTATTTCAAAAAAAGGAGGAAAAAAGTATGTCGGGATAAGGCACTGTACCCCATTTTATTTTTTAAATTTATTCATTTTGCTCTCTAGAAGATTTAAGTTACAAGCAAATTTTACATTAACGCCGTTTTTAATTGCTTCAATAGTTTTTATGGCTGTATCTATGATCTCATCTTTTCTTGATAAACAGAAAGAATATTCTTTAATCAACATGCTTTTATATCGAGCATCAGGCTCAGCATGGATGTCATAATAGTTATACAATCCATCAATAACAGGAATTGCTTTATTAAATTGAAGAGAAGAAATTAACATAAGAAATTTATCATCTTCATCTGTAGACCTGTAAAATTTATGAGCATTCTTATTTTTTGTAGTTGTATCGACTTCTTCATAGATTAACAAATGATTCTTACTAGATAAGCTCATTTTAGGATTTTCATGACTTTTTTTAGCTGATGTAAAAGGAATAAAGTATTTCTGATTATTTACGGTGGTAATAATACCTAAAAACACCTTTGGATGGGTAGCAGTTTTGTAGGAACTAGAATATTCTACTTCTGAATCAATGTTGTGTAGAAATTCCAGATAGTCAACGTCGATATTATAAAATCCAAACATATATTCCTTTCTAATGGAAAAAAGAACAGCCGAAGCCGTTCCTTTATCGTCTCCGCTTAATAGGTGGGAGAACACCTTCTTTATCGCCTCCGCTTAATAGGTGGGAGAACACCTTCTTTATCGCCTCCGCTTAATAGGTGGGAGAACACCTTCTCTAACTATATAATACTATATTTTAAATTATTTGTAAATATGAAAGTTAATTATTTTTATCTTTTTTGAGAAAAAGATTTGCTACAAGATTTTTTTGAGAATATTTCAGTGGTTAGGAATTGTATTCAAATAAAGAACTATAATAAAACACTCTTTCAGAGCAAAAAAAATAGGTCGAGGTGGAGAGGAAAAAAGTATATCAAGATAGATTGGCGAGTTTTGTGCTAGGTATCTATGATTAAATAACTGGTAAAGGAGAAAATATTATCGTGATAGATCATCTGTAAGGAGAAAATGTTCCTCCGTAAGGAAAAAATATTTTACCTGTAAGGAAATACTGACGAGGGTCAAATTGAAATGAAAGAATACCCTATGTTAGTATATAGGTGTGCTAAATGAGTGAAAAAATTTGGGCACTGTATTTAAAAAAAGTATGTCGGGATAGACTGGCGAGTTTTGTGCTAGGTGTCTATGATTAAATTATTAGTATAACAAATAGCAGTGAAACTGCTTAGAAATGAGGATATTGTATGCCAATTAAGGTGAACGTTAAGAAGCTTAAAAAAGTTTATGAGAAAAGGTGGCGTGAAGTAAAAGCTAAGAGTCAAGGTGATTCTGACCACTGTATTGGAAAAGAACAACAATACGGATTACGAATTAAGAACATTGACTTTGAGAGCTTGATCAATGTAAAAATTAGTAAAGTAATTAAATGTGAACGAATCACTAGAAAAGGAAAGAGGAAGAAACCAGTGAACAAGGAAATCATAAAGAAATTAAAAGAGGATAAGAAGAAGATCCATAACGGAGAGTATGTCCGCATACCTGCAGAACAGGCTCCTTTTCCATACTATGAGATGTCTGTGATAAAAATTCGTTACGCTATTGAATATTATAAAACAAAACACGAGATAAAAATTCGTTTAGGAGGATCTATCTATGATGAGATTTGCGATTTTAACTCAAAGGAATCGGAAAAAATAAGAATGGATTTAGGGATTACTGGGGAATTTGAAGGGATTGCGAGTCGAACACTTCAGCGTATCCTAAACCTAGATGAGAAACTGAGTGTTGAGATGAAGAAAAAATACTCTCCTTTAATTAAGCAGATGATAGAATCTAAAGCTTATCAAGACTTATCGTGTCGAGCTGCTTTCTTTGGAGCTTATATGAGAGATAAGAAAACCTATAATATGCAGGAAAAAGTATTAAAACAACAATATGCAAAAATAAAATAGTTTATGGCGAGTTTTCGGTATTGTTGATATGGGATAATTTTATTGTTGAGATGAGTAATATGAGTGTTTGCTAATCGAAAAAAAATGAGTAGGTGGCGAGTTTTCGGTATTGTTGATGTGAGATAATGCTATTGTTGAGATGAGTAACTAGAAGTCTCTCAGCTAGTTATACATAGTTTTGGTCTTGAGAGTCAAGGAGGTGATGCCTATGGGATAGGTTAAGATTGTCGTGTTTTCAGCAAGGGGGAGATTACCATTACGTATTATTCTAATACGTATATCCTATCCTATCCTATCCTGTCCTATTCCCCTTGCTTTTTCTATATTATAAATTGGAGGTATAAAAGATGGTTACATTTAGCTCTTTAATTGCTACATCGAATACAGGCAGTAGTCCTATGCAGACGCAGGAGGTGACGGCAGTTCACTTAGGTTTTAAGGGACTTCCTTACAAAAGAACTTTGACTGACTCTTTGGGGCGTAAGATGAAAGATGAGAAGGGACGTTTTTTGAGAGAGAAAGAACCTTCTGCTATCAAGTACACACTCCCTACATTGGGGGATAACACAGAGGTGGTTAGTATCATAGTTCCTATGGGTTCAGAGATTGCTTTTGAACCAATGACCGTGTACAAGATTGTTGGAAAGGGGTATCATTTTAGCAGTGGAGGCTATTGGATTACTGAAATTGATAGCCTAGAGACACTTTTAAATATGCAAGAGGTGGAGGAATAGGAATGTTCCTATCGCCTCTTGGTTTAATATGGAGGATTTTATAATGAAAATTTTACGTTGGTTTCATAAACAAAAATTGGAAATGAAGATAATGCTTGCTATCCTTTTAAGTATCGGGCTAGTAGCAGGTATATATTTGCTAAAGTATTTATTTGCTATCATTTTTCCTATTCTTATCTTACTATGGCTATCTACGGATGGCAAAATTCCCAATGTTTGGAAAACAGAGTCTGTGATCTATCGTCCTGAAGCGATGCACGAAGTATTCTCTTTTGTTGTTAGAAAGCTAAGAATCTTTAGTAATAACAAACTATACTTAAAAAGTTGGAACGAGGTTCGAGAAAACAGAGCTGGTACTGCTAAACTCTTTGAGGTGCTCTGTATCACAGATAGCGAGGATATCAATCGTGAATACCTAAAAGAATTGTCAGACTATTATTTACGTGAGTATGGGGAACAAAATGGCTATAACCTTTCTCCGAGTCCTTTCGTGCTCTCTACTCATTCTGTATCCTTGCTAGAAAAAGAAGTAAATTATATTGTGTTGCGCTATATCTTTGCGACTGATTATGCTACTGCTCAAGAATTTTACTGTGACATTACGCCTCAAAAGCTAGAAAAGAAAATTGTAAAAGAGGTGGAAGATGAGGATTTCTAGTCTATTTTTCCATGAAGATTTATTAGAGCAAGGGATAAAGGCTCCTGTTCCCTTAAATCTCTCTGCTCCTCACCTTGCAGTATTTGGAAGCTCTGGATCTGGAAAGACCTATTGCTCTAAGCTGTTGCTTGCTAAGGCTGTTAAGCATCTAAAGGCAAGTTTATTAGTTGGAGATTATAAAGGAGATAGGGACTTTGAATTTTTATTAACCCAAGAATCTTTCTTTCGATTTGATAAAGTGAGTGCTTGGTTTGATGAAGCGATAGGGCTCTTAGAGAATCGCCAGTCTAGAAAAGATAGGAGTAGAGCTCTAGTCATTGCTTATCTTGATGAGATGGCTGCTTATTTGACTATGCTTGATAAGCAAGGTAGGGAAATTCGAATCAGACAGTTATCTAGGCTTCTCATGTTGGGAAGAAGCTTCAATATCCATGTTTGGATCAGTCAACAAAGACCGGATTCGGAGTATTTTGGAAAATCTCGCGAAAATATTCATAATAGTATTTTGCTAGGTTCGTTTAGCAAGGAGGTTCTAGGCATGTTGCTCTCAGATGATCAAAATGAAGTCTCACGTAAACAGGGGCGAGGACGGGGATACCTGATAGAACAAGGGAAGCCCCCTATTCATATTCGGGTTCCGACCTATGACATATTTGCTGTTGAAGAAGAGATTCTAAAAGGAATGTATTCTAAGAAAGAGGTCGCCCCTCCTTAGCCGTAGGCGTAAGGAGGGGGGCAGACAGCCTCATGTAAGGTGCAAAGTTAGTATTACCTTTGCACCACTTCAAAGACACAAGACAAATCCCTCAAAACCGCATTAACTCAAGCATTTCTTTGTCTCACACTCAAAAAGACACTGAAAAATATCAAGACAGGAGCAATAAATGACTCTCAAACAAACTAAAAAGAAAGAACTTGATTCAAAACACAAAGCTTATTCATTCTGTTGCGTACTGAACAACGTTGATAAACTCTTTGATACTGAAAGCAAGTATTTCGAGAATTTTTCAGAAAAAACTCAGAAGCGTGTAAAAGAATTTCGTGCAAATCTTGATCCAAATATCAACTATACTCCTGAAGCGATTGTTGACCACCTCATGCGCCTTTGGGTAGATGGAAAAGAAGAAAAGAGGATGTGCGCAGCAAATTACGAAATAGCGGACACAGGAACCCACCACTGCCATCTCATTTTAGAAGACAAGGGTCAAGTTCGATTTTCTGCTCTTCAAAGTCTCTATCCGACTATACATGCAGAGTTTACAAGAGGAACAAAAGAAGAGGTAATTGAATACCTCAATAAAACCGGTAAACACGAAGAAAAAGCGCATACTATTGTTGTGCCTATGAAGGTGCTCGGAGAGCTTAGAGCTAACCGGCAAGGCTATCGAAGCGATCTTGATTATATTCAAGAGAGATTAGAAGGTGGTGCTACTCCGGAAGAAATCATGTCTGAAAAATTGGAGTATCGCTCATACTCGAAGATGATAAAAGAGCACTACTATCAGCTCCGAATCAAGGATACGCCTGACTATAGAGATGTCAAAGTTATCTATCATACTGGCGACTCTGGTGCTGGTAAGTCTTATACACAAGTTAAGCTTAAAGAAGAACACGGTCGTGAAAAGGTCTATATTTGGAGCGACTATCAGAATGGGGGGTTAGATGGGTATCAAGGCGAACCTATATTATTCATGGAGGAGTATAAGGGTGAACTACCTTATGCTGAGTTTTTGAAGGTGACAGACAGATACCTACAACAAATGCATGCAAGATATAGCAATATCTTTACGCTATGGGAAGAAATCCATATCACAAGTATTTTTTCGCCAAAACAGATCTATAATATTATGGTACCTGAAAATAAAAGAACGGCTGACTCAGAGGAGCAAATGATGAGAAGGATCAATGAGGTCGTCTATCATTTCAAGGTTACTACTGAAGATGGAGAACCCTTATATAAGCAAATAGTGTTCTCAGTAGCTGACTACAATAACCATTCTCAAGAACAGATTGAACGATTTGCTTATCAATTTGATTGTTCGAATCCTGAGATATCGGTATATAACTTTGAGAATGATGCTTTTTATTCCACCATGAACCCAGTAAATCATAAAAAGAAAAAACCTACTAGCAAGCCCCGCCAAGGTAAAAGCTAGTAAGTCCTACATTTTGAGAAGTAAGCAGTAGCTCCTTCTACTGCTTATTATCTCATAAATGATACTTAAACGAAAGAGAAAATATCATGAATAACATATCAAATCAATTACAACTAACATTGGAAAATATTACTGTTAAATTACCTGAAAGTCATATCATAGTGCAAAAAGAAGAATACGAACGACTCCTGAAAGAAAATTCGCAAGGAAAATGGCTTCAACTAAAAGATATTGTAGATTTGCTTTCAGTCTCTCGTCCTTGGTTACTCGAAAATATCCTCTATAAACCTGAGATACGTTCTCAGATTGATATAGAACAAAATCCTAATGGCTTTGTCAAATACCCTGAGAACCAAGGTGGACGCTATTTCTTTTTAGCAAGTCAGACAAGAAAGTACTTTGATAAAAATTTTGCGACTATATTGACTACATTAAAAAAAAAGTGATATAATCAAGGAGTTAATCCTTGATTTATCCTTTTAGAAAAGAGGAATTAAATCATGGCAAGTTTTAGAAAACGAGGAAACAAGTGGGATTTTAGAATTGTTGATAAAGACAAGCAGTTAATCGCTTACAAAGGTGGATTTTCTACAAAGACTGAGGCAAAGAACGCTGCTCGAGAGATTGAACTGAAAATTCAACAGGGCATGCAGATTAGGAACAATATGAGTCTATATGACTTGTGGAATGAGTGGTTCACGAATACAATTATTCCTTTGGGAAAAAGTGAGTCTACTTTGTATAAACATCAGCTAAGAGGTGAACGTATAGAGGCTTATTTTGGGACAACTCCAGCCATACATATAAGATATAGCCAGTACCAACAATTTCTGAATGACTATGCTCAGAAAGTTACTAGAAATACTGTCAACAGGCTCCACAATGAAGTAAAGAAGGTTGTGAAGTATGCTATTAGAGATCGAATTGATCTGATAGATTTTACAGAAGGAGCAATCATCTCTGGCAAGAAGCAGAGCAAAAAAACGGAGGAAAAATTTATTTCTAGCTCTTCTGATTATTACAAGATACTAGGTTTTTTGAGAACGAAGTTAAATTATCGAAAATCGGTGCTCCCGTACTTTTTCTACATTGCTTTTAAAACAGGTATGCGATTCGGGGAAGTTCTTGGGTTAACTTGGGATTGTATTGATTTAGAGCATCAGACAATTCATACCTACAGACGATATGATAGTACTACAAATAGCTGGAAGCCACCTAAGACGGAAACGTCAGACAGATATGTCCCGATAGATGGGGATACTATTGAGATTTTAAGATGCTTGCGAGTTGATCAGAAAGAGACTTTAAATCGTCTAAATGTGAAGAATCCGGATCAGTTTTTATTTTATGATGGACTTTATGGCACTCCTACGAATAATGGTGTGAATAAGGCGTTACAGCTAATGTTGGAGGAGTTAGAAATTGCTCCTTATATGCTAACAGCGACCGGTATTCGGCATACGTATGCGAGTATCCTTCTTTCAAAAGGAGTGGATATTTGGGTAGTAGCCAAGGTCATGGGTCATAAAGATATTACGCAAGTCACTAAAACTTACGGTCATTTACTGAAGGAAAAGGAGTTACGAGAAAACAATTTGATCCGAGAATTACTATCGGAAAAGTCAAAAAAAGATTTGGTAGAACAAAAGTAGAACAAAAACGAAAAAAAGCCCTTAGAATAAGGCTTTTGAGCACTAAAATATGCCCCCTACAGGGATCGAACCTGTGACCCACGGATTAAGAGTCCGCTGCTCTGCCAGCTGAGCTAAGGAGGCAATAGAAAAAGCTGTATTGGTGCCGGACTGTCACGATTTGTATTGAACCCGCGCAATTAAGCAGGTGGGCAACTCGCTCTAACTGAAGCTGCTTCCGCGTGTAACGGCCTGCATGCTGTTAGAAGACTTTTGTTTCCCTAGTAATACAAAAAATAGTCGGTCAACACTTAAGTGTGAAGTCGTACACCACAGCGTTTCTATGTTTATATAATACCACATTTTCAAAAAAATTCAAGAGAAAAATGCAATTTTTTTGAAACCGATACCATTATTTTTTTAAGCGATCAATCTTCTCCTTAGTCGTAGCAAGGGCTCGCTCGTATTTGCCAGTTTGATTTGGCTCAAAGTAGTTTTTTCCGACTAATTTATCTGGTAGATATTGCTGATCTACCCATTTTTCTGGGAAATTGTGAGGATAGAGGTAGTCTTGAGCGTTGCCTAGCTCCTTACTTCCCTTGTAATGCCCGTCGCGAAGATGCCTTGGAATCGGCAGGTGTCCGTTTTTCTTTAGATCGAAAAGAGCCTGCTCCATAGCTAGGTAAGCAGAGTTTGACTTGGGTGAGAGGGCCAGATCAACTACGATATTAGCAATGGGAATGCGGGCTTCTGGAAATCCTAGCTTTTGGGCGGCTTCAAGGGCAGCGATGGTATGGAGTTGAGCGTCGGGATTGGCAAGACCAATGTCCTCGTAGGCAATGACCATGAGGCGTCTCGCTAGACTGGGTAAATCTCCAGCCTCAATTAGGCGTGCAGCATAGTGAAGACTGGCATTGACATCACTTCCTCGAATGGATTTTTGAAGAGCTGAGAGGACATCGTAGTGACCGTCCCCATTCTTATCCATAGTGATATAGCTTTTTTGCAGGCTGTTTTCCATAGTATCAAGTGTGATATGGCGGATGCCTTCTGTATTTTCAGGAGTGGATAGAACGGCTAATTCCAAGGAATTAAAGGCAGAACGTAGGTCACCATTGGTGCTGGTTGCAAGGAAATCAAGCGCATCATCCTCTAAGATAACAGGGAAATCAAATCCGCGCTCTGGGTCTGAAATGGCTGTCTGGATAGCTCTTTTGATGTCATTATTTGAGAGAGGTTCTAGCTCAAAAATCTGAACGCGGCTGCGAATGGCAGGTGTTACGGAAAAGAAAGGATTTTCGGTTGTTGCCCCAATCATGATGAGATTGCCGTTTTCCAGCAAGGGCAGTAAAAAATCTTGCTTGGTCTTATCCAAACGATGAATCTCGTCGAGGAGCAGAATCAAACCGCCAGAAAACTTAGCTTCTTCTGCAATTTCCTGCAGGCGTTTTTTGGTATCGACAGTGGCGTTAAAGGTGCGAAAGGCGTACTTGGATGTGCCTGCAATGGCGCTCGCAATACTGGTCTTGCCAATTCCTGGCGGACCGTAGAGAATCATGGAAGATAGACGCTTTGCCTCCACCATGCGACGGATAATTTTCCCTTCACCGACCAAGTGGCTCTGCCCGATAATCTGGTCAATCGTTTTGGGCCGCATTTTAAGAGCGAGATTCTCAATCATGGCTGTTGCTCCTCCTATCTTTTTAGTTGGTTTTATGATACACTTATCTATATATTCTATCATATTTTAAGCAAAGTGAGGCAAGATGAGCAAGTACGGATTTTTAGATATTTTGGATCAAACTATGGAAAAGGAATTTCCCTATGATTTTGAAATCAACTGGGACAAGAAAAATCATGCGGTAGAGGTCGCTTTTTTACTGGAAGTGGAAAATAAGGCGGGCGTTGAAACCGTAGACGATGAGGGAAATGTGACAACAGAAGATATTTTCTTTGAAGAAGCAGTCTTGTTTTACAATCCCTTGAAGTCAACGGTCAAGGAAGAGGACTATTTGGTGACGATTCCTTATGAGCAGAAAAAAGGCTTGTCCAGTGAATTTATCGCCTATTTTGTTGCCTTTCTAGCAGAAACAGCGGAAAAAGGGCTAGATGATCTCATGGACTTTTTAGCAGATGATGAGGCAGAAGAATTTGCTATTAACTGGGACAAAGAGGCTTTTGAAAATGGCAGAGCAAGCTTGCAGGAAAAGGATTTTCACCCTTATCCGAGGTATTAGGGATGGCAAATCGGAGCAAAAATATCAATATTTTCCTCATGGACGGAGATGTGACAGGGCGTATGAAGTGCACGCTTTCTAACTGGACAGGAGTGCTGTATAAAATTCCTCGGATTCAGTTGACGACTCTCAAGGAGCGAGACGAGCTTAAACAGAGTGGAATTTATTTCCTTTTTGGGAAAGATGATGAGACGCAAAAAGATATTACCTACATCGGTCAAGCAACCATGCGAAAAAATGGAGAAGGTGTTCTTTTGCGTGTACAGGAGCACACTAGAGATTCGCATGCGGATTATTTTAATGATGTGATTATTTTGACAACGCAGAACAACTCATTTGGTCCGACTGAGATTAGCTATTTGGAAAATTCATTTACCAATCTTGCTAAGGAAGCAGGGCGTTTTGTAGTCAAAAATGGTAATGAACCTAATGCTGGACATGTAACTGAGGAAAAGCAGGCTGAACTAGATGAAATCATTGAATATACGACGATGATTATCGGAACGCTCGGCTATAAGCTATTTGTGCCCATTATTCAGCAAGAAGCAGTTTCCTATGAAAAAGAGAGCAAAGATGAACAACTGCTTTATTTAAAGAGAAAGACCAAAAAATCTAAGCGAGAAATCAAAGCAAGTTGTAGACGGACTGCAGAAGGTTTCGTAGTCCTAAAAGGTAGCATGATGGATGTGATCAACGCTCCTCATCTTTCTCAGTCTGTGCAAGAATTGAGAGAAGAGCTGTCAAACAAAGGATTGATTCAAGACGGTATTTTGCAGCAAAATCAGCTGTTTAATAGCGCTTCGACAGCTGCTATGTTTGTCCTTGGAATGAGTGCTAATGGGCGGACAGAGTGGAAAAATCAGATTGGTCTGAGTTTAAAAGAGATAGAAGAACAAGAAATGAATGGTTAAAGGAGACACTATGTGGCAGGAATTACGGGTGGAGCTTTCGCGCCAAGGTGAGGAGATTGTATCCAATCTCTTGATTGAGCTGGGTGCGCAGGGCGTTGCGATTGAAGATACAGCAGATTATCTGGATAAGGAGGACTTGTTTGGGGAAATTGTGCCTGACAAAGAGCAATCCGATGTGATTACGATTGTGGCTTACTATCCAGAAAATCTAGCGATTGAAGATGTCAAGGTGAGACTGCTTGAGCGCTTGAAAGAAGTCAGCGACTTTTTAGACCCAAGTACGGTTCGCTTGGAAGATCAAGCCTTGGAAGAGGAAGACTGGGCGGACAACTGGAAGAAATACTATGAGCCAGCGCGGATTACCCACGATTTGACCATTGTGCCGTCTTGGACGGATTATGAGGCGACGGCAGGTGAGAAGGTGATTCGCCTCGACCCTGGTATGGCCTTTGGGACGGGGACACATCCGACGACTAAGATGAGCTTGTTTGCCCTCGAGCAAGTCTTGCGGGGTGGGGAGCGCGTGCTGGATGTAGGAACTGGAAGCGGTGTGCTTTCGATTGCGAGTTCCCTTCTAGGTGCGGGGCAAATTCACGCCTATGACCTTGATGAAGTTGCGGTGCGGGTAGCTCAGGAAAATATTGATCTCAATGCCCATACGGACAATATCACGGTGCAAACCGGTGATTTGCTTCGTGGTGTAGAGCTAGAGGCTGATGTCATCGTGGCCAATATCTTGGCAGATATCCTGGTGCATCTGACAGATGATGCTTACCGCCTGCTCAAGGACGAAGGCTATCTGATCATGAGTGGGATTATCGCTGATAAGTTGGATATGGTCTTGGAAGCAGCTTATAGCGCAGGCTTCTTCCTTGAAACCCAGATGATTCAAGGGGAATGGAATGCCCTTGTGTTGAAAAAAACGCATGATATTTCAGGTGTCATAGGAGGCTAGATGCAGCAGTATTTTGTAAAGGGTCAGGCAAGTTCAAGCATTACCATAGAGGATAAGGATACTGTCAAGCACATGTTTCAGGTTATGCGCTTGGCAAAAGATGACCAAGTAGTCCTCGTCTTTGATGATGGGATTAAGCGCTTGGCGCGCGTGGTTGATGAAGTAGAACATCGTTTTGAAGTGATTGAAGAATTGCCAGACCAGGTTGAATTACCAGTAGAGGTCACCATTGCCTGTGGCTTTCCTAAGGGGGATAAATTAGAATTTCTTGCCCAGAAGACAACAGAGCTAGGTGCGAGTCAGCTTTGGGCCTTCCCAGCAGACTGGTCAGTGGTCAAATGGGATAGCAAGAAGTTGGCTAAAAAGGTTGAAAAACTGCAAAAAATCGCTCTTGGAGCAGCAGAGCAGAGTAAGCGCAATCGGGTGCCTGAGGTTAACTTATTTGCGAATAAATCAGATTTTCTTGCTGCACTTGATCAGTTTGATAGTATTCTCATCGCTTATGAAGAATCAGCTAAGGCAGGTGAGCTGGCTGCCTTGGTAGAAGCCTTATCAAGCCTTAGAGGCGGTGAAAAGATTCTTTTTATCTTTGGTCCAGAGGGGGGATTGTCGCCTGATGAGGTCGCGCAATTTGAGGAAAAAGGTGGTCGCAAGGTTGGTCTTGGAGCACGGATTATGCGAGCAGAGACCGCTCCGCTCTATGCTCTGACTAGCGTCAGCGTCTTAAAAGAATTGATGTAGAGCATGTTTGGAAAATACTGATGGGAGTTGGCTTCAATCGTGATTTCGAAGAAATCGAATTTCCTCGCGCAAAGGTTAACGAGGTTTGTAGAATACGAATTTACCAATATTTTACAAGCTTGATAAGATTGTGTTAAACTGTTAAATCTCTAAAATGTAATGAGGTTGGAACAAAAGTTCCAACCTCATTTTTTGAGAGTAAAAATTCACGTGCTCTTGTCAAACCAACAAATTTTCGGTAACATATATCTATTACTTTTTAAAAGGAGCACAGTATGAAGTTTGAGAAACGGCATTATCGTCCTCAAGTTGATAGCAGGGATTGCGGGGTAGCTTCACTTGCCATGGTCTTTGGTTTTTATGGTTCGTACCATTCTCTTGCTAGTCTTCGTGAAATGGCAAAGACTACTATGGAAGGCACGACTGCCTTTGGCTTGGTGAAGGTCGCCCAAGAACTTGGCTTTGAAACACGTGCTATTAAGGCAGATATGACCCTCTTTGATATGGAGGATTTGACTTATCCCTTTATCGCTCATGTGCTCAAAGAAGGTAAGCTTCTTCATTATTATGTCGTAATTGGTCAAGACAAGAAATCCATTCATATCGCTGATCCAGACCCTGCCGTTAAAATCACCAAGCTCCCTCGCAAACGTTTTGAGGAAGAGTGGACAGGGGTCACCATCTTTCTAGCTCCAACTCCTGAGTACAAGCCTCATAAAGAAAAGAAAAATGGACTTCTTTCTTTTTTGCCTATTCTGACCAAGCAAAGAGGGCTGATTACCAACATTATTCTTGCGACCTTTCTCGTGACTCTAATCAATATCATGGGTTCTTACTACCTTCAGTCCATCATTGACACTTATGTGCCGGATCAGATGAAAAATAAACTGGGAATGATTTCGCTAGGACTTGTCATCGTCTATGTCCTACAACAGGTGCTCGCTTATGCACAGGATTATCTGCTTTTGATTTTAGGACAGCGCTTGTCGATTGATGTGATTTTGTCCTATATCAAGCACGTCTTTCATCTACCTATGTCTTTTTTTACGACTCGTAGGACAGGAGAGATTGTTTCACGTTTTACCGATGCCAATAGTATCATTGACGCTCTAGCTTCTACCATCTTGTCCATCTTTCTGGACGTTTCAACGGTGCTCATCATCTCAGTCGTTCTGTTCTCTCAAAACATCAACCTATTCTTTATTAGTCTTTTAGCTTTGCCTATTTATTCTGTAATCATCTTTGCTTTTATGAAACCTTTTGAAAAGATGAATCGAGATACTATGGAATCAAACGCCGTGCTCTCTTCTTCGATCATTGAGGACATTAACGGGATTGAAACCATTAAATCATTGACTAGCGAAAGTTTTCGCTACCAAAAGATTGATAAGGAATTTGTAGATTATCTCAAAAAATCTTTTGCTTATAGCCGAGCGGAGAGCCAGCAAAAGGCTCTGAAAAAAGTGGCTCAGCTTCTCTTAAATGTCGCTATTCTTTGGATGGGAGCGATTCTAGTCATGGACAATCAAATGACCTTGGGGCAGCTGATTACCTACAATACCTTGCTCGTGTATTTCACCAATCCCTTGGAAAATATTATCAACTTACAAACGAAACTCCAAACTGCTCAAGTGGCCAATAACCGCTTGAATGAGGTCTATTTGGTCGAGTCCGAATTTGCCGAGCAAAAGACAGTGCAAGACCTGAGAATGGTAGTTGGAGATATTGACTTTAAAGATGTCAGCTACAAATACGGCTATGGGAAAGATGTCTTGTCTAATATAAATTTGTCTATCAAACATGGCAGCAAGGTTGCATTTGTCGGCATTTCTGGCTCTGGTAAGACAACCTTGGCCAAGATGATGGTTAATTTCTACGATCCTTCAAAGGGCGAAATTACACTGAACCATATCAATCTCAATCAGATTGATAAACATGCACTACGGCAGCATATCAATTACCTCCCTCAACAACCCTATGTCTTTAATGGAACGATTTTAGACAATCTGCTCTTAGGTGCCAAAGAAGGAACAACGCAAGAAGATATTTTACGAGCAGTTGAGCTAGCTGAGATTCGAGCAGACATCGAGCGCATGCCTCTCAATTACCAGACAGAATTGACCTCAGATGGGGCAGGGATTTCTGGTGGTCAACGCCAGCGGATTGCCTTGGCACGTGCCCTCTTAACCGATGCTCCTGTGTTAATCCTTGATGAAGCGACCAGTAGCCTTGACATTCTAACTGAAAAACGAATTGTCGATAATCTCATGGCTCTGGATAAGACGCTTATCTTTATCGCCCACCGTTTAACTATTGCCGAGCGGACAGAGCACGTGGTGGTGCTCCATCAAGGGCAAATCATCGAACAAGGCACTCACCAGGAACTCTTAACAAAAAATGGTTTTTATGCCAACTTGGTCAATAGCTAGAAAGGAGAATGCATGAACGAACAATTTTTAGAAAGTGCTGAATTTTACCATCGTCGCTACCATAACTTTTCAAGTCGTGTAATTCTGCAAACCTTTGTACTCCTACTCTTTCTCCTAGCCTTTGCCCTCTTTGCCAAGAAAGAGATAACCCTCTCTGCAGGCGCTAGTATTGAACCAAAAAGTATTTTGGCCAATATCCAATCAACCAGCAATAACGCGATTATTGAGAATCATTTAGAGGAAAATAAGGCTGTTAAAAAAGGGGAAGTACTGGTCAAATATAAACGAGAGGGAGAAGAGGCCCAACAAGCCACTCTTTCTTCCCAATTAGAAACCCTAAAAGAACAAAAAGGTCAGTTAGAACTCCTCAAAGCCAGTCTTGAATCTGGTTCTAGCCAATTTCCTGCAGCGGATAAATTTGGCTATGAACAAGCCTTTCAAGACTATCTCAATCAAGCGGCTAGCCTCAGCGCCAATGCGGAGCAGCAAAATGCGACCATTGCTTCGCAAAATGCCGTTGCAAGCAATTCTCAGGCAGAACTAGGCAATATCATCAATGAGACCAATGCCAAGATTGCCGATTACCAAGCCGTCAAATCAGCTATCCAAACAGGAGCTAGCCTGGACCCCGCAACAAGTGGCTATGACATTTATCAAGCCTACAGCACCCAAGCAACCGACGGTACCCAAGAACAGTTCAAAAGCCAATACCTGGCACAAGTCGATAGCCAAATCAGCCAACTAGAATCTGCTTTATCAGGCTACCGTCTACAATACGCAGGATCAGGAGCTCAACAAGCTTATTCTGCTAGCCTTACAAGCCAATTAGAATCTCTTAAATCACAAAATCTAGCTAAAGTGGGGCAAGAAATGACAGCACTAGATCAAAAGATTCTGGAAGTTGAAGGCAATAATAAGATTCAAGCTGGATTGACAGAAAAAGGAGAAATCCTAGCTCAGGAAGACGGTATTCTTCATCTCAATCCAGAGACCAAAAGTTCTAGCTTGGTGCCTGAAGGGACAAGACTAGCTCAGCTCTACCCAACTCTAGCAGAAAACAGTAAGGTGAAAATCACCAGCTATATCTCCTCTAAGGACATTTCTAGTATCAAAGAAGGGGATAAAGTTCGCTTTACGACTGTTGACGACGCCAATAAGCAAATGACCTTAACATCTACCATTTCTAGCATTGATACCAATGCGACAAAGACAGAAAAAGGAAATTTCTTCAAAATTGAAGCAGAAACTACCCTCACGAAAAAAGAGGCTTCTATTCTTCGTTATGGTTTAGAAGGACGTTTGGTAATGATTACGGGACAAAAGACCTATTTTAATTACTATAAAGACAAGTTTTTGAATCAAGAGTAGACGGAGTGAGTCAGATATTGTGGTATAGCCATTTAGCTTTCATTTATGATGTCGTTAACTTCAGTCTGCGACTCGTTGCCTTATACTAAGTCAGAACGAAACAACTATAAGCTGCTTAAAAGAGGACATGTAAAAAGGTTGAACATATATGCTCAACCTTTTTATCTTTTATTGTTCAGAATGTTTTCCTTTTTTTAATCCAAGACCTGCTAGTGCTAGTGTTGCAAAGCCTAGGAATCCTAGAGAAGAAGTTGTCTGACCTGTTTTTGGTAGACTGCTTTTCTCTGCAGATTGCTTGCTTGGAGCAGCCAGTTTAGAGGCCTTGTTTTGTTTTGCTCCTAATATTTGCACTTGAGTTTCTTTTTGGATTGGCAAGGTCACTTTTTGACCGCCTGGAAGAGTCAGTTCTTCTTGAATGTCTTTTTCAACTGGCGTTGATGGTGCAGTTGGTGGAACCTCTGTGTCATCTACTTGCACAGTTGGTTCTACATAGGTGAAGCGGTATACTCCAAAACCTTCGATGCTTGCCGGTTCGATGTAGTTGACATCGGCTAAGTCTTTGATCAAATCCTTGGCTGATTCTGCCGTCATAAAGCGTAAGTCTAAGCCTTTGATGGTATCGGCAAAGTACCAGTTTTGGTCAGCACTAGGATTGATTTCCTTTTGAGCCAAGATATAATTGATGATCGCTTGGCGGTTTTCCAAGTTCAACAAGCGTTTGACACTAGCGTCTTTCACTCCTGGGAAAGTTCCGTTCGAACGATAGTTGTTGGTAACAACGATAAATTCCTGATTTGGGTCAATCGCTTTTCCTTGATATTCAAGATTGACAATTCGGTTAGCTGTTTCATTGACAACTTTTCCATTTCGGTCATATTTATTTGGTTGTGTAACATCAATACGGTAGGTCACGCCATCAATCACATCGAAGTTATAGGTCCGATAGTCTGTATTGACGAGATTTTGTGGTTGTGTAGAATTTGGATCAATCGTGTTAAACTGCCCAGCAGACATTTCCAACCATTCTTTCAACTGAGCGCCTGTCACCTTGACGATAGCTGTTACATTATCATAGAGATAGAGGTCGGCTACGTTTTTGATAGCAATTGGTCCAGCTGGAATGTTGGTGTAGGCAGTTGGGTCATTTCGTGTACCTGCCTTAAATGGAGCTGCCGCTGAAAGAATTGGGAGATTGGCTTCTGGTGTACCTGCTAGTTCTTGCTGTGCATACCAGCGTTGGGCATTATTGACGATTTGGACAGATGGATCGTCTTTCACCAAGGCAAAGAAGCTGGTGATTGGGGCTGTCGTTGTACCGACTTGTTGACGGACATAGTTAACAGTGCCTTCATGCGCTTCTTTGGCAAGATTAACAATGGTTTCATCTGCTGCTTTTGACTTGGTATCAATCTTGCGGATTTGTCCCTTGCTTGTGTTCACACTCCACTTGCCATCAGTGTAGGTTAGATTGAGGTCAATGATTCCAAGATGGTCTCCGTATTTACCTGCCATGGTGACAGGTGTGCCATTGATTTTTCCTTTGATGCCGTCAACGCCCTTGTACTTCTCATAAAAGCCTGTACCGTTTCCACTTGGGAATTCCGCATGTGAATGCCCTGTCACTACTGCATCAACACCTGCTAAGCTAGCAATTTGGTAGCCGACATTTTCTTCCCCATGCTCATAAACATCATCTCCAATGCCTGAATGAGATAGGACAAGAACGATATCTGCTCCAGCCTTACGAAGAGTAGGAATCATGTCCTTCACCGCATCCACAGAGTCACGCACGATGACCTTGCCTTCTAAGTTTGCCTTATCCCAAAGCATGATTTGTGGAGGAACAATTCCTGTCACCCCGATTTTAAGAAGGGTCTTGCGTCCTTCGGTATCTACAAAGGTTTTTTCCAAGATCTTGTAAGGCTCATAGACAAAATCGCCTGTTTTAGCATCTAAAACATTAGCATTGACAATTGGCATCTTGGCAGTTTCAATGACTTTATTTAGATAGTCCAAACCATAATTAAATTCGTGATTACCAAGGGTTCCAATATCGTATCCTAGAGCATTAAGGGCGACATACATAGGATGTTCTTCCCCTTTTTCGATAGGTTTGACAATTGATTTATAGGTTCCAAGCGGTGTTCCTTGGATGGTGTCGCCATTATCAACCAAGACTGTATTTGGATTTTCTTTTTTAGCTTCTTCGATTAAGAGTGCTGTTTTAGCCAGTCCCAATGTTTCCACAGGTTTATCTTGGTAGTAGTCATAGTTGACGAGATTGGTGTGCAGGTCTGTGGTTGCAAGGATACGGACATCCACGTTTTGTCCCTCAATTGGCTTAATATCGCTAGTCTCTGTGCTTGTAGATGAAAGAGTAGCTACATTCACAGCAGGAGTCTCTGTATTTGTTACATCAAGAGAAGGGGACGTAGTTTGCTCTGTGTTGATAGGTTCAACTTGCTCTTTCTCATTAGCAAGGACTAATTGCGGGTGAGCAGCAAGGGCAGTAAAGGTTGCAAGAGCAACTGTACTTTTGAACATGAATGATTTTTTCATCATAATCTCCTTTTAGAATCAGATAATAACATTATACAAAATGAAAACGGATTTATCAATATTTTCTGAAAAATAAACGAAAAATATAAGTTGATTAAGGATAAAACGTTCGAAAAAATAAAAATCACCTAGCTTTTCAAGCAAAATAGTTTGAATTTTAAATGAATTTCAGTATAATAAACGACAGGGAAGTGAAAGTAGTATGTATTGTGTAGTAGAGATGTATGGAGATTATGAACCCTGGTGGTTTTTAGAAGGTTGGGAAGATGACATCGTCAAAACATGGACATTTGACGATTATTATACTGCGCTGAAACATTACAAACATCATTGGGTCGATTTGGCTGAGGGGTCTCCATTTTATAGAAGTCGTAGTGATTTAATGACGATTTTTTGGGATCCAGGCGATGAGCGTTGGTGTGAGGAGTGTGGAGAGTATATCCAGCAGTATCATTCGCTCATGCTCTTAGAAGATGACCATGTGATTCCACAAAGTAAGTTCCGCCCAGGCTATAATAAACAAAATGCGTCTGAAAAGCACCGCGTATGTCAAAATAGAAATAATTAGCAAAAATGTCAACTTGTGTTGGCATTTTTTTGATTTCTTTCGAATAGTTAGGTAAGGAGGGCATATGGTTCAAGAAATTGCACAAGAGATTATCAAGCAAGCAAGAGACAAAAAGGCGCAGGATATTTATTTTATTCCAAAAGAAGATTGCTATGAGCTGCATATGAGGATTGGAGATGAAAGGCAGCTGATTGGTCAGTATGATTTTGAAAAATTTGCTGCAGTCATTAGTCATTTTAAATTCACAGCTGGGATGAATGTTGGGGAAAAACGCCGCAGTCAGTTGGGCTCCTGTGATTATCTTTGTGGACAAGAGGAGGTTTCTCTACGCTTATCCACAGTTGGAGATTACAGAGGTCTTGAAAGTCTTGTTATTCGCTTGCTTCATGATAAGGCAGATGAGTTGCATTTTTGGTTTGCGGATGTGGAAACATTAAGCAAAAATATTTGCCAGCGTGGGCTTTACCTTTTTTCAGGCCCTGTCGGCAGTGGAAAAACGACCCTTATGCATTATCTGTCTCAAAAGCGATTTAAAGGACAGCAGATTATGTCCATCGAAGATCCTGTGGAAATCAAGCAGGATGATATGCTCCAGTTACAGTTAAATGAAGCGATTGGCTTGACCTATGAAAATCTAATCAAGCTATCTTTGCGTCATCGACCGGATTTATTGATTATAGGGGAAATCAGGGATAGTGAGACAGCGCGTGCCGTGGTCAGGGCAAGCCTAACAGGGGCTACGGTATTTTCTACTATCCACGCTAAAAGTATCCGTGGTGTGTATGAACGTTTATTAGAATTAGGGGTCAGCGAGGATGAATTGCGGATTGTCTTACAGGGCGTATGTTATCAACGGTTAATCAAGGGAGGAGGACTTGTCGATTTTGCCAGCCAAAACTATCAAGAGCACCAGCCAGATGTCTGGAATGCAGAAATTGATCAGCTTTTTGCAGCAGGACATATCAGTCTTGAACAGGCGGAAAGCGAAAAAATTATCCACAAGTAAACAGAAAAAAGTCATCGAACTCTTTAATAACCTCTTCTCTAGTGGCTTTCATCTAGCAGAAACAGTGGATTTCTTGGGGAGAAGTGCGCTATTAGAGACAGCTTATGTGGAGAAGATGCGAAAAGGTTTATCCACAGGTCAACCCTTTTCAAGAATTATGGGAAGTCTTGGTTTTTCAGATGCCATTGTCACCCAGCTGTCCTTGGCAGAATTTCATGGAAATCTAGCCCTCAGTATGGTCAAGATCGAGGAGTATCTAGATAATCTCGCTAAGGTGAAAAAGAAATTGATTGAGGTGGCGACTTATCCTCTTCTTCTATTAGGATTTTTGGTCTTGATTATGCTGGGGTTGCGCAACTATCTCTTGCCTCAAATGGATAGTAGCAATCTAGCAACTCAAGTGATTAGCCATTTGCCTCAGATTTTTCTGGGAATTATCCTAGTTTTATCTCTTGTTATCTTTGCTTTTTTGCTCTATGTTCGAAAAACAGCCAAACTCAAAGTCTTTTCTCATCTGTCAAAAATTCCCTTTTTTGGACAGTATATTAAGATTTATCTCACCGCCTATTATGCGAGAGAGTGGGGCAATATGATTGGACAAGGCTTAGAACTCAGCCAGATTTTTCAGATGATGCAAGAACAAGCATCCCAGCTCTTTCAAGAAATCGGACGAGATCTGGAGTTGGCTCTGCAAAATGGACAGGAATTTTCTCAAAAAGTCCAAGACTATCCCTTTTTCAAGAAAGAATTGGGCTTGATTATTGAATATGGCGAAGTCAAATCGCGCTTGGGAAGTGAGCTAGAAGTCTATGCGGAAAAGACATGGGAGGAGTTTTTCACGCGTGTCAATAGAGCCATGAACTTAGTCCAGCCCCTTGTATTTGTCTTTGTCGCCCTTATGATTGTGATGCTCTATGCAGCGATGTTATTACCCATTTATGAAAATATGGAGGTTCAAATTTAATGAAAATGATGATGAAAAAATTGAAACAAGCACAGGTCAAAGCGTTTACCTTGGTAGAAATGTTAGTGGTACTTCTTATCATCAGTGTCCTCATGCTCTTGTTTGTACCAAACTTAACCAAGCAAAAAGATGCGGTGGCAGAAAAAGGAAATGCAGCGGTGGTTAAGGTGGTGGAAAGCCAAGCGGAGCTATATGAGTTAAATCACGTTGGTGAAACTGCAACTCTTGGGAAATTAGAAAAAGAAGGACAGATTACGGACAAGCAGGTAGAAGCTTACCATAAAGCCCTTGCCTCTGGAAAAGTCGAAAAAGGGCGTGAGATTAGTGATTAAAGGATTTACCATGTTAGAAAGTTTGATAACCCTCTTTATTACCAGTTTTTTACTCTTGATTTTGTCAAATTCCATGCATGCTTCTTTTGAAAAGGTGCAAAATCAGATTTTCTTTTTAGAATTTGAGCAATTCTACCGTGAAAGCCAGCAGTTAAGTGCAACTTCTCAGGAAAAGCTGGATTTGACCATTGCCCAAGGCCGGATTTCAAATGATTATCGCCAGCTAGCTATCCCAAGCTCTGTGCAGGCACCAGATTATCAAGTCTTGCATTTTGATCGAGCAGGTGGGAATTCTTCGCTGAGCAAGATTGTCTTTCAGACCAAGGATGAAACGATTAGTTATCAATTATATATCGGAAATGGAAAAATTAAGAAAACAAGCAGTTAGGGGGAGCATTCTACTAGAGGCTCTCCTTGCCTTTAGTGTCTTTGCTTTTATCGCCACTTTTTTACTGGCTCATATTCATGAGTCAAGAAAAGAGCAAGCTCAGCAATTGGCACAAGAAGAAGTCTTTCGCACGGCGAAAATGGCCTTGCAGACAGAGCAGAGTGATGTGGCTGTAAATGGTGTAGCGATTCATGTGGAAAAATCCGCTCAAGCACTCACTGTTTATCATGGAAAGGAGGAAATCATACGTGTGGAAAAATAGCAAAGTAGCTGCTTTTACGCTCCTAGAAGCCTTGGTTTCGCTGCTTGTTATCAGTGGCAGTATCCTCCTATTTCAGTCCATGACGCAGCTTCTTGCGTCTGAAATTCAGGCGCAACAAAATAACGAGGTCAAGGAATGGTTGCTTTTTGCAGATCAATTAGACGCTGAGTTGAGCCGAAGTCAGTTTGACAAGGTTGAAAATGGGAAACTTTACGTCCTTCAAGATGGTAAAGCCATTGCCTTTGGAAAGTCCAATAAAGATGATTTTCGAAAGACAGACAGCAATGGTCGTGGCTATCAGCCTATGGTGTATGGGGTGACAGAGGCTCAGATTTCAAAAGATGGCTCGATTGTTCATATTGATCTTCGTTTTGAAAAAGGTTTAGAAAGGAAGTATATTTATCGTGTGGAAGAAAAAGGTTAAGGCAGGTGTCCTTCTGTATGCCCTTTTTATGGCAGCTGTGTTCAGCCTAGTTTTGCAATTTTATCTCAATCGTGAGGTGGCAAGCAGTCACAATTTTCTCTTGAGTCAAGAGCGAGCTAAAGCCTATGCTATGGCAAGGTTTGCTAGAGATGAGATCAAAGAAAATTCAGGAGAGATTGCCTTTAAACAGGGAACAGCGCATTATCAAAAAGAGAAAATGAGTCTTTCTATCACAAGCCATCTAGCATCTAGGCGCAGGTATCAGTTTTTATTCCCGCATGCTCAAAAAGAAGAGAAAAAGACAGAAGAAAAGGTGCAAAAGAGTATCAGCAAAACGGACTCAAAGACCAAACTTCAGGAAGAAAAAGAGGAGCTTGTTTCAGAAAATCGTGAAACTCCTTCTCACAACTCTACATTAGAATAGCCAAAAAAGTTGATTTTTGGTATGATAGGGAGCGGAGGATACTATGAATTTTGAAACGATTGAGCAGGCGTATCACCTGCTACTAGAAAATGTCCAAACCTTGCAAAATGCCCTATCAACCAGTTTTTATGACGCCTTAGTAGAGCAAAATGGGATTTATGTGGATGGAGAGACAGAGTTAGAAGTCGTCAAAAAAAATAACCAGACCTTAAAAGAACTACATTTGACAAAAGAGGAGTGGCGACGATCTTTTCAGTTTCTATTGATGAAGGCAGCTCAAACCGAGCCATTACAAGCTAATCACCAGTTTACGCCTGATGCGATTGGTCTGCTCTTGACCTTTTTAGTGGATAGCCTTGTCAGTCGTGAGAAGATTGATGTTCTTGAAATGGGAAGTGGACTTGGCAATCTAGCGGAGACCTTGTTAAACCATAGCCAGAAAGACTTAAATTATCTAGGTATGGAAGTCGATGATTTACTGATTGATTTATCGGCTAGTATGGCAGAAGTCATGGGAGCAGATGTGAGTTTTGCACAGGGAGATGCGGTTCGTCCACAGGTTTTAAAAGACAGTGATGTGATTATTAGTGATCTGCCTGTGGGGTATTATCCAGATGATCGTATCGCTAAGCGCTATCAGGTGGCAGCTGAGGGTGAGCACACCTACGCCCATCATCTCTTGATGGAGCAATCGCTCAAATATCTAAAAACAGGCGGCTATGCTTTCTTTTTAGCACCTAATGATTTGCTGACAAGCCCTCAGAGTCCATTGCTCAAAGCATGGCTGAAAGACCATGCCCAAGTTCTAGCCATGATTAGCCTGCCAGAGACTCTATTTGGTCATAGCCAGTATGCAAAAAGTATTTTTATTTTACAAAAACAGGACGAAGAGGTAGAAAATCCTTTTGTCTATCCATTGACAAATATTCAAAATCCAGAAGAAATGATGCAATTTAGAGAAAATTTTCAAAAATGGGTTCAAAGAAAGTGAAATTTAAACAAATTTTTGATATACTATATGAAAACGCTTAATACCAAAGGGGAACATTATGTCAAAAACAATTGCAATCAATGCTGGAAGTTCAAGTTTGAAATGGCAACTGTATGCCATGCCAGAAGAAACAGTCCTTGCCAAAGGATTGATTGAGCGTATTGGCTTGCCAGATTCGATTTCAACCGTAAAATTTGATGGACGTGCTGAACAGCAAGTCCTAGATATTGAAAATCACACACAAGCAGTGAAAATCTTGTTAGATGATTTGATTCGTTTTGAGATTATCAAAGCTTATGATGAAATCACAGGTGTTGGACACCGTGTGGTGGCTGGTGGCGAATTCTTCAAAGAATCAACACTTGTTGATGATGAAGTGTTGCAAAAAATCGAAGAGTTGACTCTTCTTGCACCGCTTCACAATGGAGCTAATGCAGATGGGATTCGTGCCTTCAAGGAATTGCTACCAGATATTACAAGTGTAGCCGTATTTGATACATCATTCCATACGACAATGCCAGAGAAGGCTTATCGCTATCCATTGCCAACTAAGTATTATACAGAAAATCAAGTTCGTAAATATGGAGCTCATGGAACGAGCCATCAGTATGTTGCACAAGAAGCTGCTAAACATCTTGGTCGTCCAGTGGAAGAGTTGAAAATCATCACAGCACATATCGGAAATGGTGGTTCTATCACAGCTGTTAACGGTGGAAAATCTGTGGATACCTCTATGGGATTCACTCCACTTGCAGGGCTTATGATGGGAACGCGTACGGGAGATATCGATGCGGCAATTATTCCTTACTTGATGGAGCATACAGATGATTTGAAAACACCAGCTGATATCAGTCGTGTCTTGAACCGCGAATCAGGTCTATTAGGTGTATCTGGTCAATCAAGTGATATGCGCGATATTGAAAGTGCCATGGAGGCTGGTGATAAAGATGCCACTCTTGCCTTTGATATGTTTGTGGATCGTATTCAAAAATACATCGGTCAATACTTTGCCGTGTTAAATGGAGCAGATGCAATTGTCTTTACAGCAGGAATTGGGGAAAACTCTGACCTTGTTCGTGCAGCTGTAATCGATGGCTTGTCTTGGTTTGGTTGTGATATCTTGCCAGAAAAGAATGTCCGTGGGGCAGACGGTATCATTTCAAGTGAAGACGCTAAAGTGAAAGTCCTTGTAATCCCAACAGACGAAGAATTGGTCATTGCACGCGACGTAGAACGTTTGAAAAAATAAACTAGAAAATAAAGAGTGAGGAATTGCAGGTTCCTCACTCTTTTGTTAATTTTTTTGATAAAATGTGAAAAAGGTTTGAATATCTTCTTCTGTTATTCCAATCATAGGGTCAATGGAAAGCAGGTTATCCTCGGTTAAGAAACAGTTTTCCACGGGAATATCGGACTTTTCAACAGGTTTATCCACATTATCCACAAAGTTTTTCACACCTTCTGTGGATAAATTGGAAGAAACATCCGCAAATCGTTCGATGAGGTAGGTATTTCGAGCAATGCCTGTGTTTTTTGTGGCATAATCAAAGGCAGCGTACTCACCAAGGAGGATGAGTTTGCTTTTTGAGCGCGTGATGGCGGTGTAGATGAGGTTTCGTTGAAGCATCCGCTTGCTGCTTGAGGTGATCGGAAGAATCACCACTGGAAATTCACTTCCTTGGGATTTATGGATACTCATGGCATAGGCCAAGCGAATCTTATACCATTCGCTACGTTGATAGGTAATCTCATTGCCATCAAAATTCATGGTGATTTCATCTTGCTTGGAATCGCTGTATTTGGCAGGTAGAAGATCGGTGATATAGCCCAAATCGCCATTAAAGACATTGCTTTCAGCGTTGTTGACGAGGTGAATGACGCGATCTCCCATGCGATAGCTTTGATCGAGATTATCAAAAGTAAGTGCGTCATTTTCCACAGGATTGAGAAGATTTTGCATAAGCTGATTGATATGGTCAATCCCTGCTTTTCCACGATACATGGGAGCCAGCACTTGGACATCAGAAGAGTCAATCCCACTTCTGATAGCTGCTGCCGCGATTTTTTCAATCATGGCAGGAATGTGCTCTGCCCTTACTTCAAAATAGGAGCGATCGGCTTTTTTCTCTTGAAAATCAGAAGGAAGATGCCCCTCGCGAATCTGACTGGCTAAGGTAACAATGGTCGAATCTTCACTTTGTCGATAGATTTTTTGCAAACGTGTCTGAGGAATAGCTGTGACTTGCAATAAATCAGCTAACACTTGCCCTGGGCTGACCGAAGGGAGCTGGTCACTGTCTCCGACAATCAAAATCTTGCTGTCAGTTGCAATGTTGCTAAAGAGCTGATTGGCAAGCCAAGTATCCACCATGGAAAATTCATCCACGATGATAAAGTCAGCATCCAGATAGTCCTCTAAGTGGCTAGTGTCGTCATCCCCTGTCATGCCTAAATGCCGATGAATCGTAGCGCTCGCAAGTCCTGTCAACTCATTCATCCGTCTGGCAGCGCGTCCAGTCGGCGCAGCAAGGAGAATGGGTTGCTCTTCTTTAGTGAGATTTAGCTTGTGGAGCTGGGCATAGACGGCGATGATTCCGTTGATGACTGTTGTTTTCCCTGTTCCGGGTCCGCCAGTTAGGATAAAGACCTTGTTTTCAATAGCAGCACAAATGGCTTGCTTTTGAATGGCATCATAGGTGATATGGGTGTCTTCTTCGACTTGCTGAATAGCTTTCTCAATCTCTTCTTGTTGAAAGGTGTCCTTTTTTCCTCTTTCTAAGATCCGCATGATGTGGGTGCGAATGCCTTCCTCAGCAAAATATAGGCTGTTGTCAAAGATTTTGGTACCAACGTTTTGGACCTTATCTTCCTCGATGAGACTCGCTAGCTGATCAGCGACCTTACTAGGATCTAGCTCAATCTGGCGAGCACTCTCTAGCAGAGTAATCGTTGCCTCTAGCAAATCCCTTGCTTCAATATAGGTATCCCCCGTCTCCATAGACAGATTAAGAAGAGTGTGAATCAGACCTGCACGAAAGCGCTCAGGAGCATCACTTTCAATCCCGATTTGCTCAGCTAGTTGGTCGGCAATCTTAAAGCCGATCCCTTGGATATCCTCGACAAGCTGATAAGGAGAGTGTTCCACGATCTCCATGGTTTCTTCCTTGTAGAAATCTTGGATTTGAAAAGCTAGCTTGTTGGGAATGCCGTAGCTGGCAAGTTTTGAGAGGATTAGCTCAGTCCCATAATTTTGGCGAAGCTTGCTGACAAAGGCTTCACGGTTAGTAACAGACAAGCCATTGATACTGGTTAGTTTTTCAGGTTCAGCTAAGATTTTATCAATCGTATTGTCCCCATATAAATCCACGATTTTTTGAGCGGTCTTGAGTCCAATTCCCTTGAAATGATCACTCGAAAAATACTTGACTAAGCCTTGCTGAGTTGGCTTGGCACGCTCGTAGCGACTCATTTTTAACTGTTGACCGTATTTGGGGTGCTGTACCAATTCTCCCCAAAAAATGTAGTCTTCTCCCTCCATGATATCTGCCATAGTGCCTGTCACGATAATTTCAGGCTCGTCAAACTCACTATTGGTTTCTTCTATTTCAAGGAGGAGAATACGAAAAAAATTGCTCGGATTTTCAAAAATAATTCGCTCAATCGTTCCTGAGATATAAAGGTCCATCTTGCTCTCTTTCTAGTAAAAAAGAAGGAATGAGACAGGAGTCCCAAGGGCTTCTGTCCCACCCCTTTCTTGGTGTGGTTGCTTAGAATCTATATTCACAGCTCAGCGACTCTATTCAGGGCTTATTTTCCGCTACTCAGCCTTGTTTTTCTAGAAATATAGTCAAGTATTCCTTCAAAAAAACGACTTGATTATCATAAAATAAGTTCCCCACTAGAAGACTTCGTTTATAAATACAGATTCTTAAAATGTGCCGATTTTGGTGAACGGCCAGAAACGGAATTTGACCTCACCTTGGATTTGCTCTGCCTTGAAAGTTCCGACTTGACGGCTATCTTTTGAAACGATGCGGTCATCACCGAGTAGGAGATACTCGCCTTGTGGGACTTCAATAGTGAAGCTTGGATTCCCGTCTTTATCGACTGTAAAGGCTTGGGCGTTTTGTGCTAAACGCTGGAAGAAACTGTTGTAAGAGTAGGTAGTTTGCAAGCGGTCTTCCTTGAATTTTGCCATGTAGTCAGCCAAATAAGGCTCCTCTACCTTCTGGTCGTTGACATAGAGTTGGTCATTTTCGTATCGGATGGTGTCGCCCGGCATGCCGATAACACGTTTGACAATTTGTTTCTCCTTGCCATCTTCATCGGTTTCCTTGGCAACGACAATATCAAAGCGGTCAATTGGCGTCACTTTGACGACGACCAAACGTTCTTCGTCAGCTAGAGTCGGATCCATCGAGTGTCCATCTACACGAACGGCATTCCATACAAAGAGATAGGAAAGGAAAATCAATCCCATCATGAGGGTAAAGACACCCCATTCGGCTAAAAAGTGAGCAAATGCACTTTGTTTCTTATTTCGTCTACTCATAAATTACCTTTCTAGCAATTTTTTTGCTTTTTCTGTATTTTTAAAATGAAGTTTGGCGGATTGTGCTAAACCAGCCATTCCATAGGCAGCGAGGATTTGCTTGGCAACTTGATCACTTTTACTTCCTGCTCCACTTGGTAATGTATAGCCGAGTTCTTGACTGAGTTGCTCTAGATTCTCTAAAAATAAATCTCGTGCTAAAATCGAGCTAACAGCAACGGCAAGATATTTTCCTTCGGCTTTTTCTTCTAAGCTGATCGGATTTTTAAAGTGATTTCGTTCGTTTTTCAGATACTTTTCATAGTTTTTCTGACTGGTAAAAGCATCGATGACAATCTTTTGAGGACTCACTCCTTGATTGAGTAATAGATAGATGGCTTGGTTGTGAAGCGCCACCTTGACAGAGACAGCATTGTAACCTGACTCAATCACCTCATTGTACTTTTTAGGATGAAGGAGAAGGGCTTGGTGCTGAATCTCCTTTTTCAAAAGTGGTGCTAGCTGTCTGATTTTTATATCTGTCAGAGTTTTCGAATCTCCTACCCCTAATTTTCTCAAAAAAGGGTGTTGCTCAGGTGTGACAAAGGAAGCCACGACAGCTAAGCCACCAAAGTAAGAACCGTTTCCAACTTCATCTGTTCCTATTAATGGAAGATTTTGATGGTAGATCACTTCTTTTGTTTCAGGAGCCTGATAGCCAAAGTCTTGGGCAATAGCTTTAGCCCCTGCTCCTTGGATTAGAACTTTACCAGAAGTATAGATGGAGACGGTTGCTTGATTCAGTCTAAAAAAATAGCGAATATATTGATTGTTACTATTTGCAAGATTAGCTTGGTGTTTACTCACAAATTGCTTAATAGTTTCTTCACTCGGTGTAAGGCTGATACTATTCATGCCCTCTATTATATCATATCTTGCCCAGCAGTCCAAGTATACGAGATAATATAAACCATCTATATCTCGGCTAAAAGCATTATCCAAAGGTACTTTTAACCTTTTTATTTGTTAAATTACTATGCAACTCTACAGGAAGAATAATATGATATAATATACTCATTAAAAGAGAGAAAAGAAGGACTATATATGATTGAACAAATTAAAAACCTTAACTTAAAATCGTTTAAAGATTACTCCACACCGCCTAATTTTTTCAAAAATAAGAACGTTATATTTGGCTATAATGGTCGAGGGAAAAGTTCTTTATCAAATGGTATTATCAATACCTATAAAGACAGCGGAGCTTCCGAAACTTCATTTCGATTCTTTAATGCTGACTATGTTTCTAATACACTTCTTCTTAATGACGATGACTCTCTAATTAAAGGGGTGAAGATTTCATTCAGTAAAAATGATGCAGATATTGCTGAAAAAATCGTAAAAATAAAATCTAAAATTATAGATGTACACATTGACGAAAAACAATGTAGCAAAAGCAGAGACCTACTCCGTGAACACATTGATAAGATTCATGATTCAAAAAAAGGAAAAGCAAATATAAAGCGAAAGCAGTCCAAATTTACTATTGAAGAAATATTACAACAATATAAAAGTGATTTAGATTCAGCTTTAAAAATAAATTCAAACCGAGAATATATTAAAAATTTTTCTGCAGATATTAAAAAACTTGAGAATGATAGAAACAAGATAATCAATGCTGAGCTTCCAAATTTAAACATTACAAAGATTCCTCAAGATGACTTAGATTTTTTAGAAAAATCCCTAAATAAGCAATATCCACTTACAGATGATATGCCAACAACCTCCGAAGTAATAAAGTGGCTTGAAAAAGGTATAGAATTACACAACAAAGCTGAATCAAAATGCAAATTCTGTCACAATACTTTGAATTTGCAAGATGTTAAAAATAGAATCAAAACATATCAACAGAACTCTAAACGGAAGGATATATCAAGACTTGAAAAAATAAAAGATACATTAAGTGACAACAAGGAGTTAGTCACTCAAGCAAAATCAAAGAAGATGACCTTAACTATCATTGAAATGGGGCAAGATGAAATTAATAGATTATTTAGTTTCAAGCAGCTTCACGACATAGACACAATTATTGAAAAAATTGATGAAAAAATTTCAAATATGAACTTATCTATCTCACTAAAAAATCACATACTAGATTTTGAGACAGAAGTCGAACAGGTTAATAGTACTATAACTAAAACTCGCAACGACAAAATAAATGAAATTAATATCACTATAAGTAATGTCGAAAAGCTTGCAAAAGGATCTATCGCTATTGCTATTGAAGACTCAGATATTCAAAAAAATTTAGAAGAAATTCAAGAGAGCGAGAAAAAAATAGAATCAACTAAGGAAAGTAATAAAAAATATAATGAAGAAATCCGAAAACTTGAAGAGAGCCAGTCCGAATATAAGGATTTCATGGAATTTTTGAATGAAATTCTAACCAGCCTCGGAATCCAGATAGAGCTTATATTAGAAAATAATAATTATTATCTAAAACATTCATTAGATAATATTAATTTATCAATTTCAAATATAAGTGAGGGTGAAAAAAATCTGTTAGCATTACTATATTTCTATTTTGAACTATATAAGGATAGTGAGCAAAAAGAATTAAAAGATGACCTTGAATTAGTAGTAATAGACGATCCTATATCTAGCTTAGATGAAACTAATAGATTTTATGTTTTGGAAATGATGAAAAAAATTCTTTCCGAGGATAATATTCAACTTTTTTTACTTACCCATTCTTGGGATGATTTTTGTCAAATAACATACGGTATTAAAGTGAATAATGATAAATATGGACTTTTTGAAGTTTTCAAAAATCCAGATAAGGATTTTCATAGTGAAATTCGAACTTGCCAACAAAATATCACCCCATACAAGAAGCTATTCTTAGAGATCTATCAATTAAAAGACAAAAAAACAAATGAGCTTGATTCTTGCGATACTTACCATGCTGCCAACAGTATGAGAAGAATTTTTGAAGAGTTTTTATATTTCAAGAAACCTGGTCTTCTACCACAACGAAATAATCAAAATGAAATTCAAGAAATATATCAAAATGCAACTGGGAAGGAAGTTGGTAATAATTTTAAACGCAGGCTAGGAGCTTTGTTGACTTTTATCAATGTCTTATCACATCGACCAATTAAATCTGAGGAAATTATCGAGAATAGTAAAACTCTAATGAGATTCATTGAAGATATTGATAAAGTTCATTTCGATGAAATGAAAAGGTAGTTTCAATATGTGGACGAGTCTGACAGCAGTAAAAATTAAAAATATTTAATATCCACCCATAATCCCATAAAATAGCGATTGTGCTCACTATTTTTTATTCCCCCGTTGTAAAATGAAGAGCAACAGAAAAAGACATGTTTATCTGATATACTAAAGTTGCTAAACAAAGTATAGAAAGATAGATAAACATGTCCACTACTGATTGTACCACAAAACGTTCTTATACGCATCTGACAGCAGGTCAGAGAGGGAAAATTCAGGCTTGGTTGTCTGATGGTCATTCCATGGCTGAGATTGCTCGTAGAATAGGCGTTCACCGTTCCAGCATCTCACGCGAGATTAAGCGAGGCTCTGTCCAGCAAGTCAAGAAAGTCAATGGTAAACTCGTTTATTTTCAGGACTATTTCGATGAGACAGCCCAAAATCTGGCTGAAAAGAGGCGGGAGGCTGTTTACTGTCTGAAACTTGAAAAGGTCTCAGAGTCTTTCCTAACCGCCTTTACGGAGGCCATGTTGGCTAAGCCAAGAATTCATAGTGTCGATACCTTTATTCATGCCTATAAGCAGGACAATCCTGATGAGCTAGTTCCCAGCACTAAAACCATGTACACCTATATTCATCAAGGATTACTGGCAGTTAAGCCTATTGACTTACCTCGTGCCATGCGACTAAAACCAAAGGTCAAGAAGCGTACATCAACTAAGAAGCATTTGGGGACTTCCATTGAGGAACGCCTAGAAGAAATCAATAATCGTTCTGAGTTTGGACATTGGGAGATTGACTCTGTCCTTGGATTGAAAACAGCTGGAGAGCCATCTATCCTGACCCTGGTTGAACGCAAGACACGCTACGCGATCACCGTCTATCTGGCTGGGAAGAAGGCGGAGTATGTGAACGAAGCCGTGTCTCAACTCCTTAAGGAGTACCCCATCAAATCCATCACAGCTGAGAGCTTAGCTACGACTACCTCAGCCATCAACCAGAGACCAAGAAGATTATTAGGCTATCAGTCTGCCAAAACTCTGCTTGGGATAGCCCAAGCAGCCTAATACCAAACTCAACTTTACATCAGATACACACTGTTGCACTTAACTTGACAATTCGGCACTATTTTTTATTTCCTAAAATGTAATAAAAATCTTTTAAACTATTGGACTATTTAGCCAAAGAGAGCTATGATGTCACTGTTAACAGATAAGGAGGAAAAATATGTCCGAAAAATTAAAGCAAAACAAGCATGAAAATATGGAGAATTTCGAAATGAAACAAGAGACTTTCCATTTACTCAAAACGGGAAATTGCCAATTAGCCGCAATTAGCGAACTGGTATCTAATATCGAATCGCTGGACTATATTTTCGAAAAAAGTACTTTCGAAGTTGTCTTTCCTGTCGGCGAGCATTCGGCATTAACTTATTCTTACTCGTTTGTAAATTTTAAACAAGCCGAAATCTATTGGATGAAACTGTACCAAAGCGAAGCCGAACAAGACAGACAATATTGGTTAGATTGTTTGGCAAATGAAAAAGTCTTTGTTTTACAAGTACGAGAAGTTAAGATGTGAACAAACGAAAAGCAGGCGGTGTGCCTGCTTTTCGTTTGGAATAAATAGATTTTAAACATTTTAGACTATCTTACGTCAAGAAATGGAGTACAATAAGGAGATTGAAAAATTTACGAAAGTGATTGAAGATTACACGACACTATCTAAATTGACACCAAGAATTCTCAATGAATTAATCGATAAGATTATCATCCATCAACCAGTAAAGGAAGAGGTCGAAAAATGAACATCGAAATTTATTGCCGCTTCATCGGAAAAACAATATAGCGTAACCGCCTGTATTCCGCTATATTTTAAAAAATAATAGACTGCTTGGGTGAGGGTGGACATTATAATCATAAAAGCTATAAAAAACACTGAAATTACTATAAAAACTGACAAAATCTCCTCTTTTTGGTATAATGTCTTGAGGTAAATTTTATGGCAAATCTAAATCGATACAAATTTACATTTGGAAACAAGACATTAACCTTAACAACCGAGCATGATAATTTGTTTATGGAAGAGGTCGAAAAAGTCGCAACAGAGAAATACGCAGCTCTCAAAGAAAGCATGCCGATGGCAGATGACGAAACATTAGCTATTTTATTAGCTGTAAACAGTCTGTCTACGCAGCTGGAGAGAGAAATTGCAGTCGATGACTTAGAGCAAGAATTGGAAATTCTGCGTAAAAAAGTTGTCAAAAACACACAAAAACAAGCGAGTGAAGACGAGGTCGAGCAATGATTTCAATTCTTTTACTCATTTGTTTGACTTGGAGTTTTTATATCGGATATAGTAGGGGTTTGATTCTACAAGGATTTTATACCCTACTTGCTGTGGTGGCTGTGATGATCGCTAGCCAATCTTATCAAACCTTGTCAAAAACAATCAGTCTCTTAGTCCCTTATGCCAATGCTCAAGAAGGAGCAACGACCTATTTCTTTTCTAGTCAACAGCTGTTTGAGTTGGATCAGGTCTTTTATGCAGGGATAGCCTTTTTGCTGATTTATACAGTGGTTTATACCGTTGGGCGTTTTGTGGGAATTTTCCTGCATGTGTTGCCCTTGAATTATTTAGATGATAAAAAGTTTAATCTCCTTGCAGGTGTTTGTTCCGTTTGTGTGACCCTGTTTGGTTTACAAATGGTGCTGACAATTTTAGCGACAGTTCCGATGGGAACGATTCAAAACCATTTGAATGCTAGTAGTTTAGTGCGATTTCTCATCAACCATGTCCCTATTACAAGCAATCTCTTAAAGACGCTTTGGGTGACAAAGATAATCGGATAAAGGACAACTCAGTTGGGTAGCTAGCTGAGTTTCTTTACATAAAAAGAGGAAAAAAGATGAATCAAAAAATATTAGAAACCTTGGAATTTCAAAAAGTCAAGGATTTGTTTATCCCCTATTTGGTAACAGAGCAGGGGCAAAGGGAGCTTATTGAGCTTATGCCGACCGATAAGGCGGAAAAAATTGAAACAGCCTTTTTAGAAATGCAAGAAATGCAGGCGATTTTTGTAGAAGAACCTCATTTTGCCTTGGGAGCCACAGAGGATGTTTCGGCGATTACGAAACGCTTGGAGTTAGAAAGTGATTTAAACATTGAAGAATTTCTAGTTCTTAAGCGTTTATTAGCTGTCAGTCATGAGCTGGTTCAGTTTTATGGAGAATTAGAAAATGTTCGCTTGGAACGTTTATCTCGTTTGTTTGAAAATCTAGTGGATTTTCCGACGATCCAAGGGAGTTTGCAGGCCATTAACGATGGTGGTTTTGTAGAAAGCTTTGCCAGTGACAACCTAGCCCGCATTCGTAGAAACATTCAGGAAAATGAGCACCAAGTGCGAGAGATTTTGCAAGACATTCTTAAACACAAAGGCGATATGCTGGCGGATCAGGTTGTCGCAAGCCGGAATGGTCGAAATGTCTTGCCTGTTAAAAATACCTATCGCAATCGGATTGCAGGGGTCGTGCATGATATTTCAGCCAGTGGAAACACGGTTTATATCGAACCACGGGCTGTGGTCAATTTGAATGAAGAAATTGCTAGTCATAAAGCGGATGAACGCTATGAGATTTTGCGTATTTTAGAAGAATTGTCTAGCATGATTCGTCCTTATGCTCAAGAAATTGCTAATAACGCTTGGATTATTGGACATTTAGACTTGACCAGTGCCAAGGTTCGATTTTTGCAAGACTATCAAGCAGTGGTTCCTAATCTGTCTAGGCAGCAAGATGTGCAACTTCTCAATGTCCGTCATCCCTTGGTGGAAAACGCTGTGGCAAATGACCTGTATTTTGGTGAAAACTTAACAGCGCTGGTCATCACAGGACCCAATACAGGTGGAAAAACCATTATGCTAAAGACCCTTGGCTTGGCGCAGTTGATGGGACAGGCTGGTCTACCTATTTTGGCAGATAAGGGGAGCCGGATTGGAGTTTTCCATCAAGTTTTTGCAGATATTGGAGATGAGCAGTCGATTGAGCAAAGTTTATCGACCTTCTCAAGCCATATGACCAATATCGTTTCCATCTTGGAGCGAGTAAATGGGCAATCCCTAGTCTTATTTGATGAGTTAGGAGCAGGAACCGATCCACAAGAAGGGGCAGCATTAGCCATTGCTATCTTGGAAGATTTACGACTTCGAGGGATTAAAACCATGGCGACAACCCACTATCCTGAGTTGAAAGCTTATGGGATTGAGACCGAAGGGGTGCAAAATGCCAGCATGGAATTTGACACGGATAGCTTGCGTCCGACTTATCGTTTTATGCAGGGAGTTCCTGGTCGTAGTAATGCCTTTGAGATTGCTAGACGCTTGGGCTTGATGGATCTCATTGTCCGTGAGGCAGAAGGTATGACGGATACTGATAATGATGTCAATCGCATTATTGAGCAGCTCGAAGAGCAAACCTTGGAAAGTCGTAAACGCTTGGATCATATCCGTGAAGTAGAGCAAGATAATCTCAAATTTAATCGTGTGCTTAAAAAACTTTACCACGAATTAAACCGAGAAAAAGAAACGGAGCTAAATAAAGCACGCTTAGAAGCGAAGGAAATCGTAGATATGGCTTTGGCTGAAAGTGACAGTATCTTGCAAAATCTTCATCAGAAAGCAAGTCTCAAACCTCATGAAATCATTGAAGCCAAAAGCCAGCTGAAAAAGCTAGCGCCAGAAGTGGTGGATTTATCGAAAAATAAGGTTTTAAAACAAGCCAAGAAAAAACGTCAACCACGAGTTGGAGACGCGATTGTTGTGACCAGCTATGGTCAACGCGGTAGCCTTGTTAAACAACTCAAAGACGGACGTTGGGAAGCCCAAGTTGGTTTGATTAAGATGAGGTTAGACGAAAAAGAGTTTGACCTCGTTAAAGTAGAAAAAGAAGAAACACCTAAGAAAAAACAGATCAATGTTGTCAAACGTACCAGCGGTCGAGGACCGAGTGCCCGCTTAGATCTTCGAGGAAAACGCTACGAAGAAGCAATGGAAGAATTAGATGCCTTTATCGATCAAGCCTTGCTTAATAATATGGCGCAAGTCGATATTATCCACGGTATCGGAACAGGTGTCATCCGTGAGGGAGTGACCAAATATCTCCGTCGCAATAAACAGGTTAAAGAATTCGGCTATGCACCTCAAAATGCTGGAGGAAGTGGCGCTACCATCGTGACTTTTAAGTAATGACTAGCAGTAGATGCTTTTAAGCATATGGAGAACTTGCCATGCATTTCAATAAACTTATTCCGGAATTGTCTGTCTTTGATATTACACAAACAAAAGATTTTTTATGAAAGACTAGGCTTTACACTAGAGTATGAGCGAATAGAAGATAAGTTTGCTTTTATAGTCATTTAGTTTTAATCTATTACGTCGTTAACTCGTCTTGCCTAACCCCAGTTATGCCTGCGACTCGTTGCCTAGTACTAAATCAAAACTAAACAACTATATGTCGTTTGAGGATAGTCAGTTCATGTTTGAGCAAATCCACGATGACGGTTGGAACATTGGTGCATTAGAATATCCCTTAGGGCAGGGCATTAATTTTTCAATCGCTTGCGACCAGGTGGAAGAACTCTATCGAAGGATTCAAAAGGAACAAATCGAGTTTCTCCTACAAGACCCCAATGGTTATCTGCTACGATTTACAAATTGATCATTTCTAGTTCAGTAGCAAGGAAACGGTGCAACCATCCGCCCGGGAGTATGGGATCATGTCAATCCCTACCCTATTGTTTAAAAAAGACGGCGAAGTAGTCAAACAAGTGGCAGGCGTCCATACGAAGGAACAGTTAAAAGGCTTTATCACAGAGCTTAGTAAGTAAAGCAGTCAAGAACTTCTATTAGGAAGTTCTTTTTTATAGTTGAATGAAAGAAACGAGAGAAATCACTAGGGGTAGTTATTTTATTGTAAACTAGGCAAAAATAGAAGATGCAGAAAAACAAGATTAAAAAAAGTAATAAAAAAATCAAAAAAAACGAAAAAAAGTGTTGACAAAGAAATGGATAGGTGATATACTAAGATGGTTGTCGCGAGAGAGCGACAAAGACCTTTGAAAACTGAACAAGACGAACCAATGTGCAGGGCGACTGAGGAGACTCAGTCAGTCAAACACAAGAAACAATAAATCTGTCAGCGAGACAGAACATGAGTGAGAGCTCAAACTTTATATGAGAGTTTGATCCTGGCTCAGGACGAACGCTGGCGGCGTGCCTAATACATGCAAGTAGAACGCTGAAGCTTGGTGCTTGCACCGAGCGGAGGAGTTGCGAACGGGTGAGTAACGCGTAGGTAACCTGCCTGGTAGCGGGGGATAACTATTGGAAACGATAGCTAATACCGCATAACAGTGCTTACTGCATGGTAAGCATTTGAAAGATGCAATTGCATCACTACCAGATGGACCTGCGTTGTATTAGCTAGTTGGTGGGGTAACGGCTCACCAAGGCGACGATACATAGCCGACCTGAGAGGGTGATCGGCCACACTGGGACTGAGACACGGCCCAGACTCCTACGGGAGGCAGCAGTAGGGAATCTTCGGCAATGGGGGCAACCCTGACCGAGCAACGCCGCGTGAGTGAAGAAGGTTTTCGGATCGTAAAGCTCTGTTGTAAGAGAAGAATGTTAGTGGGAGTGGAAAATCTGCTAAGTGACGGTATCTTACCAGAAAGGGACGGCTAACTACGTGCCAGCAGCCGCGGTAATACGTAGGTCCCGAGCGTTGTCCGGATTTATTGGGCGTAAAGCGAGCGCAGGCGGTTAGATAAGTCTGAAGTTAAAGGCTGTGGCTTAACCATAGTACGCTTTGGAAACTGTTTAACTTGAGTGCAGAAGGGGAGAGTGGAATTCCATGTGTAGCGGTGAAATGCGTAGATATATGGAGGAACACCGGTGGCGAAAGCGGCTCTCTGGTCTGTAACTGACGCTGAGGCTCGAAAGCGTGGGGAGCGAACAGGATTAGATACCCTGGTAGTCCACGCCGTAAACGATGAGTGCTAGGTGTTGGGTCCTTTCCGGGACTCAGTGCCGCAGCTAACGCATTAAGCACTCCGCCTGGGGAGTACGACCGCAAGGTTGAAACTCAAAGGAATTGACGGGGGCCCGCACAAGCGGTGGAGCATGTGGTTTAATTCGAAGCAACGCGAAGAACCTTACCAGGTCTTGACATCCCAGTGACCGTCCTAGAGATAGGATTTTTCTTCGGAACACTGGTGACAGGTGGTGCATGGTTGTCGTCAGCTCGTGTCGTGAGATGTTGGGTTAAGTCCCGCAACGAGCGCAACCCTTATTGTTAGTTGCCATCATTCAGTTGGGCACTCTAGCGAGACTGCCGGTAATAAACCGGAGGAAGGTGGGGATGACGTCAAATCATCATGCCCCTTATGACCTGGGCTACACACGTGCTACAATGGCTGGTACAACGAGTCGCAAGTCGGTGACGGCAAGCTAATCTCTTAAAGCCAGTCTCAGTTCGGATTGTAGGCTGCAACTCGCCTACATGAAGTCGGAATCGCTAGTAATCGCGGATCAGCACGCCGCGGTGAATACGTTCCCGGGCCTTGTACACACCGCCCGTCACACCACGAGAGTTTGTAACACCCGAAGTCGGTGAGGTAACCGTAAGGAGCCAGCCGCCTAAGGTGGGATAGATGATTGGGGTGAAGTCGTAACAAGGTAGCCGTATCGGAAGGTGCGGCTGGATCACCTCCTTTCTAAGGAAAAAAGGAACTGTATATTGGTCGTCATGTTTAGTTTTGAGAGGTCTTGTGGGGCCTTAGCTCAGCTGGGAGAGCGCCTGCTTTGCACGCAGGAGGTCAGCGGTTCGATCCCGCTAGGCTCCATACAACTCGAGAGAGTTGTAGAGATTTGCACATTGAAAATTGAATATCTATATCAAATAGTAACAAGAAAATAAACCGAAAACGCTGTGAATTAATGAGTTTTCTAATTTGAAAGAATTAGGTTAAATAAGGTTAAGTTAATAAGGGCGCACGGTGGATGCCTTGGCACTAGGAGCCGAAGAAGGACGTGACTAACGACGAAATTCCTTGGGGAGCTGTAAGTAAGCAATGATCCAGGGGTGTCCGAATGGGGGAACCCAACATGTAATGCATGTTATCCATGACTGTTAAGGTCATGAGAAGGAAGACGCAGTGAACTGAAACATCTAAGTAGCTGCAGGAAGAGAAAGCAAAAGCGATTGCCTGAGTAGCGGCGAGCGAAACGGCAGGAGGGCAAACCGAAGAGTTTACTCTTCGGGGTTGTAGGACTGCAATGTGGACTCAGATTTTGTAGAAGAATCTACTGGGAAGTAGAGCCAAAGAGAGTAAAAGCCTCGTATTCGAAACAGAGTCTGTACCTAGCAGTATCCTGAGTACGGCGGGACACGTGAAATCCCGTCGGAATCTGGGAGGACCATCTCCCAACCCTAAATACTCCCTAGTGACCGATAGTGAACCAGTACCGTGAGGGAAAGGTGAAAAGCACCCCGGGAGGGGAGTGAAATAGAACCTGAAACCGTGTGCCTACAACAAGTTCGAGCCCGTTAATGGGTGAGAGCGTGCCTTTTGTAGAATGAACCGGCGAGTTATGATATGATGCGAGGTTAAGTTGAAGAGACGGAGCCGTAGGGAAACCGAGTCTGAACAGGGCGACTTAGTATCATGTTATAGACCCGAAACCATGTGACCTACCCATGAGCAGGTTGAAGGTGCGGTAAAACGCACTGGAGGACCGAACCAGGGCACGTTGAAAAGTGCTTGGATGACTTGTGGGTAGCGGAGAAATTCCAAACGAACTTGGAGATAGCTGGTTCTCTCCGAAATAGCTTTAGGGCTAGCGTCGATGTTAAGTCTCTTGGAGGTAGAGCACTGTTTGGGTGAGGGGTCCATCCCGGATTACCAATCTCAGATAAACTCCGAATGCCAACGAGATATAATCGGCAGTCAGACTGCGAGTGCTAAGATCCGTAGTCGAAAGGGAAACAGCCCAGACCACCAGCTAAGGTCCCAAAATAATTGTTAAGTGGAAAAGGATGTGGGGTTGCACAGACAACTAGGATGTTAGCTTAGAAGCAGCTATTCATTCAAAGAGTGCGTAATAGCTCACTAGTCGAGTGACCCTGCGCCGAAAATGTACCGGGGCTAAAACAATTTACCGAAGCTGTGGATTACCTAATAGGTAATGGTAGGAGAGCGTTCTATGTGTGGTGAAGGTGTACCGTGAGGAGCGCTGGAACGCATAGAAGTGAGAATGCCGGTATGAGTAGCGAAAGATGGGTGAGAATCCCATCCACCGTAAGACTAAGGTTTCCAGGGGAAGGCTCGTCCGCCCTGGGTTAGTCGGGACCTAAGGAGAGACCGAAAGGTGTATCCGATGGCCAACAGGTTGATATTCCTGTACTAGAGTATGAAGTGATGGAGGGACGCAGAAGGCTAACTCAACCAGACGAATGGAAGTGTCTGGCTAAGCAGTGAGGCGTGGTATGAGTCAAATGCTTATACCTATAACGTTGAGCTGTGATGGGGAGCGAAGATTAGTAGCGAAGTGAGTGATGTCACACTGCCAAGAAAAGCTTCTAGCGATGTATCATACTCTACCCGTACCGCAAACCGACACAGGTAGTCGAGGCGAGTAGCCTCAGGTGAGCGAGAGAACTCTCGTTAAGGAACTCGGCAAAATGACCCCGTAACTTCGGGAGAAGGGGTGCTCAGTAATACTGAGCCGCAGTGAATAGGCCCAAGCAACTGTTTATCAAAAACACAGCTCTCTGCTAAATCGTAAGATGATGTATAGGGGGTGACGCCTGCCCGGTGCTGGAAGGTTAAGAGGAGGGTTTAGCGGTAACGCGAAGATCTGAATTGAAGCCCCAGTAAACGGCGGCCGTAACTATAACGGTCCTAAGGTAGCGAAATTCCTTGTCGGGTAAGTTCCGACCCGCACGAAAGGCGTAATGATTTGGGCACTGTCTCAACGAGAGACTCGGTGAAATTTTAGTACCTGTGAAGATGCAGGTTACCCGCGACAGGACGGAAAGACCCCATGGAGCTTTACTGCAGTTTGATATTGAGTGTCTGTGCCACATGTACAGGATAGGTAGGAGCCAAAGAGATCGGGACGCCAGTTTCGAAGGAGGCGCTGTTGGGATACTACCCTTGTGTTATGGCCACTCTAACCCGCATAGTTTATCACTATGGGAGACAGTGTCTGACGGGCAGTTTGACTGGGGCGGTCGCCTCCTAAAAGGTAACGGAGGCGCCCAAAGGTTCCCTCAGATTGGTTGGAAATCAATCGCAGAGTGTAAAGGTATAAGGGAGCTTGACTGCGAGAGCTACAACTCGAGCAGGGACGAAAGTCGGGCTTAGTGATCCGGTGGTTCCGAATGGAAGGGCCATCGCTCAACGGATAAAAGCTACCCTGGGGATAACAGGCTTATCTCCCCCAAGAGTTCACATCGACGGGGAGGTTTGGCACCTCGATGTCGGCTCGTCGCATCCTGGGGCTGTAGTCGGTCCCAAGGGTTGGGCTGTTCGCCCATTAAAGCGGCACGCGAGCTGGGTTCAGAACGTCGTGAGACAGTTCGGTCCCTATCCGTCGCGGGCGTAGGAAATTTGAGAGGATCTGCTCCTAGTACGAGAGGACCAGAGTGGACTTACCGCTGGTGTACCAGTTGTCTCGCCAGAGGCATCGCTGGGTAGCTATGTAGGGAAGGGATAAACGCTGAAAGCATCTAAGTGTGAAACCCACCTCAAGATGAGATTTCCCATAACGTTAAGTTAGTAAGAGCCCTGAGAGAAGATCAGGTAGATAGGTTAGGAGTGGAAGTTGTGTGAGCAATGGAGCGGACTAATACTAATAGCTCGAGGACTTATCCAAAATAAGTAAGATTCAACGAGAACATAGCGTGGTTTAGTTCTTGAGAGGATTTGATAAGATATTCAATTTTGAGTGTGGAAATACTCAGAATAGTTAAGTGACGATAGCCTAGGAGATACACCTGTACCCATGCCGAACACAGCAGTTAAGCCCTAGAACGCCGGAAGTAGTTGGGGGTTGCCCCCTGTGAGATATGGTAGTCGCTTAGCTATTATCCGCCATAGCTCAGTTGGTAGTAGCGCATGACTGTTAATCATGATGTCGTAGGTTCGAGTCCTACTGGCGGAGTTTATAGTTCTTTGAATCTTGTGGAAGCAAGGTTCTTTTTTTATTAAATTTGTATCTTAGAAAAATGGGCACTTTGTCAACTGTAGTGGGTGAAGTATTATCCCATACGAGAGAGAATCAGGTTGGTTCTCTCTTTTTGTATGTTTAAAGCGATGAGAATTTTTGTTTTAAAGTTTTTGAAGTTTCGGAAACCGAAAGCTTGTCGTTTGATGTCTTTGATAAGTTTGTTAGTAGCTTCTAGCTTAGCGTTTGAATAAGGTAATTCAAGTGCATTGGTAATGTATTGTCTGTATTTGAGAAAGGTTGTAAAGACTGTTCTGAAAGTAGAATTCACAGTAGGTAAATAGTCTTCTATCAGTCCGAAGAAAGCCTCACTGTTCTTCTCTTGAAAATGGAACATCAAGAGTTGATAAAGGTCATAATAGTGCCTTAGTTCCTCTGATAAGTCTAAGGTTTTTTGAACTACTTCTCTAGGGGTTAATGTTTGCCTAAAGGTTCGAGAATAAAAGAGTTTGTTAGAGAGTTTCCGGCTGTCCTTTTGGAGGATTCTCCAATGATGTTTCATAGCACGATAAGGGAGAGAGCCCTTGTCACAGTTCTTCATAATGGCAATCCGAGTAGCCATCATCGCCCGGCTCAGGTGCTGAATAATATGGAAACGATCCAGAACAATCTTTGCTTTCGGGAATAAGAATTTAATGATAGGAATGTAGTTACCAGCCATATCTACAGTTACGACTTTGACGTTTTCCCTCATCTCTCTCGTGTATTTGAGGAAGTAGTTTTTAATGGTTGTTTGCCGATTATTCTCAAGAATAGTGATAATCTTTTTGGTTTGAAAATCCTGAGCGATAAATGCAAGCTTTCCCTTATTACATGAGAATTCATCCCAAGATAGGATATCAGGAAGTCTTGAGTAGTCTTCTTTGAAGGAGAATTTAGTCAGCTTTCGCTGTACGGTAGAGACAGACACGTGGTTCTTCTTAGTGATATCAGAGTTCGTTACTTTTTCCGTATGTAGTTGAGTGATTTTGTCCCAGATAGGTTGAGAAATTTGATGATGTTTCTTGACGAGAGGCGTTTGAGCTACGGATACACGTAGACAACACTTGCATTTAAAGCGTCGTTTTCTAAGTTTTAGAAGAGTAGGAAATCCTTGAAGATCAAGCATAGGAATAGAGGATTCTCGTTGGAAGTCATATTTTATCATCTTTCCTTGGCAGTGAGGACAAGGAGGAGCAGGATAGTCTAAGGTTGCTTGAAGGAGGATATGGGATTTAACTTTGTAAGCAGAAGTGATGGTGATATTTTTATCTTTTATTCCGATAAGATTTGTGGTATTATTAAGTCGTTCCATATGATTCTTTCTAATGTGAGTTTCGTCGCTTTTCATTATAGATTATATGGGACTTTTTTTCTACACTGAAAAAGCTCTATAATCTCTTCAGTGGAAGTTACCCACTACAGAAATTATAGAGCCGAAAAATGTTAGTGATGTCACAGTTGAAGGGGGTGGACAGGAAGTCAATATCTATAACTTATTCATATCTTTAGCCTCCAGCAGCGCAAGACAATGCTTGAGGGAAGAAAAAGTAAAAGGACTGAATCCTGTAAATCACTGGATTCAATCCTTGTGGAGAAGTCCATTGTTTTATTTCGATAAATAAATGATAACATATTGATTGAAAACTATAAAAGTTACATAATTTGGAGATACCATGTTTTATCTAGCTTTTATCAGTTATGTGTCTTCTTATCCATTTGCACCTTTAGCCATCCTTTTAATTACGATTTCAGAAACTTTGCCACAGATTTTGCAGATAGCCTTAGGGACAGTGGCAGATTTTCAGAAAAATCGGGTTCGAAAAAATATTGTCTTCTCTTTCGTCAAATTCTTACTCTACACAGGCGTAGGTATCATTTTGACAAGTAGTAAATTTTCTTTGTTATCTGTTGTCCTAATTTGCTTGATTAACTTTATCTCGGATACCTTGGGTCAATTTACAGGATTCATGCTAACGCCGATATAGTTCGCTTGATTAAGGATGATATGACGACAGCCATGGGATTTGTACAGGCGAGTACACTGACTGTACGAATTATTGGCAATCTCAGTGGAGGATTATTTTTAGGATTTTTAAGTATTGAAATTTTTGCTTTTTTAAATGCTTTGACCTTTCTCTTTGCTTTCGGTGGGCTATGGCTGATTCGAGGGAAATTAATCTAGATGGAAGAGGAACTAGAGATTGATAAAAACTTAAGTTTTAAGGCTTTTTGGCAACATCTTTTAACATTTATTAAGTTCTTAGCTGGTATGGGTGATATCATGAAATTACTCTGTGTTTTAGCAATTAGTAGTGCCTTGCTCAATATAACAGTGCCGGTTGCGACCTTATTTCTATCGAAACATCCTTTCCTAGGTTTACAGACAGGACAGGCTTTGAGCATTATCTCCATTTTAAATATCGCGGGAGTTATTTTAGGAAGTTCTCTCAGTGGTAATCTTTTGAAACATGTCTCTACAAAACTAAATCTTTATATTGGTCAATCTATGTGTGGATTGATTTTAGTTGGTTTTTTCTTTCAAAATTTCTGGATGCTGCTCATGGGAATTGCTGGCGGTGTTTTTTCAATCGGTGTTATCATGCCTCGGTTGCAAACAGCAGTGATGAGCTTGATTCCTGAGGATGCAATGGGATCTATTCAATCAGCCATCGGTGTTGTAGATCTTGTTCTCCCGAGCCTTCTTGGCATGCTTTTTGTAGCGTTGGCAACCAGTCTAGGGATTGTGTCCATGATCTTTTTAGCCTTTCCTTTATTTATTTTATCAATTTATTGGCTTGTGAAGATGAAGGGTATGCTTGTATAATATTCTAGAGAAGTCACTGATGAGTGATTTCTTTTTTATACTATGAATTTTGTAATTACAAAGGGATAAGTAAGCTCAATAGAGGATTCAAAAGTAAAGAATACGCTGAATAGCGAGCTAGTTTATCAAATTGATAAATCAATGAGCAAAGAGTTTAACATGAGGTTAGATAATAGTTATTTGTGATTATGGTAGAAAATTCTAATATAGGCACTTGGTTGCTTATAGACTACTTTGCTTACATGTGAAAATTATATATTTTTGTAAAAATGAGGAGACAAACTCATATATAAAATTTATTCCTAGATGGATTTTTTTAACCTAGTTGCAGATGAAGCGATTGTTATTGTTGCTGAAATCGGAAAAAAGGGTTATTCTCAAGAAGGAATTACTTTTGTCAAAGTACAAAATAGATTAATCTTTGTTGTAGGAAAAATAAATACTTAGAGCCTATTATTAGCCAATAGAGATGAATGCGTAGCAAATATTTTGAAAAAGCTTTCTTTTAAGATAAAATAGAATTAGCAATATAAATAAAGGAGAACAACTATGGTTCAAGCAGTTACAGATGCAAACTTTGTCGAAGAAACAAAAGAAGGTCTTGTCTTGATTGACTTTTGGGCAACTTGGTGTGGCCCATGTCGTATGCAAGCACCAATTTTGGAACAATTGTCCGAAGAAATTCATGAAGATGAATTGAAAATCTTCAAAATGGATGTTGACGAGAATCCAAACACCGCCCGGGAGTATGGGATCATGTCAATCCCTACCCTATTGTTTAAAAAAGACGGCGAAGTAGTCAAACAAGTGGCAGGCGTCCATACGAAGGAACAGTTAAAAGGCTTTATCACAGAGCTTAGTAAGTAAAGCAGTCAAGAACTTCTATTAGGAAGTTCTTTTTTATAGTTGAATGAAAGAAACGAGAGAAATCACTAGGGGTAGTTATTTTATTGTAAACTAGGCAAAAATAGAAGATGCAGAAAAACAAGATTAAAAAAAGTAATAAAAAAATCAAAAAAAACGAAAAAAAGTGTTGACAAAGAAATGGATAGGTGATATACTAAGATGGTTGTCGCGAGAGAGCGACAAAGACCTTTGAAAACTGAACAAGACGAACCAATGTGCAGGGCGACTGAGGAGACTCAGTCAGTCAAACACAAGAAACAATAAATCTGTCAGCGAGACAGAACATGAGTGAGAGCTCAAACTTTATATGAGAGTTTGATCCTGGCTCAGGACGAACGCTGGCGGCGTGCCTAATACATGCAAGTAGAACGCTGAAGCTTGGTGCTTGCACCGAGCGGAGGAGTTGCGAACGGGTGAGTAACGCGTAGGTAACCTGCCTGGTAGCGGGGGATAACTATTGGAAACGATAGCTAATACCGCATAACAGTGCTTACTGCATGGTAAGCATTTGAAAGGTGCAATTGCACCACTACCAGATGGACCTGCGTTGTATTAGCTAGTTGGTGGGGTAACGGCTCACCAAGGCGACGATACATAGCCGACCTGAGAGGGTGATCGGCCACACTGGGACTGAGACACGGCCCAGACTCCTACGGGAGGCAGCAGTAGGGAATCTTCGGCAATGGGGGCAACCCTGACCGAGCAACGCCGCGTGAGTGAAGAAGGTTTTCGGATCGTAAAGCTCTGTTGTAAGAGAAGAATGTTAGTGGGAGTGGAAAATCTGCTAAGTGACGGTATCTTACCAGAAAGGGACGGCTAACTACGTGCCAGCAGCCGCGGTAATACGTAGGTCCCGAGCGTTGTCCGGATTTATTGGGCGTAAAGCGAGCGCAGGCGGTTAGATAAGTCTGAAGTTAAAGGCTGTGGCTTAACCATAGTACGCTTTGGAAACTGTTTAACTTGAGTGCAGAAGGGGAGAGTGGAATTCCATGTGTAGCGGTGAAATGCGTAGATATATGGAGGAACACCGGTGGCGAAAGCGGCTCTCTGGTCTGTAACTGACGCTGAGGCTCGAAAGCGTGGGGAGCGAACAGGATTAGATACCCTGGTAGTCCACGCCGTAAACGATGAGTGCTAGGTGTTGGGTCCTTTCCGGGACTCAGTGCCGCAGCTAACGCATTAAGCACTCCGCCTGGGGAGTACGACCGCAAGGTTGAAACTCAAAGGAATTGACGGGGGCCCGCACAAGCGGTGGAGCATGTGGTTTAATTCGAAGCAACGCGAAGAACCTTACCAGGTCTTGACATCCCAGTGACCGTCCTAGAGATAGGATTTTTCTTCGGAACACTGGTGACAGGTGGTGCATGGTTGTCGTCAGCTCGTGTCGTGAGATGTTGGGTTAAGTCCCGCAACGAGCGCAACCCTTATTGTTAGTTGCCATCATTCAGTTGGGCACTCTAGCGAGACTGCCGGTAATAAACCGGAGGAAGGTGGGGATGACGTCAAATCATCATGCCCCTTATGACCTGGGCTACACACGTGCTACAATGGCTGGTACAACGAGTCGCAAGTCGGTGACGGCAAGCTAATCTCTTAAAGCCAGTCTCAGTTCGGATTGTAGGCTGCAACTCGCCTACATGAAGTCGGAATCGCTAGTAATCGCGGATCAGCACGCCGCGGTGAATACGTTCCCGGGCCTTGTACACACCGCCCGTCACACCACGAGAGTTTGTAACACCCGAAGTCGGTGAGGTAACCGTAAGGAGCCAGCCGCCTAAGGTGGGATAGATGATTGGGGTGAAGTCGTAACAAGGTAGCCGTATCGGAAGGTGCGGCTGGATCACCTCCTTTCTAAGGAAAAAAGGAACTGTATATTGGTCGTCATGTTTAGTTTTGAGAGGTCTTGTGGGGCCTTAGCTCAGCTGGGAGAGCGCCTGCTTTGCACGCAGGAGGTCAGCGGTTCGATCCCGCTAGGCTCCATACAACTCGAGAGAGTTGTAGAGATTTGCACATTGAAAATTGAATATCTATATCAAATAGTAACAAGAAAATAAACCGAAAACGCTGTGAATTAATGAGTTTTCTAATTTGAAAGAATTAGGTTAAATAAGGTTAAGTTAATAAGGGCGCACGGTGGATGCCTTGGCACTAGGAGCCGAAGAAGGACGTGACTAACGACGAAATTCCTTGGGGAGCTGTAAGTAAGCAATGATCCAGGGGTGTCCGAATGGGGGAACCCAACATGTAATGCATGTTATCCATGACTGTTAAGGTCATGAGAAGGAAGACGCAGTGAACTGAAACATCTAAGTAGCTGCAGGAAGAGAAAGCAAAAGCGATTGCCTGAGTAGCGGCGAGCGAAACGGCAGGAGGGCAAACCGAAGAGTTTACTCTTCGGGGTTGTAGGACTGCAATGTGGACTCAGATTTTGTAGAAGAATCTACTGGGAAGTAGAGCCAAAGAGAGTAAAAGCCTCGTATTCGAAACAGAGTCTGTACCTAGCAGTATCCTGAGTACGGCGGGACACGTGAAATCCCGTCGGAATCTGGGAGGACCATCTCCCAACCCTAAATACTCCCTAGTGACCGATAGTGAACCAGTACCGTGAGGGAAAGGTGAAAAGCACCCCGGGAGGGGAGTGAAATAGAACCTGAAACCGTGTGCCTACAACAAGTTCGAGCCCGTTAATGGGTGAGAGCGTGCCTTTTGTAGAATGAACCGGCGAGTTATGATATGATGCGAGGTTAAGTTGAAGAGACGGAGCCGTAGGGAAACCGAGTCTGAACAGGGCGACTTAGTATCATGTTATAGACCCGAAACCATGTGACCTACCCATGAGCAGGTTGAAGGTGCGGTAAAACGCACTGGAGGACCGAACCAGGGCACGTTGAAAAGTGCTTGGATGACTTGTGGGTAGCGGAGAAATTCCAAACGAACTTGGAGATAGCTGGTTCTCTCCGAAATAGCTTTAGGGCTAGCGTCGATGTTAAGTCTCTTGGAGGTAGAGCACTGTTTGGGTGAGGGGTCCATCCCGGATTACCAATCTCAGATAAACTCCGAATGCCAACGAGATATAATCGGCAGTCAGACTGCGAGTGCTAAGATCCGTAGTCGAAAGGGAAACAGCCCAGACCACCAGCTAAGGTCCCAAAATAATTGTTAAGTGGAAAAGGATGTGGGGTTGCACAGACAACTAGGATGTTAGCTTAGAAGCAGCTATTCATTCAAAGAGTGCGTAATAGCTCACTAGTCGAGTGACCCTGCGCCGAAAATGTACCGGGGCTAAAACAATTTACCGAAGCTGTGGATTACCTAATAGGTAATGGTAGGAGAGCGTTCTATGTGTGGTGAAGGTGTACCGTGAGGAGCGCTGGAACGCATAGAAGTGAGAATGCCGGTATGAGTAGCGAAAGATGGGTGAGAATCCCATCCACCGTAAGACTAAGGTTTCCAGGGGAAGGCTCGTCCGCCCTGGGTTAGTCGGGACCTAAGGAGAGACCGAAAGGTGTATCCGATGGCCAACAGGTTGATATTCCTGTACTAGAGTATGAAGTGATGGAGGGACGCAGAAGGCTAACTCAACCAGACGAATGGAAGTGTCTGGCTAAGCAGTGAGGCGTG